>NZ_SJPP01000001.1:3839489-4439489 GCF_007860075.1 Symmachiella macrocystis
ATGCGGGATTGGATGATCTCCAAAAAACGCTTTTGGGGACTGGCGTTGCCGATTTGGGTCGATGAAGAAACCGGCGATTTTGAAGTCATCGGGTCATTGGCGGAGCTCAAGGAACGCGCCGTCGAAGGTTGGGATGAATTCGAAGGGCACACGCCGCACCGTCCTTGGATCGACAAAGTCAAAATCGCGAATCCCAAAAACGGCAACGTGATGTCGCGGATCCCCGACGTCGGCAATCCCTGGCTTGATGCGGGAATCGTTCCGTTCTCGACGATGCACTACAACAGCAATCGCGAGGAATGGCAGAAGTGGTATCCGGCCGATTTCGTCACCGAATGTTTCCCCGGCCAGTTCCGCAATTGGTTTTATGCGTTGCTGGCAATGGGCACGATGATGGACAATTCGCCGCCGTTCAAGAACTTGCTGGGGCACCGGCTCGTGATGAACGAAGAGGGCAAACAAATGCATAAAGGCGACGGTACCGCCATTTGGTTTGAGGAAGCTGCCGAGCAAATTGGTGTAGACACGCTGCGCTGGATGTACATGTCACAAAATCCCGCAACTGACCTCCGGTTTGGGCATCGGAACCCTGAACAACCCGTCACTCTACAAACCGCGGATGGACCGATCGATCAGACGGCGGAAGGACATCCGACATGTAAAGTCGTCAGCCCACCCGCCGATGAAACGCGGCGGCAAATTTTAATCACGCTGTGGAACACGTATACGTTTTTCGTCAACTACGCCCGGCTTGATGAATTCGACGTCACCACCGAAGCGATGCCAGTTGCCGAGCGTCCAGAGATCGACCGTTGGGTGTTGGCGAACCTGCACGCGCTGATCCAAACCGCCAACGAGGAAATGCAGGACTTCAACGTTGCCGGATTTTTGCGTGAAGCGGCGCGATTTATCGACGACCTGTCGAACTGGTACATCCGCCGCAACCGTCGCCGGTTTTGGCGTTCCAAGGATGCGGGTGACCGCGACAAATTGGCCGCCTATCAAACGTTGTACGACGTGTTGGTCACGCTGACGAAGTTGCTCGCCCCGGTGATTCCGTTTCTCAGCGAGCGTCTGTATCAAAACCTGGTTTGCGCGGTCGACAAGAAGGCCCCCGAGAGCGTGCATTTGTGCGACTATCCCCAAGCCGATCCAGCGGTGCTCGATCCGGAATTGAGTGAGCGAATGGCATTGGCGCAACTGGTAGTGAATCTCGGCCACGGGCTGCGTGAAAAAACGAGCCTCCGCGTGCGGCAACCATTGGCCGAATTGCGATTCGCTTGCGCGAACCCGGCGCATCTCTCGGCGATCGAAAATCTGTTGGACGTGATCAAGGAAGAATTGAACATCAAACAGATCACCGGTTGCGAAAACCTGGACGAATTGGTTTCGTACACCTACAAGCCCAACCTAAAAACACTTGGACCGCGGTACGGGAAACTATTGGGCGTGATCCGCAAGGAATTGCCGAATTTGGATGGTCAACTGTTGGCCCCGTTACGCAGTGGCGAATCCGTCACGGTCACACTGGGTGGCGAAGAGCTCGGATTAGGACCGGACGACGTGATGGTTGGCACCGAGCAAGCGGCCGATTGGGCGGCAGCGGACCAGGATGGCGTTCAAATTGCGCTGGCAACGGTGCTCACGCCGGAGTTAATCGGTGAAGGAATGGCCCGCGACGTGGTACGGCACGTACAGCAACTGCGTAAAGACGCAGACCTGGAAATTGAGAATCGCATTGTTGTGACCTATTGCACGGACGATGCCGAAGTGGTCGCGGCGATCGAACAATGGCAGGATTATATCTGCGGCGAAACTCTCGCCGACGCGTTGAATCGCGACGAGACACCGCCGGAAGGGGCTAAAAGCGTGAGCGTTGGCCCCGCGGATGTCGCGTTGGCGATTGCCAAGGTGTAAGACATCGCCGATTTTTTCGTGGATTGATTGATTTCTCTGTTGAGTGCGTGGTGGCGATGCCTGAGAAAAGTGAACCGCTGTTGCACATTGTCCTGTATCAGCCGGACATTCCGCAAAATACCGGTAATATTGGCCGGACGTGCGCGGCGGTCGGTGCCAAGTTGTGGTTGGTGCGGCCGTTGGGATTTCATCTCGACGCCAAACACCTTCGCCGGGCGGGGATGGATTATTGGCAGTACGTCGATTGGGAAGCGGTTGATGATCTGAGGGAAATTCGCGAACGGCTCCCTGAACGCACGTGGTGGTACATCACCAAATTCGGCCGCCGCCAAGTGTGGGATGCCGAGTTCGGGCAAGGCGATGTCGTCGTCTTCGGCAGCGAAACCCGCGGACTTCCCGCTGGACTGCTACAGGAAAACGAAGGGCATTGCCTGCAGTACCCCATGCGTGAAGAAGTCCGCAGTTTGAATTTGGCCAGCACGGCAACAGCAGTGATCTACGAAGCGGTGCGGCAATTTGGAGGCTTGGAAGGGGCAGCAGAATGAAACGGACGCCGCTGCTGCAAAGTTTCGTGCACGCTTTCTCGGGCATATACCAAGCGTGGCGTAACGAGCGGAACTTGCGGATTCATGTCGTCGTCGCCTTAGCCGTCTGCGGACTGGCAGGCTGGTTGCAGATCCCGCTGCGGGATTGGGCGGTCTTGGTGCTGACGATTGCCCTGGTGATTTCCAGCGAGCTATTCAATACGTCGCTCGAAGCAATCGTCGATCTCATCTCGCCTGAGCAACATGAATTGGCGAAAACGGCCAAGGATGTGGCCGCTGCGGCCGTATTGGTTCTGGCGATTGCTGCGGTGATTGTCGGGCTATTGATCCTCGGCCCGCCACTTTATGACCGACTCGCGAATTGACTCAGGATTGCTCGGGAGCATCCCGTTCGGCCCGTTCGAACAGTTCCTTTAGCGACATAGAAAATCCGGGCAGCACCTCCCCACCGCCGACCGTGCCCGATTCATCAATTGTCTCGACATCATCAACAGAGGTATAGACCCGCATGTGACGTGCTTTGGGGTCGAGATACCAGACGAGTTGCGTGCCCGCTTTGAAGTAGTCGCGTAATTTGCGATCCATCTCGGCCTTGGTGTTTCCTGGGGAGAGAACCTCAACTGCTAGGTCGGGAGGGATTCCGTAAACTGCACCAGTTGGACGTCGTCGATCAGGAAAACTGTCCCAGGCAATGAAGGCCACGTCGGGGACGCGTATTTGATCCGGCAAAATGCGCAACTGTCCGGCTTCGCCCAAGACAATGCCGAGATTACTATTTCGCAAGTAATCATGCAGATAAAAAATGATCAAAGCAGCCAACTCCGATTCAAAGCTTCCCATCGGTTTCTCCACGAGCACATAGTCGATCAGTTCGCAGATGCCTTGCTTGCGATCATTGGCACGAATCAAGTCCGCTTCGGTGGCTTGTCCGAGCGGGGGGCTAACGCGGATACGTTCCGCAGGGATTCCGCCTAAGTGCTTCTGCAAATCAGCGACGGTCCAGTCCTCGGGGAAAGTCGTCGTGTTCGCTGGGGTTGCGGTGGCCATGTCATGCTCCTGAAGAATTACTGCTGCTTAATTGTCGCACTCAGTAGCGCCGCGAGCAAGGTGAACTTATTTCCCTGAATTGGTTGGAGACGGTAGTCTCTGCAAATTGTGAGGTAACGTGCTATCATTCGTGATGCATTGCTGCCGATTTCCCTCTGTCCACGTTCGCAATACGGCCAACGGAGCGCCTCGTGAAGCCCAGCGACAACCTCGATGCCGTCACTCGCGCGGTGCTGTGGAATTCGATGTTGTGGACGGCCGGCAATGCGCTGACCTCGGGCGGGTTTTTGAGCTACTTCGCCTCGGAATTAGACGCCAGCCCGATTGTTTTGGCCGTGCTGATGGCAACGCCCGAAACGGTCGGCATCATGGCGCTCGCCGGGCGGCCAATTATTCGTTGGTTGGGCGACCGTAAACGGACGTGGTTTGTCTGTTCCTTGATTTCGCGCGGGGCGCTGTGTGGAATTCCCTTGCTAGCCATCCCCACGCTCAGGCCGACTGGCATTGATCCCGTGTGGATCATGATCGGCTGCCTGGCCGTTGCTCAAGCGGCCCAGGCGGTTGCATTTGTCGCTTACTTTTCGTGGTTGTCCGATTTAGTACCCGGTCGTCGCTGGGGACGGTTTTTTGCGTTGCGGCAAATTGCGACCTTGGTGGTGTTGTTGGTTGTGCCGGTCGCCGCTGGTTATGCGCGTGGATATTGGCGCAGCAATTATTCCGATCAACAAGCCCTGTGGGCCTTGATGGGGACCATGCTCCTCGGCATCGCGTTGCTCTTGTTGTCGCTAGGGCCCATGCTCCGCATCCGCTCGATTCCCGTGCAGGAAGCCGCAGCGGACTTGGCCTACCAGCGGCAGGGCGTGAAAGGCGGATCGGTGACGTTGCGGGGAATTATCCAGACGCTCGCGGATCGGCCGTTTCGTCGGCTTTGTTTTTATAGTTGGTGGTTGGCATTTTGGTCCGGGCTGACGCAGGTGGTCATCTTCAAATTTTTGTATGGACCGTTGGCGATTTCGCTCGGCACCTATTATCTGCTCTCCAGCGTGATGAAGTTGGTGCAAATTCCGATCTCTTGGAAGACGGGAGTCATCGCCGACCGGTTAGGCAACAAGACGGCCCTGATCCTGGGCGTGCTGGCAACGGCTGTGGCGATGCTGTTTTTCTGTCTGGCGGGGATCGCGCAGTGGTGGTGGGTTTTCGGAGCCTATGTGATGTGGGGCGGTTGGGGAGCCGTGAATATCGCAGCGCCCAATTTGATGCTCAAGCTTTCGCCTCCCAGCGACAATGCCGCCAACATCGCCTTATTTCGGCATGTGGCGGGGTTGATTGCGGGTGTGAGCGGAATGTTGGGTGGATTTTTGTTCGCCAAATTGGCCGAGCAGGGGACTCTTGCGATGGGATGGAATTTCACGGCGGATCCTTATCAAGTGTTGTTTCTCATTTCGTTCGTGGGACGTGCTTTGACGGTGTTTTGGATTCTTCCACTCCGAGAACCGGCTGCGAATTTCAGGGTCGACGTTGAAGAGATAGCTCCGAACGTCGATAATCCCGGCTAACCACCCCCGTACGCAATTCGCAATTCAATTCCCCCACTCCGCACGGCGAACATGTATGTCCGATGATTTGATTTTTATGATGGGAAGTTACGAAGCTCGGTTTCCCAACGACCGCAATTACGTGGAAAGCCACCTGTGGTTTCAGCCCCAGGGTGAGGTGTACCGCGTCGGATTCACCGCCTATTCCGTACGGCTGTTGCAAGACGTTTATTTTTTGGATTGGATGATCGATGCGGATACCGTTGTTCGCAAAAAGCAAGAAGTGGGCGAGGTGGAGAGTTCCAAAGCGCTGTCCACCCTCTACGCCCCCGCTGACGGACGTCTCGTGGCATTTAACGACGCGGTGTTGGATGATCCGTCGTTGATCAACACCGACAATTATGGAGCGGGCTGGTTATTCGAATTTGCGACCGAAGCCCCCACGCTGGCGCCGGCGGAGTACATCGAATTGCTCGAAGCAGGATGGGAAGCGACGCAGCGGATCATCAAGGGGCAAATGAACGATTAATCGGTAAAAAAACGTCCAGAGAATGCAGGTTCTTTTTTGGACAATGACATCCGTAATAGTATTTGTCGCACCACGGGCTACAGGTTGCGCTCACGGTTGTTTATAATCCAGGCAGGCGGCTGCGATGTCCGCAGGCGGTATTTTTACGACAGAGGCGGCGACTTATGGCAGGTCAGCGGATTACGGTGGTTATCTCCCAGGCTCAAAGCAAAAATCCCCAGCTGCGGGCCTTGGAAGAAGATATCGCCACGCAACTCATGCTTGACGGCAAAGTGGAGGTGTCGCTGGTTCCTCATCTGTACGATCTGACCACCGATCATCCCGGCATGCTGTTCCTCAAATCGGTCCCCGGCGATCTGATCGTGCTCTCCTGGCTATACCCCCGTGCCTCGCGGTGGATTCTGGATCGTAACGGCATCAGCGGGCAAGAGGGCAAAAGCGAGTTGAAGTCCGAGGAGGAAGAAGAGGTTGACGAGGAAGAATTGCAGCCGTCAGCCAATGCCATCGGCGCGCGAGATGTTCCCAACCGAAAAATCTATACAATCGATCTCCGCGCCCGGGATCAAGCGGCCGATTTTCTGGGCGAGATCCAGCGGATCGCCAACAGCGCTTCCGTACAAACCGTTGAGTTGCTGGACTGGATCGGCGGCACGCCCCGTCCGGACCAAATGCAGCAATACTTGAATCCGCAAAAAAATGAAAACGGCAATGGGCAACCGGTCAACGGAAATGGGAATGGCCACAGTCCGGCTGACAGCAATGGTCACCGTCCCATTGATCTCGAAAGCGGTCCGGTCAAACGTCGCTGGTATCCGGTGATCGATTATAGCCGCTGCACAAATTGCATGGAGTGCATCGACTTCTGTCTGTTTGGGGTGTATGGCGTCGATGGGGCGGAGCGAATTTTGGTCGAGCAACAGGACAACTGTAAAAAAGGTTGCCCTGCCTGCAGTCGTGTTTGCCCCGAAAATGCCATCATCTTCCCGGGCCATAAAACCCCCGCGATTGCCGGTTCGGAGGAAGGGGGCATTGGGAATCTCAAGATCGACCTTTCCAAACTATTCGGCGCTCCGTCAGCCATGGAATTGGCGGCGCAGGAACGCGATACCGAATTGGTTGCAGATGGCCGAGATGCGGTGGGCATGACCGTCGGCATTCCCAAACGTCAAGATTCCCAGCCGCAAAAGCGCGACCAACTCGATGACCTGATTGACGGTCTCGACGATCTCGATTTTTAAGCAGTCGTATTTGTCCGCTGAGCGGACCATAATCCCTTGCACGGTCCGCACCGCGGACCCGACTCCTGCCGCACTGCCCGCCTGTGTTTGCACACCCCTCCCTCACTCTCGAACGCATCGAAGGCTGTTATCAAACGGCGGCGGGGAGACTGTTGTCCGAGCGCAATGCCGCCGGACATTGGGAAGGAGAGTTGTCGACGTCGGCACTCTCAACTGCAACGGCGGTCATGGCGCTGCAAATAGTGCAGAAACACAGCACACCGTCGACGCAGGACGATCAAAATTTGATTGATGACGGGCTGCAATGGTTGGTGGATCACCAAAACGATGACGGCGGGTGGGGCGATACGGTTCAAAGTCTCAGCAATATTTCCACCACGATGTTGGCCCACGCGGTGTTTCACGCAACCGGTACGGTTGAATCGTTTTCCAAGACCGTAACCGCTGCCCACGCTTACATAGACACCGCCGGCGGAGTCCCAGCGGTCATTGCGCGTTATGGAAAAGACAAGACATTTTCGGTCCCGATTTTGACACACTGCGCGCTGGCCGGGTTGGTCGATTGGAGTGAAGTCTCCGCACTGCCGTTTGAATTGGCCTGTATCCCGCCGCAATTTTATAAAACCATACGCCTGCCGGTCGTTAGCTATGCGTTGCCGGCGTTGATTGCGATTGGACAAGTTAGATTTCAGCATCGCAAACCGTGGTTTTTACCGTTGCGCTGGTTGCGGCAAGCAGCGATTGGGCGGAGTCTGCGGTTGCTAGAGAAAATCCAACCGACCAGCGGCGGATTTCTCGAAGCGGCGCCGCTGACGAGTTTCGTCACCATGAGTTTGGCGGGTTGCGGGTTGACTGATCATGCGGTGGTGCGACAAGGGGTGAAGTTTTTGCGCGACTCGGTTCGCCCTGACGGCAGTTGGCCGATCGATACGAATCTTGCGACATGGACCACGACGTTGTCGGTGAACGCTTTGCAAGACGATCTGGCTGTTGCGGACCAATCAGCAATTCGCGATTGGCTGTTGCAGCAGCAATATCGCGAGGTGCATCCCTACACCAACGCCGATCCGGGCGGATGGGCGTGGACCGATTTATCGGGTGGCGTGCCGGATGCGGATGACACGCCCGGGGCAATTTTAGCGCTACTCAAATTGCGCAAAGAGGAAACGATTCCCGCCGACGAAGCCGAGGCACTTGCGGCTGCAGTGAATTGGTTGTTGGATCTGCAAAATCGCGACGGTGGCTGGCCCACGTTTTGCCGCGGTTGGGGCGCCTTGCCGTTCGACCGCAGCGCCGCGGATTTGACAGCACACGCGATTCGGGCATTGCTCGCCTGGAAGTCACGGCAACCGGAGGCGGAGCCAACGTTGTTGTCACGGTCCGCTCAGGCTATCCAGCAGGGGTTTGCCTACTTGAGCAAAGTCCAGCGGGCTGATGGCTCCTGGCTGCCGCTGTGGTTTGGCAATCAGTTTTCACCGGATGATGAAAATCCGGTCTACGGCACGGCACGGGTTTTGGCTGCATACGCCGCGGCCGGTCGTTACGACGCGCCTGAGGCACTCCAAGGCCTGCAATGTATCAAGTCGGTGCAAAATTCCGACGGGGGTTGGGGCGGCAATGCCGGTATTTCCTCAAGTGTCGAGGAAACAGCGCTGGCGGTTGAAGCAATATTGGCGGAAACGGAGATATCCCCTGCCGCTGGTCGCGGGGTGGGCTGGCTGGTAAGCTGTGTAGAGCAAAATGAGTTCGCTCGCACGACCCCGATTGGTTTTTATTTCGCCAAATTGTGGTATTTTGAAAGGTTATATCCGATAATCTTCACCGTAGCCGCCCTGGGCTGCGCGCGGGCGAAATCTAGCCAGATGACTCGCGACGAGACGTTCCCTGCCGAAACTCCGTTACATAGTTCGCATTCAGATTGACCGACAGAGAAGGAGAATTCCTTGACGATCGCATCCAGCGAATCACACGGGCGAGATCAAGGTGCGACCACTGCGACGGTCAGCGAAACGAACAGTCCCTCGGCAAAGCCGGTCAAGCGGGCGAAACGACGCAGTACCAGCCACCTGAAAGCGGTTCCAGAAACGCTCGAACTGCGGGAATCGATGCGCGACGATGCCGAGCGCTTCGTGGAGCGTCTCGACAAAAGCAAGCCGTTCAATAAAGGCGAGTTGGAGGCCTACGGTCACGAACTGCTCAAAGAGATCAATCAGCCGGAAAAATTCCTCGGCTTCGTCATGGTGCTCATTGGCAATTTCTACTGGAAACGCCAATTCCTAGCCTTACCATTCGACCGCCGTTTGTTGTTGCTGCCGCACTGTTTGAAACACGCCGAAGGCTGTCCGGCCGACTACGACGAATTCGGTCTCGATTGCGAAAAATGCGGCGCCTGCTCGATCGCTGATTATAAAGTCCGCGCCGAACAACTGGGCTATAAGGTCCTGGTTGCTGAAGGGTCGCCGATTGTTCTGAAGATTATTGTCTCGGGCCATGTCGACGGTATCTTGGGAGTCGCTTGTCTCAACGTGTTGGAAAAGGCGATCGACAAAGTTCTGGTCGCCGGCGTCCCCTCGTATGCGGTGCCGCTGCATACGGGAGATTGCAAAAACACCACGCTGGATGAATCGTGGATCTGGGACTGTTTGGAAAAATACGAACCGCTCCCCGAACCGCAGACCAACGGTTATATCCCGTTGATGCGGGCCTCGAATCGCATGTTTGAGGAACAGTTCGACGAGTTGGTTCCGCCGATTCGCAGTACGGGGGCCTCAAGCGATGTCGATTCCCCATTGGCCTCAACCGAAGCCATTTCCTACGACTGGCTGGCGCACGGCGGAAAACGTTTGCGGCCCTTCATCACACTTGCCGCTTATGATGCGGTGAGTGGCAGCAGCGGATTGGCGGCGGGATTCGGCGATGACATCGAAATTCCAGTCGCGGTTCGCCGCGGCGCGATTGCTATCGAAGCCTTCCACAAAGCTTCGTTGGCACATGATGACATCGAAGATGACGACCTTTACCGTTACGGCCAAGAGACATTGCATCGCCGTTACGGCACAGGCATGGCGATCAACGTGGGCGATTATTTGATCGGCCTGGGTTACCGACTGGTGAGCCGTGGAGCTGCGGAATTGGGTGGCGATGTGGTTGCCGATGTGTTGGACAGCATGGCCAAAGCACATATCAAATTGTGCGATGGTCAAGGCGCCGAGATGCGGTGGCAAGCCAATGGTGAAATCGACCTCACACCGATTGATGCCCTCAAAATCTATGCCCTCAAAACATCCCCTGCATTCGAGGCGGCACTGTTTGCCGGTCTGCGGATGGGGGGCGCGATCGACGAATATCGCGAAATGATTCCCGCATTTTGCCGACACCTGGGAGTGGGTTTCCAGATTCTCAACGACCTGAAAGACTGGCAGGGCGACGACGACAACAAGTTGATCGCCGGTCAAGACGCACTTTCGCTACGACCGACGTTGTTGTTGGCCATGGCGCTCGAAGCGGCCGATGCCCAGCAGCGCAGCGAACTAGAGGAGATCCTCACCGGAGAGGGTGACGGCGGATTTCGTTTGGGCCGCTTGCGGCGGATTTACGACGAGTGCGGCGTATTCGAAAAAGCCAACGCCTTGATCGAAAAATCCCGCGCACGCGCCGAAGCATTGGCCGACGACGTACAACCCGACGCGCTGCGGCAATTGTTGTATTTCATGGTCGACACGGTTCTCGCCGAGGAATCCTCGCAGACATCTCCCGCCACGTCGGTCCTTGCTCCCCTGCCGATTCTGGGAACTGTCGGAGCCTAACGGCACGATGAAAATCGGTGCTACGAGCGGCTTTGCCGCATGTGGATTTGTGCTACCTGTAAAACACTGGCGGACGAGCCGCCAGTGGCACCCGATTACCTAGCGATTTCCAGTTTTTCAACTGGTTGAAAACGGCCGTTCTCCACCATGCCTGCGGAACCCTATCTTCTCGAACTTGGCAATCGCCTCAGTGCTGGATTGGCTGGACTGGATCCGCAGAGGCGCGAACGGCATCGCCGATTTATTCTGGCGCAGCAAACCGCTGATGGCGGGTTTTGCGGACGGGAGACGCCCGAGGAACTGCGCGATCCGGGTGACGAGGACGCTCCCCGTGAATCGGACCTCTATTACTCTGCCTTTGCGGTGCGTAGCCTGGCGGTGATGGGGGCGATCACTGCTGACGACTGCCGGCCGATTGCCGGATATTTGAAAAGTATCGATCCGTTTGGTGGGTCGGTAATCGATATCGTCAGTTGGTTGTACTGCGCATTGATTGTACAAACGACCGCCGGCATCGACGTACTGGCCGAGCACGATCCGGACTGGCCCGTGCATTTGGCTGAGTTTCTAGAAAGCTTTCGCACCGAAGACGGTGGATACGCCAAAACCCATGAAGGGGCCGCTGGCAGTACCTATCACACGTTTTTGATCGCGCTGTGCTATGAATTGATCGGCCGCACGATTCCCCATCCCGATCGGTTGGTGCAATTCATCTATGATCGGCAGCGGGAGGATGGTGGGTTTGTTGAAATCGGTCCCATGAAACGCAGCGGCACCAACCCGACCGCAGCTGCCGTGGCCGTCTTGCGGATGTACAACGCCTTTGATGATGAATTCCACCAAGATGTCCGCGCGTTTTTACGTGAAGTCCGCGGCGACGAGGGAGGTTTTCAGGCCAACACCCGTATCCCATTTTCTGATTCGCTGTCGACCTTTACCGGACTGCTGACTTGTCAGGATTTGGGCATCGACAACGTGGTCAAACCGCACACCGTCGAGCGATTTATCAATGCGTTGGAGTTTCCCGACGGCGGTTTTCGCGGCGCTGGTTGGGATGAACAGGCGGACGTGGAATATACCTTTTATGCATTGGGTGTCTTGGGTTTGCTTGGCACCGGTGACAAGCCATCGTAGCCAACGGAATTGAATTCGCGGTCCTTTCGGAGTTGAAATCAGCTGCTATGTCCCCACGAATTGAATCCATTCAGATCGGCCGCCCCCAACAATTCGACGGCGAGGGTGAGTCCGCCAAACCGTGGACCTCGGCCATCATCAAAATGAACGTCCTAGGTCCGGTATTCGTAAGCCGCACCAATCTTACCGGCGACGAACAGGCTGACTCCAAACATCATGGTGGACCCGACAAAGCCGTTCTGGCGTATGCGGCGAGTCATTATCCCACGTGGAATTCTGAGATCGAGGACGTTGAGTTTCCAGCCGGCGGCTTCGGCGAAAACTTGACCGTCTCGGGGATTGATGAATCGTGCTGCTGCATTGGCGACACATTCCGCGTTGGCCAATGTTTATTGCAGGTCTCGCAACCGCGTCAGCCCTGTTGGAAACTCTCGAAACGCTGGAACGTCCCCAACCTGTCGGTGTTGGTCCAAAAAACAGGGCGAACCGGATGGTACCTCCGCGTCCTGGAAGAAGGCGAGATCGCGGCCGACATGCCGTTTGAACTCGTCGAACGACTGCACCCCGAGTTAACACTCTCCTGGGCCAGTTCGGTCATGTATGCCAAGCCAAGACAGCATGAGGACGACCTGCGATTGGCGAGTTGCCCGGAGCTCTCAGAGTCTTGGAGAACCAATCTGGAAACCCGTGCCAACCGTGGCAAGTCGCCGAGTGATGCAAAACGGTTGTTTGGGACTTAAGCTTCTGTTTGAAGGAAAAAGCTGGGAGAGCGGACTCCAAAAACAGAATGCCCGTCATTGCACGATTTCGCCGCCGTTCCAGCGGTGGATCTGTTTCAGCATGGCCGGCTCGGTTTGAATGGTGATGCGGTCGGCGACAGCCAGTTTGAGATCGCCTTCGGGATAGAAATCTGAGCGGCCAGCGCGTTTGCAAGTGATTACATAGATGTCGTGTTTGCGGCGCAGCGTGCGGATGTCGCGGCCGACCAGGGTTGAGTTGTCGGCCACGTCGACTTCAGCCACCACCAGCAGTTTGCCGTCGACATAAAACGAGTTGGTGATCGAACGGTCCGTCGATGCGGTGGCAAACAGCGGGGCCGCCACCGCCGAGGTGCTAAACACCAGATCGATGCCAAAGGTTTCACGAATTTTAGAGGCGAGGTCTTGGTCAAACATCCGCATCACAATGCGGACATCGGGATTGAGCTTTCGGGCATCGATGGCCATTTCCAGATTCGCCAAGTCGTCGTCCGTGGCGAGAATAATCGACTTGGCTGCGGCCAGATTCAATTCTTCCAGAATGCCTTCCTCGCGACCGCTGCCTACAAACAGCGGAATGCCGCGTTTTCTAGCATAAGGAATGTTGGTTGAATCTGCGTTTTTCTCCAACACGATCACTTGCTCGCCGAGAAGTTGAAGTTCTTCCAGGATCCGAAATCCCACACGTCCCAGTCCGCACAAGATGACGTGATCGTTGTAAGTCTTGGCCATGGCCTGCATCCACTCCTTACTGTTTTCGTCGCGCCGGAGAAGGTGGTAGCTGAATTGCACAATGCCGTCGAGAATCACCGCCAAACCCAGCGGAGGCAAGCCCCAATAAAACAATCGCAACAGCCAATGCTCAGGGTACTCGTAAATATGCTCCATGAAGATCAAGCAATACGTCGTATAAAACGCCTCGCTATAACTCATCTGCTGGTGGCGATAATAGTCGTGAAAGCACAATCCGCCCACCACGACCAGCCCCGCCGCCACCAGCAGTAACAGCGAAAAGCGAAACAGCGGCCGCCGCAGATAGTAGAAATTTGCCAGACCGCGACGCATCAATGGTTTCATGATGTCTTGTCGGAAATTAAAATAATGCCGGCCGATGGATCCGGGTTCCCCAATGGGATTCCCGCAAATGCAGCGTATCGTAGCACAAACATCGCCAGGAAACCCGCCGGTGCTATCCCACGGAATAAAAAACGGCCAGCCAGACGGTCTGTTCGTCGGGGGTGGTCCACTCCACTCGATGCCGACGGTGCGCGGGAATCTCAAGGTAGTCGCCCGCACGCAATTCGACCGGAGCAGCGTCCCCGTCGAATAACAACCGTGCCGCCCCTTGCAACACCATGACCCATTCGTGCTCGGATTGATCGTACCAAAACCAAGCGGGGCTGGCTTGGCCGTGGGAGACGATCCGTTCGATACGGACGTTTGCGGCATTGAGCACGGTTTCGGTGAGTTCGTCAGGCAATTCAGCGGGGATGTCCGCAAACAAATTCCGCATCAGCTGGTCCGTCGTTTGTGAAATTAACAATTCGGGCGAGGCACCTGTCGAGCCGCGCACACATGTTGTACCCGAATCTCCTGATCACGCTCTGTCAGGTTCGTCGTGACGTACCCGATAACCTAGGGCGCGTCAGTGCCATTGGCATTATCTTCTTTGGTGATGGTTTCGAAATAGCGTTCGATGGCGCGGCGGTATTGTTCTGGGGGAGTGTGGCCGCGGCCTTGGCGAAGTTTGTCTTCTAGTTCCGAGGCCAGTGTGTTCCAGCGAATTTGATCGCGGCGGTTTTTGCGATTCGCCTTCGCCTGATCCACCTGTTTCAATCGCCGATTGGCTTTGCGCAGTTCTTGTTGCAGTTTCGATGATTTCTTGGCGGCTTCTTGCCCTTGGGCCATACCGGCCATACCACCGCTGCCCTGTCCGCTATTCGGAGCGAGCCAATCTTTTTCGATGTTGATGTTATTGGGGCGGGGCGGAATTCCTAGATTTTCCGCCGCCAATCTTTCATCTTCGAGCATGGCCAGCAGTTCTTCCAGGGTCTGAGCTCGCAAATTGTCCCCTCCCTCGAGCTTGGCAATCGCCGGAGCGGAGTCCAACTCTTTAATAATGCCGTCCATGATCTCGTCGAGTTGCTCTTCGGCTTTGGCGAAATCCTGGGAGACGGTGATCTGTTGCTCGACAGCTTTGGGCATTTGATTCTGTTGCAGTGCCAATTGTGTTGCCACCAGATCGGGTAGCAGATATTCGTCGAATGTCACAAACAGATCTTGCGCCAATTGAATCAGATGATCCGGCATGCCGGCCAGCGTCGATTCCAGGCTTTCGAGTTTGACGGCCAGATGCGCCGTATCGATGGCGATGCGGTTTTGCTCCACATCGGCCGCCAGATGATGCAAGCCGTCGGCAACCGTATTGGCCTGATAGACCCATCCCGAGGTTTGTGTGATGAGTTTCTTTACCTCGGCCAGGCGATTTGCAACATGTATCGCCAAACGGTTATGTTCGGGATGGTCGTTCATAATGTCCGGTAACCGCGTTTGAAATTCCTTCAGTTGTCGGTGCAAGGATTCTGCTTGTTCCCGTGCGGCGGCGGCGTTTTCTCCAGCGGCGGCATCGGACAACGATCGCGCCGTGGTGGCCAACATCGTTGCCGCCTCTTGCATTTTTGCCAATTCGCCTTCATTGACATCCAAGTCCAGCGGAATCCAAGTGACGTAATTATCGAGCATCGTCGCTGCTCCCGCGGCAATTTCCGTGGAGGAACGCACTTGCCACGATCGAATATCCTGCTTGGCCAATTCGGTCCGTTCAGCTTCGGGCAGTTTGGCCCACGCAGCGACCTGTTTGTTCAGTTCCTGCTGCCGCCGCGCGAGGATCGTCAACTGATCTCTGAGTGTGTCGGCCTGTAATCGTGTGGCCGCCATATACCGCCTCAGCAAGCGAGGATCATTGGCCAAGGCCTTGGCCAACTCGGCTTGAATATCCCGTTTGCGTTCCAACAGTTCTTGGAATTTCTTACGAAATTCTTCGTCGATTTCGTATTCCAGGAACTTGCGGCTCTTGGGATTCAGTGTCGGCTTTTTGGACTGCAGTAACGCAAACGTTCCTTCGACATAAAACTGGTGCATCTTCTTGATTTGCGCCATGGTCTCATCGAGCTTTTCGTTGAGTTTCACCACTTCGTACTTATGCGTCAGTTGTTCCAGCAACTCGCGGGCGCGGCGAATGTGGTGTTGGGCACGCTGCAGATCTTTGCCCCGCGCTTCCGCTGCTTCGGCAGTGACTGCTGCCAGATGTTCACGGGCCGGGCCTACGTGTTCCTGGCCGATGTTGATCAATTGCAGGCCAATAAACGCATAGGGCGTATCGACTGACTTCTCGCGTAATTTGAGAATCGTCGCTTTACCGGCGGCGAGATGCCCGTCAGCTTGACCGGCCGCATCGGCTTTGCCTGAGTCCCAATTCGTGTCGGGGCTATCGGAGACCAACGGGTTGACGCGTTGTTGGGCAGCGGCGAGTTGTTCGTCTAATTCTTTTAATACCGGGTCGATCTGCAGTTGTAGTTTTTCGCGAGCCTGCCCGGCGAACGAACCGGCCCACTCATCAATCATCAGTCGCAGCGGTTTGCTGGAACTGCGTTGGCCGACATCCAACATCCGGCGGGTCATCTCATCACCCGGTTTGGGGGCACCCGCCAATTTGCCGCCTGGTTTCTGCTGTTCGTCCTCCTCAGGTTTTGCTGGGGGACTTTGGGGGTTTTGCGAGCCAGCCGGCGAGGCTTCGCCCGGCTGAGGAGGTTTATCCGCTGTGTTGGGCTGGGAATCCCCCGGTTGAGACGGCGCAGCTGGTTGGGACGGATCGGTTGGCTGTTTCTCTTGGGATTCGCCGGGCTTAGTCGCAGCAGGATCGCCCTTGGCAGTCGGCTGAGATTCGCCGGGCTGCTTGCCGGTGGAATCTTGTGCTGGCTTGGATTGCCCGGTCGTTTTGTTCTCGGTTTTTTTACCAGTTTTCTTACCAGTATTTTCACCGTCGTTTTCGTCGGACGCGTCGTTATTCGGTTTTGTCGATGCTTGATCCTGCGGCGGTGAAGCACCGGGGGCGGCATCATCTGACGATTCCGATTCGCTATCGGCTGCTGATTTCTCAGTCTCGGATGCTGTGTTGTCTGTTTTGGTCGTGTTGGGGTTTGCCGTTGGATCATTGCTGGTAATTTGATCTTGGTTTTCCGGATTGGTTTTCGGGGGTTGCGGTTCCTGATCCACGGGTTGTGTCTCGGATGCCGCTATTGTGTCGGTTGATTCTTGGTTCGGTTGCGCATCGGCGAGGTCCGTTTCCTGCTCCGGTCGTGTGTCGGACATGGTTTGTTTGGTGTCGAAAACCCGTACGGCGTAGCTGATTTCCGTGCCGTGCTTGAGGTCGAACTCCTTGAGCTCCAGGGCGACCTCGCCGGTAACTGCTTCGGCGCCGGCTTGATCATCGAGTGGAATTTCAATGACCTTCAATTCTTTCGCATCGGGGCCGTGTCCGTCATAGACGACAAGCTCGGCTTTGGTGATGCCGAAATCATCTTTGGCGGCGAATTCCACCGTCACGGTGTCGTCGGGACGGACGGCGATTTCACTATCGGGGGTAGTGACTTTGACGCGTGGTGCGCGGTCGCGGTACACAATCACGCGGCAGGTCGGCGGGCTGTCGTTTTTCAAACCATGCTCACTGGTCAATAGCGGCGAGAGGGTGAGCGGTTTGGTCAGCAGTGTGGAAAAAACATACTTCCCCTCGCCGTTCGCCGACAACGTAGTGGACTGCTCATCTCCCAGCAGCATTTCAAACATCGATAAGGCTGTACTGGCTTGAAAGGAGACCTCCAGTCGGCTGCCTTCCAGCGCCTTGATTTTACGGGGCAGGCCCTGTTGGTGCACTGCTTCCAATTGACTGTACGCGGGCGGAGTGATGCGGAAATCAATCCCTGCGATTCGTGGACGTTCGACGACCGTGACCTTGTGCCACGCCGTTTGGCCGTCGCCGCTGCGGAAGCGGTATTCGAACGATTCTTCGACCGCCAGCACTTCATGAGTGAAAGTTGTCTGATCGCCTTTTCCAGGAGGAAACAACTCCACAGGTTCGGGGGCGTCTCCGTTGGCATAGCGCATGAACAAAAGCGCCGTGGCTTGTGGTCGGTTTTTCACGGTCGCCTGTAAGTGCAGCGGTTCGCCTTGGCCGACCAGGGTATCACCCGTGACGGTTGTGACTTCGGTCAAACTGATATTGGCCGCTGGCATCCAAAAGCGGTGGATCAACACCGACGTCTGTTGCCAATCCATGACCATGGCCAATAACAACACAGCGGAGATTCCGCCGAGAATATAAGCGCCGTGCCGTACACCGTCTGTTTTGGCGACGGCATCTGTTGTAACCACAGCGTCCAGATCGGCCGCTTCGTGAGCGACTTTTTGGATCATCGCCTCCGCGCCGCGCATTTCCAACGGATCATCATTTTCTGAATACTCCGCGACTGTTGACCAACGTTCTTCCAGTTCCGGAATTGCCTCGTCGACCTCGCGAGCCACGTCGCCCAATTGGTACCGCGCCAGCAGCGGACGCAACCCCCAAGCAAGTATGAACACGCCGCCGGCGGACAACGAGATGACCGTCAACAGCGTACGCATGGAGGTGCTAAACAGTGTGAACAGCCAGTCGATCAACATGGCGCCCATCATTACTGCCAGAAATCCCGCGAGCGCAGTCATCGCGCCGGCCAGAAAACGCAACTTGGTATTGCGGCCCCGGACATCGCGCAACTTTTGGCGGACGGGAGCGGGCACTTCAACAGAGCGCGTGGTCGTCGACATTGTTCGACTCCTTCAACTTCAAGCGTTGGGCTGGACGATTCATCTTAACTGTTTTCTGACGGAAACCACAACAACTTACGGGCGGGGCAACGTAAACGTAGAGTTAGGCCAAGCCGGTTATTTTGCGAATTGTCCATTCCACGGCCAAGCAAATAAAGATGACCCAAAAACACAACCAACTATCCCACAATGCCTGCCGCGACGTCTCTTCGGTCACGTGCGGCGAGAGATTGATCGTTTGCAACACTTCGCTCACCGCGGTTGGTGGGACCACCTGTCCGCCGGTCAATTCGGCGATCTGTGCTAACAAGGGGCGGTTGGAGCGGGTGTCGCCCATTTCCATGGACAATGTGGGATCAATCGAAATCAGTGTTTCAATCGGACCTTCGGCTTTTTCGGATCTCAACAGGTCCTCGACATCACTGCCGGTCACGGCCACGGCATAGGAACCGACTGCTAACCCGTCAAAGCGTCCTGTATAGCGGCCGGGGATGGTGGTGTCCTCGGTCAGCGGGACTGAAGCTGCGACTTTGCCGTTTTGTTGTGCGCGTGCCTCAAGCTGTGCTCCGGTAATTGGAGCGCCTTTCAAATTTCGCAATTGCACAATTGCTTCGACACCCTCGCCAGTGTTGTAGGTCGATTTGTCGGTCTGAATGCGGACCGTTTTGGAACCGGTCGACAGGTCGCGGGCGATCGCCCAGCGAATGAGTTGCCCCCAAAACTGGTGGTGGTACCGATCACCATTGCGAATCCGCAATTGATAGGTCGTTGGCGCCGACAAATAAACCACCCGTCCGCGGCCCACCATTTGCCAGCACAAAAAGGCCCGTCCCGAGTCTCCACTCTCCGTCCCACCCGGCGTAACGGCGCGGATCAAGGTATGACTGGTCGGTTTGGGCTGACTGTAGTCCGACATGGAATAAACCGGCAGTGAATGCGACATCTCTTGCCAAATCCGGTCGCCACTAAAAGCGTCTTCGCCAATTTGCAGAGCGTCGGCCATTTTTCCTTCGGCCGTCAATTGCAGATGGTAGCCATTTTTGCGATTGGCAATCACCGTTGACTCCTCGACAGGGATTAATTCTTCCAAAGGTTCTCCCCGAAAGGCGTGCGGCATTGCTTCCTGGCCGGCGATGATGACCAGCGTCCCACCTTGACGAGTCACATATTCTCGCAGCGCCTCTTGGCTATCGCGATCGAGTTGGCGGGGAGTCACATCTCCCAGAATCACCATGCGGTAGTAGCTCCACTCCTCCACCTTGCGGGGAAATTCCGGCAGCCGCTGCAACCGCCCGGTGCCGGCAATTTCCGGCGCAAACAGCAATTGTTCGTATTCGAGACTTTTGTCGCGGGTGAACAGATTTGACAGATAGCGAAATTCCCAGCGCGGCAGATTGTCGGCCAATAAGACGCGGATCGAATCCTCAATCGTCTCCACCTCGAAAGCTGCGTAGTTGTTGTCGTTGTTGGTTTCGTCGACGAGTGGTTTCACACGCAGCTGAAAGGCATGCCGTCCAAATTCATCCGCTACTTTCGAAAACAACACGCGGTGGTCCGCCCGGTCCGAGGTGACGCTGATTTGTTGCTGGTCGATGACACGATCCTGATGCAACAATTCAATATCCAACGTTTCGCCTTCGCACTTATACGTGGTGACGATGGCCTCGATGGAGATCAGGTCGTCCTTGGCGACTGCCGGCGGCGCGTCAACGTGATGCACAATGACGTCCCGCAACACATCGGCCATTCCCAACGGAACAACATGCACAGGCAGTTTTCCCAAACCCGCTGCGACATTGCGGGGAGGTCGGCCTTCTACCGCGTTGTGCCGTCCGTCGGAAAAAAATACGGCCGCTGCAACATCCTCACCGGCGGCATCGCGGCTCAATTGCTCCAAACCGGCGGTGAGATTGGTGATCCGTAGCGCCGGATCATCGTTCATTTCAGCGGTTGCGGGATCCTCAGGAATCTCCCAACTCGCGTCGGAGACCGCATTGGCGGCATCGGATAACAGATACCGCCGGATGCGTACCGATTCGGAGAGCTCTTTCAACCAAGTCTCTTCGGCCGAGTTCAACAACTGCATGACTTTGTCACTGCGGCTGTAGGCCAATTCGTTTTGTACCGGGATATTGGATTGCGAATTGAAAAACGCGTCTCCCTCCTGATCAGCCATGACCGACACTCGCTCCACGCCGCGCGTCACCCGTTCTAATCGTGGCAACATGGCATACATCTTCCCTGTGCGATCCTGTGGCACTAACGGCGACGATTGTAGCTCCTCCGAAAGCGTGCCCAATTCGGGGATCAGCACGCCGATGTCTTTAAGTTGATCTTGTACGATTGCGGTAAATCGCGAACTGGCGGGAAGATCTTGGATTGTGTCCAGATATTCTTGCAGACGTTGCGCAGAGCGATGGGACGCAGCCACCGCACGGCCGAGGGAATTGTCCTGGACGCCCCGTTCGAGAGCATCGGTGGCACTGCGAAAATGTCGTTCGGCGGCAATGGCGGAAATCCGCGCTCGGTCACACGCCTCTAAGGGATGCAATGCGGCGCTCTTGCGGCGAGCCAAGGCCCACCGCCAATCCTCCAAGGCGCGCGGAGCATCGACCACTTCCATACTGCCGCTATTGTCGGCGAAGATGGCGATCGTGCGGGGAGTCGAATGCTGTTTGATCGTCACATGCGTCGGCCCCAACAACATCCACAACACGACCCCCAACATGGCCGCTCGCAACACCCAAAACAGGGGGATCAACCACCGTCGCGTTAATCGCCCTTCGCGCCACAATGTCCAACCAAACAGTGCCGCCAAGACGGCCGCCAACAGCACCGCTTGTGTGACGGATATTGGGCCTTCAAAGGCAAATTTCTCAATCGTTTCGGTTTGCGGCGCTGTCATTATGTTTTATGAATTCGAGAGAAAACGTGAACCAGTCCGCCTACGGTATTGCGGGGTGGAACTTCATCACACGGTCGGCGCCGCACGGTATGCGTACCGCCGGTTGGTCGACCAAGCGGAAATCAACATCTCCACAACGATGAACAGCAAAAACGCCGTCAACAACAGACTCCAAATCGGCTCACGGCGGATTTCCACAGTCTGCCCCGCCGGCACCGATAATAACTCCTCGGTAAATCGTAGTCCGCCCGCTTGGGCCAAGAGTGCGTGTTGTGGTTCGTCCAGTAGCGTCAAATCCGATTCAGCGGCATCTCGTTGAACATAAAAAGGCACTAGGACTTCGGAATTGGCCCCGGGATTAACCGTTAGCAAGTAATTGCCCGGCAGAAAGGCGCGGTGATATTCGAAAACTTCATGGCGGTCGGTCAATTCGGGTAACAACTCGATCGGCTCACCGACCGGCGGCTGCAGTAACGCCGTCGATTCCTTTTGCCCGACATCCTGAGAAAACAGGAGCGGTTCGCCCGGCTGCAGATTGCGTTTGGCGACCGCCGGTTCGGAGAGGTACCACAGCCATTCGTGCACCATCGGCACATAGACTTGGCACAACGGCAGATTGCTCCAACTCAACCCGACCGGCATGCACTGGGCGATCACACGCCCCTCGCCTGAGTATTTTTCGGCCGCCAAAATCGCTCCACGGTCGGAACGCAATAACACCGAGATTCCACTGTCGGATCCCGGATTGCGAAATTGGTGGCGGCGATAGATTTTGACTTCGTCGACATCCAATCGCTGCGTATCGCCCAACAATTCCGTAGCGACATGCTCAGCTTCGGGGGGATGGACCATGTCAAATTTGTCGCGATTGTTCGCATCGCCCGTCGGCTCTTCTAGCAGTAACGGCGCGACGCCTTGGCCCTCCTGATACAGCAGAGTATTGTAGGTCTCCGCATCGGCCTGTTCACCGAGCGCGATCCACAACCCGCCGCCGCTGCGCACATAGTCCGACAACTGTTCGGTGGTCTCGTCGGACAATTGTGGGACATCGGCCATCACGACCGCGTAATAATCGCTCAATCTCAACGATTCTAATTCGTCGAATTGGGCAACGGTTGGTTGGAAGACGGAAATCGCCTGCTCATCGTCGTCGTCAATCGATTGAACTTGGCCCAGAGCCGCCAGCAAATAACTCGATTCGCTGCGGCCGTTGATCTCGTCGTCTTGCGGCCGCAGAATCAACAACGGCACTCGCTCGACCGCCTCGACCACCAGCGAGCCGACGTTATCGGCGTTCAAGTTGTCGCTGCCGTCGATGCGACATTGAATGGAACTGACGCCGGCCTCTTCGATCTCGTGTTGGAAAGGAATCGTGACCGACTGACCGGGCGCGAGCGGCTCAATGGAGGAGACGCCCAATGGCTCGCCGTCGGACTCCCAATTCAGCAACATAGCCGCAGTCGGTTGCGGACCACGATTGGTCAGCACCGCCCGTACGGTGAATTCGTCCTCGACGCCGACTAATTTTCTTGAGGTTTGTAACTGGTCCACCGAAATGTTCGTCCATTCGGTATCAACATCCGCCAATTCCAACACGTTCACCACCGTGGGAATCGCGGTTTGCTCGATGAGTCGTTCTACGCCGGTCCAAGCGGCCGTTGCGTCGCTTTGCCAACCATGCCGACTACCGTCGGTCAAGACGGCGATGGTTCGCGAAGTCGCACTGCTCGCCGGCACAGCATCAGCGGCCATTTGAACCGCGGAAAACAGATCGGCTGTGGCTAACGTAGGCTCCAATTCAGAGAGTGCATGCTTGAGTTGGTCGGTCGTAGCGGAATCAACCACCGCGGCGGAGGAGGTCAACCAGTGCGGACGATTTCCCGCAAGCAACACCCGCACTGAATCTCCGTCGCTCAGTTCGGCCAACAGGTCATTCGCCCGTTCAATCGCCCGGTCGAACACAGTTCCCTGGTCGAGTTCTCGCGACATTGACAGCGACGTATCGATGACAATCACCACATCCCGCCCCGCTGTACTGCCGAACCATTGGGATTGCACCATCGGTTGGGCGAGCGCCGCCACGATCATCAAGATCGCCAGCGCCCGCAACAGCATGAGGATCAAGTCATCGACTCGCATGATCCGCCGCTTTTTTGTGAGGCTGTCGGACAAAAACTGCATGGCCCCCCACTGCACGACTTCGCGGCGGCGGCGATTGAACAGATGGATCAACACCGGAACCGCGACCAACGGCAACGCCCACAGAAATATGCCACTCAGAAAACTCATAATCTTGTTGTGCTCTGCATGCCGATTTTTAATTCAATTGTTTTGGAATCGATCGGTTGGGCGAATTATTTCTTGATCCGGGCCGCACGGCGGTTGAGGTAATACGCCAACGTGTCTCCCAGATTGTCTTCCGTCGAGAGCGGCACGTAATCACACGCCAGCCGCGCGCAGCTTTCTTGCAGATCCTCTAAGTAGACCCGCATCCGCTCCAAATAGGCCTTCCGGACGGAGGGGGGATCGAGATCGATCCGCAGGCCGTCTTCTTCGAAACACTCAAACTGCGAAAAACGATCAAACGGAAACGTCCGTTCCTCGGGGGCCAGCACGTGAAAGATTAACACCTCATGCCCCCGCAACCGCAGGTGGTGGATCGCCTTTTTTAACGGTTCCAATTCCCCAAAACAGTCGGAGAAAATCACGATCAGACCGCGGCGTTTGATACGGCGGGCGACTTCCTGCAGGTTCCCCGCCAACGAGGTCATGCCCCCCGCCTCGTTCCTGCGCAAAGCATCGAGAATCGCCTGCAAATGATGTGCGTGCGCTCGCGGAGGAATATATTGCCGCATCTTTTGATCAATCAAGGCAATCCCAACCGCGTCGCGCTGCCGTAACATCAGTCGAGACAAACAGGCGCATGCCATTCGCGCGTAGTCCAGTTTCGAGACCGTTGAATGCCCGTATTGCATCGACCCACTGGCGTCGACCACCATCACCGCTTGCAGATTCGTCTCTTCTTCGAATTGCTTAATGTAATAGCGATCGCTCTTGGCATAGACCCGCCAATCGATCAGGCGGATTTCATCGCCGGCGGAATAGGCGCGGTGCTCGGCAAATTCGAAACAGCCCCCTTTGAGCGTCGAACGATGCAACCCAGACAAGACGCCATCGACGACATTCGTCGACAACAATTCCAAGTTCCCGACCTTGCCCAAGGCTTCGGAATCCAAAAGCTCAATACCGTTCGGCGCGGTTGACATAAGGGGATAGGCTTTAGACTGTAGGAAAAATGATCACCGTCTCACTATATTCTCTGGCCACTAACCACCGGCCACTATCGCCAACTACCTCCCCGCCACGGCAGCACCTGAACGTTCTTGCCGTGCCTGCGGCGGCTTCAATTGTGCGATCAGTTTGCGAATGATATCGTCGGTCGAAACGCCCGCTGCTTCGGCGTTGAAGGTGGGAATGATCCGGTGCCGCAATACTGGCAGTGCCACGTGGGCGACATCCGAGGCGGTCGCGTGATAGCGTTTGTGCAGAATCGCCCGCGCTTTGGCGGCCATTAAGAGGAAAATACTGGCCCGCGGTCCGGCGCCCCATTGCACCATGTCTTGCAGGTCATCGGGAAGTTTCCCTTCCTCGGGCCGCGTCATTCGCGCCAGCGTGACGGCGAACTTATAAACATGGTCCGCCACCGGCACTTTGCGAACCACGTTTTGCATCTGAATCAATTGCTCGGCGGTCAGCACCGGTTGGGTCTCGGCGGCGTATTCGGTCGTCGCTCGTTTGCAGATTTCGACTTCGTTTTCGAAGGAGGGATAACCCAGCTGAATCTTAAAAATGAAGCGGTCCAACTGTGCTTCGGGCAGCGTGTAGGTCCCTTCTTGCTCGATGGGGTTTTGTGTGGCCAACACGAAGAAGGGGTCGGGGAGCGGATAGGTGTCGCCACCGATGGTCAATTGCCGTTCCTGCATCGCCTCCAACAGGGCACTTTGTGTCTTGGGCGGGGTGCGGTTGATTTCGTCGGCCAGAATGATGTTGCCGAACAACGGACCTTTGATGAATCGAAACACCCGTTTGCCGGTCGTGTGGTCCTCTTCCAACACGTCGGTCCCGGTGATGTCGGCCGGCATCAGGTCGGGTGTGAATTGAATGCGGCGAAATGAGAGGTGCAACAGCGACGAGAGCGTCGAGACCAACATCGTTTTCGCTAATCCCGGCATACCCTGCAAAATGCAATGACTGCGACACAGGATCGCGATCATCGTTTGCTCGACCACATCCTCCAACCCAACGATCACGCCTCCCATTTGTCCGCAGATGTGTTGGTACTGCGCATTCAATTGGTCGACGGCTTGGATTTCCTCCGGCGACGCGGAAACATCCGGGGTTTCATTCGCTGCGGTCATGAGCGGCCTCTATAAGAAATTACAGGAGGGGTGTTTTAAGGATTCTAAATTCGGATCACTCAAGAACTAAGATTCTTGTCGTTCGCGAATTGTCTAACTTTCTTCGACGGACTTAGGGAAAACCATAGGTTTAGCGGTATTTGCGAAGCGGTCTGTGAGAAACCGGACCGTGAGAATTCGAGCGCAAGAGCGGAGAGGCACTAAGAGATCGATTGCTGACCGAGCTGAAAGTGCAACGGTTTGCAGGCCAAACAGAAATCATGACGAGCACCTCATGAAAGGACGGGATGTCGAGTGGCAAACTCCTGCACGCACTGATCCAGCGCATCGCACCAATTACGTGAAGGCTTACACCTGAACGCCATCGTACCGAACTTTTTCACGCAGTCAAGTTTTTTCACGCCGTCAGGCTTTTGCCTGGAATCGACCGTTGGTCTCAATGGTCGTCGAGCCATTCGGAACTAACATCCAGCGACCAGACTTCATTATTCAGCGGCCGCGCGTGTCCCCCGGCAATCCACAGTTTGTCCTGAAACACGTAGGCGGAATGTTCGTGACGTTCTTTCCAGATCATCTCTGATTTCAATTGCGTCCAATCCCGACCGTTTCGCGAATACCAGACGTCCCCCAGATTCGTCGAGGGATTGTTGGACCATCCTCCCAAAACCCACATGCGGTCGCGATAGGCCACTGCTGAGAACCAAAGTCGCGGACCCCAGGGGGCTTCTGCCGTGACTTGTGTCCAATTCTTGCCATCCTCGGAACACCAGACATCGTTGTTTGCCGAATACTCCGGCACGTAGTTCCCGCCTCCCAGGACCCACATTTTTCCGTCGTGGACCACCGCCGCATGATACGCCCGCGGCGACCAGGGGGCGTTGTCCGTGGCCAATTCCCACGTCTTGCCGTCGGTCGATGACCAGACGTCGTTCTTCAAGCTCTTTTCGTCGCCGAAGTAATAATTTTCGGTGCCGCCCAGAATCCACATCTTCCCTTTGAATTCGACAAGTCCGGCAGCTAGACGCGGCGACCAACCGGCGTTGTCTGTCACTTGCTCCCATTTCAAACCGTCGCTCGTCGACCAGACTTCGTTGCTGGCGGAGTGGCCGGGCAAGCGTCCGTTGTACCAGCCCCCCATCAACCACATCTTGTCGTTAAACACAACGGTCATCGGCAAGTCGCTATGTTTCCACGGTGCCTGCTTGTCGACCAACGACCAGTTCTTCCCATCGGCGGATTTCCAAACATCGCGGGGCGGCGCTTCATAGGAACCGAACCAACCCCCGAGCACCCAGAGTTGATCCTTGAAGACGACCTCTCCTTGCGAGTCGCGCGGCTGCCAAGCCGCTTTGTCGGTGACCTTGGTCCAATTCGGGGCATCACTTTGCGCGAGTACAACTCCGCTGCTGCAGGACAGGACGACGAGGGTGAGCATGATGTATTTCAAAGTTGACGTCTCCTTAATGTGTGCGACCTCCGCGCCACACAATATTATCTTCCGTTGGGCGATAAGTTTGGCATCGGTTCTGCTCGCTAACATAACACGCAGCAGTTCGCGCGGCGACGGTTTTGACTCAATTCTCGGGATCTGCCTGGACGTCGTTCTAGGACTTTCAATTGCAAAATTAGGCGAATCTTATTGACGTTTGCACATGTGACGGTAATAATGCGAGATGAAGAGGTAATTTGAGTCCTTAACAGTAGAGTAGCGAGGTACGAAGTCGCGCCGTATTAAAGCACCCTATCTTGAGAGAATTCTTCTCTATCGTAACGGCGAAAAACGCGTACTGAGCATTTCGTGGCGGCACCCTTTTCTTGGGCTGCGCCATGGGCACGTCTTTTTTTAAAAGCCAGTCTAATCGTTTTTCACCAATCCAAAGATTCCCTAAGGGCGTCCACGTTGTCTGTACGCCCAACGTTGTGATGCGCATTTCCGGGCCAACTTTTGGTGCTCGTCGCATCGTTTTTACCGTTCACTCGAGAACTATGCCGGAATCGCCGGTTAAACGTTCTCACAGTCTGAAAGCTAAGAGGAGATTATGATCTCCAACGTCATCCCCCACGACGAAACCGCTGTCGATGATTCGAGCTCCGACACCGACGCTCCGCAACTTCCCGAGCAGCTTGAAAAAGACTTGGTTCAAGTCTTTAAATTGTTGTCTGACGAAACGCGATTGCGGATTCTGCTGTATCTCACGCAGCAGGGCGAATTACACGTCACCGCATTGTGCGACCGCCTGGGCCAAAGCCAACCGGCTGTCAGCCATCACTTGGCGCTACTCCGCGTCGCTGGATTGATCGAAGCTCGCCGCGACGGAAAACACAATTTCTACCATGTTCGTCGGCAACACTTCTATCGCCTGATGTCCGAAGCCTTTGCTGGTCTGTCGGGCAACGGTGAAATTCGCTTTGAGGATTTTGTCCTCACACACGCAGAAGGCTAACACAGCGAGGGAGTGGGGCTAAACGAGCGCGGTACACGTCCTCAATCCTGTCCCCTCAAGCCTCAAGTCGATTTCCACGATGGGAGTCGCTTTTCATCCGCACGGCGGTCTGCTAAAACGGAAGCGTTTGGCAGATCGCCCGGTGTCCGCGCCAAACCTGCAGAAATGCCGATGTCAGCGACACCCGCCCGGATGATGAACTGAGCCAGACTCCGCCCATGCCCGCCGCCAAACTTGCACTGGAAGATGGGACCGTTTTTACTGGAGAAAACTTCGGTGCCGCTGGAGAAATCTCCGGCGAAGTCGTGTTCAATACCAGCATGACCGGTTACCAGGAAATCCTCACCGATCCCTCCTACCGCGGTCAGATCATCACGATGACCTATCCGCTGATCGGCAACTACGGGGTCAATCCCGAGGATGTCGAAAGCTCCGGATTAAAGCTGTCAGGGTTCATCGTTCGCGAACTCAGCCGCCGCCGCAGTAATTTCCGTTCTTCCGCTGCGCTGGAAGATTACCTCGCCGAGGCCGGTGTGATTGGAATGTCCGGCATCGACACGCGGGCCTTGGTCAAACATATCCGTACCGCCGGCGCCATGACCGGCGTGTTGTCCACAACCGATCTCGACGACGATTCGCTCGTCGCCAAGGCCAAAGCCAGCCCAGGTCTCGTTGGTCGCGATTTGGTCAACGAAGTCATTCCCGAGAAGTCATACAACTGGGACGAGAAACTCTCCCCCTGGGCCAACGTTGCCTCGACGATCGAAAAACAACCAGCAAGCGGACCGCAACCACATGTCGTTGCCATCGACTACGGCATGAAATGGAACATCCCGCGACATTTAGCGGACATGAATTGCCGCGTCACGGTCGTGCCGGGAACTGCCACCAGTGCCGAGGTTTTAGCACTCGAACCAGACGGCGTGTTTCTTTCCAACGGCCCGGGTGACCCGCGACCGCTGGATTATGCAATTCGTACCATCCAGGAATTGCTCGGCAAAAAGCCAATCTTCGGGATTTGCTTAGGGCAGCAATTGCTCGGATTGGCCACCGGGATGGAAATCTATAAGTTGAAATTCGGCCATCGCGGCGCGAATCAACCGGTAATGAACAAACAGTCCGGCTGCGTAGAAATCACCTCGCAAAACCACGGTTTCGCGCTGGATGCCAAAACGATGCCCGATGACGTCGAAGTCACGCACGTGAACCTCAACGACGACACCGTTTCCGGCATCCGCCATAAAACACACGCCGCCTTCGGAGTCCAATACCACCCCGAAGCCTCCGCCGGCCCCCACGACAGCCGGTATCTGTTCGAGCAATTTTATCAAACAATGCTCGATGATTGATCCGAGCGAGGGACACTCCCCGTAGGATGCGTCGCGACGTAGCTTTTTAAGCGGGGCAACAATTACAGGGTGTGCCGCAGGCACAAGAGACAGCAATTTCAACTGTCCCTGTCAACGAGACTTTGCTCGTTTCAGAGCGCGGAAATTGCGGCTTCTTGCGGGCTGCGCCCGCCCCGGGGTCTGCGCCATCGCGGCTACCCCGAAACCCCTGCTGCGCGCTCGCTTCGGGGAACTGTGCTCAAGCCCGGGCGGCATCACACGCGGACCCAATCTTTCAAATGCGCGTGCTCGAAAATCATCTCGTGTTGGATCTTCAGATCCTGTCCCATGCCCGCTTCTGCGGCTCGTTCGTACATGGCGACGGCGATGGCGACGTCGACGTAGGCCAATCCCACGGCGTTGAAATAGACCCGCTCTTCGTTGTTTTCGCGTCCCGGTTTGCGGCCCATTAAGACATCAACCAGATCGGCATGGATGTCTGCGTCGGTCATTTCCCCGGCTTGATAAATGCGGCTGAGGGTCTGTGTGCGATGTTTGACGGTCTCCCAATCATCGCACACAATTTTGTCGCACAGTTTGGCCACGGCGAATTCATCCTCCCAGCCCCCGACGTGGCTGTAGAACGCTCCCGGCTTGATCCAGTCGGCTTTGAGCAAAGGTGCCTGTGCACTGGTAGCGGTCACGATGACATCGGCATCGACCACGGCCCGCTGCAGATCGGAGTCGCACGCGACAATTTCCATGTCGGATAAAATCGGCGACATCTCTGCCAGGAATTGTGCTTCTTCGCTGGGGAGTTTGGCAGCGACGTAACAGCTTTTCAGCGAGGGCAGGGCGGTCTTCATCGCAATCAAATGCATTTTTGCCTGCTCGCCGGCACCAATGAATCCAATCGTTTCCGCGTCCTGTCGCGCCAAGTGTTTCGCAGCGAGTGCTCCCATGCTCCCCACACGGATGTTGGAGCACAGGGTTCCTTCCATGAAAGCGATCGGAAATCCGTGCTCGATTTCCGAGAGAATGATCACTGCCGAGAGGTTTTGAATGCCATGTTTGACCGGGTTGGGCGGGAAGACCGACACCCACTTCACACCGCAAATCTTGCGAGTTTTGAACGTCGCCGGCAGGCAGTTGATTCGCTCCTGGGTTTCATCGTTAAAAATCTGCACGATTTTATCAGGAAAGATTACGTCCCCCTGATCAAAGGCAATGATCGCCTCCTCTGCCGCCTGCATGGCCATGCGAATGTCCAAACACCCCGCTCCCAGCAGGTCTTCTTGGGAGTAGTATTGGCAGTGAATTTCATGAGAAAACATGATTCGTCTTTCTATTGGGAATCGGCCGCCGGCATCTAACCGCAGCAAATCGATTGGATGTTATTGGTCGTCCATGCATTTCCGCAGGAACTTGGTGACCCGCTGCGGGCTGACGATACCTACGATGTTTTCTTTCAGGTCTACGACAGGCACGTGCCGATACCCGCTAACCGCCATCACTGCCAGTGCCGATGCGGCCGATTCAGATTCGTCGACATAGATCGGACTGGCGGTCATCACTTCCCGCACTGATTTGTTCTTAACGTCGTCGTACTCCAGCGCCACTTTTTCTAGAATGTCCCGGTCGCTGACCAACCCCATCAGTTTTCCTTGGTTCTCAATCAAAACGCAAGCAATCCCTTCACCGACCAATGTTTGCAGCACTTCCTCTACGGTTGTGTCGATGGGGACGCAGGCATAGGGCCGTGACTGAATCGCCATCACGGTTTCCTCGTGCAATGCCTGCTCGATGGGATCGTCAAATGTCGGTGGATCATAGTTTTCCAACGGATCTTGGAAGGGCGTTTCGTTTTGTTTTTCGTTGGCCATGGTCTAAGCCCCCTCTCGTTGTTCGGGATAGCCTGTGGATCCGACGCGCTGCACGAGCACCTCGCCGGGAAAGTGTTCCGCGACATACTCCATCAGCCCTTTTTGGCCCGTGATTCCGGCGACCGCGCCGTCTTCGTCTACGACCACAACGAAGCGTATGTTTTTTGTTTCCATCGCTGCTAAGACGGTTTCGATCGGGTCACTGGTTTTTACCCAGGGAAAGGTCTTTGCCAAGTGCGACTCGATGGGATCATTGACCGTCGCCGGATCCCGCGCCAGCAGACCGCGGAGCATCGCTTCGGTAAACATGCCCTGCGGCTTTCCGGTCGCATCAACAGCTATGGCGCAGCCCAAGTGGGCCTCGCGCAATTTCTCGACAACATCGCGGACTGTTGACCCTGTCTTGATCGTCAACACCGGCCGCATCGCCAAGCGGCTGACCGTCTCGTTTTTGACGTTTTCAAATAGCCCCATGATTGCTCCTTTTCAAAACCCAGATCCGTCAGTCCAAAACGAAGGTCCACCCCGCTCCCCACTACAGCAAGTTGCCGGTGGTTACAGCAGTTGCGTAGCCCAGCGTTCGATGAACAGATAGGGAGGTTCCCACTCAGTCCGACACAAGGGGCAGGAAACGCTTTACGCGGGGGCGTTACCATTGGTCAAATCTGCCATCGCGGCAACACAATTCGGCGGGAGCAAACCTGCTCCACAATGTGGCGCTCAGCGGCGCGCCAACGCATGCGACCCATCATGGGCCAACTCCATCACCGATCAAAAACACGATCCAGGAGGAGCCTGTGGCAGAGAACGGAATCTTGCCGAGCAAGTCATTCGACCACCAATTTTGAGTATACCTAACAAATGCGTTTTAGGGCAAGCTTATTGTTCTAAACTGCCGTCGTAAAACCGAGTGATCCAACCGCACCGATATTGCGTTCCTACTGTGGGCGGTTGTCACTACCGGAAGTTTCCCGGCGGACTCTGGCATCGTTGCCGCAAGATGGTTAAAGTTTGAAAATGCCGTGGCTGCTGCCACGAATATCCTGCATAGCCTCTGCTAACATTTGGAAGGACACATACTCATGGCAGATGAAGCGACATCACCGTCACCGGAAATCAGCCAAGACGCCTCGGTTGCGTCCAGCGGCATTCCCAAGAGCATCTTTTTGATTTCGTATCCGAAAGTTGTCTTTCTCTACCCGACATTTTTGGCGGCCTTGTTCTGCGGGCTGTACATGACGTTTTCGGGCGCCGAGCCGGCCGACTCCAGCGGGGTGTTGGTGACGACGTTGTTTCTGTGCGTCCTGGCGGTCAATATGATCGTGCTCAGTTTCGATTTCCCCCGCACGACCTCGTTGACGTTGTTTTTCTTCGTTGCGGCGATCATCACCGGCGGCGTGTTGTTGTTTCGCTCCTACCCCGACTTGGTCCCGGCAATCACGGACTTTCTCAAACTTTTCCACCCCTACGCCAATTCCCACTTTTTCTACTTCTTTGCCACGATGATCGGCCTGATCTTCATCGCTGTGGCGATCAACGTGCAGTTCGACTACTGGGAAGTCCGCCCGAACGAACTGTTGCATCACCACGGCATACTCAGCGACCTGAAACGCTACTCCGCACCGAATTTACGGATTGACAAGGAGATCAACGACGTCTTCGAGTATGTGTTGCTGCGGTCAGGACGACTGATCCTACAGGCCCGCGGCGAAAGCCGAGCGATCATTCTGGAGAATGTGTTCTTCATCAATCGTAAGGAAGAACAACTCACCCGCATGCTCGGCGCGTTGCAAGTGCAGGTCCGCGACCAAAACGCACCTCATTGAACACGGTGAAATCTTGATCATGACGAAAATAGGGCGCCGTGGGTAATAGCCACCGGCGCCCTATTGACGTACTGCCCTAACCAACCCCTACGGCAACATGACTGCGTCGATTACGTGGATCACGCCGTTCGCACATTCGATGTCGGCTTTGACAACCGTTGCCTCATCGATGTGAACTTGGCCATCTTTGGTGGCGATCGAAACCGATTCGCCGTTGACCGTCTTGGCCGACTGCAACTTCACAACATCCGCAGCCATGACGCGACCAGAAACGACGTGGTAGGTCAAAATCGCTTGCAACTGTTCACGGTTTTCCGGTTTGAGCAGGTCTTCCACAGTCCCCTTCGGTAATTTGGCAAAAGCTTTATCCGTGGGTGTGAAGACCGTAAACGGGCCGTCCCCTTTGAGTGTTTCCACCAAGCCTGCCGCTTTGACGGCAGCAACCAGCGTCTTAAACGACCCAGCGGCAACAGCGGTATCTACAACATCTGCTTTGGCTTTAGACGTATTCGATGCTTCCGGAGTCTTCTCAGGAGGCAAAATCACGGCATCGATCACGTGAATGATACCGTTGCTGCAGACGATGTCGGTTTTCACAACGTTCGCGTTATTGACTTTAACCTTGCCGCCCGCGACAGCGATTGCCACATCATCGCCTTGTAACGTTTTGGCTTTGGAGAGTTTAACCACATCCTTCGCAGCCACTTTACCGGCCACCACATGGTACTTCAGAATCGCTTGCAGTGTTTTTTTGTTCTCCGGTTTGAGCAGATTGGCGATTGTCCCTTCCGGCAATTTGGCAAAGGCTTTGTCGGTGGGTGCGAATACAGTAAACGACCCATCGCTCTTAAGTGCTTCCACAAGTCCGGCCGCTTTAACGGCGGCGACCAACGTCTTGAATGATTCGGCTTTGACTGCTGTGTCGACAATGTCAGCTTGTTTCGACTTTTTGGCAGCAGCGGCAGGTGGAGCGGGATTGTAGTAGGCCACACGCTGCGGCGAGGTGTGTTGAACGGGTCGGCTATTGGGGCAGTTACCGGCGACAGCGGTTGTCCAGGTCAGTCCGACGAGTGAAAGTGAAAGCAGAATGCGCATAACGGTCTCCAAGAAATGTGATGTGGACTAGCGAACGTCGGTTCCAGATTTCGCCCCGGTTCCAAACCTCGCAGACGCTGATTAGCCGAATCCGTCTAGCTGTCGGAATCGCGCATGCAGCAGAAGGTGATGTCAGCGACTAACGGAAACAAGCGGATGTCTCGCATCCACTTACTTCCCATCGCTCAGCGGCTTTCTAGGCCGGAGCGCGCAATTGACAACGTGCAGAAACACGGTTTTTTGAGATCCCACTAAAAAGATCTGGTCGGTTTCACCACGGTAATGCCAGTCGTGCTTTCCACGTCACCAAAATGGTGTTTCCAATGCAGAACTGCCAAGGGCAAGACAGGCTCAACTCAGCTATATTACTTAGGCCCACTACCGGCGGTGCGTCATCGCTCGGCGGATTTCCATCTGCGCGGTATCCTTTTTAAGCTTATCCCGCTTGTCGTGCAGTTTGCGTCCACGGGCAGTGGCCAGTTTGACTTTGGCGACACCCTTCTTGAAATACATGGCCGTGGGGACGAGTGTTAGGCCATTTTGGCTGGCAGCTTCGGCGAATTTGCTGATCTCGCGGCGATGCAACAACAGCTTGCGCGTCCGCTTTGGCTCGTGATTCATGAGATTGGCTTGCGGGTACTCCGCGATATCACAGCCGACCAGATAGACTTCGTTCCCTTGCACCCGGCCATAGGCCTCGTCCAACGAGACCTTGCCTCCTCGCGCGCTTTTGACTTCGCTCCCCTGCAGGACGATGCCGCACTCCATTTCGTCCAGGATCTCATACTGATGCCGCGCTTTACGGTTGCGGGCGATCGTTTTGAAATTCGGATCCTCGGTCGATTTTTTCTTTTTACTTTTTTTGCTCTTTTTGCCCATGCCAGTGTTCCCAAGTTGCGCAGTTCGCGGGTTCTTTTTATTGTCACGGAGGGATCACAGGTTGAACCCAGATTTGGTGGTTCGCGCTATTTTCGTGATCTGCGTCTGTTGTCCTACTTCGAAAAGTGCCTTGTAACGCACCCGAATTTGCCAGTCTGGAGACAAGTTCGACTAACCAGGTTCGCTATTATAGGCGACCGAGGCGCCGAATAGCACCCCGCCGTGACCGGGCTGGAAAGTCTTCTGTGTGGGACATAAACTATTTGATAGATCGCAATGTCGCTCTGTAAGCATAGCCCCCCTCTTGGCCGCATGCGCCCATCAGCACAACTGCTGCCCCTACTGAAAGCAAACTCATGGCGAATTCACGTCGTTTCCTCAGACGGTCAGCTAAGACGCTGCTATTCTTTTTTGCTTGGCTGCTCTTCTTTTATCTGTCGGATCGGCCCGCCCCGGCGGCAGCTTCGGATTTTGCATTTGAAGTCAGTTTTGATACGGCCATCCACGACAAACCATTTACCGGCCGCGTCTATTTGTTTTTCAGTAAACGCGAAGCCCCTGCCCCACGTTTTGGTCCCAATTGGTTTCGCCCAGAGCCGTTTCTTTCAACGCAAGTCAAGGATTGGCAACCCGGTACACCGCTCAAGATCGCCCCCGGCAACCTGGAAGATTTACGGACGTTTCCGAAATCATTTGCCGAGGTCTCGCTGGACGGCCTGCATGCTCAAGCGGTCGTGCGGTTCAATCCCCATGAGCGCGAAGTCGGTCAAGGCGCTGGAAATGGATTCAGCAACGTGGTGCGGGTCGATGCCAAGTCACCGGCCAAAACACTGCATCTACGCGTCGACCAATTGGTCGAGCCCCCGAAATTCAAAGAATCAAAGTGGTCTAAAGAAGTCGTGATGCGCAGCCCGCTGCTCAGCGATTTTTACGGCCGCGATGTCGAAATGAAGGCCGCCGTGATTCTGCCGGCCAGCTACTACGACGAGCCGCAGCGGCTTTATCCGGTGATCTATCAAATCCCCGGATTCAGCGGCACGCACTTCCACGGCCGGCGAAACGAACCGGTTGCGGAGAACAACGAGGAAGGGGTGGAGTTCATGCGCGTGATGCTTGATCCCAATTGCCCTCGCGGACACCACGTCTTCGCCGACTCGGCCAACAACGGGCCGGTTGGGCAGGCGCTGACCGAAGAATTGATTCCCCACATTGATGACGAATTCCGCACTATCGATCAACCAGCTGCGCGGTTTCTCACCGGGCATTCCTCAGGCGGTTGGTCGAGCCTGTGGTTGCAGGTGGCCTATCCCGACTTTTTCGGCGGCACCTGGAGCACTGCTCCGGACCCGGTCGATTTTCGCGACTTTCAACAAATCGACTTATACAACGACGGCGAAAATATGTATGTCGATCACGATGGGCAAAAACGTCCGCTGGCCCGCATCAAAAATCAGCCGGTGTTGTGGTATCAGGATTTCGCTGACATGGAATGGGCGCTGGATTATGGCGGACAACTGCACAGCTTCGAAGCCGTTTTCAGCCCCCGTGGAAAAGATGGGAAGCCTCTGTCCGTCTGGGACCGTGAAACCGGTGCGGTCGATACCGCGGTGGCCAAAACCTGGGAGAATTACGACATCCGGTTAATTCTTGCGCAGAATTGGCAAACGCTCGGCCCCAAACTGGTGGGAAAAATTCACGTCTTCATGGGAGACGAGGATACGTTCTACCTCAACGGGGCGACCGTGCGACTCAAAGAAGCACTGGAAAAACTTGGCAGCGATGCCGTTGTCGAAATCTATCCCGGCAAAGATCACGGCAGCTTGATGACACCTGAATTGATGGCCCGCATTCGCGGCGAAATGGTCGCCGCCTTCTTGCGAGAATATCCCCTCGGGGGACCGTAAGCCCCCTCGCAAGTGAGCTCTTACGCCCAATTGTTGACCACCGGGATAAAATCGGTATCCGCACGCAGCTTGGGTTGGATTGGCGCCTTGGGTGACCGGACAGGCGGGTCGACGATGTGCGCTTGAATGCGGCGATCGATTTGCTGGGCGATCTGCCGATGCTTGTTTGCCTCGCGCCGTCGCACGCTTTCCTGACGCGCGAGCGCAAAGCCCAAGTAGGAAATCAGGCCGACCGTGACTGCCAAGTACATCATGGCTGAGAGCGTCGTCGGAATTCCGTTCCCGATCAGCATGCCGGCTTGATAGCTGAGCAGAATGACAATCGTGCTGCGGCTGATTAAGGGGCGTTCGTTGGCAGAGGGCTTTGCCTTTGAGGATTGAGCTGGGTGCATGTCTCTGACTCCCGGGGGTGGGAAATTGCCTCCGCACCGAGTTCTTTCGAAAAACGGCGGGAGGCGGTGAGGAGAGGTTTGGGGGGAAGGAATCTCCTCGGGTTACGCGTCAAAGTTTAGCCTCAAAAATCACGCCGTGCCGGAATTCGCCCCGTTAAATTCTCCGCTCAACAAGATTCTGCACCACTTAATCCGAATGGTTGGATTATGGGGGCGCGACCCAGTCCTTCTAGCCTTCTAGCGCGTATTGCCTCACGTTAGTGTCTAGTTATTGCTTGTGCAGAATCCCCAAATGTTGGGGTTTGACATCTCTCTCCTTGTACCTATTATGATGAAAATCATCGTCCCATCTTGACACTGGGACAATCTCTTCAGGGGCCGCTTACGATCGGCGGACGCCCGACGGATGTGTCGGCTTGCATCCAAATCACGGACAGGAATAAGTTCACTCATTCTTTGGAAACTCCCGACACATCGTTGTCAACAAGGATCATCATGGCCATGGACGTCGAGCTGAAACAGTACGGCATCACTGTTGAGACCATTCATCGAAACCTAGCCCCCGCCGACTTGTATGAAAAAGCAATCACCCGCGCGGGCGCCCAGATCAACTCCACCGGCGCTTTAGCAACACTATCCGGCGAAAAGACTGGCCGCAGCCCCAAAGACAAACGCATCGTCGATGGAGTAAATACCAGCGACGACATCTGGTGGGGTGACGTCAACATCAAGCTCAAACATGATAGCTTTACAAAGCTCCGTGCCGGAGCGGTCGAGTATCTGAACTCCCGCAAATACCTTTACGTCCTCGATGGTTATGCCGGCTGGGATCCGGAACATCAGTTGAAGGTGCGAGTGATCTGTTGCCAGGCGTATCATGCGCTGTTCATGCATAACATGCTTATCCGCCCCACGGCGGAGCAACTGGCCGAATTCGGCGAGCCCGATTTCGTCATCTATAACAGCGGCGCCACCGCTGCCGATCCCGATATTGCAGGCGTGACCTCCAAGACGAGTGTCGCTCTCAGTTTCGAAGATCGCGAATTTGTGCTCTTGGGCACACAGTACGCCGGTGAAATGAAAAAGGGCGTCTTCACGGTCATGAACTATCTGATGCCCAAGATTGGCGTGCTTTCGATGCACTGTAGCGCCAACGAAGGGTCAGAGGGCGACGTCTCGCTGTTCTTCGGGCTTTCCGGAACAGGCAAGACCACTCTGTCCGCCGATCCCTCCCGAGCTCTGATTGGAGACGACGAACATTGCTGGTCCGACAACGGCGTCTTCAATATCGAAGGGGGCTGTTACGCCAAAACGATCGACTTGTCCGCCGAAAAAGAACCGACCATTTATTCGGCAATCCGTTTTGGAGCGGTGTTAGAAAACATCGTCATGGACCCCCAAACGCGTGAGGTCGATTACCACGACTCGTCCATTACGGAAAATACGCGGACCTCTTACCCCATCGAGTTTATTCCCAACGCCAAAACCCCGTGCGTGGGCGGACATTCCCGCAACATCATCCTGCTCACCTGCGACGCGTTCGGCGTTTTGCCCCCGGTCAGCAAGCTCACGCCCGAGCAAGCAATGTACCATTTCATCAGCGGCTACACGGCCAAGGTCGCCGGCACCGAAATGGGGGTCACCGAGCCGCAAGCCACTTTCTCAGCTTGTTTCGGAGCAGCCTTTTTGGTTTGGCACCCGGCGAAATACGCCGAATTGTTGGCCGAAAAAATGCAACGGCACGGCAGTTCCGCTTGGCTGGTCAATACCGGCTGGTCCGGAGGAGCCTACGGGACCGGGGCACGCATGCAACTGGCCTACACCCGCGGCATCATTGACGCCATCCACAGCGACGAGCTGGCCGACGTTCCATGCGAAACAGACCCCGTTTTTGGGTTTCAAATCCCCACCACCTGCCCCAATGTGCCGGATGAAATTCTCTTGCCCTGGCAGACCTGGGAAGACCCGACCGCTTTCAAGGAGACGGCCGGAAAGTTGGCGACGATGTTCGCCCGCAATTTCGAAAACTACGCCGCCGGAGCCAGTTCAGAGATCCTCGAAGCCGGTCCGCAGATCTAAATTGTGCCCCAGCAGCTCGATCCGTCGGCTATGAAGCGTGCCGGTGGACAAAATCGCGACCCAGAGTCCAAAAATCGTGCCCCAATCCGCCAACTTCTGGCATCGGGTCCCTTTTAGAATCGTGTTTCGATTGCTAAGCTAGCGACCCGTTTGGCGGATTATTAAAAAACCCGCCAAACGACGCCAAATCGCGTCGAACGACGCCGATCGAAGCGCATTCGATCACCCCAGAGGGCGTAGCTCAGCTGGTAGAGCAACGGACTTTTAATCCGTAGGTCCAGGGTTCGAGCCCCTGCGCCCTCATTTGCGTAAGCCCATGTATTACATGGGCTTACTGCGTTCTTTGGGGGTGCAAATTGGACGGGTGGCACATGGTGTGAGTGGCGATTTCTTAGGCTGCTTGTCATGCAACTCGCTGCCGGGGGCTTCATGGAAATCCTATCGGTTCTTGCGCCTCTTAAATCGAAAAAGCTGCTTGGCGAATCATAGTTATGCTGTGGTTCCCGAATTCGATGATCGCGCGTCGACCATTGTGATCGAGCGGCAGGCGGCGAGCTGGGGGACCGCTGCTAATTTGCAGCGAATATACCGCTTTCTGGCGATCGCCAGTACTTTGGCTCGCAAATTGCCTGTTGTGATCGGGACCGGATGCAACTCGGGCATGACTCAAGGTCGTGAACGCTGCAATGTTCCCCTGGTTGTTTAATGCCTGTGGCTGAACTTGGAATGCAACGGCCTGTGCGGGAAGTTCTGTGCTGTGCACGCGGTAATGTCACGAAATTGAGAGGACCTCACGCGGTCGGGCTGAGTTTGGAAAGGGTTATAAAAAACGATGTACGACAGGTTCACAAGCGGATTTCGCCGGTTCATGTTCTGGTTGGGAAGTCACGAACTTTCGACGCTGGTCGGTTTTCTTTTCTTAACCGCAGGATTATGGATATTTGTTGAGCTTGCCGGGGAGGTCCGCGCAGGGGAAACCCAACATGTGGACCGTACCATTTTGCTCTCATTGCGGGATCAAAGTGATCTCTCCGATCCATGGGGACCGCGGTGGGTCGAGGAACTTGTCCGCGACATGACGGCCTTGGGGGGCATTGGCGTGCTCACGTTGATTACTCTGGCCGTCGTTGGTTATTTATTATTGCAGCGAAACAATTCAGCGGCACTGCTGGTGCTGGTAGCTGTCCTCGGAGGACTTGTCGTGAGCTATTTATTGAAGTGGCAGTTTGCACGTCCACGCCCGGATCTGGTGCCGCATGGTTCTCATGTTCTCACAGCTAGCTTTCCCAGCGGCCATGCCATGATGTCGGCTACGACCTATTTGACACTCGGTGCGCTGTTGGCTCGCGTACATACCGGGCGACGACTCAAAGCCTATTTTCTGCTCCTAGCTGCACTGCTTTCGATCAGCGTCGGCATGAGTCGCGTTTACCTCGGCGTGCACTGGCCGAGTGATGTGTTAGCGGGTTGGACACTGGGAGCATGCTGGGCGATTTTGTGTTGGATGGTTACGGCCTATCTACAACGCCAGGGCGATGTGGTATCGACCCAACCAGAACCATCAGCCCCCGACTAAACACTACGGTCGAGGGGCATAAATAATCGCTAGCCCCACTATTGGGACAGGCGTTCGTCGCGCAGCGTGGTTGTAGCGGATTGACTTCCAAGAGCATGATTTGTGTCATTCTTTTCAGCTGTCTTTGACACTTGCCACGACTTCTACGCTCGATCTAGCTGTCGATCGCGCTGAGCGTTTTTTATCACAGTCCCTATGGTAAAGCACGGCAGGGCCACAATCCCGCAGTTTGGCACAGGGGTTGCAGTTTGCTCAAGGGACGGATATTGAGAAAAGACGGTAACCATGAAACCTTGCGGATTGAAAACAAGGATATGGCGGTTCGCGAATCATGCCATATTTAGAGATCTGCTGATGGTGAAACCGAATTCATTTGCGACAACATCCCCTCCCGGTGGTCAGACGCCCTCGGTTGACGAAGGCAAAGCGACCGACGGAGGGGTTGCATACAAACAAAACTGGAAGCTCATGTATTTCGTCCTGTTTATCTCCGCAATCTTAGCCGTCACAGCATTCGCTCCGCTTTTGCCGGTGGATTGGTGGTGGGTCCGGATTGGTGACTTCCCGCGCGTTCAGCTGCTAGTCGCATATTTGTTTTGGCTGCTGGTATTGGGAGTGTTGTACAAACAGCCCTACGCGAAGCCGGCGGCGGTGTTGATGGTGGCGAGTATCGTCATTCAATTGTACTGGATCTTTCCGTATCTGCCCGTTGCCCCGAATCAAGTGGAGTGGGCCCAGTCGCAAGACCAGGACGAGCGGCTCCGGATTGTGATGTCGAACGTTCTTCAAGAAAATGAAGACGCAGCCGCACTGCTGCGTTTGATCGACGAGCAATCTCCGGATCTGGTTGTTCTCTGTGAAGTGAACCAACGTTGGATCGATGATATTGGGTCACTCCGTGAGCAGTTCAAATACCATGTCGAAAAACCGATGGAAAACACTTACGGTCTCGCCATGTATTCGAACCTCGAAATCGTCTCATCTGAGATTCGAGCCATGGTCAAAGAATCGATCCCATCGATCGATGCCACGATTCAACTTCCGTCGGGACAACCGGTCAGACTGTTTGTGATCCATCCCAATCCGCCGCGGCCGGGGGAGGACACCACTAAGCGTGACGGTGAATTGGTGCTTGTTGGGCGAGAAATTCGTGACGGTGAGAGCACGATTGTCCTGGGAGACATGAACGACGTTGGCTGGTCACGCACGACAGACCTGTTTCAAGAGGTCAGCGGGTTACTCGATCCACGCAAGGGGCGCGGGCTGTATCCGACGTTTAATGCGAAATCGTGGATTTGGCGGTATCCGTTGGATCACTTGTTTCACTCCGACGATTTTCGAGTCGTGTCGTTGCAGACGTTGCCACCCATCGGGTCGGATCATCTGCCGTTGTCGGTTGTCTTGAGTTATGAACCCGCTGCTGAGAATACGCAGTCGGGTCCAGACCTTGATGCCGATGACCAAAAGGACGCTGCAGCAGCAGTCGAGGCGCTGAAGGAACCTCATGCGACCGACCAACCAGAAGAGTAAGTTGCAAGTGATCGTCGGCTGCAAATCGTGGTGCAACAGGGCCGGGCAAGGATTGGGCCTGTGTAAACAACATATCTGTCATGAATTATCACATGCCCTGAGAAGAACAGGATCGGCGGCGATGAGATTGTGCATGCAATCAGTCTGTTTCCGAAAGGGCAAGATCGACGATTTGAGCCACGATTGCCTTCAATGGTTCAACTCCCTCCTTCTCAATCGATTTATGTATCTCCGCAAATTCATCGGGATCCTCCCGTACTAATTTCAAGGCTTGCATCCCCATCGTCACGACGCCAAGGTGAGATTTGATTTCGTGCGCGAGTCGCCGAAGTATTTCTGGGCGTTCTTCATGGGATGAGGGCGGCAAATCTTGTTCTAAACTCATGCAAATCTCTCCGCTGCAATCTTTTCATTGTTTGGGATTCGAGTTGACGTTTTCGAGTAATTTCTGAATGGCAGCAGGTTCGGCGGGCTTGACCAAGTGGTGGTCAAAACCTGCCGTTTTTGTTTTCTGTTTGTCTTCTTCTTGACCCCACCCCGTGAGGGCAACCAACATTATCTTAGTGCCCCACGGTTGTTGTCGGATGTGACGGGCGGCTTCCTAGCCGTTCATTTTGGGCAAACCAATGTCCATCAGGATAACATCCGGCAGAAAGTCTTAGGCCACTTCAATCCCTTGTTGTCCATCGTAGGCCTTGCGGACGTCGTTGCCGAGCATTTTAACGATCATGCTCAACATCTTTGCACCCGCTTTGTTGTCGTCCACGACCAGCACTTTTTGGTTGGTGCTGACCGTGGCTGTTTGGTCGATCCGAGGCAAGGATGGTTCTTGTGCGTGCGTCTCGATATGGATAGGCAGTCGAACACTGAAGAGACTTCCCTTGCCAGTGCCTTCGCTGTGAACTTCGATCTGGCCTTCGTGCATCTCGACCAGCGATTTGACAAGCGAAAGACCAATGCCGAGCCCCGTGTGGCCTTTCTCTTGGGGGCGGTCGATCTGGGCGAACATCTCGAAAATACGGTCGAGCATCTCGGCAGGAATACCGAGGCCGTTGTCCTCAACCGAAATAACGACATCATTTCCGTGTCGCTCTGCGGACAATCGGATGCGTCCACCTTCGGGGGTGTATTTAATACTGTTTTTGAGTAGGTTGGACACGACCTGCGCCAAACGGTTTGGGTCGGCATCCATGTAGATCGGCTCTGCGGGGATGGCCGTTATCAGTTTGTGGTTGGACTCAACAATGAATGAATTCGAAGCTTCGACCGCACTCTGAATGACATCGGCCAGTTTGACCCGGCACTTGCGAAGTTCGAGCTTGCCTTTGCTAATACGTGACACGTCAAGGAGATCATCGACCAACATAATCAACTGCTGCGTCTGCCGTTCCATCGTGCAGCGAATTTCTTCCATCGTGGCGGGGTCATCCATCACGGATTTCATGATTTCCAACCCGGTGCGAATCGGAGCCAGCGGATTACGAAGTTCATGGGCCAACGTTGCCAAGAACTCATCTTTGCGACGGTCGGTTTCGGACAGACGGGACGCAAGTGCACGGAGTTCCTCTTGCATTTTTCGCTGCTGCGTGATGTCCATCACAGTTCCATCGAAGCTAACAAGTCGCCGTCCCGCATCGGTTGGCTCAAAGTTAGCGCTTCCCTTTCCGAAGACCCAGCGAGTAATTCCGTTTGGATGAACCACCCGGTATTCTTCAGCATAGCGAGTCGGGTTTTCGGGACGAGTTGCCTCTGCCATAGCATCACGAATCCGTTGTTGATCATCTGGATGGATAGCGTCAAATGCCTGTTCGTAAGTAATGGGATCGACGCAGCCGTGAAAAATGATGCGGAAACGATCGTGAGATGTGAGATGATTGGTGGCTGGGTCGACATTCCACGTGCCAAGTTCTGCGGAATCGAGTGCAATGCGAAGTTGCTCTTTGCTTTCTTGGAGGGCTTTTTCAACTTGTTTACGTTCTGAAATATCCATCACGACACCGGGGAGGCGGATCGCCTGTCCCGCATCGTCTCGATCGACTCGACCACGGGCGACAACCCACCGAATCTTTTCGTCACTGCCTATGATTCGAAATTCGTTTTCGTAAGTTGATCCTGCTGCTATCGCCTGTTGGATTCCCGCTGTAACCCTTTCCTTGTCGTCGGGATGGATTGCCTTGATATAAATTTCGAGCGAGCCGCTGGACTCGTCTTCAAGATTTACGTCGAACATGCGTGCTAGGTTCGAGTCGGCTCGGACAATACTCTTGACCGAATCAAATTCCCAGGTTCCAATATCGGCTGCTGCTAAGGTGGATTCGAGACGGGAGCGCGCCTCTCGCAACTCATCTTCAGTCCGCTTGATCGCACTGATGTCTGTATTCGTGCCGAACCAACGGGTGATCTTGCCGTCACCGTCACGAAACGGCAGAACCTGAGTGAGAAATGGTCGAAACTCCCCATCCGCTCCTCGTAAAGGAAAGACCATGTTAAACGGTTCGCTAGATTCTAAAGCCTTCTGCCAGCCATGGATGACTTCTGGCAATACGTCAGGGGCATGCACACTCTGCCAACCCCAACCTTCCATCTCCTGGAATGTCATGCCGGTGTATTCGTACCAGCGGTCGTTATACCAATCAATGTGTCCATCGGGCTGGGCCATCCACGCCAACTGAGAGATGGCATTCCCCAACTGAACAAAGCGTTCTTCGCTTTCTCGCAACCGCTCTTCGGCCTCCTTTTGCTTGGTGATATCTCTGGCGATTTTGGAGGCCCCGATGATGCGGCTCTCCGCATTCCTGATTGGCGAAATTGTCAGCGAAACGAAAACCTTTTCCCCATTGCTCCTGAGTCGCACTGTGTCGAAATGTTCCACACGCTGACCCTCTCGCAATTTTGAAATGATTTGGTCTTCCTCCTCGGTTCGTTCGTCAGGAATCAACATGGAAATGTGGCGACCGATTGCCTGCTCTGCGGTATAGCCAAAAATATGCTCAGCGGCGGCGTTCCAACTCTGAATCATGCCATCTAGAGTCTTACTGATGATCGCGTCATTGGAAGATGTAATGATGGCTGCCAACAGTCGAGAGGTCTCTTCGCCTGTAGTACCTTCCCGTTCCAGTCGCCGTCGCTCGGTCACGTCCCGAAACACAATCACGCAACCAGCGAATTTTCCGTCTGTAGTGCGGATGGGGGCGGCACTGTCTTCAATCGCTTTTTCAGTGCCATCTTTCGCGATCAAGAGGGACTGATCTGTGAGGCCGACAACTTGCCCTTGCCTTTCTGCTCTGTCGACGGGCTTCTCGACAGGCTGTCGGGATTGTTCGTTGATCACGCGAAAAATGACATCCAGTGGCTTCCCCTGAGCATCAGCGTTGCCTGAGCCTGTGATCTGTTCCACTACCGCGTTGAGGAATTTGACCTGCCCGTTGCTGTCCGTGATGATCACCCCATCCCCAATGCTCGACAGCGTGACCAAAAAACGTTCGCGCTCACGCCGGAATTGCTCCGTTTTGCGGTGTTTGCCTTTACTCAAGATCGCCACACCGATTCCAAAGAAACTGAAGAGCAACAATCCCAGCTAAGCGGCATTTTCAGCCGGAAAAAGCGAATCCGCTGGCGGAATGAACCAATACAGGACAGCTAACTCGCTCAAGACGACGGCAAGTAACGTGGGGCCCGCTTTGGCTATTAAGGCGGTGGCGAAAACCGCCAGACAAAAGGGAAAGTAGGGGACGACACCGCCAAAATAGGGATGAGCGAAAAGTTGTAGTCCCGTTGCCAATCCTGTGAAGACCACCGCCAAACCGTAACTGGCGAAGGCGGACTGTGGATTGATTTTCATTGGTAGTGGATTTTCAACAAAGAGATCCCACATGTGCAAGAGGTCCCATTCCCCTGATTCTATCGCTCCCGAGAAATCGATTCCAACGAATTCGTAAAATACTCACGTCCGAATCGAGTGTGGTCGTTGAAACACGGCTCCCGATCGAGAAGGGGCGATTCGAGTGCACCTGTCTGACAAACAGGGCTACGCATTCGAAACGGTATCACTGATTCTGGCTTTACGCCGAGAAATACCGAGTGTCCACTTTGGGGGCATGGAACACCTCGTTGAACGGTGCCGTTTCCTTTGTGCAACAACTTATGGCAAGCTGGTTCGAGGATTTAGTTTGTTCACAAAAGATGTTGGAGACGAATAGATAGCGCTGACATCCATATCCTTAAGTCCGGTCATCGAGGCTGACCATGGAAACGGTTCCTCGAGACGTGGGATCGACGAGTGGGGCTCGATGACTGTCCTTTTCCCACTGCCAGATGCGCAGTGGAGGAATATTCCAGAAAACGAAAGAAGTCTGCGGTTCTCCAAAGACTTCGTTGGCGAGTTCACTGATGCGGTCGCGAAATTGGTAGGCGAGAAACGTGCCCTGCAGGGCAAGGACAGAATGGATGGTCCGTACCAAATCCCGGCCTTCCGCCAGCGAGATGTGAGAAAAGGGAATCCCTGAAACAACGGTATTGGGCATCGGTAAATTCCGCTCGGCCAATATGTCGGCAAGGTCAAAAGCATTCCCCTGAACGACTACCAGTCGCGGATCGCTGATCTGCCGTAAATGTTCGACAAATTCGGGAACGACCTCAATGCACAATAATTGGCTCGTTCGCGGCATCCGGCGGAGCAAGGCCAGTGTGGTCTCGCCGGTTCCCGGACCGAGTTCGACAACAAATTCTGCCGATTGAACGCATGGCAGCAAACTAACACGGTGCTGCAGATATTGTGAGCTAGGCACGATGGACGCCACCATATTCGGATTGGCAAGAAATCCACGTACAAATCGCAGCCAATCCCCCGGCGACGACACTTTGTTTGTGTGCAATTCAGACATGCGAACCCTTTGTAGTCAATTCTCCAAACGGCGACCGGCCGATTCACAACGGGGCATACTCATTTTATGCAACTTATTAACCACGAACAATCAAAGGGTTATCTAGGGATACACCAAGGCGGACCGGTTGGTTCCTGCTGAGCGATTATCTATAACACAGGGAATTCTATCACTGACGGGATGGTGATCGACCAACCTCCATTGCGGGGGGCGTTGACCACCTGGGTAGTGGACTGGCCAAATTATGGATTTGGCGGCGATGCGTTGGCTTGGGTTTCGAGAAGGTCAGTGCTTCCATCTTCTGGGTCGCGTGACTGACGTGCCTGTTGCCTGACTGTTTCTTCCTCACTGGCCAACTCGCCCTCGGCTGAGTTCGTCAGTTGTTCGGAATCAGTTGCGACCAACCGCTGGGGCTGACCATTACCGCTGGAATCCGGCAATGCGCGCTGCTCGTCATCTTGGGGGACTGAAACCGCTCCAAGAATCGGCACTCCATTGGGAAAGATGACTTCGCGCTGTTCATCGGGCATTTCAAACCCCTGACTTTCAAAGCCGCTTTTGACCAAACGGATCAGAGACGACCTAACTTTAATCCAGCTATGTTTCTGCACATTGACCCAAGCAAAGACTCGCAGGTTAACGGTCGCTGCACCGAGTTTTTCAACGAGTACCTGTGGCTCGGGGTCGTTTAAGACAGCGGGATGGTCGGTGAGGATATTCATTGCGGCTTCTTGAGCGCGCGTAATCGGTACGTCATATCCGATCCCAATGCCGAAATCGAAACGGCAATTGGGGTTTGCTGAATAATTCTTGATGGTTTCTTTATAGATCGTCGAGTTCGGAATTTGTACATGATTGCCCTCCATGGTCATCAACAACGTTCCCCGGGTGTTCACTCGCTGGACATAGCCTTCGTAACCGGCTACTTCGATGAGATCGCCGTAGCGAAACGGGTTTTGCACGCTCAACAAAATGCTGGCCAAAAAGTTTTCGGCGATATCCCGAAATGCAAAGCCAATCACAAGACCAACCAGACCGGTTCCGCCAAGTACCGTCATCGCTAAGCGGGTCATGCCGGAGACTTTCAACACCAGATACAGGCCCAGCATCGCGACCGGCACGGCCAAGGCCTTGCGTGCGACCTCGCGCAATAGATTGTTATCCACACTTTTCAGCACGGACTTGTCGGCGATAAGCACTGTGAGTTTCAGCAGTATCCCTGTGATGCCGAGAATGAGCACTGCAATAATGAGCAACGGTATGGATTGCACAGTGGTGCGGGTGAGGTCTTTTAATACCACCCACATGGGTGACATGTCCCAGATTGAGGGGGTCGCGACATTCACGCGATTGACGACAGCAACCACGTCTTGCGTGTTTCCGGCGACCTTGCCAGCCCATTCGCGATACTTCTCATCTTGCGTCGATCCAGCGAGGAAGACAATTCCATCTTCGACTTGGACTTGGGGGTTTTCGAACCATTCCGTGGCGACGAGAATCCGCTGCAATCGTGCTTTGATCGCGTCATCACCGACGATTTGCTCCACGTTGACTTTGTCGGGCGTGGCGAGTGCCGACTCGTCGGTCTGGGGTTCTTCAACCGGCGGCTGTGGGTCGGCGGGCTGTGCTTCGCCGGTGGACTCGGTTTCCTGAGCCGACAGAGCATGTGTGGACAATGCAGTCACAGTGACCACACAAACCAGAGCATTCAACATCCAACGGTAGGCGCGCCGATGGTTGTCGATTGCCATGCCTTGCTGAAAAACAGCGGGCCACAGTCTTGGGGATGATTGCGGACCTAAGTGACACCGGTTGAACAACTCGTTACCCTCCCGTCGGTTCTGCTTGTGCAGCAACCGTTATTTGGTATTGAGATTGGCTTGATAAAACGCATCGATATATTGGGACCACATGGGTTCGCGGATGTTGGGCCATGCTGATTTTTCGAAGCTGGGCGTTTCCGACAGGCGTTCGCGTTCCATGGTTAAAATGAAATGCGGAGACTGCGAGTCGTTTTGAAATTCTAAAACAAATAACGGTATGGCAATCATTTTGTGCTGTTTGCTTTTTTCTTCGAGAGAGCAAATGGCATAACGGGCTGAGCCAGTCGCGAAATCGACCAACAGATCGTGAACATGGCCGACGGTCTCACCTTCGGAATCGTTGATCGGCATTTCGACCATCTGTTTTGAACGTATTAAGTAGGGGACCTGATCAAGCGCTTTGACGTCTGTACCAAAGTTAGACTTCAAATCTCCTTCCTTGATGATGACCCCGTAGTAAACGGCAATTTCATCGGCCCACTTGCGATTGCCCACATTGGGCCAGTGGTCCCGGTCAAATCCCGGTGCCTTCTTGAGTTTATCGAGAGGGATGTTGACGACGAAGTGCAGACGGCCCTGCTCGTTTCTATGCAGCACCAGCGAGTTCCAAGGAATCGCCAACAGCTTTTCGCGACCGAGCAGCGTGGGCAGCTCTACAGCTGCATAGCGCACGTCGCCGTTTCGAACGTTAATCACCAGTTCTTCAACATGCCCCAGTGCCTGCCCCGTCTCGCTCACTACGGGAGTATTGAGAATAGCACTGGATCGAAAAATCCAGGCGGATTTGGATGGAGCCTTTTCGGAATCGAAACTCACTGGTCCCTCAGGGGAGCCCTTGTGGCCGTTGTCGATGGTAACTTTGATGTCCGCCAATCCACGCCTTGAAGTGTTTGCCGCTGTGTCTGCGTCGCGCAACTCATCTCCGAGCAGTAACGGCGTGCCTAAGATGGCGAGCCCCATTGCAAAAAGGAGCGTTTCGTGCCAATCGGAGAATCGGAAATGGGGGAAAAGTATCCGACTGTTGGGATTTCGATGTTTGAGACAGTTCATCAGGTCTTCCTTTATGTACGACGCTCGGTTTTTTCATGGTTGCCGACCAACAGTTGATGGACTGAGAGCACACCCCCAAGTCGGTACGTGGACAGCGGTTGTTTGCGGGCTCAGGCGCTGGAGACCCTGCCGCGGTAAGGGATTGTCACTTTATCAACTGCTGGCTGCTGCATTTCCTGATCACAACAGGCTGGAGCTGTGCGCCCTGCTGGTTGCCGCAAGAATTCGCCACGTTTTTCGCAATGGAAGATCTCTACTTCCTGGGTTTCCATCCGTGGAGGTGGAGCGGGGGCTTCGAGTTTGCCTTCTAATACGGCCGCCAACTCTAACAATTGCTCTTCTATATTCAGCACCGGTTGGGCAATCCCTTGATCCTGATCGTCACGGACAGGATTGACTGCTAAAAATTGAGTCCCTTTGCCACGAATCGAGGTGAGCCATTGCAGGAAATCAATGGGAGTCAACTCGGCAACGGTCTCCGTTTGGTCCCAATCGGAATCGCTGATGTAGACGCGTGCCCTGTCGTCGCTGGTAAACACAGCCACCGCTTCTTCTTGACCATCTTCGTCAGCGTAGAATACCGCTGTCTGAAGATCAGCAACGTTTTTTTTCGCAATTACATAAATACCCATGATCAACTCCATTTATTGTCTGACGAATGATTTCTGAGAGAATCGTGTAGAGATGCGCCATTTCTTTCGCGCACTGAAGGTTACGTAGCTATGGCCGCCGGTTCACAAATTTTATCAAGCGACTCACCGGACATTTTCCAATCGTGCGCGTGTTGAGCGATGTCACCCAACGACACGACGCCGACGTACCGGCCATCACAGTCCTGCAGTACCAAACGGAGAATCTGCTTTTCCTGCATCAATGTCGCCGCTCGTTTCACATCATCCTCGGGTGACAATGTCTCCAGGCATTTCGTCATGATTTCAGCGACATGGGTGGTAGTCGGATTGAGGCTCTCGGTGAGTCCGCGGACAATGATGTCACGATCAGTGATTGTTCCGACCAATTTGTCCCACTCGACGACTGGTAGAAATCCAATGTCGTGTTGCGCCATGAGGTTCGCGGCAGCTGATAATGAGGTTTCCACGGAAACGGCTTCGACGTTCTCAGTCATTATGTCTAAGAGTTTCATCTCGTGCTCCTCAGTGTTCTGGATCTCCTCGGTGTTCTGGATAGGGATGGCTGTGGTTATTCGGGCAGAAAACGCAATGTTGCCGCTAACCGTTGTTCCTGCGGCATCCGACTTTTCGGTAACGTATAAACTGTTCCCCCGGTGGTGAGCGTTTGCACGGCCGAATAGTTCAGCAGTTCTTCCATTTTGATTTCCTCTTGGCTGTCGACGGCTGCTCCGGAGTTGCCGGGCAGGCCCCACAACTGCTCATCTTCGGCCAGCAATAAGGTCTCGATCGCCCCCACCTGCGACGCACTCACAATCTGGCTCAGCTTGGTCGTTGTATTTTCATTCGCGACGAACTTATTGAACTGCGTCAGAGCGGATTCGCGGTCACGTAAAAACATCGGTTCAACGAGTCGCCACGCTGCCGTATGCAATTCTTTGGCGGAGAGATCGTCGGGATTGCCTGCTACCGGCTGGTCATAGATGCCGTTGTATTTGCACGACTCACGAAAGATCGGAAACAGATACTCAACGCCGGCAAAAACCAGCGGTACACGTTCGTCGTCAAAATAGTTACTCAGCGCTCGATTGATGACCTGGAAGTATTGCGAGATTTCGTTGTTCTTTTGCACATCCAGGTCGGCCGCCCCTTGCCCATGAAAGATCGTTCCCCCGGACGCCCGCGAGGCGCCTGCGGTATGGTGCTGCAAAGTGCTGGTATATTCGTCGATGTTGAGAGCCGAACGCAGGTCCGAGGGAAGTTCGGCCGGTTGCAATTCCGTGATTTCGTAATGCGTGCACCGAAAAAGACGTACCTGGTTTTGACTGGCTGCCAAAACGTGGAATTGTCCATCGCCTTGCAATAACCGCACCAACGGTATGATCTGAAACCGCGGACCGACCACGACCATTTCGGGCAGATCAGCAGGTAGGCGATAACATTCCATGAGATCATCGGCCAAAAACATGGCTAGGCCATCACCTTGATGTTGCCACCAATCATCATTGGCCTCCAAATTGAGCGACTCGTCAACGCGTTCGTCGATACGCGTTGTATCAACGTCTTGCTCATTCAATTTTTGTTTGACGCTTGTGATCAGATTTTTGAAGCGGACGGCATTTTGTTGCACTTCCCGACCAGCGCGTACAGTCGGCATGTAAAGCGAGGCTTTCATACCGTCGTTGCAAGTCACGAGTTGCATGAGATTGTGTTGTGTGAATGAATCCATAGTATTTCAAATCAAAGTGCGAGTAGGGTGAAGTTGTCGAGCTGCCCGATGGAATGCGCTGATTTGCTCAGCCTTCGCTCAGCGGTAACGGTGAGGCGCCACTTTCTTCAAGTATCTGGCCAGCTTGTGTGAGGTGGCCGGCTTTCTGAGCATCCTCGTCAGAAAGATCAACGGCGACGAGAATATTTCCCTGAGCGACGGCTTGATCGTAAAAGCGGGCCAGTTCGTTCTCGACGCCGCTCCCCACAAAAATCCCCAACAAGGTTCCCGTAAGCCCGCCGGCGAAAATGGGGCCTATGGCAACGATTCCCATTCCCCCCGTCGTTGCCACACCAGCCAGTGAGACTAGTGCACCCAGTACGCCGCCAATGACCCCAGACTTGCCCACTCCTTCTTGATCGGTTTTGGTAATTCCCTCGCTTTGACGCAATGCGCCAAAGTGCTGTTCCTTACTTTCGTCGGAACAGATGACAGTGATTTCCTCTTTTTGAAAACCGGCGTCCAGCAAATTTGCGACGGCGCGGTCTGCGTTTTCGACGGTTATAAATATGCCTGCGCGGATCGGCTCGTAGTTGATTGAAGTCGACATGTTTTCACCTATTCCTAAGACCGTTGAAAAATCCGTCGTGCGGGCCGGCAATTCTCGTTACCGTGTTGCCCGTTAGCGACGTTCTATGTAAATGAATTCTGCACAATTGATGCCGAGCGGATTTAAAGTTCTGATTCCCCGAAAACCATGCCTATTCGCCCGCGGAGTTGATCGTTCGGCGTGCGACGTGGTCGACAAGCACCCAGAAAAGAGGCTGGGTGATGTGCTGCAGCGAGTGAAGATTGCGGATAACGCTCCACGATCCATCGCTGCCGCACTCTAGGCAATGCTGAGAACTTCGCCCAAGCGTTGATTGATTCACTGCTAGATCAAGAATTGGAGGACTGCGCTCAACTCAGCCTAGGCGCGCGAGAAAGGGGCGTATTGCGAGTAAACGCTAAATGCGGCGCGAAACGCATCGGAAGAATGGCAATACCAAACGGGAGCTTATCAACTGCTCCTGCTCTCACGCAGTGCACGATGCACACGGGCTTAGAGCATTAGTGGCCAGTCGCGGTCACTGCTAGTGCCCGAATCCGCGATCGCGATCATACGCTTCCATCAGCCAGGTATCGATCACTGTTTCCTGCTTGCGTACCTCTGTTACGAATTCCAGGCCGTGCTGAACGATATTCTCGATCGGTTCCTCGAGCTGTTTTTCGTCGGCGCCCACTGCATCCGCAAGCGGTTTGAGTTTGGCCAGTCTCGTGAGTAGGATGGCGCATCGCTGGAGGTTCTCTTGATCGGTGTGTTTCATTTCCCGGACGCGCCCGAACAGTGCCGGATCTTCGCTGCCGATTTGTTGAAATTGTTTCGCATGCTTGGACTCAATCCATGTATGCAATACACGCTCTGTGCTATCCAATTCCGTTTGCACAGCTTCCAACCAGCGCCCCAATTCACCCGGAACGAGAGGGACGTGGAGGCTACGTTCTAACAGTTCCAGGTGTTCCAGCAATGCGTTATCTTTGGGTTTCGCGGTTTCCATCAGGCACCCCAAATCAATGTCGTTCATGTTCTAGAACTAGTTTCAAAACCCGGTTGGGCTTGTCCCCTGAACTTGCAGGTCAGAGTCAGCGGGACGCGCCAGAGGGTTTTGAAACGACTTGTAGGAATTCGTGAACCTCTCGTCGATTTTCAGGCAGTAGATAGTTCTGAATACCGACGAGCAAGGTTCACTTCAGCTTATTCAAAGTTATAAGCTTCGTTGGCCGAGTCAAAGTCTTTGTCGGTGAGGTTCTGATTGGCTTTGACATCGCGGTATTCGTACCGTTCTACAAGTCCACCCGGTTGGCGGTCATCCCAACCGTAACTCGCGATGCAGACTGGAAGCTTCGATTCCTCACAGATGTGCAGCACGGTTTTGGAGTATTCCGGATGCACGTCAGGCCCGGAGAATTCGATCGTATAACAAACGCAGGCCATGTCGTCTAAAAACTCATTTTGCACTTTGCACGTGGTCTTTTTTAATTCCAAACCTTTGTTTTCTTTGAGGATGCGTTCCACCAGTTGCAGAAGACCAATTTTTGTAATCGGATACCGCGAGTCTTTCATCGCTTTTTCCTCGTCGGGCTGAATTGCCAGCGTTCCGGCAAAACTCAGCAAACCCTCATCGAGTTTGACGAGCAGTTTGTCGTCGTTTTGACCTTGGACGTACAACGCCTCTTTGCCAGTCTTTTTCCAACGCAGATAAACGCTCATGGGATGGTGACGCAGTTTTAAGTCAATCTCCTCCGCATCGCGCAGAACGTCGTCTTTACGGATTTGGCGAATGAAGCGTGCTTCGTATCCTTGCATTTTACCAACTGCCTCGCGTGCCTGTTTGAGATCGGCGAGCAATGCTTTTTGGTTTTCTTGTGACTGTTTTGTATCTGATACGTCGAGTGACTGAGACAGACGATCGTCTGCGACGGACATTCCTTGCACGTCGGCGCCCGCAAGTTCCGAGTGGTCGCTGCTGCTGTAATTGATGGCCAATGCGGTTAAAACGAGCCCCAGGCCGCTTGAAAGTGCAATACGGTAAAACATGGTGTTCCCCTTAGATTGGCATGAACCCGCCACCCCGATTCCATAAATTGGACATCTAAAGAGGGGCTGGCTCATTAGGAATGAACACCACTTGCAAGTTGTGTACCGTAAGCCGTAAAGAAATCCACCTGTGAGCGCAAGTCGTTCCATATATGTGGATTGCGGAAAGTGACTCAGTAAAAAGCGGGGCGAGCTGCTCTCAGGGAAATTTGCGTTTTGAGAGGAGTTGGTCGCTGGACGCTCAGCTTGGCAGTCGCATATCATCCCCACGCGACCGGCCGAACGACTACATACGTCGTCGACCGGATTTAAGAGAACGACCGCACTTCGACCTGCCAATGCGTGTTGTTGTTAGACCGGGGCTACTTATCAAACGGGTACACGCGATTCCAGTCGTTTTTCATGCTGATCACAAACCAACCTCGATTTTGTGCTTTGTCGTAGAGGGCTTGCGGGAAGGCACCGACTTTTGTTTCGGGCAGCCCTTGGGCCGGACCGTAGGCATACTCGCGTTTGGCGTCGTCGTGCAGGACGAGCATTCCCAGTCGAGCGCCCTCGCCGGCGGTGGTGTATTCCAGCATCTCCTGATCGCCCGGTGTATTTCCGAACGAGGCAAACGGGCGACGACCGATCATCATGTGGATCCCTTCCGGCTTGCCACCTTTGTCGTCGTTGAGGATCAGCTTGGGCTGTTTGGTCAAAATCGGTTTGCCATCTTTTGCATAGCCGTACTTGGTTTCTCCAATGGTGCCAACCAACTGCTCGGGTGGAATGCCGTACACCTGTTCGGCGTAGACACGGACAAAATCCTGTCCGCCGCCCGTGACAATGTACGTCTTGTATCCGTGCGCCCGCAAATACTTTAGGACTTCGAGCATCGGTTGATAGATCAATTCCGTATATGGCCGATCAAACCGCGGGTGGCGGGCCGTCTTCAACCAGGCCTTCACGTCCGCGCGGAACTGTTCGGTCGTCATGCCCGTAAGCGTTGCAGCGAGTATCGTCTTGAGATCCTTCAGCTCCAACTTGGCAATTGCAGCTCGGTCACCAGTGAGAACCGTCTTGAACGGCTCGACATTTTTTAATTCCGGTTTGGCCTTCACGACCGCTGGAACGCGATCCAAGCAGTAGGTCACCTGCGCGTAGATAGGGTGCTCGGTCCAGAGTGTGCCATCCTGGTCGAACGTGGCGATACGTTGCTCTGTCGGTACGTACTGTGGACTGGACTTATCTGTGGTGACCTGCACAAAGTTGAGAATCGCTTGTTTCGCCGGCCCGTCATTCCAGGATGGTAACGGGTCCTGTGCCTGAGCGTTTGTGAAAGTGACGAAGGCCAGTGTTGCAAAAGTAATCGTGGCGAGTAGCGACTTCATGGTTGGGTCTCCTTATGTCTATCGGTGGCCCTGGACGCCGCGACTTCTGCTCAGCAGACGATCCAGTGATTCGCGACATACGTCGCTCAATTGATCTCTGCGAATGATAACCGAGTTCCGGGCACATTGCGCTAAAAACAAATCAGAATCGCCGCAGTTTTTCAACAGTGGGAAATGGGCGTGTCGGCTGGTCAAAAAAACGGGCGGAGTCAGGAATACTTTTGCGTTTGTTCCATCCCGTCCGATATGATCTACCAGCGTACTCTTGGAGCGGTATGACGCAAGGCCGTTTCAGCGCCTTCACCGCACGCACGGACGGTTCACGCGTCGAGGTGGTTTCGACGATCCGACTTACTCGGCTGGACAATGATTTGATGAACGACGAAACTCCAAAACCGCGCTGGTGGACGCGACTACTCCACCGGCCGGGCTGGTTGGCAGTGCTGGCGGTCTGTTTATTGCTCTCGGCGGTGTTGGTGCCGTTTGGTTGGCGATACTATCGCGTACAGCAGCTGGTTGCGGGGATTGAGGCTTGTGGTGGGGGAGTGGGATTTGAGCTAGGCGGTCCGACTTGGTTGAGGAATATCGTTGGAGATGAGTGGATGAAACCGTTTGATATTCCCAGCGAACTTCTTTGCCAATTGCCGGCGCCGATATCGGCTGGGAGAGCATGGTACAAGGTCGGAGAATTCGACGACGAAGAATTCCTAGCCTACGTCGTTCCGCTTAACCATCTTTACGGCTTTAAGCGTGTTGGCATCTGCAATAGTCAAATGACGAATCGAAGCTTTAAAGCTTTAGCACACTTCGATGATTTGGAACAAATTGGGCTGGGCAGCAAGGCATTCAACGACGACGCTTTGGCGCACTTGGCCAACGCCCGTAAGCTCCGTTCGCTCGATCTCTCAGGCACATCCGTGACCGACGAAGGACTACAGCATCTGCAAGGCTTGAAGGACCTCGAATCGCTATCCCTGTCCAACACCGACGTCACCGACGAAGGGGTCTCGGAATTGCAGCGGCACTTGCCGGGGTTGGATGTTTCCGACGATTAATAGCTGCCGATCACGGCGGTGAGGGGCGGAGGAGATGAACGACGAAACTCCAAAAACGCGATTGTGGAAGCGGCTGCTTTACCGGCCGGGGTGGTTGATTGCGCTGGCGGTTTGTTTGTTGCTCTCGGCGGTGTTGGTGCCGTTCGGTTGGAGGTATTATCGCACGCGGCAGTTGATCGCCGGGATTGAGGCGCATGGAGGGAGTGTTGGCTTCAAGCAGGGTGGCTCCCAATGGTTGCGGGATATTGTGGGCAATGAGTGGATGAAGCCGTTTGATGCCCCGTACGAAGTGAGTTGGAGAAGGTTTCGATTATCGGGGGCTTGGACGTTGCCAAGTCTCTCGGGGGTGAAGTCTGGCCCACCAAAAGAGAAACTAACCGACGCCGTGTTTATTCGTTACGTTGTCCCCCTGGATGATCTCCATGGAATAAGGACCGTTGCGATTGACGGTAACAATCTAACGCTCTGGAGTTTTAAAGAGCTCTCGCAATTCGAACATTTAGAAGTCTTGTCGTTGAGCGACAAAGCGTTTGACGACGAGGCACTAGGACATTTCTCCATGTCGTTCAATTTGCAGAAGCTTTACCTTTCCGGAACTTCGATATCCGACGAAGGCTTGCGGCATTTGTATTGGCTGGAAAACCTGGAGGTGGTTTCGTTGTACGATACAAACGTGACCTCACAGGCCGAATGGCGATTGCAACGCCGTTTGTCCAGCCGGTTCAAATTGGACGATTGAGCGCCGCGCACGACGGCGAAGCCGTCGGTTTGGGATTTGGTTTAGCCCAGTGGGGGGTGGCGGTGGTGCCAGGCGGTTTCTTGTTGGTATTGGTGGGCGACGCGCAGCAGCATGGCTTCGCTGAAGGGAGCGCCGACCAGTTGTAGGCCGATCGGCAGATTGTCGTTGGAAAAACCGCAGGGGACGGTTAGCGCCGGTTGGCCGCTGAGGTTGAATGGCATCGTCATGTCTAGATAGGCGTTCAGCAACGGCGTATCGCCGCCGGGAAGCTTGACCTTCGATTGCCCGTAACTTGTCGCCACCGTCGCCGATGCAGGGGTAGCCAGGCAATCGAAGCGTGCAAACTCCTTGGCCCAATCCCGTCGCACAATCCGCCGCACCCGCTGGGCTTTGAGGTAATCGACCGCCGGAATGAATTGCCCCCCTTGCAGCAGCGTGCGAATATCGACCGAGAAATCTTCCGGCCGGTCGCGCAGATACGGTTCAAAGGCACTGGCCGCTTCGGAAAGAATAATTGCCCGGTGCGAACCGAGGACTTCGGGCAGGTGCGGCAAGGTGGCTTTCACCCGCTTCGCTCCCAGCGCCGTCATCCGATCAATCGCCGTTGTGACTGATTGGGCGACCTGCGGTTGCAGCGAATCGAAAAACCAGTTGCGGGGAACGCCGATTTTTAGGCCGCGAACTTCTTGGCCTAACTCGGCCGAGTAATCCGGCACGCCGCTTGCACTGCTCGATTCATCAAGACCATCCGCCCCGGCCATCGCCCCCAACACAACCGCGGTTTCCTCTGCTGTGCGGGCGAGTGGGCCGATGTGATCCATCGACCACGACAGCGGCATCACCCCCGCGCGGCTGACGCGGCCGTAGGTCGGTTTGAGGCCCACCAGATTGCACAGCGCCGCCGGCATGCGGATCGATCCACCGGTATCGGACCCCAACGTGAACCCGCAGATTCCCAATGAGACCGCGACCGCCGACCCGCTGCTCGATCCACCGGCGATCCGCTCGGTGTTCCACGGGTTGGGGCAATTGCCGTAGATCGCATTTTCGCCAGTAAAGCCGAACGCGCATTCGTGCATGTTCAACTTGCCCAACAACACAGCCCCGGCGTCGACCAGTTTCTTAACAACGGTGGCATCAGCCGCCGCTTTATGATTCGCAAACGCCCGCGAACCACACGTGGTCGGCACGCCGGCGACGTCGATCAAATCTTTCACAGCAAACGGCACGCCTGCCAACGGCAAGTCGTCCCCTTTGAGCACGCGAGCATCGACAGCTTTGGCTTGTTGCCGCGACAGCTCCGGCAAGATGGCCGTGAACAAATGAAACGGTTCTTGAAAACGTGAGATGCGTGAGAGAGCTTCGTCAATGATCTCGCGGGCTAAGGTCCGCCGTTCACGCACGGCGGTTGCGATTTCAATCACATGGGGAGGCTGGTATGTCATGCGTCCCCTTCTCCCGGCCCTTCACCCGGTAGGTAGAGCATTGCCGGTTCGGCCGTGGTCATATCCATCCGCTGCAGCGCCCGCATGTCCTTGTGGAGCGAGTTGAGCAGTCCGGCAACCATCTCCTGTTCGGATTCGTCTAGAGGCAGCGCGAGCATTTCAGCTGCCATCTGTTTCACGGTCTCAGCAGTGATCTTGGGATCGTCGGCCATGGGAATGCTCGAATATTATGACAACCGTGGGATGACGGGACACCGGCATAGGATTGTATCACCGGGCGTCGGCGCTGCCCATCATTCCGCCGGCGCTTCGGCACAGGCGAACTCAACCCGAGCCGCGACCTTGCCGGCAACGGTCGCCTTAGCGGTGAAAAAATACGCGTTGCTAAGCTGTTCGGTCAATTCCGCTTCGATATCCAGCGTATCGCCCGGACGGACCATTTGGCGGAATTTGACGTTGTTCACCCGGGTCACCACCGGCACCATTCCCGCATCGATTTCAGCAGTGCGGCTAATGAAAATCGCCCCGGCTTGAAAACAAGCCTCCAAAATCAACACGCCCGGCAACACCGGAAAGTGTGGATAGTGCCCGCGAAACACATCCAGCGCCGCATCAATCTCTTTCGTCGCCCGAATCCCCGTCTCAGTGATCTCCGTAACGCGATCAATCCACAAAAAAGGATCACGATGCGGGATAAGTTTTTCAATCTCAGAGCTATCCACGGGGGTAAAAACCTCTGCGTTGGGGGAATGAGGCTGTGGGACGATTGGCGTGAGGCAACAGGCTTGAGGACGACCAAGCAACGCCCAATCACTGTCTTTCTGCCTACCGTCTACTGCCTACTATTACTGGCCACCGGCCACGTGGAATCACGTCATCGCCGGCGTCAAATACTTATCAACTTCATTCGACGTAATCACGCCGTAATTGACCGCGCCCAGCCAGCCGGACATGATGATGCCCACCGACCCGGCATGATACAGGCCGCTGATTTGCTCGGACAATTCTTTGCTGGCTTTGAGGCCTTCGAATTTGGTCCCGAACGACGCGCCTTGCATGTGCCGGGTATAGTGTTCGAAGGTGCGCGGTGTTGAGGCTTCGACGTGCGCCACTTTTTCGTGGATGCCCGGCACGTATTGATTCAAGCAGTCGAGCGTGGTGTCGCACAGGTCCTTCTTGGCCGCTTGGTATTCCTCTTCCGACAACTCCGCCCAATCCTTGTAGTTGGCGTTGGTCGAGGAGACGATTAAATGCCGGTCGCTGCCGGGGCGGGTTTCGGGGTAGTAGAACGAAAACGTGCGACTGCTGACATCGCGGCTGAGCATGGCCTCGACGTCGAATCCACGGTGTTCGGAGTGAAACAGCAAATCCCCACACGGCTCAAATCCGACACCCGGTTTCAGAGCGATGTAAACTTGGCAGCTACTATTATTCAGACGAACCGCTTTAACCTCTTCGACATAGGACTGGTCAAACTTGTCTTCGCCCACAAGGTTGAGGATTGTCGATTTGACGTTGGCGTTGGAGACAATTGCGTTGCAGCCAATGCGCCGTCCATTCACCACAACGCCGGTGACTTTACGATCGGGGGAGACTTCGATTTTTTCCACCAGACAGCGAATCCGCAAATCGACGCCGTTGGCCAACATCTCGGCCTTCATCTGATTCACCAGGTGATCGGTGCCTCCTTGGAAGGTAAAGACCCCTTTACTCATGAAATTCGAGAAGACAATGCCATACGTCAGGGCGGGGTCTTCGAGCGTAGAACCGTTGGCGTAAGTGATCGGTTCCATCAGCAGCCGGACGACATCATCTCGTCCGGGGAAAAATTCGTTGAACAAATCACGCGTGGTTCTGGCTTGATCGTCGAAGAAGTTCATCTTCCGCGCCGTGTCGAAGAACCGCGTGACGGTCTCGGGAGTGATTTTGAATTCTTCGATCAGGAGTTTGGTGAAATCTTCGCGATTGAAGGTGGTCGTCAATGAGAATTGCGGATTCTCAAAGCGAATGCCTTTGAGCTGCACGATCGAATCGGCAATTTCCTGCGTCCAATACTTTCGGCAACTTTTGATCATGCCGACCGGAAAGCCGTGCAGTGAAATATCAAAAATATGGCCGCCGGCACGTTTGAACCATGTCGCCATTCCACCGAGTTGGTAGTGGTGCTCGAGCAACAAGACCGAATGTCCGGCGCGGGCCAGAATATTGGCGGAGGTCAGACCGGCCAATCCGCTACCGATGACGATCACGTCGTAATGATCACGGGCGTCTTTAAGAAAATCGCGGGCCATACGTTGCGTGTGCTCTCTGTGAATCGACGGTCGGTCGCCGACTCCCGTAATAAGGGGGTTGGTTCACGGCGGGACATGGGCGCAATGCGATCCAGCCTCGTCCGGGATACGGTTATTGTTCGGTGGTGAATAAGCGACAAGCTTAGCGGCTGACCGGAGGGCTGATCAACTCTGAAGGGCACGATTTCAGCGGACCGCTGCCGATTCCACCCCGTTTTCACGAGAAATGCCGCCCTGGCAATGGTGACTAACACTTCCTGAATTGTTCTCACAATCGAGAACCACCGTCGCACTTCGGCCGCAAGCCTCGCGCCGGGACTAACTTGACGCCCCCTTTGCCTGCCCGCTAGGCTGCCTGGGCTATGTCCACACGCTATCCATTATTTGTCCGCCGCGATCTTGATGGCTTCTTCGGGTTGTTTGTCGACAACCTGGTGCAGTTGTTGTTGATCATCAGTCTGTGTACCGGTCTGTGCGGAATGTCGGGTGAGGATGCCCGGTATTTGTATCTACATATCCTCCCCGGCGCGGCTGTCAGCATCGTTTTTGGCAATCTGTTTTATGCCTGGCAGGCACATCGACTAGCAACGCGGACAGGCCGAGATGATGTCACCGCATTGCCCTACGGCATCAACACGGTCTCCCTACTGGTGTTCGTGTTCTTTGTGATCAAACCGGTCTATGACGACACGCAGAGTGCCGAAGCTGCTTGGCAAATGGGATTGCTCGCCTGTTTGGGGAGCGGGTTGATCGAATTTTCAGGGTCACTCGTAGCCGATGCCGTTCGCCGCAACACGCCCCGAGCCGCATTGTTATCGACGTTAGCGGGGATCGCCATCGGTTTTATTTCGATGACCTTCGCGCTGGAGATTTTTCAATACCCGCTCGTGGCAATGCTACCGTTGGCGGTGATATTGATCACCTATTTCTCCAAGATCTCGTTGCCCTGGGGATTGCCCGGCGGATTTATTGCGGTCACGCTGGGCACGCTGATTGCCTGGGTACTGCCGGCCGACATAACGAGAGTGACCGTCGGGTTGCATGAAACAACCCAAGCGTGGGAGTCACGCGGCTGGTGCCCCCCGCAATTCGCCGGCGCCGAGATTTGGCAACTGCTGACTGCCGATAGTCATTGGTTAAGATATCTTTCAGTGATTGTGCCGATGGGGCTGTTCAACGTCATTGGTAGTTTGCAGAACATTGAATCGGCCGAAGCTGCCGGCGATTCCTACGACACGCGTTCCTCGTTGGCCGTCAATGGCGTGGGAACGATGTTGGCGGCGGGATTTGGGAGTTGTTTCCCGACGACGATCTACATCGGACACCCCGGTTGGAAAGGGCTCGGCGCGCGGGCGGGCTATTCGACGCTCAACGGCGTGGTGATTGCTCTGATGTGCCTGACCGGAACGGTGGCGTTGATCAATAGCCTGATTCCGATGCAAGCCGGGATTGCGATCGTCTTGTGGATCGGCATCATCATTACGGCCCAGGCCTTTCAAAGCACGCCGCGTGAACATGCACCGGCCGTGGCAGTCGGACTCTTTCCGGCCATCGCCGCCTGGGGCGCAACCGTTGTGCTGGGTGCTTACACCCAAGCGGCAGGCTCGGCGCAAAAAGCGTTGGAAGCCAACCCCGCCGTCGCAGTCAATGGTTTTTTGCTGCATGGCATGTTCGTGATGGAACGCGGATATATCTTTACCTGTATGATGCTGGCTGCCATCTCCGTGTTTTTGATCGAGCAACGTTTCTATACGGCAGCCATTTGGTCACTGTTTGCTGCGGCATTCGCCTATTGTGGATTGACACACGCCTACCAAATTAGCGGCAATGCGCTCGATTATTTGTTCACAGCGACCCAACCGATGCAAGGGGCATTGGCATTTCGCGCCAATCAGATTGCTGTAGGATATGTGTTGTTTGCCGCTGTATTCTTTGTCATTGGATTATTACAAAAAACCAAGGAGACCGTGGAATGAGTCGTGCCGTCGGCGTGCTGTTCGCTTTGTTGGTAGTCGTCGGAATAGGACGGCCGGATTCCGTCTGCCGTGGTGAGGACCCATTGCCCATGCTCGAAAAGATTGAAGTAACCAGTTCGCTCGATAAGACGCCGCAAACATCATTGTTGTGGGCACCCGAGACCGCCCGCGAGCAACCAACACCACTGCTGATTTGGTTACATTCCTGGAGCGCGGATTATCGGCAGGAAGCCTCGTTGGAGTATCAAAAGCAAGCCGTCCGTCGCGGTTGGATTTTATTGTTGCCCAATTTTCGCGGCCCCAACAAACGCCCCGAGGCGTGCGGATCGAAGTTAGCAAGAACCGACATCATCGACGCGTTAGATTATGTCGAGCAGCACTATAAGGTCGACTCGCAGCGGGTTTACCTGGCCGGCGCCTCCGGTGGAGGACATATGACCTTGTTGATGGCGGGGTACTACCCGCAGCGATTCTCAGCGGTTTCGGCCTGGGTGGGAATTACGGATGTGACTCAGTGGTATCACGATCAAGCCCCCGAAGGCAAGCCCTCGAAGTACGCGCTCGACATTCTGGCTGTCTGCGGTGGTAAACCGGGGGAATCGAAGGAAATCGACGCCTATTATCGCGCGCGATCGCCGATTCATTTTCTGCATCAAGTGGGCGACTTGCATGTCGACATCGCGGCCGGGGTCAAAGACGGGCACACCGGTTCGGTCCCGATCGCGCATTCACTGAACGCCTTCAATCGCATCGCGACAACCAACGGCGATGATGGGGTCTCTGACGACGAGGCTGAGCAATTGTGGACGGCACAAAAACTGTCAGCGCCTCAGGCGAGCGATCAGGTGACCGACGCGACCTATGGCCGCGATATAATATTGCGGCGCAAATCAGGCAACGCACGGGTCACCATCTTTCAAGGCGGACATGAGGGTTTGCCCGAAGCATGCTGCGCCTGGCTGGCCAAACAACGCCGGGCGACGACTGAATAGTCTGCGGGTCAGACAGGGGGGCTAAACGATGCGTTCCCAAGACCTGTCCCGCCAACCATCCGGCTTGCCGCTTCGAATTACGCCGCTTGCGGTAGCAAACGTTGGCGGAGTTTGACCTTTAGGTAACGGATACCGCGTGCGTCATAGAAATAAATGATATTGTGATCAGAAGCCCAGATGGCTCCCAAGCGGACGCTACGAGGGCCTTGCAGCGAGAATTGCAATCCGCAGTCGCGGCCCCGGCGAGTGAGTTGCATCTCACTCATGGAAAATTGTTCGAGAACCAGGTTTTCGCATTCACACAATTTGTGATGGATAAAGTTTCGCAAATCATCCAAACAACGAATCTCGTCAACGCATTCTAACATCGTGTATGGTACCTCTGAGTCATTCGGAGGGGCGTGTTTCTCGAACGCAAGGAGAGTTCGGTTTTCCAACCGACAGATCGCGCCGGCGTGCATGCCGATCGCGGTTCCTCCCCGTCGCGTTTTGCTGTGATCGTCTTGACTTAGCGATACGGGTATCGGCGATTCCGTCCCTCGGGCTTGGCGTTGATGGTGACCGGCGTTTCGACCGGTACCCGTTGCGCGGACGTTGTGGTTTGCGCAATTGGATCTCTGGAATTTTAGCTGCAGCCGACCGCTGCCGGGCGAGCCGAACTGGGATCACCGTTGACTAGACTGCACCAATCGCTCAAATTGCCCTATACTCTTATTAGCGGCGGAAGTATTACTGGGGGAATAGGGCCACAGGACCGAGAACGTTAGCCCTTCCGTGCAACGGGTTGTTTGGTTTAGAAGAATTGTTGCGGTTGAGAGACCGTTTGGGATCGTGCTGGTCTTGGCGGTCCGCACGAGAATCAGGTGCCATGCTAGGCGCCGGCGGGTGCGTTTTGAGATGATGACACTGACTAAACCAGATGTAGATTTTTTCGCCGCACAATGACATCGATTTACTTCGGGAGTGAGGCATGGCTAACAGCGACCACGATGGAATGGTTCTTGAGGATACGCAACCGGCGGTCGACGAACGACTGTACGTGCCCCACTCCACAGGCTGGTCGGCGCATATCAAACATTCCGGTGGCACAGAACGCTGTTTTGCCCAACACCCCGGCCAGGATTTTTTCCATTTACTCATCACGGGTGAAATCTATCTCGAAAATGGTGGTGAGCGATTTTGCCTGACGTGTGCCATACGCCGCGGCATCATTAACCGTGATCGGAAATTTTTGAAAAACGATTCCCCGATGCCGACAATCCAGCCGCTGGATGATCTCTCCGACGTGCCATTGCAAGGCGAATCGGGCGAGTCCTAAAGCGATAATTTTCTAGCAGTTCGCGAAATTGATTCCAACTTGTGTGGTCGGTGTCAACTTTCGCCAGCGGACACATCTTGACCCATTTCACCTTCCGCCGTAGGATTCCACCGCGCACTCTCGCCCAGATGGGGCGACGCGCGGCAATGCACATCTCTTTTTTGACGAACTTCACAGCACGTTGCAATTGCATTTTCCGGTGTTCGCATGGGCGTGCACTCGTTTCTCATCGCAATCAGTCACAAGTTCAGTCCCCTCTTTTCGGTTGAGGCATTCCCGCCTCACACGACGGTCGCAAAGTCATCGGTGACAAGTCGGCTGGCGTTTGTCTCCATATCGTGATCCCTCAAACGTTGGATTTTCGCGGAGTCCCCCTGAGTCCTTTGCCCAGCCAATCTGGGCCTCGTTGTGTTTCCATGCGCCGTGTGGTGTACGGATACAATCGTCTCCGCCCAAAGTGAAATACGGCAACGCGGTACAAAACCGACTTAGCGAGTTTCGGCGATAGCAAGATACCGCTGATGTTGACACGCGCAAGGTAGTTTTGATGACCGTTCGACGCGGACTTCATTTTAACATGGAATCCGCCGGGAGAATTGCTCATGAAACGATCACATGCATTGATCGGCGGTTGTTTGGTCGTCCTGTTACTGACCGCTGTCGCGGCGGCCACGGGATGGTCATTCCACCAAGTGCCCCGGTTTTACCAAGACGCCTTGGACCAACAAGCCGATCCCGAAAAACGGCAACAACAAGCCCAGCATCTGGAGCAGCGGACGCTGCGTCTAGTTGACGACATTTATCACGCCGATGAATGGTCGCAAGAATTCACCGCAAGCCAAATCAACAGTTGGCTGGCCGAGGAACTTCCCCAACATCGCGCGCACTGGTTGCCGATTGGTGTGAGTGAACCACGTCTACATTTTACTGAGGATACGATCCACCTCGCGTTTCATTACCGAGATGAATACTGGGATGCGGTGATTAGCGTGCAGTTGAAGCCCGATATCGAAACCACGGATTGTCTGGCAGTAGAATTCGCCAGCGCGCGTGCCGGCGGAATTCCGCTTCCGATGGACGATGTGTTGGCTGAAATGTCGCGCATGTTGACCGAATCGGGGTGCCTGCATGTTTGGACACAACGCGACGGAAATCAGGTGATCCTCGTCGATTTAGGACAGTTTGGTTTTCAACAGCCTGTCTTGGAATCGCTGCAAGTGAGCCCCGGTTCGCTCTATGTCGCAGGTCGCCGCCTCAACTTCGGCGATATCACATTGGCGGAATTATTTCTAGGGCAATCGGAGCGGGAAGCACTCTCCGGTCGCTAAAGCATTCTCCCCCCTGCTAAACAGCATTGTGACGGCTCAACTTGTGCAGTACGATTGAGGATCGTTGTGCCAACAGCGATGTCGTGCTGTCGATCAGCCGTCATCGCTGACTGGTCTTGCAAGTCAAGGTTTCCAGTGGGGGGGGGATTGGGCATGGAAGATCCGTTGGCCGATTCAGAGTCCGCGCTCGCACAACAGATATTTCTTAAAGCCGTCGATGAGATTCCGGCTGATCAATGGGACCAATTCGTGCGCGAGGCCTGTGGGGAGAATGCCTCGCTTCAATCGCGCGTCGAAGAACTGCTTGCGGCACACAAGATCGTATCGGGATACTTCGACAAACCTCCAACGATCTTGGCGTCCCTCGGCAAATCGCAGTCCATGGGCAATCTCACGGGGACCGTTGTCGATGGTTATCAGTTGGCCGAACAGATTGGCCAAGGCGGGATGGGAGTTGTCTACATCGCCCATCAATTTCAGCCGGTCAGGCGGCAGGTGGCATTCAAAGTTGTCAAACCAGGAATGGACACCAAGCAGGTGATCGCCCGTTTCGAAATCGAGCGACGGGCGTTGGCGATGATGGATCACCCCAACATCGCGCATGTTATTGACGCGGGTGAAACCGAATCGGGCCGACCATATTTCGTCATGGAGTTGGTGCGGGGGAAGCCGATCACCGATTTTTGCGATGACGCCAAGCTGCGCGCGCGGGATCGTTTGCGGCTATTTATCAAAGTCTGCTACGCGGTCCAGCATGCGCATCAAAAGGGGATTATTCACCGAGACATCAAACCCAGCAACGTGATGGTCACGCATCACGATAGAACTCCCGTTCCTAAGATTATTGATTTTGGCGTCGCTAAGGCAATCAATCAGGAAAGTAGTGAGGAGACTGCACATACGTTGTTTGCGCAACTTGTGGGGACGCCGCTGTATATGAGTCCCGAACAGGCGGAATGGGGAGGGGCGGACGTTGATACGCGGACCGACATTTATGCGCTTGGCGTCCTGCTGTACGAATTGTTAACCGGCACCACGCCATTTGACCGGCAGGCTTTGTATGAAGTGACTCAGGACGAAATGCGGCGGATCATTCGCGAAGACGAACCGCTGCGACCTAGTAGTCGCATTAATACGTTGGATAAAGCAACTTTGACCGATGTCATGGAATGTCGCCGGACGGATCGCAAGCGATTGGGCCAAACCCTCAGTGGCGATTTGGATTGGATTATCGTTCGTGCGATCGAAAAAGATCCTCAACGACGGTACCAAACAGCGGGCGAATTTGCCGACGATTTGCAACGGTTTCTTAACGATGAACCGGTCGCTGCACGGCCTCCGTCGGCTTCGTATCGCTTACGGAAATTTGCCCGTCGACACCGGGCAGCTTTAGGGTCCGCCGCCGCGATCGCATTGAGTTTAATTCTAGGCATCACCGTCAGTACGTGGCAGGCATTGGAAATGCACCACGCCTGGAAAGTTGCCGACGAACGCTCCGAAACTGCCGATTGGCAACGAGAGCGAGCAGAACATGCCAACAGCCGCATACGAAGGCTGTTATACGTCTCGGAAATGAAGGTCGCTGCCGATGCGCTGCGCCGCGAAGACATTCCATCGGCCGTTCAGTTATTGAACCACCATCTACCAATTCATGGAATGGAGGATCTGCGCGGTTTTGAATGGCATTACATGAACCGCCTCGTAGAACTCCCCAGCCATGCAACGATGAGTTGCCCTGACGGCATTTTTTGTGTGCAACCCTCTCCCGATGGATCGCTCTTGGCAGCCGCTTGTGGCGACGGCAATATTTACATCTTCGATGTGCAGACGGGTAAGGCAGTCCGCACAATATCGACCGGGGCGGAGTCCGCCAATTACGTATGTTGGACCAGCGATCAAACGGAGGTTGCGACTGCCGATGCGAACGGCCGTATCCAAACCTGGAACGTCTCCGACGGAATGCAAGTGCAGTCGACTGATGCACACGATGGAGAGGTGTATTGCCTGCATTATCTGCCAGGTGATGCAACGCTCGTCTCCTCCGGCAGCGACGAAATGATCTACAGCTGGGACCGCGCTACCGGCAAAAAAATCGGGGAGTTCGCCGGACACGAACGGGACGCAGAACAACTTGCGGTCTCCCCCGACGGACGATATGTGGCTTCTGCAAGTAGCGACGGCACCTTGCGGTTGTGGGATCTGCAGAACCAAGAAGAACCGCCGATCATCTGGGACTTCCATGATTCACGCGTGTTGTGTGTGGCCTATTCCCAAGATGGCCGCCATATTGCCGCCGGCACCGTACACGGGGGAGTGTTTCTGGTCGATACAAAAACCAACACGCACCGGAAGCTGGGCAGTCAACCCGATGGTGTGGAGTCGGTAACATTCTTGTCCGACGGCGATTGGCTAGCGACCGGCGACCGTGGCGCGACGATTCATCTTTGGCCGGTGACCGCGGACGCCGGTCAGGATAACTCGATGTCAGAGAAGAAAATCATGCCCTACTGGAAAGCGCACACTGGTCGCGTTCAAGCGTTGGCTGTGACTCCCGGGAGCAATTTACTGGTATCAGGTGGGCTTGACGGTGTCATCAACATGTGGACGACTAATCCACAGTCCGCCGAGTGGCAAATTGCGACCCCCGGACTGCGCGTGATGGGCATGGCGTTGGGTAATAGCAATCAACTCTATATCGCTGGCAATGAAATCATCCGATATAACCTGGCTCGCCGCGAAGGCACTAGCGCCTTTTCAACCCCGCAACCGCGTTGGATGTCGTTAGCGACATCCAACGATGGTCGCCGGATGGCGGCCACCGACCATAAAACGTTAAGCATGTTTGATCTCGATTCACAACAACTCATCCAGTCCTGGCCGATTTCTCCTGAGCTTGATGACCCACAAATGGCCGTGTCGCCCGACGGGCAAAAAGTTGCCACCGCTTGGTGGTCAAGCGTTGACTATATCGAGATCTACGATGTAGATCGGCCGGATCAAATCCTGAGTTTTCCCGCCAAGCAAAGCCATGCAATCGATTTTTCTCCCGATGGAGATCGCTTGGCCTACGGAACAATGAATGATCTGGTCGTGAGGGACATCGTTCACGATAAGGAACTATTGCGTTTGTCCAAGCACTCCAGCACATTGTCAGACTGTGCCTTTGATCCGAGTGGCGATTTGATTGCCACGGTCAGCCATGATCGAACTTTAAAGCTGTGGAATGCTCACAACGGAGAGCAGCTGTACTCGGTGATCGCTCATGGCGATAAAGTCAAAACTGTCGCATTTTCACCGGATGGCAATACGATTGTCACCGGCGGCAGAGACCAAGTGGTGAAACTGTGGGACTGCCAAACCGGTCAACCACTGTTCGATTTCGGCACCGAAGCCGATGGGATTGCGGAAGTCCAGTTTTCACCCGACGGCCAGCGGCTGGTCTGCCTGTTAGGCAACGGGACGATCGTCATTTACGACATTTCCCGACCCGCTGATAATGATACCTAAGAGTGTGTTTTCAAACTGGGAGGGCGAGGCTCTTGCCGAGCCGCGATGAACCCTATTGCTTGCCTTGGCCATGGAAATCTCCACACCAAATGCCACAATGCGGCTCAGCAGGAGCTTCGCCCTCCCGGGACGCTGGATGGCAATTGTAAAACGTTAATTTGTAAACTCGTTCTAAGAGATAACAGCGCTTGATCACCGCTGATGAAGATTGATCATCGCCGCATGATTGGCGGCGCAACTCGCTCGAGCGATCCTCTTCCCATTCCATCCCAAAGCTCAGAGGTGAAAAAATGAGACGCGCCCTCATTCGATTTCCGGCAATTTGGATACCGGTGCTGCTGATAGCCGGACTTAACCTCCCGGCACACGGAGAGGACGCCGAAGTGACAAACCCTGACGGCGCCGGCGATGTTAAAACAGCCGTCGACGAGGTCATGCACGTTGTCAACATGGTATTGGAGCATCACATCGCGCCGCCAACCGGCCAACAAATGGTGGTCGATGTGATTCGCCACGTGTATCAAAAGGCACAGTTGCAGATGCCGCCCGACATGCCCCAACTGATTTCCCGACGATCGCTAGAACAGGTTCCCGATTTTTTAAACGATACTCTGGAGGAAGTGGCTCGTCGGTCCTCGCAGCCATTTCAACCGCTCGTGCGAGAGTCCTTGACCGACATGGTTTCCAACCTGCCCGGCGGAGCCCGCATCACCGCTGTGCGAAAGCATACCGTGAACGAACAGATCGCCTCAAATCGTTATGTGGGGACAGGGATCGCACTTAGAATGTCAAGCACGGACCATCGGCCGACGATTACACATGTCGTTCCCAGGGGCCCCATGGAACTGGCGGGCGGGGAAAAGGGCGATCTGATTATTGAAGTCAACGGCATCAGCACGAAAGGCAAAATGCTGTCCGAAGTTGTGGAGATGATTCGCGGGCCTGACGGCAGCGAAATCACGTTTGTCGTGCATCAGCCGGACCAACCGCCGCGAACGCTAACCTTCCAGCGGGGCGTGATCAATTTCCCGTCCCTGTCGAAACCGGAACTCCTGCAACTTCCTGGCCCAAAATTGATCGGATATATGAAAATCAAAAGGATTTCCGCTGCCCTCGTGCATGAACTACGACAAGCCGAAAAAACGCTGCTTGAACAGGACGTCGACGGAATCGTTTTGGATTTTCGTATGGTTCACGGAGCAGACCTACACCAGTCCCTGTTACTCGCCAATGCGCTTCTTGATGGCGGTGAAATCGGACAGGTGCGTTCGCGCAGTGGATCACGCGGTTATCAAGCAGAACGCGAGGCTTTATTTGCGAAATTGCCGATAGCCATCATCGTCGACCGCCACACCTCCGGAACGGCCGAATGGGTTGCGGCGGCGCTGCAGGATCACAAGCGTGCCTTGATCGTTGGTGCGAAGACCGCCGGGCACGGTTACGGAGATTCGACGTTCCCGATTCCCGACACAGATCGGATGCTCACCATATCAACGTCTGAACTGCTGCGTGCCGACGGCATTTCGCTTGTCGGAACCGGTAAGCCGACTAACATCCTGACATTGGTCCGGAGGACTCCGGACGGGCGGCGGCAAAAAGTGTTGCCCCGGAATGGCAAAAGAATTCCATATCCTCCAGGACCGATCGTGCCAAACAAACGCATTGAGGAAGAGTCTACTGCGGACATCAAAACAAAAGCGGCGGAGATTTTGTTGAAGGAATTCAAAAAAACAAAACCGACCGCCGATTAAATGTTAGGCCAAATAGAGATGCTGATTATGAATGCTCGCTGCATTTTCCTGAGCGCCTTTTTGTTTCTCAGCGCGTTGATACCCGCCTGGGCTGGGGAGCCGCAGGACGTCGCGGCCCCAAAGCCCGCGCCGTTGCCCACCCAGCTGCGCCGTCCGGTCGCCTTGGGGTTGCTTGATGACGCAGCGCGCCTCGCCGTCGCTAACCGCCGAAGCGGCACTGTCAGTCTGCTCAACACCGACACGTGGAGCGTGATCAACGAGTTCCCGGTCGGCAAACAATTGTCAGACCTGGCCGTTCTCTCGGGGGGACGACAACTGTTGGCCACCGACGAGGCGGGGCATGAATTGATTGCGCTACGCTACAACAACGATGCACTGCAGGAAACCTCGCGCCTCCCCGTTAGCCCGTTTCCCGTGGATTTGATTCTCAACGACGACGCTACGCGCTGTTACGTGGCATCGCTGTGGTCGCGGCGGTTGACGATTGTGAGTGTCTCGACGCAAAGCGATTCGAATGTCGAATTGCAAATCCTCAAAACCGTCGCGTTGCCATTCGAGCCGCGAAAGCTGTTGTTGCTCGGCGACGCCGGGATGTTGATTGTCGCCGACGCGTTCGGCGGACAGCTTGCGGTTGTGGAGGCCGAAACCGGTGAAGTCAGATCCATTCGCGAACTCCCTGCGCACAACCTACAAGGCCTGACGCTCAATCATGCGCAGGATTCGGTGTTGATCACGCATCAACATCTCAATCCGTTGGCGCGTGCGACGTTCAACGATCTGCACTGGGGCATGCTCTCCAACAACGTCGCCCGCCCGATTTCGGTCCAGCGGCTGTTGTCGCCGACGGCCAACTTGCTCGACGGGCGAGGGGCTGTCCGTTTGGGAGACGTGGGCCACGGCGCAGCTGACCCAGCGGATATCGCCATGCTAGACAATGGGCGCATTGCCATTGCCTTCGCCGGTACGGGCGAAGTGGCGATTACCGATCTTGCCGGCCGCGACATGCGGCGCTACAAAACGGGGCGCCGACCCACTGCGCTGCTGGCAACTGTTAATTCCGGTGAGGTGATCGTGGCCAACACACTTTCCGATTCCATTTCGGTGATCGACCCGGCCGCTGATCCACCCGTGCGAAACATTTCCCTCGGTCCGACACCCGCGCCATCCCCACAGACACGAGGGGAATTGTTATTTTTCGACGCCGGCATTTCGCACGACAGCTGGATGAGCTGCCACAGTTGCCACACCGACGGACACACGAGCGGATTGACGGCCGACACATTGGGGGACGGTTCGTACGGTGCACCGAAACGCATTCCCACTTTACTCGGGGTCTCGCAAACCGATCTGTGGGCCTGGAATGGCAGCATGAAGGAACTTCATGATCAAATCGATCAATCGATTCGCACCACGCTGCACGGCGATCCCCCCAGCGGGGCAGACGTGAACGATCTGGCCGCCTACTTGCAGACCCTCAAACCGCCACCCCCCTTACGGCCGCGAACAATCGATGCGGCCGACGAAGCGAGTCTCACCCGCGGCCAGACGCTGTTTCATGGGATGAATTGTATTCAGTGCCACGTCCCGCCGGTGACCTACACGACTGGCGGTGTCTTTGACGTGGATCTGGTGGATGAGGTTGGCAACCGAAAGTTCAATCCACCCTCCCTGCGCGGCGTGGGCCGACGCCGAGGATTTTTTCACGACAAACGTGCCAAAACACTCGGTGCTGTGTTTACCGATTACCAACATCAATTGGATCGCGACTTGGGGGTACAAGAGTTCAAAGATCTGGTTCGGTTTTTAGAAAGCCTATAGTTTTCAGGGGGCTCTATCATTTCCGTGGTGACTTTCGTAGCAGAGAAATTCAAATCATGTTGGTGCAATTCGGCGAGAGTCGCTTGGAACTCGCGCAAGGGGACATTACCACACAGCAGGTCGACGCGATCGTAAATGCGGCCAACAGCGGACTGCATGGCGGCGGCGGGGTCGACGGTGCGATTCACCGCGCCGCCGGGCCCGAATTGATGCAGGAAACGGACCGCGTTTATCCCGATGGATGTCCCACTGGTGAGGCAGTCGCCACGGCAGCCTACGGATTACCGGCTAAGTTCGTCTTCCACGCAGTCGGTCCGATCTGGCGGGGCGGCGGACAGAACGAGGCTGATTTGCTCGGCAGTGCTTACTGTCGCTGCCTGGAACTAGCGGTCCAGCACAATTGTCGATCCATCGCATTTCCCGCCATCAGCACCGGCGTCTATGGTTATCCCATCGATCTGGCTGCCGAAACCTCACTGGCCGTTGTCCGTGACTTTCTTCAAGAGCAGGGGCGACCGGAGTTGGTCCGGTTTGTTCTCTTCAGCGGCGGGAGTTATGGTGCATTTGCCCGCGTGTTGGAATTGATGGCCAATTGAAACGCCGCGCGGTTCTTGCATGCCGTCCCGAGCCCGTTAGAATGCGCGGCACGCACGTCCTCACCTGAAATGAAGTATTGATATTCCATGACGACTGAATTTGCCGTTGGCATCGACCTGGGTACCACGAACAGTGTATTGGCCTATTCCTCACTGGACAGCGAGGATGCGGAGATCCAATTGCTGCCGATCCCCCAACTCGTGGCGGCTGGGACCGTGGACGTGAAAAAAGCGTTGCCGTCGTTTCTATACATCCCCACCGATACGGAAAATGCCGGAAAAGCATTCGCGCTCCCCTGGGAGGATCACCCAGTCGTGACGACTGGCGAATTGGCCCACAAACAGGCAGCCGACCTCCCCGCGCGAACCGTTGTTTCGGCGAAATCCTGGCTCTGCCATAATCGCGTGGATCGTCACGAGCCCATCCTGCCATGGGGTGCGGGGGAGGACATTCCCAAGGTCTCGCCCGTCTCCGCGGCAGAGCAATATTTGGCCCATCTCGTCGCCGCATGGGACACAGCCCATCCCGATGCCCCTTTAGCCGAACAGCACGTCGTACTTACGGTGCCCGCGTCGTTCGATGCCAGTGCGCGGGATTTGACCCGTGAAGCAGCCTTGGCCGCTGGCTTGCCCGAAGAGTTTGTGTTGCTCGAAGAACCACAGGCAGCGCTCTATGCCTACCTGGCCGCCGCCGGTGATGCTTGGCGTAAAGAATTGGCGGTCGGCGACATCCTATTGGTCTGCGACGTGGGTGGGGGTACGACCGACTTTACATTGATTGAAGTCAACGAAGAGGACGGCGCGCTAACCCTAGAGCGCCGTGCGGTCGGCAATCACCTGCTCGTGGGAGGCGACAACATGGACCTCGCCTTGGCACATCAGGCGGCTGCCCAATTCGCGAAAAAAGGAACCCAACTCGATGCTTGGCAGTCCGTGTCATTGTGGCACGCCTGTCGCAACGCCAAAGAAACGATCTTCGCCGCCGAAGGCCCCGACACGCATCCGGTCACCGTTCTGGGACGCGGCAGCAAACTGATTGGCGGCACCGTGTCCATCGACATGGACCGCAAAAAATCGGCGTCGCTGCTACTGGATGGCTTTTTCCCCAAGTGTGACATCACGGAAAAACCGCAAGCTACGGCGACTTCCGGATTCCAAGAAATCGGTTTGCCCTTCGAAGCAGACACGGCGGTCACGCGGCACTTGGCGGCATTTCTCAGCGCGCAGGGCGACGGCGAAGCGGTGCAACCGACGCGGCTGTTGTTCAACGGCGGTGTCTTCAAAGCCGCTGAATTGCGCAAACGCCTGCAACAAACAATCGCCGGTTGGTCCGAAGTGAAACCGAAGCTGCTCGATGGCGAACACGATCTTGATTACGCCGTAGCACGCGGTGCTGCCTATTATGCCCGCGCCAAACAAGGCCGCGGCATTCGCATTCGTGGCGGAACGTCGCATGCGTATTACGTCGGGATCGAAACCTCTGGCCCAGCGATTCCCGGCGTGCCCCGTCCCTTACGCGCACTGTGCGTCGCTGCACTGGGAATGGAAGAAGGCACCGAAGTCGACGTGCCCTCCGCAGAAATCGGTTTGGTCGTTGGCCAACCCGCGCACTTTCGCTTCTTCAGCTCCGCCACGCGCCGTGACGACCAACCGGGCAACGTCATCGCCTCCTGGACGACCGACGAAATCACCGAGACCGATCCGCTGGAAGCCACATTACCGGCATCCGCCGAGACCGATGAGGGCTACGTGCCCGTCAAATTCCACGCCAAAATCACCGAACTCGGAATGTTCGAATTGTGGGGTGTCAGCACCACCAACGACGGACGCTGGAAACTAGAATTCAACGTCCGCGCCAACTAGCGGCGGCACTTTTTCGTGCGAGCTTCCGCTCGATGGGCGACCGTCGCTCCCGTTGGTCGCTGGGGATTTGAATATGGCGTTCCCGGGAGGGTTAGGCTCCGGCCGCGCGCTACCGAAAAGTGTCATTCGCTCAAAGATTCCCACACCAAGTCCAACGCAACGATGCGGCTCAGCAGGAGCTTCGCCCTCCCAAAAACACCACCACCCCAAAGCGCAGCGACCAACGGAAGCGACCTAACCAAATTGAGCGGAAGCTCACACCAAGCGGTTATGCCGTCGGAAGCTCACACCAGGCGGCTGTGCCGCATTAGAATAGTTTTGCTTGCCCTGATCCGTCGTCGACGGGGGTGGCGAGGCCGAGGTGTTGGAAGGCGGATAGGGAAATCATTCGGCCGCGGGGGGTGCGTTTGATGAATCCGCTCCGCAACAGAAACGGTTCGATTTCATCTTCCAGCGTATCGGGGGGGATGTTCATGCTATGTCCCAGTGCTGCTACGCCGGCCGGTCCGCCGTCGAAGACGCGGATCAGCGTTTCCAGGTAGCGACGGTCTTGGCGATCCAGGCCGGTATCGTCGATCTCCCGTTTTTTCAGTGCCGCCACAGCCACTTCGGTAGAGATGCGGCCATCCGCTTCGCTATCGGCGAAATCCCGTGTCCAGCGTAGGAAACTATTTGAGTTACGTGGCGTCCCTCGGCTGCGACGAGCGATCTCGACTGCGGCTTCACGTGTGATCTCGACGTTCAGTTTTTTCGCATTGCGGGTGACGATTTCCGTCAGTTCCTCGACGGTATAAAACTCCAGGTGTTCGCGATTGATGAAACGATCTCGCAGCGGCGCGGTCAGCATACCGCTCCGTGTAGTGGCTCCGATCAGGGTAAAGCGTTTGAGCTTCATGTTAATCGTGCGCGCATTGAGTCCTTCGCCCAGAGTGATGTCCACGCGAAAGTCTTCCATCGCGGGGTAGATAAATTCCTCGACCGACGGGGGCATGCGGTGGATTTCATCAATGAATAAGACCGAACCGTGACTCGCATTAGTCAGATACGGCAAAAGGTCTTTAGGAGCACTGAGCGACGGGCCGGAGGTGATTTGACATTCCGTTCCCAGTTCGCGGGGTAGCACGGTCGCGAAGGTGGTTTTTCCCAAACCGGGAGGACCGTCAAGCAACAGGTGACTGAGCGGCTCATCCCGTTTGCGAGCGGCGTTGAGCATAATCTGTAACCGTTCGACGACAGCCTGCTGCCCCACTACGTCCGCCAGCCGTTGAGGCCGAAGGTCGTCCAGGCCGTCCTCGTCAAACAACGGGGTCCCTAACCCACCGCTGTTGTCTTCGCTGAGTTGTTTTTCATGAACGTCGTGTTGATCGTCATTGTCACCGCCAATGATCGGTTTCCGCACCATCCGTGACCTCGCAAGTAAAACAGGCTACCCGCTCCGATTTCGCCAAAAGGAACTGGAACGGACGTTTTTCGCCAACAGTGTTGCACTCGCGAAAGTATACCTTTGTAGAGGGGATCACCATAGCCCCGTGGTTTACGGGCCGAAATGAAAATCTGAACAGATAGGTCAGAGCCGTGCGTTGAGATGTGATGGCTGAAACTCAATTGACTGAGTTATCAGCAAGAAGGGATGAGACGCGGTCCTCCCGAAATTGGTCTGCACCACGACTCAAACAGCTCTCAATCACCATTTGAACGTACCAGAAATATGCCGCAATAAGAAAAACTCTTATCGGCCAGTCAGTTCCTAGAAATTCCGCGTTCCCTCGTGAAATGACGCGGTGAGAACAACGGTGCGAGCAATATGTTGCAATCGTTGTTTTCTTAACATGGGAATCTGTAGAATTGTCGTATCTGCATCAATTGCGATATTGCAATTGGTTTGCGATGGCGCCATAATCAATTAGCGGCAAGTTGTTCACGAATCAACAACGTACTCCGCAACGATTCGTTTTTTTGTTACCAACGGGATTCCAGTGATGGTCCTTCGCTACGTACGCAAATGTATTGCAATCGTCGCGGTCACCGCCTATGTCGGGCTGGCCGTGGGCGGGCATGCATTGCATGACGTCACCTGCGATCACGACCATGCGGCCCATTCGGCAGCCGTGCCGGAATCAGCCAAGCACGCTGCTCATAACGGACATCATCATCACCACGATGGCCATGTGCACAAGACTGCTCAGACTGAGGCCAACAAAACATCATTGCCTCACAGTGATCATGATCACGCGCCGCATCATCGGCATGATCATGATTGTGTCATTTGCCATTTCACTGCTCTGAATATGGCCATTGTTGCCGACACGGTGAAACTGCCCGAAGCGCCCCGGGACGCGGTGTCTGTCGCCACAGCAGTGCCGCTGCAAACGATTTATCAACCGTTTGGCGGCAACCCCCGCGCACCGCCTGCGTAATCCGCCCGTTGAATCAGGGTGCCTTTGGCAGCTTGCCCGCCAGTGCCTAACCGCGCGACCTGCGCGAACATTGGTGGATGATCCGCCGGTGGTACTCGTTTCACCAGTATACGCTGGTTTTCAACAGGCGACTCCGCGCTAGCCGACAGCGCCAGGTGCGTTGCGTCGATTCCTTAAAACGTCCGCGTTTCCGTCCTCCACATTTGGGGCAGGCCGCAGCGTGACGCATTAAATTGGCGCGCACCTCCTTCGCAATATTCGGCAGCAGCAGTGGTCGATTCAGACTATCAGTCATCATAGCGATATTGGGTTCGCACCTGCGCGGAGCGGACCGTGATACGCGGCGATTCCCATAAATCATTACGTCATTATTTTCTCATAAAATTTCTTCATAAGGTACGTCACATGCATTCCAAACGCTTACGCAGGGGTTTTACTCTGATCGAATTGTTGGTGGTGATCGCGATCATCGCAATCCTCATCGCACTGCTCCTTCCCGCTGTGCAACAAGCGCGGGAAGCCGCGCGGCGGACCCAGTGCCGCAATAACCTCAAGCAAATCGGTTTGGCGCTCCACAACTACCACGACATCCATTTGACATTGCCCTCAGGCTGGATCGGCGTCGACGGTTCCACAAACCTTCCCTGGGTCGAAGGGGGTGGTGGTTGGGGCTGGGCAACCATGATTTTGCCGATGCTCGAACAAGACCCGCTGTATAAAGCGATCGACTTACAGGCTCCGCTGCTGGATCCGACCAACGACCCGGAGCGGGTGTATGTGCTCAGCGCCTTTCGCTGTCCGACCGACCCCGGCCCCCCCACCTGGACGATCGATAACGAAGGGACCGGCATGCCGATCACGGAACTGGCGACATCCAATTATGTCGGCTGTATCGGGACCGTCGAAATGGAAGACTGTGAAGGGGAGGCTCCCGGCTTTATCTGCAGCGGAGACGGGACCTTCTATCACAACAGTTCGGTCAGACTGAAGAACATGTCCGATGGGACCAGCAATGTGATCATGGCTTCCGAACGGAGTTCGGCAATCGACATGTCCACTTGGTTGGGGGTCGTGCCGGAAGGGGAAGAAGCTTTTGCCCGGATTTTGGGAACAGCCGACCATACCCCCAATCATCCCGACGCGCACCTTGATGACTTCAGCAGCATGCACACGGGCGGCATTTTTTGTGCCTTCGGCGATGGCCGTGTGAAGTTTATCTCCGAATCGATCGACCTGGGCGTCTATCAGGGACTGTGCACGATTGCCGGTGGAGAGATACTGGGCGAATTCTAAGCAATAAAAATCGTCTATTATGCAAGGATTCGATGTACCCGCCCTTCCGGCTTTGTTCGGGGGGGCGGGTGATTTGTTTGAGCCTTGATTCAAACGCCCGAATCCGCGTTAATAAACAGGCGATTGCGTATTTTTGCCCCAAGGAGCTGCCCCATGAGTGAATTCACAAACGATCCCCAAAGCCGCCGCCGTTTTTTGAAACAGGCAGCGTCTTTAGCGACTGCCACCAGTATTGCCTTGCCTGCAGTCGTTCCCACAGCCTGCTCGGCTTCGAATAGCCCCAACGAACGGCTGCGTGCCGGAGCAGTCGGCACATTTGCCCGCGCCCGTGCCAACATTAATGGAATCTCCAAAGCCGGTGTCGACATCGTCGCCATGGCCGATATTGATGCGAACCGCATGGCGGAAACTTCAAAATCGTATCCCAAGACAAAAACCTTCGAGGACTTTCGCCATGTTCTCGATTACGAAGACCTGGACATCTTGATCGTCGGCACGCCCGACCACACCCACGCGATTCCCGTCGCCGAGGGATTGCGGCGAGGCATGGCTGTTTACTGCGAAAAACCACTGGCGCATTCCGTGCATGAATGCCGCGTCATCCGCAATCTGGCCGCTGAGAAAAACGCGGTCACGCAGATGGGATCACAGATTCATTCCGGCGACAACTACCGTCGTGTGGTCGAAGAAGTTCAGGCGGGAACTATTGGCGACGTCAAACGCGTGCATGTCTGGTTAGGCAATGGACCGACCATCGTGGGAAAACGTGTCAAAAAAGCCGAAGTTCCTAAAGGCATCAATTACGACCTGTGGCTCGGACCGGCTCCCTATCGCCCCTTTCATGTCTCGCACTTCCATTTCGATTGGCGGTATTGGTGGGATTTCGGTGGCGGTTGGTTGGCCGACTTCGGCTGCCACTACATGGACTTGCCGTTTTGGGCTCTCGATTTGCGCTACCCAACCAGCGTGGTTGCCAAAGGAGAAAAGGCGCACGAAGGCGACAACGAAGTGCCGCACAAAATGCAGGTCGACTACCAATTCCCCGCCCGGGGCGACCAACCCCCGGTACACCTCACCTGGTACCACGGCGGCTGGATGCCCGAAGGGGCCGAGGTTTACAACAAAAAATCGGCCGTGCTCTTCGAAGGAGACAAAGGCCGCATCCTCGCCGATTATGGGTCCAGAAAAGTCTTTCTCGACAACGGTAAAGAAGCGGAACCGGTCGAACAAACGATTCCCAACTCTATCGGCCATCACAAAGAATTCGTCGAAGCTGTCAAAACCGGTGGACCGACCACCTGCAATTTCGACTACTCTGGCGCACTGGCCGAGGCAGCCCTGTTGGGCAACGTCTCCTACCGCACCGGCGGCAAGGAACTGCAATGGGACGCGGAAAACCTCAAAGCCACCAACGCCCCCGAAGCCGATCAATACATCCAACGCGAATACCGCAAAGGATGGACTCTTTGACATGAGTGGTCAGTGACCGGTGGTCAGTGGCCAGTCTCCGAAGTTTTTAACCTATTCTCAGGCTGCCGGTTTGCGACCAAGCCACCTCCCTGGCGGTGGCATTCCACAGCTATTTATCTGGCCACCGGCCACTAACCACTGCTTCTAATGGAAACCAATGAAAGCCATCGCCGTACGTCCTGGTCAAGCCAATAGTGTTCACATGGCCGAGTTGCCCAAGCCTGCTGTCGCGGATGTACCCGACGGGCGGGGGGTGTTAGTCCGTGTACTGAAAATTGGCGTTGATGCCACCGACCGAGAAATCAATGACGCCCTGTATGGTGCCTCGCCGCCAGGGTACGACTTTTTGGTTCTCGGACACGAATCGTTCGGCATCGTCGAAGAAGTCGGCCCAGCCGTCAAACATGTGCAGCCGGGCGATTATGTGACCTGCACCGTGCGGCGTCCCGGTGGCTCGATCTTCGATCAAATCGGCCGTAGCGACATCACCAGTGAAGAGGTCTACTACGAGCGGGGGATTAACCTGCTGCACGGCTATCTGACCGAATACTTCGTCGACGACGCGGAATTCATTGTCCGCGTGCCGGTCGGGCTTAAGCACCTGCACGTACTGGCCGAACCGATGAGTTGCGCCGCTAAGGCGGTCGAGCAGGCGTTCGAAGCGCAAAAGCGATTGCAGGTCTGGAAGCCGGAGCGAGCATTCGTTACCGGTGCCGGGCAAATCGGCCTGTTGGCCACATTGATCCTGCGACTGCGAGGCATGGAAGTCTACACAATCGCCCGCAGCGGCAAGCCCAGCCTAAAAGCCGAAATCGCCGAAGCCTACGGCGCAACCTACGTCAGCACCCGCGAGACATCGCTCAAGGAGTTGGTCGAACAGGTCGGCAAGCCGGACTTAATCATCGAAGCCACCGGCAGCAGCCAAGTCGCCTTTGAAGCAATGGAAGTCCTGGGCCACAACGGCGCGATCGTCTGGACCAGCATCACCGGTGGCCAACGCAACATCCAAATCCCCTCAGACCACGTGAACCTCAACTGGGTATTGGGCAACAAGCTACTGTTGGGCTCAGTGAACGCCAACTACCGCCACTTCGAATCAGGCATCGCCGACATGGCCCTAGGCGAAGTCACCTACCCCGGCGTCACCGAGCGAATTCTAACCAACCCGGTCGACGGTTTGGAGAACTACGCCGAAATGATGCGGTTGTTGGTGGAAGAGAAATCAGCGCTGAAGGTGTACGTCAACGTCGCCGAAGGCTAACGGGCCCCCCAGCCCCCGGCTCCGCCGGGGGGCCGCACCCATACGCCAAACAACCGAAGAGGCGTAGGTCAGGCAGCCGCCTGACGCGGTGCACATTGGAAGTCCAACGTCAGTTTCGTCACGCAGCCGCCTGACCTACGATGTTGAAAACGCCCGCCGACAAAATTACCCGTGATCTCCGCACGAAATTTCGCTACAGTCTGTTGAGCGAACAGCAACGTCTTCGCTCCGCGTTCACACAAGGTAAAAAACTGGGATTGGGGTTTCGCATGGATATCTTCTTCTTCCTGCTGGTGGTATTGGCGATTTTCTTCTACGAATGGTTCCGGCGGTTCATCACGTTGATGCTCTTGCCCGACGACTGCTTTCCGGGACGATACGACAAACTCATTTGGGGACTCGCGTTCATATTTCTGTTTTTTGTGACCCCGATTACGTTTAATTATTGGCAGAAGGCGTACCTGCAAGTGAAATCAAATGAGACGGATGCCGCGCGTCAAACGGCTTAGATGCAGCCGCATTCTACGGGGGCGCTGATTTGATTTGTGATGTATTGAATCTTTCATCAGCAGCGGGAGGCGCTTCCCATGCAAGTTCGTAATCCATGCTTGATCGTTTTGGTGGGAGTCTCGTTTTGCATCGGTTGCAACGAAGCACCGGAGAAACCAGCAGATAGCCAACAGTCCGCACCAGCACCTCCCGTAGCACAAAAAGAGACACCGCCAGCAAAGACCGAATCGCCACAAAAACGGGGCTGGGTATCACTCTCGGCAACATCGCAAGGCGTTGAAACGATCTCCGCCCTACCAGTTGCTGTTCCACACCGATTTTGGTCTAAAATTGATCCAGACCAGGGAATTGAGTGGTCGGAACAGAATCTACGATTGTTCCGCCGCACATTCTCGATGGACCAAACGACGTTCCTGCTGGGGGAACCGATCTTGGTACGATTCCAGATTGAATTTTCCGGCGACGGTGAATGGGAAATCGACGATTGGTTTTATGTCAATAATCGCGACGAAACGTTCATCATCCTCATGCGCGACGAGCACGGCAATTGGCTGCCCGATCGTTTCGATCTCATCCGTCGGTTGGGCGGAGGGCATGGTCCGGACGGTGTTTTTTCGTCGCAGGTCCCGGAAATTCACTATCTACCGGTTCAACAATATTGTGCAGTCACAGAGCCTGGACAATATGAAATCTTCTGTATGAAACAAAGCATGCACGTCGGCTGGGACAATCAATACCCGCCCTCGCCGCTCGCAAAAAAGATGCCTCCGGACGTCCTGAAAGAACTCAAACAGCGAAACTATGGCGGCGCCAATTCAGTCACGGATTTCGCCAAGTTCAAGATCCACATCAAGCAATGGTCGCCCGACGAATATACGCGCATGATTCAAAAATGGACCGACCTTGCTGCGGCGGGCGAGGATTCAACCCACGAAAATCATCGTGACCAGAAGCCGGCGATTCGCCGGGCGTGGCGATACTCCCTGCAAAATGATTTTCTGCCGCAAATGCAGGAATGGAATAGACAATACACGATTTACGAAGGGCACCCGTTTCAGCGGTTTTATATCTGGGAGGCAGCCGATGCTTGGAGGTCAGACCCGACAACGCGCGCCGAAGCGGCCGAATTTATTCCCCAATTCATTGAGGACTTGACGGCTGAATCGGACATCGCGCGGTCGACCGCAGAGTTCCATTTGCGCGCTTGGACGAAACAATCTTTCGGACACGACTGGCAAGGCCATCGCCCCGATCGGCCAACGTCCCAGGAAGGTGAACAGATGCAGGTCGCTTGGAAAGAGTGGTGGGAGAAAAACCGAGATAGTTTCGTCAAACAGGTCCCGTAAATCAGGCAGCCGCCTGACGAGAGTTGCTATCAACACCCAATGCACACCAGCAAACGTGCTGCCGACAAGCTCCGCTCATTGAGATAAGCGGTCGCTATTCGCCTTGACCGGTTTTGACCGCCCGGTTAAATTCCCGCCCCTCTCCTCGCTCTTACTCCAAATTGCGCCTCACCTTTCTCAATGCTGCGGAGTCGATCCATGCGTCCTGCCTTGCTGTGCGGAGCGTTGTTGATGTTGAATTTGCTGATCGGTTGCTTGGCCTTAACGATCGGTGAAAAGACGACTGTCGTTCCCTCGGTCGGCGAGCAATTGACGCATCTCAAAGCGGCCTTTGACTCCGGGGCGCTGACCGATGCGGAATATACGTCGCAAAAAATGGCTCTGCTCAACAAGTCCACCGAGCTGAACGAATCGCCGACCCAACTGGCGACGTTCGAAACCGAATCGGCCGAGTAGTTTGTCGCGGCCATCTGTTGCAATCCACAGCTCACGAGGCGGACGTCAAAGCGAACGTCCAGTCGTCCTCATCCGCTTCCCGCGATAACACCGCTGTACCGGTCAATCGCTCGCCCTCTAAGCGGATTTCGATTCGCAGGTCCGTATCGGAGACTAATTCGTACGTACCACTGTCCCACCGGGTGACGGTTCCCCGGTTACCACTGACCTCGCCTTCGTAGCCTAGGTATACTTTTCGGTGGTCCGCGAGCGGCTCCGCGACGACTGCGCCGGGTTGATCGGGCGGGTGGGAGAGCCGGAAAGTGCGCAGTGATGCCTGTTTTTCGAGCATGAGGTCCCAGTGAAATTCGGGCCAATCATGCACGAGTACTGCAAATTTTGCCTTAAAATTAGGCATTTTTGGGTTTTGACTCCAATTTTTTCGTCAAAGGGCGCGTGTTTCGCTCTAGTTCGGGTATTCTGGTGGGCTATTGTCTGGCCGTGCCAGAGGCCACAGGCAGGATTGGGACATCCCCCACAATGATGTCGCCGCCTTAGATTTCGACTTGCGATCATACATGTTGACGTAACTGACTGTCAGGAAAAATTCCATGACCCCACGTGAAGTTCTCGCGCTCTGCCGCGAACGGGAAATCAAAGCTGTCGATCTACGGTTCATGGATTTTCCAGGAATGCAAAAGCACTTTACCGTGCCGATGCAAGCGCTCACGGAGGAAAGCTTCGAGGATGGATTCGGTTTCGACGGTTCCTCTATCCGCGGCTGGAAGGCGATCAACGAAGCAGACATGCTGCTGATCCCCGTACCGGAATCGGCGATGGTCGATCCGTTCATGCAAAGCACGTTGGCACTGTATTGTAACATTCATGATCCCGTCACCGGCGAAGAATACGCTAAGGACCCCCGCAATGTCGCTCGCAAAGCTGAAAACTACATGAAGTCGACCGGTCTGGCCGACGCTGCTTTTTTCGGTATTGAAGCGGAGTTCTTTTTGTTCGACGGCGTGCGATTCGAGCAAAACGAACACGAAGGCTATTATCACATCGACAGTAGCGAAGGCCAATGGAATCGCGGCCGCGAAGGGGCAGCGGGCAATGCGGGCTATAGTATCCGCTACAAAGAAGGTTATTTTCCCGTCCCGCCGGCCGATACGCTGCAGGACATCCGCACCGAGATGATGCTGACTTTGATGGATTGTGGCGTCGAAGTCGAGTCGCAACATCACGAAGTCGCTTCCGGTGGCCAGTGCGAAATCGACATGAAATATCAGCCGCTGGTCAATATGGCGGACAACCTGCTGCTGTATAAATACGTCGTCAAAAATGTGGCAGCGCGGCACGGCAAGACAGCGACCTTCATGCCCAAACCGATTTGGAATGACAACGGATCGGGCATGCACATCCACCTCTCATTATGGAAAAACGACGAACCGCTCTTCGCCGGCAGCGGCTATGCGGGGTTGAGCCCCGTGGCGATGTATGCCATGGGTGGGATTTTGAAACATGCTCCGGCATTGTTGGCCTTTTGTTCTCCGACGACCAACAGCTACAAGCGGCTGGTGCCGGGGTTTGAGGCACCGGTGAATCTGGCCTATAGCAGTCAAAACCGTTCCGCAGCGATCCGCATTCCTGTTTATAGCCCCAGTCCGGCCAAAAAGCGTTTTGAATTCCGTTGCCCCGATCCCTCCTCCAACGGATATCTGGCGGTTTCAGCCATGTTGATGGCGGCCTTGGACGGTATCCAAAACAAAATCGATCCCGGCCCGCCGTTGGACAAGGATATCTACGACATGCAGGCCGATGAGTTGGAGACGGTCGCCAAGACGCCGCGCTCTTTAGAAGAGTCATTGAATGCCTTGCGGGATGACCACGAATTCCTGTTGCGCGGCGACGTGTTCACTGAGGATGTTATTGATACGTGGATTTGGTACAAAACAGAACATGAAGTGGAGGCGCTCCGTGCCCGACCACATCCATTTGAATTCGCCATGTACTACGACGTGTGAACAGAAGCAGTTGGCCGACGGGCGGACTGTGTTTGCCCTGCGGGAACGAATGTCACCATGCCCAAAGCCGCCAATGGCCGCACGCGCGATGCGGTTCGCGACTTGCCGATTTTGGCCAGCCCCGTCCCTGAACATCCACTCGATGCGCAGATGACCGCTGCACGGGTTGCGCGATATCGCCAAGTGCTGTTGCGACGGACCGGACGAATCGCAGTCGTCGTTGAGGACTGCCACGATCCGCACAATGCCACAGCTGTCACGCGAACCTGCGACGCGTTTGGCATCAACCGGCTGCATGTCATTGTGGGTGAGACGCCCTATCGAGTGAATCGACGCGTCAGCGGTGGTTCGCATCATCATGTCAACATCCGTACGCACGTCGATATCGAAGAGGCGTATGCGGAGTTGCGCCGCGATGGATTCAAAATTGCGGTCAGCGGGCTTTCAGACGATGCGTTAGCGGGACCGCAACATCTATTGCCCGTATTAAAGTCGCAACCGTTGGCACTGGTGTTCGGCAACGAACATACCGGAGCCAGTGAGTTCGCCGATTCGCAGGCGGACATGCGTTTTTTGATCCCCATGGTCGGATTCGCACAAAGCCTCAATGTCTCGGTCTCCGCGGCGATTACGCTCTATACGCTGCGGCAAGAAGCATTAACAAACGCCACTGAAGGGGATTTGAGCGACGAACAACAGCGACAGTTGTACGACGAATGGGTGCGACGCTATCGCGGGGAAGCGGGCGAGAAATACCTGCGCCGCCTGGGGCGCGGCGACGAGCCGTTGGATGTTTATCACCCATAACGTCCGCTGGAGACTCACGTCAGTGCGTTGATGTTTGTGATGCGGCTACTGTAGTAATGGCACAGCGCCACAGCCGAGGCATCGGCCACATCGTTGGGTTCGGGAATCGCCTCCAGACGCAACTCATTTTTGATGGCGTGCTGCATCTGTTCCTTCGAGGCCCGTCCGCTGCCGGTGAGTAGACGTTTGATCTGTGTCGGCGTGTAGTGCACGACCTGCATGTTCCGCTCTGCGGCCGCCAATAAAATCGCACCGCGCGCGTGAGCCATCAACAACGCCGGTTTGGGATATTTGCCGGTGGAGAAAATCTGCTCGATCGCCATGCAACCAGGCTGAAACTCATCAAGCACTTCTTGAAGGCCAACACTCAACTCGTGCACGCGTTTGTGCAGCGAGTTCTCGACTGTCGAGGAAATCACCCCTCCTTCAAGCAAGCGGGGTTCGCGACGCCCACGTTCCAGCACCGCATAACCCGTGCGATGCAGTCCAGGATCAATCCCCACATACCGCTCGCCCAGTTGCGGAATCGTATGAGTCGGAACACCATCCATAGTGGAATCCTTAGTTAGCGCGACCGCGAGTTCGTTACCTCAAGATATCGCTGCGGCAAAAGAAACACGCTCCCTGTTTCCGGCCACTGGCCACCGACCACTGGCCACTCCTTCTACGACCGACTCCATTGCACACCGTCCGGCCGGTCCTCAACAACAACGTTCAGTGCCGCCAAGCTGTCGCGAATTTTGTCAGCAACACCCCAGTTTTTGGTTTCACGTGCTTCGCCGCGGATGTCGAGGATCAAGTCCATTAAGGCGGCCGCGAATTCGTCGTCCGCGCCACCACCTATTTTTTCCAGCGGTTTGATAAATACGCCGAGCAGGTTGGCCAATTCCTTGAGCAGGGTCAAGGCTGTGGTCAGTGTGGCGATTGACTCCTCATTCGCACCGCCGTCGGCCAGTTTGTTGGCATTGATATAGCCGTTGATTGCTTTGCGCATTTCAAACAACGTGCCGATGGCGCCGCCTGTGTTGAAATCATCATCCATCGCATCCAAAAACCGGCGACGCAGATGCTCAAGTTCTTCGAACAACTCGGGGGGACCCCCTTTCAGGGGCGTGGTCGATTCCCGTTTCGACGGAGCTTGGATGTCGTAGAAGCTTTGTCCGCTGATTCGCTCGTAGGCTTCAAACAACCGATAGAAACTGTCGAGACCTTTGCCGGTTTCGGCAATCCGTTCATCGCCGAAATCAATCGGGCTGCGGTAGTGCGTTGCCAAGAGAAAGAAGCGGACCGTTTCGGGTTGGTGTACGGCGAACAATTCCTTCACCGAAGCAGCCCCTTTGGACCCGGCGAGTTTGTTGGCTTCTTGCGCTGCTTGATCGGTGGCATCGCCGTGCCGGTCGTGTCCGCCGCCGACCTTTCCCGGAGCACCGCTGGCTTGCATCAGACCGTTGTGCAGCCAATAACGGGCAAAGGGTTTTCCGGTGCAACTTTCCGATTGGGCCAATTCGTTTTCGTGGTGCGGGAACATCAAGTCCAAGCCGCCACCATGAATATCGAGCGTTTCGCCCAAATATTTCATGCTCATCGCCGAGCATTCGATATGCCACCCCGGTCGTCCCGGTCCCCAGGGGCTGTCCCAGGCGGGTTCGCCCGGCTTCGATTTTTTCCACAAGGCAAAGTCGGCGGGATTGCGTTTGCGATCGTTGGCTTCGACGCGGGTGCCGGCCATCATTTCTTGGACGTTGCGGCGGCTGAGCTTGCCGTAATCTTCATCCGCATCGACCGAGAAATAGACATCCCCTTCCAGCGGGTAGGCAGCATCTTTTTCAATCAAGCTCGAGATGATGTCCAACATCTCCTGAATATGCTCCGTCGCATGCGGAAACAGATCGACCGATTCGACGCCCATCGTATTCAGGTTGTCGTAGTAGTCTTGTGTCATTTCTTTGGCGAGAGCTTCGACGGTCGTGCCGTTTTCATTCGCCCGCACGATCAACTTATCGTCAACGTCGGTGATGTTGATCACAAAGGTGACCTTGTAATCGACGTAGGTCAAATAGCGTTTGACTGTGTCGAAAATCACCGGCCCGACCATGTGCCCGATGTGCGCCGGTTTATAGACCGTCGGCCCACACAAATACATGCCCACCTTGCCGGGCACGACGGTTTGGAAATCTTCTTTTTGACGAGTCAACGTATTGTAAACGCGCAGTGTCATAGGTCTTCCGTGTCGTGTCGTTTTAAGGAATAGGATGCTGAATATTACTATTGTCTCAGTGACATTGGGAGAGTTAAAAAAACTAAGGCTCGCTCTGAACGACGGCAAGCCGTCGGTTTGGGACTTTTCAGTTCCCCGCCCGCGAATCTGTGTTCAATCTGTGGCTAAGAATTCTCCCGCCACAACAAAACCACCGCCGTCGCATCCATCGATTCGCCGCGGCCGATCGGCCCTACGTGTTCGCCGGTTTTGGCTTTCACGTTGACGATCGATTCATCAATGCCCAACAGTTCGGCCAAACGTCGACGGATTTGTGGTTTGTGGGGTGCGAGCTTAGGTTGTTGGGCGTGAATCGTGCAATCTAAGTTCATGAGTTGCCAACGCTCGGCACGGACCTTTTCCCAGGTCCGCTTTAATAACTCCGCTGAATCAATTCCGGCAAACTGGGCATCCGTGTTGGGAAATTCTTCGCCGATGTCGCCCATACCGGCTGCTCCCAGCAGGGCATCGATGATCGCGTGCAGTAACACATCGGCGTCGCTGTGTCCGGCCAGTCCGTGATCGAATTCGACCGACACACCACCGAGCACCAATGGGCGTCCCATTTCCAGTCGGTGCGTATCGTGACCCATCCCCACACGGAGATCTGGCGGATTCATGGAGAGTCATTTCTTGCGAAAACGGTTATGATTTCAGCGGCAGATAAACCGCGCAACCCCGGCGGAGTATACCGGTTGCGCATCATAGCGGGCGGGCCGGATCAGGGCAACGTGACCTGCCTGACGCCGGCCGTTCCAAATGACCGCTCTGCGATTAGGCCGACAAAAACGCCTCGAGCCGATCAAAGCCCGCCTTGAGCGTCTCCAAATCGGTCGCAAACGACAACCGGACGTATCCCGGGGCACCAAAGGCATCGCCCGTCACCAGGGCGACGTGCGCTTCTTCCAACAACGCGGTACAGAAATCGCTGGCATTGTCGACCACTTTACCGCCGCCCAATGGCCGACCGAAATGTGCTGCGACATTAAAGAACGCGTAAAACGCGCCTCCCGGTTCGGCGAAGGTCACCTCTGGCAAGGCACGCAACCGCTCAAGCACATATTCCCGCCGCACGGCGAATTCTTTGCGCATCTCTTCCACACACTCTTGCGGACCATTCAAAGCTTCGATGGCAGCGTATTGGCTGATACTACAGGGATTCGAGGTTTCCTGGCTTTGTAGCTTGTCCATCGCTTTGATGACCTCTGCCGGGCCCATTGCCCAACCAATCCGCCAACCGGTCATCGCATAGGCTTTGCTCACACCGCTCACCACGACCGTTCGTTCCCGCATCCCTTCACGGAGTGTGGGCAGCGAGCGGAATTCGGAGCCTTCGTAGATCAGTTTTTCGTAAATCTCGTCGGACATCACCAGCACGTCACGTTCGACGGCCACTTGAGCGATAGCTTCCAAGGCCTCGACGGGATAGGCAGCGCCAGTTGGATTGCAGGGGTTGTTGAGCATCATCAGACGCGTCTTGTCGGTGATGGCGGACGCGAATTGATCAGCCGACATGCAAAATCCACTCTCCTCGGTGGTATCGACCATCACCGGTGTCGCGCCGGTCAGTTCGACCAGGGCGCTGTAGCTGACCCAGTAAGGGGTGGGGATGATGACCTCGTCGCCCGGTTCGCAGGTGGCGGTGAGCAGATTGTGGATCGAATGTTTGGCGCCGTTGGAAACCAAGACCTCGCTGGGCTGATACTGCAGACCGTGATCCCGTTCGTACGCGCTGCAGATCGCCTGCTTCAATTCGGCGATTCCCCCTGAGGGGGTGTAGTGCGTATGGCCCGCTTGCATGGCGGCGATGGCCGCGTCTTGTATGTGCTGCGGGGTGGTGAAGTCCGGTTCGCCTAACGTGAATTCATAAACCTTAACGCCCTTGTTTTTCAGCTCTTTGGCCTTTGCGGCCGCGGCGATCGTGGCGGATGGTTTCAGGGAGCGAATAGACGCGGAGATCTTCATGGCGATTCTGAACTTCGTTTTAAGATAGCGTGAAACACAAATCGAAGGCTCGCTGGAGCCCAGGGTCGATTGTTCTCGCCGGGTGTCGAGGCGTCAAGTGCCTTGGCCATCTCACGTGCCAAAATCCTAATTTTTCGCATCGGTGGGGGACACTAAAGTTAGCCGCCATCGAGTTACGTCAATCTCAAAGTTGCGCTACTTCGTTGGTTACGGGCAGCAGAAATTCAGCAACGGCTTACATGGCAAGAATTTCCGCTTGACGGATTTTTTGCAAGCTATTATAAGTGCGCGCAGATGGATCGGATTAAATGGCTGCAAAAGAAATAGTGTAAACATCGCACGCTTTGCGATGAAGTGTTTTAACCGTCGCTTCTCTTTGTATTGGGCGCCCAAGAGAAGCACCTCTAAGACAGCCGGTGCCTTCTTTTTCAAGTCTAGGAGCCACGGAATATGGCAACACGTACAGCTGCGAAGAAATCAAAGTCCCCCGCAAAACCGGCCGCCGCACGCAAGACCGCAACCCGGTCGACAAAGGCCAAGACCGGCGCAGCTAAGACAACCGCCAAACGGGCGACAGCTGCAAAGTCGACCAAAGCCAAAACAGGAGCTGCAAAATCCACGAAGGCCAAACCGGCCAAGGCCAAACGGGCCACAGCTGCCAAATCGACCAAAGCCAAAACCGCAACAGCAAAGCGGACCACCGCTGCCAAGTCGACGAAGGCTAAGACCGGCGCTGCAAAGACCACGAAGGCCAAACCAGCGACGGCTAAACGAGCCACCGCTGCCAAGTCGACGAAAGCCAAAGCCGGCGCCAAAACCACGGCACGTAAAACGGCGACTCGTTCGACGAAAGCCAAGGCTGGTGCCAAGACCACTACACGCAAGACGGCCACACGTTCGACCAAAGCCAAACCGGCTGCGGCCAAGAAACGGGCCACTCGCACACGCAAGGCTGCTAAGTAATTAGTCGTTGCCGATCGGTGACGATCGCAAGCGTGACAAACAAAAAACAGGCTGGACCACCATGGGTCCAGCCTGTTTGCATTGATGAGTAGTAGAAGCAGCGCGTTTCATGTCGCGCAACTTTCAGGACGGTCGGTTCAAAACTGAACCATGTATTTGTCCGTCATTTTCAGCCGTAGTTTGGCCATCTCTTCTGCGATGGCATCCAGCGTATTGAAGGTGGCAGTGGCCGCTTTGGACCGTTGCTCGACGCTGATCATCCGCTTCTGCGTGCCACGTCGCGCGCGGCCGGCTGCTTCGGCATTGGCATTGTACAGGCCACCTCCACGGGAATACCCATAACTCGAGCCGCCCCAACCGCCCCAGCCACCGCTCCAGCGTGAACCGCCATAGAATGCACCGTACGAACCGCCGCGGCTAAGGTTCACGCTGGTTTGTTGCAGCACCTTGCGGGACGACGTTCCTCGGAGCGTACCAGCAGTCTGCCGGAGGGTAATAGCAACATTGAGCGCGAAATCAACCAATTCCGGATCGACACCCAAGGTGGGAAGGGCTTCCAGGTCGTCAGCCCGCTCGCGGAACCAGCGAGCGTACATTGTCGCAACGGCTCCTCGGTAGTCTCCAACCTTGGCCACGATATCCTCAATGTCACGATAGTAATTGAGGGCCATTCTCGCCTGTTTGCTCGCTTCATCCTCGGGTTCTTTACCGCCGGGATACTCCCCTTTTCCATGCATTTTGGCCTGGAACCGCGTGTCGACCATCGCAAACATGCGGTCGATTGTTTGGCGGGTCAGTTTGCCTTGCAGCATCCATGTCTTGCCCGACGCACTTGCGTTCCATTCTCGGAACTCATCGGTGTGAATACCCATGTCAGCTAACAGGTCGATCATCAGATCCTTGTAATCTTTGAGCGGACCGGCCGGTTTGTCGAAATCCATCCGTAAGATCGCCGCGGCATTTTTCGAAATCTGCACGTCTAAAGACAAACCCTGGACGCTGGCAATAATCTCAGAAATTTCTTCAACTTGGCCTTGGTGTTTTTCAAAGGCTTCATGGTCGGCGATATGCACGCGGACGTTCGCCGGCGTCGTAACGTCCCGCAGTTCCAATGCCATAACAATCGGCGTACGGTCGGTGACCCGGTTTAGAGCATCCTGGAGATATTCGCTGAGCGCATAGGATTTTTTGGCCCGCAACCAACGAGCCACTTTTTGCCGGTTGGCCGGATTCAAGATCGCCCCTTGTTTTTCCCCGATGCGAACGACATACGACTCGCCTCCAGTTTCCACTGCGGGAATGCCTTCGATGTTGTCGACGTTGGACTCAAGTTCGTCGGCCAAATTCTCCATGTTCGGCGCGGTATCTGTTTCAATCAGTGTGATCTCCCACGTCGACTCAAGGTGCATCGGCTGAACCAGCGCGCCCATCAGGACCTGTTTCCAATGCGGACCCGTCCTCCCCGCTTGTTCGCGGACCGCTTGCCGCTGTTCCTTCCACTTTTCTGCTATGGCCATTTCCGTGGCCTCCAGCGCTTCGACATCAATCGCGATCAGCGAGTTCGTTTCGGCCGGCAGATAGGTTGAAAGTTTTTTGAGTTGTGCTTCGGCTCGGCTGGTCGTGCAAACCAACGTCGCGACAACAATGGCCGCCAAAGGGATTCGGTGGTGAGATTTCATTATCATAGTAGACGATCCTCAAGTGCTGGGAGAATTCCGGGTTGAATAACCAGTGGAGAGCAAAATTCATGCTACCGTGGGCGGACCCCGAACGCAAATGATGACTAGCTCGCGCCAACATCATTTTCGCTGAAACTGCTGCCGAATCGCACTGATTGGACTATTTTTTGAAATTCAACCCCGGATCGTTGGGGGCTCCGCCCGTCATGCGAAAGTTGAATCCCTCAGGTCCGTCCCACGACATATCGCCGACCATTGCTCCGCCTCCGTCACTGGGAACGAGAGTCAATATCCCGTTGCCTGCGGTGTAAGTACCGGAAAACTTGTCGGTTTTGCCCTGGCTGGTGTAGACCCAGGTGAACTTGCCATCTTTGGCAAGGTCCAAGTCAAATCGATCGTCGCCACGCGCTGCCTGCCATTTGCCGTCGACCGTTGCGCCTTCCGGCTGGGGTTTGCTGGGGGGCGGCTCGACTTCGGCAGGAGGATCTTCTCCATCGCTGCCTTCGGTCATGCCGGCCAACAATTGGGCCGACAATTGGTCATCCGGGTTCAACTCAACGACCTTTTTGAGTTCTTTTACCGCGGCTTCGTTGTGACCGCAGGTTATGTACTCATAGGCCAATAAGAATCGCACATTGGCCGAATCGGGATGGGAGTTGCGATATTCCTCCAGCTTCCGCAGTTGCGCGGTATAGGTTGCCGGATCGGCGTACAGGCCACTCAACGTGGTCCAATCCCATCCCGGCCCTGCGGAGAGCACGGCATAAATTACACCGGCCGCTTGGTCGTAATCCCCCATCGCGAACAAAATCAATCCGCGGAATTCATGCAAGACCGCGTCGTTGGGCATTTCCTTCAGCGACGAATTGACGAGTTGCAAAGCCCGTTCGTAGTCCATTTGCTTAAAGGCTTCACGGGCTTGATCAAATTCATCCATCGCCGGATCGGGAGCCGATTCCGCTGGGATTTCACCATATTCATCAGGGGCAGCAACCTCGATCGGTTGCGAGTAGTTATAAACGACAGAAGTGCTGGGAGAACTGACATAATACGGATTGCTATACGGAACATATCCCCAGTTATAGATCGCACTGCCTAGACCGTAAGCGGCGAAACCCCATGCAACCGGATATGCACGCCAGCCGTATCCCCGGTGTCCGTTCCAGTACCCATGATGCCAGTTATTGTAACGGTTATTGTGGTAGTTCCATCGTGCTCCCCCATAACCTGGACGGTTCCCATAACCCGGGCGATTACCGTACCCCGGGCGATTGCCGTACCCTGGCCGGTTACCTGGCCGGTTACCGGGTCGGTTGCCTGGTCGGTTGCCTGGTCGGTTTCCATCGCCGGGGCGGTTGCCCGGTCGATTACCGTTGCCGGGTCGGTTGCCTGGTCGGTTTCCATCGCCGGGACGGTTACCCGGTCGATTCCCGTTGCCTGGGCGATTGCCATTGCCGGGTCGGTTGCCATTGCCAGGGCGGTTGCCGTTGCCGGGGCGGTTGCCCGGGCGATCACCGATACCTGGGCGCCCTCCTCCAGGACGATTTCCGTTGCCGGGGCGGTTGCCACCGGGACGGTTACCATTTCCGATGCCCGGGCGGTTTCCACCGGGACGGTTGCCATTTCCAGTACCGGGGCGACTGCCACCTGGGCGGTTCCCACTTCCAATACCGGGGCGGCTTCCACCAGGACGCGTGCTGGGACGTGAACCTCCGGGACGTGAACCACCGGGACGTGAACCACCGGGACGTGAACCACCGGGACGTGAACCACCGGGACGTGTACTGGGACGTGAACCACCGGGACGCGTGCTGGGACGTGAACCACCGGGACGTGAACTGGGGCGTGAGCTCGGTCTTGAACTGGGACGGCTGAAGGATCCGCTCCGATTGGCACCGCCGCTACGCGATCCACCACCAGGACGTGCACCACCGGCACGTCCTCCACCGGCACGTCCTCCACCAGAACGTCCTCCACCAGAACGTCCTCCACCAGAACGTCCTCCACCAGAACGAGCACCGCCACCGCGTCCGCCTCCACCCCGTCCGCCGCCACGTCCACCGCGGCCGAAGGCGTCACCGCTCATCAGCAGGGGGACCAGGATGATGACCATGGTGATCGAGATGTATTTTTTCATCGAACCTTCTCCTCAAACGGAAAACTCGCATAGAAGCGGATTGTGAGTCGCCTCAACGGCGAGATGGAAATTCAGGTATTGCGAGAAGCAATGGGCGTATTTGTGATTCGTTAATCTATCAGTCTAATGAGGTGGTGGCGCCTGGCGGACAATCGTGATTTCTTCAATGTTCGGCGAGACTTCGCCGCCGAGAATACGATCCACCGATTGCCACGTATACGTATTGCCATCAATGAATGTAAAAACATTCGTTGCCGAAGCGGTTTGTCCGTCATTGATGATGCCGGTCATCTTGATGATCCAGCGGTCGCCGTCGTTTGTCCAAAATCCTTGAGCAAATCCACCAGCGTTGTCGAAGGTCCAGGAACGGATCTGCTTTGCCTCGGGATCCCAACCAATGCGGGTCGTCCCCTCCAGCTCATTTCGTCCAGCCATACGAACTTTGAATGAACGCAATAGAAAATTTTTATTCTTCGACCAGCGGCAAGAAGTGACGACCAACGAATCGCTCCCTTCATCGACCCATTCGCCGACCATCCACTCAAGTTCCTTCAATCGATGATAGTTCGAGTGTTGCAGAGCTGCGATTTCACGCACATGGGCAATTTGCCAACCTTCGCCGGTGTTGACGTGTAGCACGGCGTAACCGCTTTGAATCGGCTCTTCCCCCTCTTTGCGGGTCACCCATGTTGTTCCTTTTTCGATAGCCACCCCTTTGCCGAGAAAACGAATCGACTCGATGGTCGTTTCAATTTTCAAACCGGGCGACTGCTTAAACGTTTCTGTGAAATCTTCGAGAATCGCCTCGCGGCCGGCGATTACACTGCCGTCCTGCGAGAGGTATTCCGCATTCTCGGTGAACTGTGCAGCGATAGTGGCTGCGTCGCCCGCATTGAACGCCTTTGTGAATTTTTCGGCTGACTGTTGGATGGCTGCTTGATTCTCTTGCGGTTGTGACGGTTCGTCCGCAACAGATGTGAGACAGCATGCGGAAAACCCCGCCGCTGCCAGAACCAAGGCCGGGAACAGGTATTTAGACATAATGATCCGATCCTTTTCTTTAGATGTAGTGTCCACCTCTCGCGTTCTCGCAGATTTATTGCGGAATCGCGGGATTTCAAGCGTTGTTGCAACGGCTCACATGCGTCATACGGGTTAGGAGACTCGGTACGCAAACGAATTTGAAAGATGTTCGCGCCGCGATGTATCAACCGATCGCATTAGGAATTGATGGAATTGACGTATTCCACGGAACGGAGATCGCTTCGCTGCCGTGCGAATTCGCATCTCGAAGATTACTCCGCAGGCCGGCTTTTTTGCCACGCCCGGTCTGGATTCCCCCCCTAGCAGTTGGGATTGTAGTGGTCTGGATCCACAAACCACAATCGTTGCAATGCCCTCGGCTGCATTTTTCCGGTTATTGGTGGCCTGCGATACTTATTCCGTTTGCTCTTCTCACTGGGGGAGTCACTGATTTTACGCAGACGCTTTAGCCGCACGCCGCCGCACATTACACTCAGAGGCGATGCCGACTGAACGTAGTTTCCTAATACTTTGCGGAAGCCCCATGATGACCGATCAATATCCGCTGAACTGGGATCTTGACGTATTATACCCAGAACCTTCCACCGCTGAGTTTACCGCTGTCTTCGATGCCTTTCGCGCCGACGTGCAAAAAGTCGCCGATGAATCAGACCAACTCCCCGCAGTGAGCGGGGCAGCGGAGGGAGTCGCGGTTTGGGTAGAGTTCTTTCAGAATTTCGAAGACATCTCCAGCCGTGCCCATGAGTTGCAGTCATTCATCGGCTGTCATTGCGCGGCTGATGCGGAGAACAAATGCTATCAGCAGTTCGAAGCCTCGCTGTCAGCATTAACGCCATATCAACAACGTATGGCAACGAATCTCGAGTTTGCGCTGAAGGATGCCACGGATGCTGAATTCGAAGCGTTCTTAGCAGCGGCCCCTCAGTTGGCCGACAGCGCGTTCTTTTTTGGCGAATCTCGCCGGCATGCAGCTTTGCGGTTGCCCAAGCCACAGGAAACGCTCTTTGCCGATTTGTCGGTCGACGGTCTCCATGCCTGGGGGCGGATGTATGATAGGATTTCGGGCGAATTGCGCGTGGAGGTCATGCACAAAGGGAACGTCGTCCGGAAATCGCCGGGGCAGATTCGCCTCGACGCGCCGCTCCGCGAAGTGCGCGAAAACAATTTCTATGCAGCGACCAAGGCCTGGGACTCTATCGCCGGCAGCTGCGCCGACGCCTTGAATCACATCGCCGGAACCCGCTTGACGCTCTACGACCATCTCGGCTTGGAAGACCATTTGGTCGTGCCGCTGCACGAAAATCGCATGCAGCGCGAAACGCTGGATGCCATGTGGTCGGCCATCGATGCGCGCAAAGAGGTTTTGGTGACCTATCTGCAAAAAAAGGCCGCCGCGTTGGGTTTGAGTAAACCGGCCTGGTACGACCTGTCTACGGCCTATCCCACGAATGTGACGGCTAAGGACGTCACGTATGATGCGGCTGTTCAGAAAATCGTGGAGACGTTCGCACGCTTCAGTCCCGATTTGGGGGAATTCGCCGAACTGGCCTGCGCCGGAGGATGGATTGAGGCAGAGGATCGTGGCGGCAAACGGCAAGGAGGATTTTGTACCGGATTCGAGCGACACAAACAATCGCGAATTTTTATGACGTTCACCAACTCCGAGGACGCGCTCTCTACGTTGGCTCACGAACTCGGACATGCCTATCACAGTTGGGTTCTGAAGGATCAGCCGGTGATGCTGCAGGACTATCCCATGAATCTGGCTGAAACCGCATCGACGTTCGCCGAAGCGATTGTCGCCGAGCAGCGTTTAGCGGGGACCGACAGTCGCGATGAAAAAATTGCGATCCTCGATTCCATGCTGGGTGATGCCGTGGCGTTTCTGATGAATATCCATGCGCGATTCCAGTTCGAAAACGAGTTGCACGTCCAACGCAAGCAGGGAGAACTTTCGCCGGAGCAACTCAACGATCTGATGCAGTCCGCCCAACGTAAAGCGTATTGTGATGCCCTGGCCGAAGAGGGTTGGAACCCGAATTTTTGGGCCTCCAAACTGCATTTCTACATCAGCGAATTGCCGTTTTATAATTTTCCCTATACGTTCGGATATTTGTTGTCGTTGGGCGTATACAAGCTGTCGCAGGATTCGGGCGGGGACTTCCCCAAACAATACCGAGAATTCCTCATGGCCACCGGTTGCATGTCGGCGGAAGACGCAGTCCGGTCGACCTTTGGCTACGATTTGACGCAACCCGATTTCTGGAACAAGAGCCTGGATGTCGTTGAACAACGCGCGCAACAATTCTTGGACTTGATCGCCGCGACTTAAGTTGCCGCCGCAATCACAATCCATAGAGCTCTGCTACTCCGCCGCAGAGCATTTCTCATTTTGCTTCGATCCTTCCCACATAAAAAAATCATGAGCGAATCCCTCGGAACCTGGAAACAAGTCGAAGTCGCCAACAAAGCGGTCGATGTCTACGAGCCGTCGCAACCGTCGGAACACAATTATGTCGTGTTGCATCTGCATGGACACGGTGGGCGGACGTTGCGGAACAATGCGGTCTATACAGCAGAATTTGAAAAATACGGACTCCGCGCCGTCTGCCCGCATGGGAAACGCTCGTGGTGGGGCAAACGCATCTGCACTGAGTTTGACGCGCAGATCTCGCCGGTTGAGTATATTCGCCAGCACCTGATGCCCTATATCAATGAACAGTTCGGGGCGGAGCCGCCGGCAATCGCGGTGAGTGGAGTGAGCATGGGCGGGCAGGGGGCGTTGCGACTGGCGTACTGGTACCCGCAGGAGTTTCCCGTGGTCGCCGCGTTAGCGCCGGCAGTCGATTTTCAAAATTGGCTCGGGCAGGGGATTCCGCTAGACGAAATGTATGAGTCGGCGCTCGATGCTCGTCAAGACACGGTGACATTGCAGATCCATCCGCTGAATTGGCCGCCGCAACAATTCATTGCTTGCGACCCGCGCGACGCGGACTGTTTCGAGGGCACCGACCGCTTAATCAGCAAGCTCTCCTCGTCGGGCATCCTTTATGAAAAGGACCTGACTACCTCTGCTGGGGGGCACAGTTGGGAGTACTTTAACCACATTGCGCCGGCAACGGTGGAGTTCTTATTCCGGCGGCTGGAACGAGAACGTTTGAAGTTTCGCGACTAACCGGCCTACCGGTCAGTACCCTCCACCTAGCGAGGCTCCGTTGATGATCCGAGCCTCTCCCGTCAACTCATTGACGATGACTTGCTGCCCTTGGTAATGAAAATCGCGTTTTCCCTGAAAGCGTTCTCGCACCCAAACCTCCGCGAATCCATGTTTGGGGGCAGTTCGCAGCGTGTATTGTTCGCTGGAACCATCATAGGTGACCTCGTCGGCCCGTCCCCAATATTTTTGTCCGTCCAGTCGGGCATTGCCGGTGGCCAACAGAGTGATGTAGGGCTTGGACGATTGATCCGCGGCAGCCAATCTCCGCAATCGCAACGTATCGGACGCTAGCATGCCCCCCATCTCCGGCAAGTCATCGGGATCGATCACTTGCGTGGGGCGTTTGACAGGCCCATAAACCACGACGACGTCATCGTGGAATTTCGTCATGGCCGAGCTATTGGAATCGCTGAAACTGGAGACGTTGCCGTCCATGTGGCCACGGAAGGTGATTTTTGTGTATTTCCATTCCTGCACGTCACCCGAACGGACGGAGCGGTTCGAGGATGCTGAAATTCCCGGCCCCAGCGCCCCTCCCTTGCCGTTGTCCCGCCGCCAAGATTCCATCCAACCGCCGCCCGAACTGGTCATTTCTCCGGTCACCTGATTCATCGCCAGTTCAAAAATTTCACCGCGATGGGTTCCGACGAGCAAGTTCCCCTCGAATTGTTTGCTATTCATCTGGACGCCATCGCGGCAGATGACTTTACGAATTTCTGCCACCTGTCGCGGATCACCATCCCGCTCAATCAGCGAAATGCGATTGGTGAGTTCAACGTCCATCTGCCCGCACGTCAGTTCACTGTCCTCAAGCACGATCCGCACGTTGTCATAAAACCGTGCATGTAACCCGTCGAACGTCATGCGTTCCTTCCACCACACGGTGAGCAATTCCGGCGTTTTCAATTCTTGGCCATCCAGCCGGTTTGAGACCGGTCGCTGCATCAGCCCCGCTCCCCCGACCTGAATACGATTCTCACGTCGATTGGTGAAGATCTCCATTCCTTCGACGTGCATGCCTTTATCACGCAGGTGAGCACGCATTTCCGGCGTGTGATCGTCCGCAGGTGTGCCTTCGATCCAAATCTTCTGATGATCGTTGGTCATATCTTCGTTATGGATCGTCATTTTGTGACAATCGATGGTCAGCGGCTCATCACCGTTTTTGTGCTCCTGGATAATGGACACATGCCCGACAGTACGCAATTCAGAGACATGGTGCTCCTCGCCTTCGCGGATAACGCGAATTTGAATCCGGTCGGCATCGATACTATAGGGTTCTTGTTTGCTGACAGGCGGTCGGCGTTGTTGTTGCGGAGCAGCGGCCTTGTCAGGACTGGCTTGAGCGTCGAGCGCGTCGGCGGAGATTTCATCTTCTGTGGAGGCCAATGCTTGACCGCGACCGTGGTTCGTCAAACGGCGAGGCGGCTGCGATGCCTTGCTGGCCGCCGTGGTCTGACGAATTGGCCCGCGCTGCCTGTTTTGTGGACGCTGATAATTCAACTTGACGAGCCGTTCTCGTGCCGCGGGTGTAGTCAACGCGGTCTCGTCGACTCGAGGGATCTTACCTTCCTCGAACCAGACCTCTAGCTTTTTGGTACTGCCGGACATTTCCGGATCTCTGGCAGCAAAGACCACATTGGTGCGCGCCATGAGTCGCTGGATTTTTATATTTCGACTTGAACCGAATGCATCCTCGTCGACCCGCGCTGTTTTCGCTGTGCGCGGAGTCTCGTCTTCTTCCAACCAAATTCTAATGAGTTCCCCTTCAATCCCCATTTTATTCGCCTGAAGCAAGCGGGCGCCTTCTTGGAACTCCAGAATATCTTGGTTCGATTTCGGATCGGGCCGTTTCCAAATCTGCTTCTGCCACTCGGCACGATAAGCAACTTGGTGCGTGTCAGGGTCACTGGACGTCATAAAGCCCACACCCCGGCCCAGGATGGAGATGATTTCGTTGTTCTCGTCTTGGTTGATCGTCAATTCCGGACAGTAGAAATCGTTGTTTTTCTGACGAACGTGGACCCGATGACCGTCCTTCATGACGATTTGTTTTTCGTCGCCGTCGTAAGTCAATTCCTGCATCGTCGCATTCACGTTATTGTGTTGGGACTTCAGTAAGACACGCTTGCCTGTCGCTAAGAGCCGACTGAACTCCCGCTTTGAGGATTTCTTTTTGCGCGGTGGAGACGCATCCGATTCCTCGGCAGGCTGTTGAACGATTTTTTTGGCTTCGCGGAAAACGATATGCAGCATATCGCTATCCAAGGTATCGTTGCCCTCCAGTGTACGGCGAATGACTTTGACAACTTCGCTAAAAGAGACCGTGTTCGATATCATGTCAAACACAAACGGACCGTCGCTGTTAATTTGCACCCGCTCGTCCGGTTGCCCCGGGCGGTTGCCCTCTTTGAGCAAATGCATTTCGACATGGTCACGCAAGCGGATCGTATGGATTCCTGCGATTGCCGGTTTATCACGGCTGTCCGTCTTGTTATCGGGAATCAGCTTCAGCTCCAACCCGTGGCCGGTCCCGCGATGACCGTCGTATTCAAAGACGACCTTGTCGTCGCTCCACGCTAATGGTGACGCATCACCCGCATTGGCGAATTGTGGATTCAGTGGAGGATTTTCTTGAAAGAAAAAGTTGCGCCCCCGTGCCCACAAGCCTTGGGGCCCGCGGATTTCGTACACGCCTTTCAACGCCCCGCCAACAATCCGTCCCGGATTGTAATTCGTCGATTCAAAACCTTTTTCGAATTGCAGCACGGCCGAACGGCTCACCAGTGTATAGGGTGGCTCGCTCGGGTCGTCTTCGTTGATGACGACCATCGCAAATGGAGTGAATTCAATTTCCCCTTTGGTGCCATTCGTACCAGGACCGTTCGAAGGCGCTTCAGGTTTTCGTTCCCATTTCTCAGTAAAGATAAACCGGTTGCCGTCATGGAATTGATACAGCGCATCCCAGGCCCATTTTGAATTTGGCAGATGCTTGGTCGAAATCTCATTCCGTTGCCCGCGTTTGCCAGGTTGATCAACTTTTGCCTTCACTTGCTTTTTAACGACCGGCATCTCCCGCTGCACCATCGGCGTGACGCACAGCGCATACAACCCATATGCGCCGCACAAGCAGCCGGTGGCCAAAATGGTGATCGCCAGACGTTTAAACAAAGCAGTTCCTAAATGATTCGTTAAGGGGTGTTCGTGCGAATGAAACCGTCAGGCGGGGCGGGCGGCGACATCCGGCAGCAAACCGATGACGTCCGTAATGTCGATGAGTCCCACCGGGCAACCCTCAGGATCGACGACCGGCAATTCACTGATGCGTCGCTGCGAGAGTATCGCAAGCGCATCAGTCAGCATGGCATCAGCAGTAATCGTAACCGGTCGCCGCGTCATGACGTTGCTGATCGGTTGATCAAGTTGTTCGTCGGCGCGTTGTTCTAACAGCCGCGCCAAATCGCTATCCGTAAAAATTCCCGTCAAGCCGCCGTCGGCATCGACCAACATCACCGCACCGGTGCGGCGTTCTGGACGACTAAGACCGACCAACACGTCGCGAATCGATCGCGTCTCGTTGGAAATCCGCAAATCTGTACCGTGTCGCATGGTTTCCGCGACTGTTTTAAGCCGGTTGCCCAAACTTCCGCCTGGATGAAACCGGGCGAAATCTTGGGGGGTGAATCCTCGTTCTTCGCTAAGCACAATCGCCAGCGCGTCGCCCACGGCCAACATGGCCGTTGTGCTATTCGTCGGGGCAAGTTTTAGTTGCCCCGCTTCGCCCACAGGTCCTAACGACAACGTAATATCGGACGCCGCAGCCAAGGTACTAGTTTCTCGCCCGGTAATGGCAATCAAGTGGGTTGGCATTGATTTCAGATGGTGAATCAACTGGCAGATTTCATCCGTTTCGCCGCTGTTGGACAAAGCTAAGACGACATCGCCACCATGCAAGCACCCCAGGTCGCCGTGTACCGCTTCGGCGGGATGCAAAAACTGTGCGGGTGTGCCGGTCGACGACAACGTGGCGGCAATCTTCTGCCCGATCCACCCCGCCTTGCCCATGCCGGTCACCACGACGCGACCGGTGCATGCCAATATCGTCTCGACCGCGTGCGAAAACTGAACCGACAAATTCTCAGCCACACAATTGAGCGCAGTAGCTTCCTCACGAATAATCTGTTTTCCCGCGCGAAGCCGCGCCACCTCGACGGTGGGGATGACTAATGCGGGTTGTAACGCGCTCATGCGGGTCGTCCTTGACCAAAAATGAGAGCAAGCCCAGCGTGGGATGGCTTGGCATGGGATAGTTGAGACGGGGCGGGAGTATATCGGTCGCACGGAAACCGGTCAATGTGGTCTTGCTGGCGGTCCTGTCTTGTAACACCTGTCTGTGAAAGAGGTTGTAGCACGCGTATGTTCGTCGGTCCTCACAAGTTGTCCGATCATGCGCTATCTCAATTTCGCGGCGGCGTCTCAAAACTTCCCACCGGTCCTAACGATTTTTCCGCACAGGAAATAAACGAGCCGTTGTGTCGGTCCCAGGCGGCACGATTTCAGAGACGCGTGCATTGATACTGACTCGCTGTCGCTACAATTTTTGATTCGACTTTCCGCCCGTACGTATGCCTATAATGGAACTGACACCACTCTCTTTTTTTGTCATCTCTCAACGCTTCAGCAATCGGTGAATCTCCATGGCGACCAAACCATCTCAATCCGAATTTCAAGAGGAAAACGGCGCGCCCCGTCTTGAAGAAAAAATCCCGCATCCTCAGTCGGCCGATGGTCCCTATCCCTACGACAAAAAATTAAAAGCCAAAAAATACGACAAGTTGCTGCTGGCACTGCAGATCGAATTAATGAAGGTCCAAAAATGGGTGCTGGACGCCAATCAAAAGATCGCCATCGTGTTTGAGGGCCGGGATGCTGCCGGGAAAGGGGGCACAATCAAGCGGTTCTTGCAACACCTCAATCCTCGCTTGGCTCGCGTTGTCGCTCTCCCGAAACCAACCGAAGCCCAGTTGGGGCAATGGTACTTTCAACGTTACGTGGCACACCTTCCCACCCGCGGAGAGATCGCGTTTTTCGATCGTTCCTGGTACAACCGCGCGGGGGTCGAACCGGTGATGGGGTATTGCACTCCCGAAGACTACCAACGCTTCATCCACCAGGCGCCGGAATTCGAAGCGGCACAAATTGCCAGCGGATTGCACCTCTTCAAATTCTGGTTCGACGTCAGCCGCAAAGAACAACGCCGCCGCATTGAATCCCGCCAGGAGGATCCGCTCAAGCATTGGAAGCTCAGCCCGATGGATTATGAAGCGATGCAGCGTTGGGACGATTACACCAAAGCCCGCGACGGCATGTTTCTATTCACCGACACCCACCATGCCCCCTGGACGATCATCCGCTCCGACGACAAACGCCGCGCCCGCATCGGCGCCATGCAGGAGTTTTTGAACCGGCTGCCTTATCCTGACAAAAACGAATCAATCGCCGTAGCACCCGACCCGCTCATCGTCGGCCCCGTCTCAACCATGCTACCGCTGGAAGGCCGTTTCATGTTCGCTGAACAGAAGTGAAGAGTAGACGTGAGGATTGAGGAGACAGGCGTGAGGGAATGTAGGGTGCGCCGCGACGCACCTTTCTTTGCAGGACGATAGATTGTCCCCACGAACCAATTCGCCGCACACCTGTTGCTGAAATGGATTTAGCGACAGAGCTTGAGTGATCGTTCCCCGTTTGTCTCTTGTTCACTATCTGGATTGCGTTTACCGTGCGCGATTGGGAGAACACACCTTTCTTGTGCGAGAAAGGTGCGTCACGACGCATGCTACAAAACTAAAACTCTTTCTGGAGACGGTGGTCTATGCCGACGTTGATCAACCAACCGACCGTTGTTGAAGCAGCAGGGAATTTGCCCAAGGAAATTCAGGAATTCGCTGGGCGGGTGAACACGGGGCAATCGGATGTGAGCGTCGCCCGAATGGTTTCGCCGGCCGGTTGGGTGGAACCGGGACAGCGACCGCAGTTTCAAGAAATCTCCGTCGTGATTCGCGGTACGTTGCACGTCGAACACGAAACCGGGGAGTTAGATGTCCAGGTCGGCCAAGCCGTTGTGGCACAGCCGGGGGAATGGGTGCGGTATAGCACGCCGGGTGAGGGCGGAGCGGAGTACATCGCCGTTTGCCTACCGGCATTTTCTCCCGACACCGTACACCGCGACTCGGCTTGCGATTCACCGCCGCCGTCTTAGAATGCCAGTCGCATCGTAATCTTTTTGTATCGCTTATATGGGCGAGGGCAAATTATACGTACTAAGCGACAATGGTGCGTCATGACGCATCCTACACACGCGGCACAGCATACTAGAGGGAACGACATTGAGAACCAAAATTACCGGTCCGTTGGTGCGGCTTTCTGCTGGGGAAGCGACGATTGCCGTGGGGGCGTTTGAATATGAAGTCTTCATTCCCGAATTCGTGCGACGACAGTTGCAGTCGAAAATTGGTGAAGAAGTCAGCTTAAAGACCATCGAATACATCGAAGGCAATCCGCAAAAAGGCCGCCTTACGCCGCGACTGATCGGATTTGCCAACGACGTCGAGCGGGAGTTCTTCGACGCGATTTGTTCCGTCGACGGCGTGGGCGTCAAAAAGGCGTTGCGGGCGATCGTCCGACCGGTTCGCGAAGTGGCGACCGCTATTGAGGAACAAGACGTCAAACAACTCAGCGCGCTACCCGGCATCGGCCCGGCGGTCGCCGAACGCATCGTCGCCAAACTGCGTCGCAAGATGGCGAAATTCGCACTGATGATCGAACGCGACTTCCCCGACGACAAGAGCACCGACGGCGACATCCTCACCGAGGCCTACGAAGCCCTGCTCAGCCTAGGACACTCCACCGCCGACGCCCGTCTGAAAATCGAAACGGTCGCCGAAAGCGGCAAGAAGTTCAAATCGATCGAGGACTTGCTGGCGGAGGTGTATCGGCAGCAGAAGTGATGCTGTGTAGATTCACCACGGAGGCACGGAGACGGAAAGAGGCTGTAGGCTTTAGACCGTAGTCCATAGGAATAGCATTGGCAATCCAACCCGAAAGCCTACGGTCTATAGCCTATGGTCTAGTAAACTCTGTGCCTCCGTGGTGAATATCTTTATTCGCTTGCCCACCACACCAAAACCGCGAATAATGGTTCTTGAAGGTATGCGAACTCGGTTTGGTGAAAGGCGGAATCCCTGTGGCGATTGATCGACGCGAATTTCTGTGGCGGTATGGCGGTGGACTGGGCGGGATTGCGCTGGCGTCGTTGCTGGATCGCGACGGGCTGTTAGCGGAAACTTCCAGCGGACGCCTCGAGCCGATCATGCATCATCCGCCGCGTGCGAAGCGGGTCGTGCAGTTTTATATGTCGGGTGCTGCCAGCCAATGCGATCTGTTCGACTACAAGCCCGCGCTGCTCAAGAAAAATGGCGAGCCGTTTGATCCCGGCGAAAAGGTTGAGCTGTTCCAATCCAGCCCCGGCAAAGTCATGCAGTCCCCTTGGAAGTGGCGGGCGCATGGTGAGTGCGGCAAGATGATCAGCGACATCGTCCCGCACATCGGCTCCTGCGCCGACGACATTGCCTTCGTGCATTCGATGGTCGCCAAATCCAACATTCACGGCCCTGCCACATTGATGCAGGCGACCGGTTTTGTACTCCCCGGATTTCCCAGCGCCGGATCGTGGGTCCAATACGCACTGGGGAGTCTAAACGACAATCTCCCCGCATTCGTCGTGCTGCCCGACAGTCGCGGTTTTGCGCCCTCAGGCCCGCAAAACTGGTCCGCTGGATTTTTGCCGGCATCGTATCAAGGCACCATGATTCGCCCCTCGGCCAAAAACCCAATCTCCGATTTGTTTCCTCCCGAAGCAGGCTACGTGACCGCCGCTGGCGATGCCGCCGGGCAAGACGTACTTGCCAAACTCAATCAACGACATGCGGACCAACGGCCGGGCGATTCGCGTTTATCGGCCCGCATTCGTTCCTACGAATTGGCAGCCAAGCTACAAGTCAGCGCTCCGCAAGTATTGGACATCACCGAAGAGACCGCAGCGACGCAAAAACTCTACGGCGTGGACCAAACCGAGACCGCTGAAGTCGGCCGAAATTGTCTCGTTGCCCGGCGGATGCTGGAACGAGGCGTGCGGTTCGTACAGATTTGGAGCGGAGCAGACAACGGGCATCCGCGACGGAATTGGGATTCCCACGAAAACGTCGAGCGGGACCATGGCATCCTGGGCACCAGCATCGACAAACCAATCGCCGGGCTCATCAAAGACCTCAAACAGCGCGGCATGCTGGATGATACGATTATCCTCTGGACCACGGAATTCGGTCGCATGCCTTGCAGCCAAGGCAACGTGGGCCGTGACCACAACCCCTTCGGCTTTACCAATTGGTTGGCCGGCGGCGGGATCAAAGGGGGCGTAACCTACGGAGCGACCGACGAATGGTCCTACAAAGCGGTCGAGGACCCGGCGTATTGTTACGACATCCATGCCACATTGTTGCACCTGCTAGGCATCGATCACGAGCGCCTCACCTTCCGCCACAACGGCATCGACCGCCGACTCACCGACGTCCACGGCCAAGTCATCAACAAAATCCTCGCCTAGGCGGCGTGGCCGCTTGGTTCGAGCTTCCGCTCGGGGTGGGGTAGGTCGCTCCCGTTGGTCGCTGCGGGTGGTGGTTGGGTGATGATTATTGCCGAGTCACGTACGAGGGGAGCATTTACCAAATGCCCATCGAGAGTACAGCAGCGTTGCCCAACGCCAATTCCCCCTCCGAGCGGCAGCTCGCACCAAGCGGCCACGCCGCCTGAGCCGCCGCAGAGCGGGCGATGGGGATCGAACCCACGACATTTAGCTTGGGAAGCTAACGCTCTACCACTGAGCTACGCCCGCAAAAAAACGCCGAGTTAGCGGTCAATGCGATGTCTTTCTTGATTCTACCGTGCATGGGATGGCATTCAAGGGACAGGCGGTAGCTGCTTTTGTGGTGGGGCGGTGTGAGTTGGCAGGAAGATTGTTGTGCTACCAACGCCAAATGCCGTCGATAGGCTTCTTGCCCGTCGACGGCATCAATGCCGTGTGTTCCGCCTTCGTGAGACATCCTGTCTCAGTCCATTGATGGCGGCGGCGTAATTGTGGCGAATTCTATCCGTGAACGATTGCTAAAACACATCCAATTTGAAGTGGTTCCCCGAGTGGTAGGGGCGTTCGGTCGGGTAGAAATTGTGCCAAGCGGGATTGTAGACCGGGATCCGCATTTCCGGCGGATAACGGTGATACAAGCTGTCATAGGATCGCATGTGTGCGCTGTAGTTGCGGGGATAATACACATACGGATAGTGGTAAAAACGGCCCCAATCATTGGGTTGCCCAACGCCGGCGGCGTGGACTTGGGCCGTGCTGTTTGAGCAATCCATCGTGGGAATGCCAATAATAGTCGACAGGAAAATTAATCCTGCCAATAGGGTCCGACGCATGGGGATCTCTCCTTAGTACCCAAAACGGCTGATGATGTTTTTATCGTGCGTTGACGGAATATGGGTCCGGCACGACTCAAACCGCGTCCCGGCCGAATTCAAGGTCTTACCCGAACCGGCTGGTCCTCCGTCTCGTAGGGCGGGATGATGCTCCGTTTCATCCCCCGAACGATTGTTCTTTCGTCTGTAGTCTTTTGTGTCCCGAATCAACGGAACCAAGCCGAGCATGAGCGGCGCGACCACACTATTCATCGGCGCCCTACCGTCCCTTGCAACAGGAATAAACGGGAAGTTCGGCACCATCGGTTTGCCAAGCCCATTGGCGATGCCGTTCGATTGCGAGTCGCGCGGGTGAGACGTTTGGTGATTCGGTATTGCCCAAATTCAAACGTCCCACTAACTTAACGACTCCTCGCCATCCGCCGTTTCGACGGAAATTCCCGGAGTGTTTTGCATGTATTTGAGCCGTAAATTATCCGGATATTTGCTTGTTTTACTGCTGTTTTGTGTGTCGCTGCCACGGCTGACAGCGGCCGAAAAACCGGCAAACTCTCGTCAGTCCACCAGCTTTAACGGCCCTATTACAGCGGCAGAGGTTGAACCTCACGTACGTTTTCTGGCCAGCCCGCGCCTGGAGGGGCGCGGCAATGAGCGGAGCAAACGGGTTGCTCGTGACTATCTCATTAAACAATATGCCCATTGTGGGCTGAAACCGCTCTTTTCCGGTGGAAGTTACCTGCAGCCGATTTCTGGATCGCCCACCGCTGACGGCCAGCCTACGGTTCGCGGATACAATGTTGGTGCTTGGTTGCCCGGAAGCGATCCGCAGTTACGCGACGAGTTCGTGATCATCAGCGCGCATTATGATCATCTCGGTGTGCGGCGAGGCAAAGTCTATCCTGGAGCGGATGACAATGCCTCGAGCGTGGCGATGGTCTTAGAAACGGCGCGACAATTCACATCCGCTGCCAAGCCGCCCCGGCGCAGCATCGTGTTTCTCAACTTCGATCTCGAAGAGAACATGCTGTGGGGGTCGCGTTGGTTTGCATCACACCCTCCGTGGCCGTTGGAACGCGTTAAGCTGTTCATCACGGCCGATTTGCTCGGACGTTCGTTGGGGGATCTTCCCTTACGATCGGTGTTCGTGATCGGTAGCGAACTTGCGCCGAATTTGCGCGATCACATGCAACAGGTGGGACAGCCCGACGGATTGAAGGTGCATCGGTTGGGCGTCGATTTGATTGGTACGCGCAGCGACTACGGGCCGTTTCACGATCGGCGGATTCCGTTTTTGTTTTTCTCCACCGGAGAACATCCCGACTATCACACGCCCCGCGACACGGCCGACCGTATCAATTATGAGCAACTGGCCCGCATTTCCAGCTTGGTGTTCCGGATTTCTCAAAGTGTGGCGAATGGGGATGAGCCGCCTCGTTGGACGTCGCAAACGACACCCGACATCGCAGAGGTGAAAACACTCTACGAAATCACCTCTAAAATCCTCGCAGCGTCGGAGGACGGCTCGTTGGAAATGGGCGGCGTCCAAAAGTTCTTCGTCTCGAACATCCACACCAAATTCGGCAGCATCATCGAGCGGGGGGAACTACGTTCCAATGAACGCCCTTGGTTGATCCGCTCCGCCCAATTTCTGCTGCTCACCGTCTTTTGAGACGTCAACCGCCGTTACTGGGCAGCCTGTGGTTTCGCGGCCATCTCGTGCGCCTGTTTCCAGGTGATGACTTCGATGCCAAGCTTTTTGACCTCTGCGATGACTTCCGGGTCTTGGAAGATCCGGCGGTCGTCGTCTCGCAATTTGTAGCTCCCGGTAATCGCCTCAAGTTCCGGTCCGTCGTAGCCGCAGTGGATGATGATTTCGCTGAGCCCTGGTTTCAGATTGCGAATCACATTCAGGTAATGGGCCTTACGGACTTCGTGCGGGCCGCCTTGATAATACATGGTCACAAAATCCAACACCGGCAGGCCGTTGGACTGCAGCAATTGTTTTTTGGCGTCGAAGTTGTCTTTGAGTCCCGGGTACTGTTTCAAACGTTCGGGAGGAATATTCGCCATGAACAAGACTGGCAAATTGTAGTCGACTCCCAATCGCACATAGATCTCAAACAGGTCGGCCCGCATCAGCAGCGTTCCCATGTGGGTGTCGAGGTGTGACAGCGGAATTCCCATTTCCTTGGCACGGTCGATTTGTGCACGCAGTTCGATTTCGACCTCATCTGCACGCGCATTGGCGACAACTGCTTCGGCGCCGCGATACATGTAACCATCTTCATCCAACAGGCTGGGAACCTTGTTCCGCTCGGCGACCGGCCGCCAACGGTAGTTTTTAAACTCCGAATTGACGGTCAGGTGAATGCCGTAATCTTTGTCTGGGTTTTCGCGGGCATAGGCGGCGAATTCTGGCAACCAAGGGCAGGGGACCATGATGCTTGCCGAGGAGACAATCCCATTCTCCATCGCTTCAATCGTTCCTCGATTGACCGAATGCGACATCCCCGCATCATCAGAATGAATAATCAAATAACGCTTGCCGTTGTTCTCGTCCTCCGCAACAGCCGCAGTGATGCTGCACGCTAACACGCAGCAGATCGCTAGAATTCCTCGGAAACCGTTCATTTCGCCGCACTCCTCACGCGTTGATGATGATCTTTGAAAAATTAAGATTTGTGTTTTGCGCTCGCGTCGTAGTGACACGTCGCGCCGCCATTTTGTGCTGTCGAGTGTTTTCGTCTGAGTCGTATTCGCCCCGCTCAATCCTTGATCGTTTGGATCAATTCACTGGCTTCTGCGGCTGCCGGGGTCTCAGGAAATTCATCAATGATTGTTTGCAACCGTTGTTTTGCTTTCTCCGGGGATCGCTTCATCAAGGATTTGGCCATTCTTAGATCGCCAGCGGCTTTAGCCTCGGCGGTTCGCTGCGGCGTTTCGGGGTCACCTTCGGTAGCGACGGATGCATTATCATTCACCGGACTGGCTTTTCCGTTGGGACCCACCTTAATGTTTGGCAACGTCACATCCGGGTCGGGGGCATCTATGGCATAGACCTGTTGTTTGTCGATCCGCATCAACCGGCATTCCCAGTCGTCCTGGTCGTTCAGGTGCACAAAACATTCCACCGTGTAACGGGGCAAATTCGGTTCCTTGCCTTGAAGGACCCCGAAAGCGGACCACTCTTCCGTCTTGGGGAAATACTTCATCAGCGGATCTCGATAGTCGCCGTTGGCGCGATATTTCTGCTGCACAAATCGCTTGACAAAAAACTCCGCTGCAATCGACGCGTGCTCTTCGGTCCCCACGCGTTCCATCGATTTGAGCTCGACGGAAGCCTTATCGACTCGCTCGGTTTGCGGTTGGTGCCTTGGGTCGATTTTGGGAGGGGCAGGGACGGTCTCTGCGGGTTTCTCGACTTCCTCTTTAGTCCCCAGGCATGCCACCATGCAGGACAACCCGGTAGCCAGTATCAATCCTAAGATGAATCGGTTCATGGTTAGACCTTTCAACATCAGGGCGTCCGCCGTTTCTTTTTGATGATTCGGTTTTTGCAACTAGAAATCAATTTATGACTCCCTATCGTCACGACATTCACAACCTGCTGCAAGGCAGTTTACCCATGGTTTTAAAAAAACGGTGCAACAGCCAGCGCTTTTTCATTCCTCGATGAATCTTGCGGAAAAAAAGTTGTCGTCATCCCGCTGCTGCCTAAAATTCTACTAATTAGCCGCTAGCCATTCGTATCAGATAGATCCTTAGATTATGCCTGTAACGATCATCCCTGACCTGCAACGTGGCGGTTTCATTCTCCATTGCGAACAACGACTGCCTGTCCCGCTGGAGGAGGTCTTCGAATTTTTTTCCGATGCCTGTGCACTGGAGTCGATTACGCCCCCCTGGCTGAATTTCCATGTCGTAACCCCTTCTCCCATCGGAATTACCGCCGGCACCCTAATTGATTACAAGCTCCGCATGCACGGTATTCCGATGCGGTGGCAGAGCGAAATCACTGTCTGGGAACCTCCTTTCCGGTTCATAGATTCTCAGCGGAAAGGTCCCTACAAGCACTGGGAACACGAGCATACGTTCCGCACAGACAATGGCGGAACGATTGTGGGAGACACCGTCCACTATTCCGTTCCCGGCGGAGCAATGATTCATCGCCTGTTAGTGAAACGTGACTTGGAACGAATTTTCTCGTACCGACAACAGGCAATCAGTCAACGCTTTGCCAGTGAACTGATCGCAGCCGATTAGCGTGAGTTTTTCGATGCGGCAATGAATCGTGCCAACTTGACGATGTTATCGGAAAAGGTTTGGCTATTGATGCAAGGCGTATTGGCTGGAATGTTGCTGCGATTGCGCTGGCGAGCGGGTTCAATCCAGGCGCCGTTTTCCTTTTGGGCGTCAACAACAGCGGCGGCTCGTTGTTTCAATTTCGCTGACAATCGCGGTGCTTTTTTGAGTTCGGTAAGCGGTTTCGCAGAGCCTGGATGATTGCTGTTTTTTCGTTTGTCATATTCTTTGGCGATCGCGTCCAGGTTATTGCGGGTTTTGAATCCATAATGCGTCGGCATGTCGTCGTCGCTGTACGTCAGCTGATAATCCTTGGTGAAGTACAAGGGCGTGTTGGTCCCGATTTCATAGAACCGTGCTAATCGCCCATCGGACAAGACGCCGGATTGGTAATACGCCAAGGCACGCGGGATCGGCTGAAGAAACTTTGCCTTGCCGGTCCGGTCATACAACCGCAACAGCGTCCGCATCACTCCTTGCGACTCAGCACCGGTGAGCGCGGGAGGTTCGAACTTGCGTGCCCAAGCGGGGTGCATCTCCGCGTCGTATTGTTGTGCCCAACCCGGCTGTGGTTCGGGCAGTTGCGCCAGTAAGATAAAATCACCCGCCCGCTCCGCAGCGGCCATGTATTGGGGGTCATCGTAGATTTCCGCCGCCCGAAACATGAGGTCGACCATGTCCGCGATCGTGTTGTCGTTGAAAGTGTAATAGCTGCGGTAATCGATCGCCGGGTAGGTTCGTGACCACTCATCAGGAAAACTCGCCGATTTGACGGGGAATTTTTCCGAGTCAGGCGCCGCCGAAAACCGTTGCGGCCATGCGCCGATGGGGTATTGCGCATCCAGCAGCGATTGCAGTGCGAACTGCGCGGATTCATGAATCGGTTGATCCTGAAAAATCAGCGCGCGATCAATCCGCATCATAAACCGCAGCGCGGCTTGTGTCGTATTGTCATCCAGAGTCGTCGTATTCCGCGGCGGACGTTTTTTCTTTTTCTGATGCGGTGTTTCATCCGCGTTGGATTTGTCTTGGTCGTCGCTTTGGTTCTTATCGGCGCAGTAAGCGTGCTTTTTGCGATCTTCCGGAGCGAATTCGATTCGGTAGTCCCAGCCGCCTGATTGCAGTTGTCCCTGTACCAAAGCGCGTGCCGTTTCCCGGGCTGCTTCGAGATAATATTTATCGCCGGTCAGTTCGTAAACATCCAAATAGGCTGCCCCGACCGACGGGGTTCCTGGTGGTTGCACCCAAGCGGTTGTTGCGGATGCGGGGACTTCTCCTTCGCGCTCGCTAAAATCCGCCGCATACCGCCATAAGTATCCCCCTTCGATCGACACATGGTCGCGAAAGTATTCCACCCCGCGCCGCAGAGCCTGTTGAGCCTCGTCAACGCTCAAGTCGTCCGCCGTGGCCGTGGAAGGAATCATCACCGCAATCAAGGCAATCACCATCGTAGTTCGCCGCACAGAATCTCACTCCTCAACAAACAAAAACTCGTGTCTCAAATGATTTCAAATGCTGGAAACCCGCGCCCCGGGAGGGCGAAGCTCACGCTGAGCCGCGCACAACAAATTGCGTTCCCCATCCCATACAAAACGCACAACAGAAAATCACGCCAACAGCTCGCGCACGATTTTCCCATGCACGTCCGTCAGCCGGAAATAGCGGCCTTGGAATTTGTACGTCAATTTCTCGTGATCGATCCCTAAGCAATGCAGCATCGTGGCGTGCAAATCGTAGATATGCACCGGGTCGGCGGTGATGTTGTAGCTGTAGTCGTCCGTCTCGCCGAAAGTCAGCCCGCCTTTGATACCGCCGCCGGCCAGCCACATCGAGAAGCAACGGGGATGATGGTCGCGACCGTAATCGTCGGCCGTCAGTTTGCCTTGGCAATAAACCGTGCGGCCAAATTCTCCGCCCCAGACAACGAGAGTATCTTCCAGCAGGCCACGTTGTTTTAAATCCTGAACCAATGCCGCTGACGCTTGATCGGTGGCAGCGCACTGCTTGCCAATATCCCTGGGTAAGTTGAGGTGCTGATCCCAACCACGATGGAACAATTGGATAAACCGCACGCCGCGCTCAGCCAGCCGCCGCGCTAACAAACAGTTCGCGGCGAACGTTCCCGGCTTCTTGGAGTCGGCACCGTAATGCTCAAAAATATGTTGCGGCTCGCTGGAGACATCCGTCAATTCCGGCACCGAGGTCTGCATGCGATAAGCGAGTTCATATTGGGCGATGCGGGTGGCGATTTCGGGATCGCCGAATTCGTTCAGCTTCAGTCGATTCATTTCCGCCAAGTCATCCAGCACACGGCGGCGGGTGGGATCGTCGATTCCTTGTGGATTCGAGAGGAACAACACCGGATCGCCGACGGAGCGGAATTTGACGCCTTGGTACTGCGTGGGCAAAAAGCCGCTGCCCCACAAACGATCGTAGAGGGGCTGTCCGCCATCGCCGGAAACCATCGTCACAAACGCCGGCAAGTCACGATTGTCGCTGCCCAAACCATAAGCCAACCACGATCCCATACTGGGCCGCCCGGCGAGTTCGGCTCCTGTTTGAAAAAACGTAATCGCCGGGTCGTGGTTGACCGCTTTGGTGTTCAGCGAACGGATGATGCAAATATCATCCGCAATCTTCGCTGTGTGCGGCAACAGCTCGCTGATTTCCTGCCCGCTTTCGCCATGTTTGTCGAAACGAAATTTGCTCGGCGCGACCGGAAAGCGGGCTTGCCGCGAGGTCATTCCGGTCAGGCGCTGCCCTTGGCGAATCGAATCGGGTAAATCGGTGCCGCGGAGTTCTCCTAAATTTGGCTTGTGATCGAACAGGTCCATCTGCGAGGGACCGCCCGATTGGAATAAATAGATCACTCGCTTCGCACGCGGGGCGAAATTTGGAAACCCCGGCAATCCCCCTCCGTCGGCCGCTTGCGCAGTGGGGGATTCATTCAGCAGTGATGCTAAAGCCGCCACACCGATGCCGCTGGCGGAACGGCCAAAAAAATGCCGCCGCGTTAATATCGATTTCCAATTGGCCGGAGTCGGCATGAGATCATTCCTGGAACGTGTCGCCGCAAACTCAAAGTAATCCCGCGATCGGTTCGCCAAACGGCAAAATGGATATCGGGCGTCCTCCATAGTCGACGAACTGCTGCGTATAATCAACGCCCAGATGCCGATAAACGGTCGCCAACAAATCTTGCGGCGAATGCGGCGACTCGACCGGATAGGCAGCCTTGCTGTCAGTGGCTCCGATAACGCGCCCCATTTGCAAATCGCCGCCCGAAATCAACGCCGAATAGGCATTGGGCCAATGATCGCGGCCGACGGAGTCATTCGGTGTTCCCTTGCGAATCCGTGGTGTGCGACCAAATTCGCCGACCACCACAACCAGAATCCGGCGATTCAACCCGCGGTCCCAAATGTCTTCGATCATTGTCGTCAACGCCTGATCCAGATAGGGCAAGCGTGTCCGCATGAAGGTCGCAAAATGTCCCGGGCGGCCGGCATTGCCGGGATGGTCGTCCCAGTTCGTGAATTCGTCGCCCCGCTTTGGCGAGTTCATCATCAGGCTCACGACCCCCGTCCCCGCTTCGGCCAAACGCCGCGCTAGCAAAAACGATTGCCCCCACATATTGCGGCCATATCGATCGCGAAGCTTGTCGGGTTCCTGGTTGATATCGAACGCATCGGCCACTTGCGGAGTGGTCAGCATATTGAAGGCGTGTTGGCGAAACGCGTTCGTCCCAGCCAGCGCCTCGTTGAGATCCAAGTCGCTACGAAATCGATCAAACTGCGCCAGTAGTGCCTTGCGGTCATCCAGTCCCCGCTCTTGGAGTTGCGGCGCGATCTTCAATTCGGGCGGGGCGTAGTTTTCTGCAGCCGGATTGCCGACCACGAATGGTTGTTGCGCAACACCCAAGTACGTCGGACGTGTGAAATAAAACGAAGAGGGGGTTGCCACATATTGCGGCATCCCCGACCGATGCCCGCCTCGCACGCGGCTGACAATGCTGCCAATGTCGGGATGTTCGCTTTTGGATTGCGACGTAGGATCAAGAACCGCCGGCCGTTTCCCGGTGCAAACAATAATGCCCCCATCGCTGTGAATCCCGACATCATGGTTCAGCGAGCGGACAATTGAAAACTTATCCGCGATCTTCGCCTGTAGCGGAAAGTGTTCGCAGATATCCATTCCGGGTACTGACGTGGAAATCGGCGAGAAGACGCTGCGTGTTTCCACCGGTGCGTGCGGCTTGAGGTCGTAGGTTTCCAGTTGCGACGGACCGCCGTGCAGATAGCACAAAATGACCGACGTGTCGCTGCTCAGCGTTCCCGCCGCCGCGCGCCCGGCGGCAATGTCGAATAACGTCGCTCCCCCCAGCGCAAACGACCCGATCCGCAGGAATTCGCGGCGATTGACCGGACCGGGGCATCGAGCAGGGACCATACAAAAATCCTGGTGAAATTCGGGATTCTGCAAACAAACGACGCTAACATCCTACCGTATGACAATAAACATCGGCAACCCTTTATGGGTTTTGGGGCCCCTGGGGTTACTCGCGTTCGCACGGCATGAGACGTTATACTCTTGCTCTCGTAGGTCATGCTGTGCATGACGTTGCTATAACTAACGCTCAACGCTGCCCGATTCGTCATGCACGGCATGACCGACTCATACATTTACGACATGATGAAGGCGCAACAACCTATGAAATACTCACGACGCGGATGGATCGCGCTGTTGACGACGCTGGTCGTGACGTCCGTCGGGGGGTACGCTGCCGGGTGGTTTACACCAAATGAAACCACGATCACGGAATTGGCGCCCGGCGTCTTTTTCCGTAAATCGCAAACCGAACCGGTCTTTCTGGGCTGCAATCAGGGTTGGGTCGAATTCAAGGACTTCGTGTTGGTCATCGATGCCAACTTCCCCAATCAGGCTGCCGAAGTGGCGAAGTTGATTAAAAAACATACGGGCAAACCGATCCGTTACGTCTTCGACACGCACTACCATGGCGATCATGCGGACGGCAACATGATCTACACCGCCCAGGGAGCGACTGCCATCGCCTCAGAGAATAGCCAACTGTTATTCGACACCAAGGGCCTCGACGGATTTCGCAAGTCGCAACAAAGCAAGCCCGAGGAATACGGCCCGCTCAACTACGAAAAACCTTCGTTACTGTTCCCCCGTGAAATGGTGATTGACGACGGCACACAGCGGGTGGAATTGTTGCATTTCGGCCATGCCCACACCGCCGGCGATGCGGTTGCCTGGTTGCCGAAACAGGGGATCTTGTTCAGTGGTGATGCCGTCGTAAACGGAGCCTTCAATTACACCGGCGATAGCAACACAGCCAGTTGGGTCGGCGTGCTCACGGAAATCCAAACGCTCCCCATCAAAACCGTCGCCCCCGGCCACGGGGAAGTGGGTGACGAAAAACTGGTGCCGCTGCAAAAACGTTACTTCGTTGAATTGCGAGAAACCATCCAGCAGGCGATCGACGATGGCAAATCGCTGGATGAGATCAAAGCCGATATCGATCTGCCGTTTTATCAAGAGTGGACAGGCGTGGATGTCAAAGAACGGACGGAAAACATTGAGTTCGTCTATAGTGAATTGACCTCACGCTAACGCAATTCTTCTCCTTATTATTCCCAACCCCCGGACTTGCCGCGGGACAGTCCCCTCCGCTACCCATGAACGTGCTTGATCCTCTATTTGAAACCCCGTTGTGCAACGCCGCTGACCTGGGGCGGCCTATCCCCGATTCTCCGCACGCCGTCTCTGTCTGCTTGCCGACGTGGGCTGACAACATTGGCTACGAAGAGAAAACGCCTCGCGTCATTGAGCAATTGAACAATGGCTACCCGCGGTTTGTCTTCCATCATCTCTGCCAACAATTGTTTGCGGAGTGTCATACAAAATTCGCCGCTGCGGACGAATCCTGTTTGGTTTTTCCATCGGTCATCGCCGCTGAGCGTTTTGCCAAGTTCTTTGCCAAACAGACTGGGCAAAAACCGCGTCTCTGTGACTTTGGCCAACACGGCGTCCAAGCGGCCTGCTTCCCGACGCAATTTGCCGATACCGCCAAAGCAGGATGGCAACACCTCGGCGAAGGGATCTCCTCCCGGCATGCTGAAGCCTGCCTCGTAGGCCGCTCCGCTCCCGATGCGACGGAGGCAAAGCAAATTCTCCGGCAGCGCATCGCCGATGCTGCCAGCGCCGCTGTGGAGGACGTGTTTCTCTTCCCCAGCGGAATGAATGCAATATTCTCCGTCTATCGCGCCTTGGAAGCAACCTTTCCGGATCGCAAGTGCGTGCAGTTCGGTTTTCCTTACGTCGATACGCTCAAAATCCAAAAAACGTGCGGCACGGGCGTGCATTTTTATCCTCACGGAGAATCGGCAGACTTGGATCAGCTGGCTGAGGTTTTGGCGGACGAACCGATCAGCGGGATTTACACCGAATTTCCCTCGAATCCTTTATTGAAAAGCCCCGACCTGGCGCGGCTGGCGGAACTGGCGCGTGCCCACCGTTGCCCGCTGGTCGTCGACGACACCGTCGCCACTTTTGTGAATGCCGATGTCCTCTCGGCGGCCGACGCTGTCTGTTCCAGTTTGACCAAATTCTTCTCCGGCGCCGGTGACGTCACCGCAGGATCGGTCGTGCTCAATGCCAACGGTCCGTTTTACAACGAATTGAAAACAGCCCTCGGCCAGGAGGATGATTTGCTGTGGTGTGAGGATGCGCTTGTCCTGGAAGAAAATTCCCGCGATTTTGAAACGCGTGTCCGGCAGATCAATCATAACGCCGAACAATTGGCCGATCATCTGCTGCAGCATCCGCGTGTCACAGCGGTGAATTACCCGAAATTCCAAACGCCACAGCGATACAGCGCGTTTCGAAAACGAGACGGGGGTTACGGCGGACTGTTGTCGGTTGATATCACCGACCCGGCGAATCGTGCTCCCCGCGTCTTTAATGCCTTGCGCGTCTGCAAGGGACCCAACCTGGGAACCAATTACACGCTCGTCTGCCCCTATACGATCCTGGCGCATTACGGCGAACTCGATTTTGCTGAAGACTGCGGCGTCTCCCGCTACCTGCTTCGCGTCTCGGTCGGTCTGGAACCACCTGAAGACCTGATTGCCCGCTTCGACGAAGCCTTAGCAGTCGATTGAATGACAAATCGGGTGCCACTGCTAGCTTGTCCAGTAGTGCTGTTAAGCCCCCGCCTTCGCAGGAGGAGTCATTCCCTCTTCTGCAACGTCGCACAGCATATTGCGCCGCACTGAGAAATTGGTTACACTAGCTGAACCATTTTTTCGCGGCTCAGCCGCAGGCTGGTGTTTCCTTTCATAGCTAGGCAACTCTCCATGGCGCGGCTTGTATCGCTCATTGTGCTGACGGTGCTGATCGTCTTTCTCGGCATCACCTTTTTTCAGGTGATCGCACCGTTTTTGCTGCCGCTCTTTTTAGCCGGTGTAGTGGCATTGCTCTGCCAACCGATGTTCCGCTATTTCCTAACCAGAACCAATGACAAGACCCACTGGGCGGCCGGACTGACAACCGCTGCCATTCTAGCAATCATTTTCGTTCCCTTAGCGACCGGCACGGTGATCGCGACGGCTGAGTTATACACCTTTGCGCAGAAGCGGCTGGAGCCGGCGCAATGGAAACCGGCCTACGGAAAGTTTCGCGAAAGATTCGACGCCGACGAAATCATCGACAGCGTCTATGATAGCTTCAGTCCTCCGCCCACCGACAAAGATCAACTTGCCGAATGGGAAACCCGCCGCGATCGGTTTCACGAACAAGTCGAGACCAACATCCGCGCCAACACTAAAGCTGCGCTCAACCGCGTGGCGGAGCGGACGATGGGATTTGCTGCTTCCACATTCGGCATCGTGGGCCGGATCGTCTCGGGTGTTATCGGCGGATTGATGTTTATTATCGGACTGTTTTATTTTCTGGCTGACGGACCGGTGTTGCTCGCGGCGACGCGAGAATTGATACCCGTCAATCAGGACTACCAACAGCAACTCCTACACCGCTTTAACAAGGTGATCCGCGCGGTCGTGTTAGCGACATTCGCAGCTGCTTTGGGGCAGGGGGTGGCCACGGCGGCGGTCCTTTATTTTTTCGTCGGTCATTTTTTCCTGTTGAGCATTGTCTGTACCTTGACCGCCATGGTCCCACTAATCGGCACATGGTTGGTGTGGGCTCCGGTGGCGATCTGGTTAGCGGCCGACGGTCATTGGGGAAGCGCGCTGTTTGTGACTGCTTACGGCACAATATTCATTGGCACGCTGGATAACATTATCCGCACCTATGTCCTGCATAGCGATGCAAAACTGCATCCGCTGTTGGCCTTTGTCAGCGTACTGGGAGGCCTGCAAGCGATGGGGTTGTGGGGCATTTTCGTCGGTCCCACCGTGGCCAGTTGCTTGCATGCTTTGATCAAAATATTCAATACGGAACTCAAGGCGTTCTCCGAAGAGAAATTCGCCAATATCAAAGCCAAAACCGCAAGCGACATGACGCACAACACCATACCCCCTGACATGGCCGGCGAGGAAAAAACACCGCCGCCCGCTACCCCTGAACAACCGGAATCAAAGCCGCCTAAAAAACGCCCGGCGAAACGCCGTCGGAAACGATAACGAACCAGTCTTTTGACTCACTCCATTTCTCAACGAGAAAAATACCATGCGCGAGAAACTTCTTTTTGCGATCAGCACCATCATCGCCACCCTACTTGTCTCCGCAGCCGCGCCGCCGGCAATCGCCGCCGACGGGCCATTGACGATCTATTTCATCGATGTCGAAGGAGGCGCCGCTACGCTGTTTGTCACTCCCGCGGGCGAATCGTTACTGATCGACTCGGGATATCCTGACAACAACGGCCGCGATCGCGATCGAATTCTCAAAGTCCTACGTGACGAAGCGCACTTGGATCACCTCGACCACGCCGCTGTCACACATTGGCATCTGGACCACTTCGGCAATCACGCGTCGCTCGCGTCGGAGATCGAAATCAAAAACTTCTGGGACCGTGGCATTCCCGAAACCTTAGCGGAGGATCGCAATTTCGAGGAACGGATCGGCTTTTATCGCGCTGCGTCTCAGAACGATTCCAAAGCACTCGCCGCCGGCGACAGCTTGCCGCTCAAGTCGGGCAAGACGCCGCTGGCAGTCAAGATCATCACTTCCAGTCGCGAAGTGATTCCCAACGACGGTCCGCCCAACCCGTTCGCAAAAACAAACGTCCCCAAGCCGCGCGACGAAAGCGACAACGCCGCCAGCTTGAGTTTTCTGCTGAGTTTCGGCGACTTCCGGTTCCTCTGCTGCGGTGACCTGACGTGGAATGTCGAAGCGAAATTGGTGACCCCCAACAACCCGATCGGCAAGGTCGACCTATTCATGGTCACGCACCACGGCCTGCCGGCCAGCAACAATCCCGTTTTGGTTCACGCCGTCGATCCGGTTGTGGCGGTCATGTGCAACGGCCCGGTGAAGGGGGGACATCCCAATACGTTGAAAACGCTGCGAGGTGTGAAATCTCTACAGGCGTTGTATCAACTGCACCGCAATATCAAGGTCGCCGCAGAGGATCAAACGCCGCCGGAATTCATCGCCAACTCCGCGGGATCCTCCGACTACTGCGACGGCACATTCGTCAAAGCCACGATCGCCCCGGATGGAGAAAGTTACACCATACAGATTGGCCGGGACGGCAAACCGGCAACCTACAAAACGCGGAAAAAATGATGTGTTGCCAGCGGCCTCCCGCTTCACGAACATTCCTTGAGTCTTGCAGCAGGATGAATTTTCTATGTCCTACGCGGTCCGAAACTTGATTGCCGATACGTGGTGTGACGCCGATGGGGAGCAAGCCGTCCCCGTTTGGAATCCGTCGCTGGGGATTGAGTTGGCACAAACTCCGCTGCAAGGGCCCGAGATCGTCGGTCGTGCTGTCGAAGCGGCCGCGGCCGCGTTTCCCTCCTGGAGTACGACGCCACCGTTGGAACGGGCGCGTTTGTTTTTTCGCTTTCACGAACTTCTCAAACGGGACTTTGAACAACTCTCGCAACTTGTCTCGTTGGAAAACGGTAAAACTCTCGATGAAGCGCGCGGCGAAGTGCAACGGGGAATGGAGGTTGTCGAATTTGCTTGCGGCGGGCCATCGCTGTTGATGGGGCAATGCCTAGAAAATGTCGCCGGGCATTTAGACGGCAAGACCATCCGGCAACCACTCGGCGTCTGTGCGGGGATTTCGCCATTTAATTTTCCGGTGATGGTGCCGATGTGGATTTTCCCGATCGCGCTGGTCTGTGGAAACACGTTCATTCTCAAACCATCCGAACGGGTCCCCCTGGCTGCGCAGCGACTGGCGGAATTGCTGCTCGAAGCGGGGTTGCCTCCCGGTGTGTTTAATCTGTTGCATGGCGGACGGGAAGTCGTCGAAGCCTTAGCAACGCATCCTGGCATTGCCGCCATCAGTTTTGTCGGCTCCTCAGCAGTCGCCCGCGATGTTTATCAATTGGCTACCTCGCACAACAAACGTTGCCAGGCAGGAGGCGGGGCGAAGAATTTCACCGTCGTCCTGCCCGATGCCGACCCGCAGTCCGTCGCACGGGCCGTGATTGGATCATCCTTCGGCTGCGCGGGCCAGCGCTGCATGGCCAGCTCGGTGCTCGTCGGTGTTGGGGCGCGAATTACTGAGCACCTCGACTGTCTCAACGAACTGACCGCCGCTATTAAAGTGGGGCGGACCGACATTGCCGGCGATACGGAAATGGGACCGGTCGTTGGTCCCGAAGCACAATCGCGGATTCAAGCGGCTATCAATCACGCCGAAGCGGGTGGTGGCACGGTGACCGTTGATGGCCGTGGCTCGCAAGTGGCCGAAGCACCGAATGGTTTTTTCGTCGGACCGACGATCATCGAAAATGCCCCTCCGGAAACCAATCTGCTGCAACACGAAGTCTTCGGCCCGGTGCTAGCCGTGGAGCGCGTCGAGCAACTCGAAGACGCGATCGGGCTCGCCAATCGTAGCCAATTCGGCAACGGCGCGGTGATCTTCACTGCAAACGGAAACGCCGCCCGCGAATTCGCTTCACGCGTAAATTGCGGCATGGTCGGCATCAACGTCGGCGTCCCCGCCCCCACCGCGCTGTTCCCCTTCAACGGCTGGCACGGCTCATTCTTTGGCGATTTGCACATGCAAGGGAGCGAGGGCGTGCAATTCTTCACCCAACAAAAAGTCATCCTCAGCCGCTGGGAAAACTTCGGCCACCGCAACCAAGGCTGGTAAAAAAATATACCCCCTCTTCCTCTAGGAGAAGGCCGGGGTGAGGGTTTTTGCATTGGCGAGCGACATCCCCCTAATAACTCGTTTACCAACGTTTACGCACCCACAGCGAACGGCAGGGAGGAGCGTCTGCTGAGCCGTTTTTGCAATGGATCATCTCTCACCCAACGAACAAAGGTGCGTCGAGACGCACCCTACAATTCCTTCGGCCACCGCAATCACGGCTGGCAATATATATATGTTCCCCTCTCCCCAAATGGAGAGGGGGACAGTAGTCTCTCGCCCCGCTCGCAGTGGGCCGTTCAGCAATCAATCCTTCTTCTCAAACTCCGCGTCGATCACTTCTTCACCATCAGCGGCAGTCGGCTCTGAATTTCCCGATGCCCGTTCGGTGGCCGCATCGGGACCTTCTTGTCCGTCGCCTTCCTGTGCATAGATGTGTTGCGACAATGCGTGCGACGCTTGCGTCAATTCGTCAATGGCTTGCTCAATGGCGGCGGCATCGTCGCCCTTGGCCGCTTCGTTGACCTTGGTGATCGCCGTTTCAATGGCAGACTTCGAAGCGTCGTCCATTTTATCGGCATGCTCCTTGGTCAGTTTTTCCGTAGCGTAGACCAACGACGAAGCCTTGTTTTTCGCCTCGGCCAATTCACGCTGCTTTTTGTCCTCATCAGCGTGCGCTTCGGCATCCTTCTGCATTTCCTCGATCTCCGATTCAGACAATCCGCCCGATTGCTCAATCTTGACGGTCTGTTCTTTGCCGGTGCCTTTATCCTTGGCGCTCACCTGCAAAATGCCGTTGGCGTCGATGTTGAACGAAACTTCAATTTGCGGCACTCCCCGCGGTGCGGGCGGAATTCCGTCGAGATTGAACTCAGCCAACAATCGGTTGTGCTGCGCGATTTCTCGTTCGCCTTGGAACACGCGAACGGTCACCGCTGACTGATTGTCGGCCGCTGTCGAAAACGTTTCGCTCTTCTCGGTCGGAATCGTGGCATTGCGTTCGACCAATTTGGTCATGATGCCACCCTCGGTTTCGATTCCCAGCGACAACGGTGTTACATCGAGCAGAAGCACGTCTTTGACATCGCCGGCCAGGACACCCCCCTGAATGGCCGCGCCAATGGCGACGACTTCGTCGGGGTTCACGCCTTTGTGCGGCTCTTTGCCGAACATCGACCGTACCAATTCCTGGACTTTCGGCACCCGTGTGGATCCACCGACCAGTACCACTTCATCGATGTCGGCAGGCTTCAATCCCGCGTCATCCATCGCTTGTTGAACCGGCTTGCGGCAACGTTCCACCAACGAGTCGATAATTTTTTCAAATTCCGCCCGGGTGATGTTCATTTGCAAGTGTTTCGCGCCCGACGCGTCAGCCGTGATGAACGGCAGGTTGATGTCGGTTGTTTGCGATGTCGACAATTCCTTCTTGGCTTTCTCGGCCGCTTCGCGTAATCGTTGCAACGCCATCGGATCTTTGCGGAGATCGATGCCTTGTTCCGTTTCGAAGCGTCCTGCAATCAGATTGATCAACTCTTCATCGAAGTCATCGCCACCCAGGTGCGTATCACCACTGGTGCTCAAGACCTGCACGACTTGATCGTCGACTTCAAGGATCGAAACATCAAACGTTCCACCACCCAAGTCGAATACGATGATGCGTTCTTCGTTTTTCTTATCCAACCCATAAGCCAGCGCAGCTGCCGTTGGTTCGTTGATAATCCGCGAGACTTCCAAACCGGCGATTTGTCCGGCGTCCTTGGTCGCCTGCCGTTGGGCATCGTTGAAATAAGCCGGAACGGTGATCACGGCCTTTTTCACTTTGTGTCCCAGATAGCTCTCTGCCGATTCTTTGAGTTTTTGCAGGACCCGCGCTGAGATTTCCGGCGGTGTGTAGTCCTTGCCGGCGACTTCCACCTTCACGTAATCACCCGAGCCCCCCACGACTGTGTAGGGCACGATTTTTTCTTCGGACTGCACTTCGTTGTGCCGCCGTCCCATGAATCGCTTGATGGAGTAAACGGTGTTCGTGGGGTTGGTCACAGCTTGGCGTTTCGCCGGTTCGCCGACCAACACCTCGCCCTTGTCCGTAAAGGCGACCACACTCGGGGTGAGCCGGTTACCTTCCAGGTTCGCAATCACTTTGGCTTCGCCACCCTCCATCACCGCGACAACGGAGTTGGTCGTCCCCAAGTCGATACCAATAATCTTTTCGCCTTCCGCCATGTCCAACTCCTTATACTACGTAGTTCAATAGTTAGTTTTTGTGTCCCGCGCGAATTCCTCATACGTTGAAGGATTCATTGTGCATGCAGCAATAAACAGCTGCGTCGGGTATTTCTGTCGTTTCAAAATCTAAGACTGATCAATTTCATTGAGCGGCGATCCTCCAATCACGCACCAGCGCTGGAATCGTCCGCCGGATTATGAAATCGATGCCTGTACTGGATGCATGTAGTAACAGCAAAGTGTGCGCCAAGCGGGGCGATGTTTTGAGGAAAACCACAACCCGTTTTTAGCAAATCATTTACGAACCAACAATCAACCCAATTTCTTCGCTGTACCCCGACAAACCTGCCATATTGGCATCATCCCGGCAGTTTCGACACTTTCCCGGCAACTGCCAATTTGACACGCCGCAGACAATCCGATCCAATCGCCGCAGCACCGTGACAGAACGCCCCCACGCGGCAAGCTTTCTCGTAACCTGTTTGTGGTAAGGAAGTAACTGTTATGCTTGCCATCCGAGCAGTTTCCCGAGCCATTGAACCTTGCTTTTGTTAGACTTGATGGTTTGGGGGACGTGTACCGCACTGCCTGGAGTAGTCAGCCCTCTGGGTGTCTCCCGCAACTTGACACTTGGCGCACCGAGAAGTACAACAACGACTTGCGAATTTTGGGTAAAAATCCGGCAAAAACGGGGGTCAGCGTATTCCCCGCACGCATTCGCATGGAGACTAGAGCAACGTTCGGTGAGAGCCGTGCATTGCTCCTTCCACTGAATAGGACAGCTACCAGGACGGCTTTCACGACTCAAGACGAGCAACCAGACGCAACAGTATTCATAATAATGACTTACGCCCGCAGTCTTGACGGGCGGCCGGCACCCTCTGACCAGGGGCGTGAGACTCCGCCCGAAAGGCTCGCATGGCAAAAGCTAAAAGACCTGCGAAAAAACGCACCGCAACCAAACGCCCAGCCGCCAAACGGCCAGCGGCGAAAGCTACGTCCGCAAAACGCAAGAAACCCGCGTCAGCGCCAGCCACACGGAAGGCGCCTGCAAAGCGCGGCAGCGGAACGATTGACGTTCAGTTAAAAAAGCTGGACCGCGAAATCCTCAAGCTGATTAACAAGCGCGCGGAGCTCACGGCCAAGTCGCTCAATAAGATGCCCAACCCACAACAAGCCACATTCAATCCCGCGATTGACGATGAAATGTGGCAACAAGTTCAAAACGCCCATAAAGGACCGCTGCCAATCCAAGCTGTCCGTAGCGTCTTTCGGGAAATCATCAACGGTGGTAAAAGCTTAGTCAAGACTCAGCGGATCGCTTACCTGGGACCCGCTTTTAGCTTTACACATCTCGCCGCTATCGAACGTTTTGGCAAGACGGCCGATTTCATTCCGGTCAATAGTATTGCCACGGTGTTCGAGGAAGTGAATCGCGGACTGGCCGATTTTGGCATCGTTCCCATCGAAAACAGTACCGATGGGCGCGTGGTCGACACTTTGGATATGTTCACGCGGTTGCCTTTGAAAATCTGCGCCGAAGTCCAAATCAGCATCCATCACAATCTGATGTCACGCTGTCCCCGCGGCGAAATCACGGAAATCTACAGCAAACCGCAAGCACTTTCGCAATGTCGTGACTGGCTCAGCCGCAATATGCCGCAAGCACGGTTGATTGAGGTCACCAGTACGTCGACAGCCGCTCAGTTGGCGCGCGACAAGCAAGGTGTGGGAGCCATTGCCAGCTGGCAAGCCTCGACCGAGTATGACCTGCAGATCGTGGCTGAAGATATTCAAGACAACAAGAACAACGTCACTCGCTTTGCCGTGATCGGTGATCACGTGAACAAGGCGTCGGGCGATGACAAGACAGCGATTCTGCTGCAAATTTCGCACAAACCAGGCTCGCTGGCCGACACATTGGCGATCTTCAAGCGAAACAAGGTCAACTTGACCTGGATCGAGTCGTTTCCGTTGAAGGGGCCGGAAGTGGGTTATTTGTTCTTCTTGGACTTTGAAGGACATTCCAAAGAGGCCCGGGTCAAACGTGCATTGTCAGAACTGGAGCGGCGTGCGGTGCGGATCGAAGTGCTAGGTTCGTATCCCCGCAGCCCTTCGATTGAATAACCCATGCCCCTCGACCGATTGCTGTGTTGAGCACGGAACGCTCGGTTTGGTGCAACGGTCCTGACCGTTCTCGGCTAACTACGGGGATTTTCCAGGCTGCGTCCGCCTTGACGTTTCCCGGCGTGGGCACGAGAATCGCGACGGGGCGCTCCCTCCCCTCGATCATGGTCGTCTCCCGATGGCGAGGTTCCGCATTGGCGTTGCTGCAGTGCCTCGTGGGAATCGATCGGCTGGTGGGGAGTCGTTGAACATACAATTTGTGCCGCAGTCGCTCGATGTGCAGACTGGCGGCAAATTCTTAGAGAGCTAATTTGAAGGATATGGTGTTATGAGGCGGCTATTTGTTGCCGGGAACTGGAAAATGAACCTGCTGGGAGCCTCGGCAAAGCAACTCGCCGAGGGGGTCGCAGCGGCTGTTCCGGCGGATGAGTCAGCGATTGACGCGCTGGTTTGTCCCCCATACCCGTATTTACGGGCCGTGGGCGGGGCCGTAGATGGCAGTGGTGTGCAATTGGGCGCACAGGACGTTTACCACGAACCTGAAGGGGCCTTCACGGGCGAAGTCTCGGCCGACATGCTTGCCGATGTCGGGTGCGGCTGGGTGATTCTGGGGCACAGCGAACGGCGTCACGTCATTGGCGAAACGGATGAGCTGATCAACAAAAAGGTCGCCGCAGCACTCAAAGCGGGGCTGAAAGTGATGCTCTGCGTGGGGGAATTGCTGAGTGATCGCGAAGCCAATCAAACCGAAGCGGTCGTCGACGCACAATTGACTGGATCGCTGAAAGGGGTTAGCGACGCAGACATGGCGAATGTCGCAGTGGCCTACGAACCGGTGTGGGCCATCGGCACCGGCGTGACGGCTTCCAAAGAACAAGCGGAATCCGCCCATGCTCATGTTCGCAAATGGCTGGCGGGTCGTTACAATTCAGAGGTCGCCGAGGCCACGCGGATCCTCTACGGCGGCAGTGTCAAACCGGACAACGCTGCGGAATTGATGTCGCAGCCGAATATCGACGGTGTTCTGGTCGGCGGCGCGAGTCTGAAAACGGATTTATTCGTGCCGATCATCGAAGCGGCGCAGCAAGTTGCCGCGTCTTAAATTGCATTTGACCTATTCACGACCACCGGGACCAACGCCACGGGGCACGTCCATTTAATTTGCTGGCGCCGATCCGCGGCGGCGTTGAAAGGAAGTCATGGGAACTTTCATTTTAGTTTTGCTGACCATCACCGGTCTGTTGTTGATGTTTATTATCCTGCTGCAACGAGGACGTGGCGGCGGGCTGGCAGGTGCCTTGGGCGGGGCCGGGGGGCAAAGCGCCTTCGGGACCAAGGCGGGTGACGTGTTCACACGAATTACGGTTGGTTTGGCCGTGTTTTGGGTCGTGTTGGCTTGCGTCTCGATCTTTGTGGTCAAGCCGAACGACTTGTACGATGGGGGAACCCTCGGCAATAATCCTACTGCTGGCGTCAGCGCCGGTAAGGACAAAGGGGATGCGGAAAGTCAGGACGAGACGCCGAAAGCCGACGGTGATGAAGCGGCCGGCGAGTTGGACCTGGGTTCGCTCGAAGAAGAAACGCAGCCGGCAACTCCCCCCGCCGATACGACGAGCGGCACTCCCGAAAAGCAGGAATAGTATCGGGACGGACCCCCCCCCACAGTTACGCCGCAATCGGCGAATGGCCATTGATATGAGCAACAAGGCGTAATCGACGTGCTGTTGAGTATGACCGGGTTTGGCGAAACGCGCCACCAAGACGACCGCATGAGCGTGTCCGTCGAAGTACGTACCGTCAACAATCGCTACCTCAAACTGTCTATCAAATGCGCCGATGTGTACGGGGCTTTCGAAGGCGAAATCGAGAAGATCGCGCGCGAGTATATCTCGCGGGGAACGGTGATGGTCGCGGTTCGCGTAGAACGGGTTGCCACAGCTGCCGATGTGCGGCTCAATGAAATGGCGCTGCAAACTCTCAGTGAACAGTTGCAAGGACTCGCGGCAAAAATGGGTGACGTGGCGGTCGGGCCGCTTACCGATTTGTTGGCACTGCCCAATGCTGTGATCGATGACAGTAAACGCAACATCGACATCGACGCCGACTGGAAAATCATTCAAGACTGCCTGCACGGAGCGCTAAAGAACCTTCAACTGTTTCGCGAAGAAGAAGGCCGGTCCATGCGGGAGGATTTGCTCCTGCAAAAAGAGATTATCGCCAAACAGTTACAAAAAACGCGAGAACGCGCCCCGTTGGTGGTCAGTGAATACCGCGAAAAAATCCTAGACCGCGTACGAAAGACATTGGCCGAAACGGATGCCAAGGTCGATGAAACCAACCTGATTCGCGACGTCAGTATTTTTTCCGACCGAGCCGACATCAACGAAGAAATCGCGCGATTGGAGTGCCACCTGGATCAATTGGCTGCGTTTCTGAACGAGAAGTCGTCGTCCGGGCGGAAGCTGGAGTTTCTCAGCCAAGAGATGTTTCGCGAGATCAACACGATCGGCTCCAAGGCGAACGACGTGCAGATTGCCCACAGCGTGGTGGAAATGAAGGCCGCCATCGAAAAGATGCGGGAAATGTTGCAGAATATAGAATAGGCTCCCCCCGGCCGACCGGTAATACGACCGTGTCGAAACGGGAATTGAATTCACACGATTACCCCTTAACCCATTTTGTCGAACTCAGCTTGCACCGTGACCGCACCGGAAACTCGCCCTTTTGTTGATATTCGCGTCTTAGTGCTTTCCGGACCAAGTGGAAGCGGAAAGTCGACGATTGTGGACCGTCTGGTGAACGTGGCGCCGGTACAATTGGTCAAGGTGGTCTCAGCCACAACACGACCACCGCGGGCGGGTGAGGTCAACGGGCGGGATTACTACTTTTTGTCGCCAGAGGAATTTGAGCAAAAACGCCAAGCCGGAGAATTCATCGAATGCGAGGAAGTGCACGGCAACGGAAACTGGTACGGCACACTGCGTAGCGAACTGACCCGCGCCCAACAAGCCGGGGCATGGGCCTTCTTGGAAATCGACGTCCAAGGTGCTTTGTCGATCATCAAGGAATACCCCGACGCGGTGTCGGTGTTTTTGACGACCGCCTCGGAAGGGGACTATGAACAACGCCTGCGCAACCGCGGGACGGAGTCGGAAGATGCGATCCAGCAGCGATTGGAAACGGCTCGACGGGAATTGAAACTGTCTAAAGAATACAAACATATCGTAGTCAACGACGACTTGGACCGAGCGGTCTCCGAGATCTGTCACATACTTGCAAGTGCGGAGGGTTAAGACATTGTACGATGAACTGATGGAAGAACAGATTGTCAATAAAGTGGGCGGCCGGTTTAAGCTATCCACATTGATTCAAAAGCGAATGGTGGCGCTCAACCGCGGTTCCCGGCCCTTGGTGGAAATTCAATCCAAGGATGCCATGGAGATCGTGATTCGCGAAATCATGGAAGATAAAATCTATCTCGACAACTCGGGGAACTTGGCGATTGCCGCCGACGAGGGTCCGGATGCCGACGGTGACGACGCCGGTCCCAGCCTGGAAGATCTCTAAAGCCCGTATCAAAACCTAGTTGAGTTAGTTCTGAAAACTCGCAGAGCGGTCTCAGCGCGACGTGTCTGAGGGTTTGCAAACGGCTGGCAGGAATCTGTTTCGTCACGCATCATGCTCGATGGATAGGTTTTGTATTCAATGACTGGGAAGGACCGGTTGATCCCGCCGCCCCGGCCAGATTGAGAACGATCCATGAATGACCGCGAAGTATTATTGGGCGTGACAGGTGGCATCGCCGCCTATAAGACGGCCGAACTCTGCAGCCGGTTGGTTCAAGCCGGCGCGGGGGTTTCGGTGGTCATGACCACCTCCGCCGAGAAATTCATCGGCCCGACGACGTTTGAAGCCCTGACCGGGCGCCCGGTGCATCGGCAACTCTTTCAACCGCAAGAACACCATATCGGTGAGCACATTGGCTTGGTCCGCCGTGCGGATTTGCTGGTCGTGGCCCCCGCCTCGGCGAATTGTCTGGCAAAATTCGCACACGGCCTCGCCGACGATTTGCTCTCCACCATCGCACTGACGCACACCGGCCCCATCTTGATGGCGCCGGCAATGAATAGCGAAATGTGGCAAAAGCCATCCGTGCAGCGCAACATCGCGCAACTGCGCGAAGACGGTGTACTGTTCATCGAACCAGGCAGCGGCTGGCTCAGCTGCGGCCAAGTCGGCCCCGGCCGCATGGCAGAAGCGGCCGAAATTTTGGACCGCGTGCGGGAATTGCTGGACGTATCGAGTTAGTTGTATTTCACAGCGTCCAGGACAGCCATTTCTCAAACAGCTTTTTCACCAGCGGTGTGAGCCGGGTGCGGTTGTAGGCGTCGGCGGTGCGTTTGATGGCTTCGGCTTGGGTGGGGTAGGGGTGGATCGTTTTGGCGATCTTGCCCAGGCCCACGTTGCCGGTCATTGCTGTCGTGATTTGTGAGATCATGTCTCCCGCATGAGAGGCGACGATGGTGGCGCCGATGATTTTATCGGTGCCGCGTCGCAGATGGATTTTGATGAAACCATCGGTTCCGCCATCTAAAATTGCCCGGTCGACGCCGGACAGTTCCTGCTTGAACGTATCGACCTCGAATCCTTTTTCTTGGGCCTGGTACTCAGAGAGTCCGACGTGGGCAATCTCCGGGTCGGTGAAAGTACACCAGGGGATGTTGAGCGAGGACGTCTTGGCCCGGCCTTTGAACAGCGCGTTCTGGATAACGATACGGGCCATGGCATCGGCGGTGTGGGTGAATTTGTAGGGAAAGCAGATATCACCGGCGGCAAAGACATTGTGATTCGTTGTGCGGAGCTTGTCATCGACAACCACGCCGGTTTTTTTGTCGTATTCAACGCCGGCAGCTTCCAGGCCAAGCCCTTCGACGTTCGGTTGCCGTCCGGCGCTGACCAGAATCGCATCGCAATCGATCTGCCTCGCCGCGCCGCCTGCGATGAAGGTGATTGATTTATCAGTGCCGTTGTCGCGGACGGAATCAATGTGACAATCGACGTGAAGGTCCACGCCATCGGCGACCAAGGCTTGCTGAACGATTGCTGCTGCCTCTGCATCTTCTCGGTGAAGAACGTGCGAGTTGGATTCCAGCAAGGTGACGTGCGAGCCGAAGCGGGCGAAGGCTTGCACCATTTCGCAGCCGATCGGGCCACCGCCGATGACGGCCAGTCGGCGGGGAAGCTCGGTTAAGGTAAACAGAGTTTCGTTCGTGAGATAAGCTACGTCGTCGAGTCCGGGGATCGGGGGCATAACTGCCCGCCCGCCGGTGGCGATCACGGCTTTTTTGAAATTCAATGTTTGCCCGTCCACCTCGATCTTATCGGAGCTGGTAAAGGCTCCCTGACCCAGAAAGACATCGACGCCGTTGTCGCGAAATCGTGCCGCTGAGTCGTGTGGGCTAATCTCGGCCCGCAGGCGGCGCATGCGCTGCATCACGGCGGGGAAGTCGACAGTGACTTCGCCAGAAACATTCACGCCGAACTCAGCCGCCCGGCGGATTTGAGCGGCGACGCGCGAGGAACGGATCAGCGCTTTGGAGGGGACGCAGCCCACGTTGAGGCAATCGCCTCCCATCAGATTCCGTTCAATCAACGCCACCTTGGCTCCCAATCCAGCGGCGCCGATGGCTGCGACCAGTCCGGCGGTGCCGGCTCCGATGATCACGAGATGATACCGCGGCTGCGGTTGCGGGTTTTTCCAGTCCGACGGATGTACGTTCGCGACGAGCTCGGCGTTGTAGGAGTCGGCTGGGAGGACTTCAATCGGATCAGACAACGGGTGGGTCTCCGTCAGGGGGTGGTTGGTCGGAGCTCTGCTTGGCTTCGGGGCTTTCGCTGGGTGCGCTGGCCGGCAGTGCGTCTCGTAGCGATTTTTGTGCGATGCGGGTGATGAAAACCGTGGCGACAACGGTCATGACTAGTCCGAATCCGAACAGCAGTTTTTGCCCCAAGCCGCCGTCATAATTTCCGGTAGACAGATCCGCCAAACTTTTCAAAGCCGATCCGATGTACACATACATCGCCGTTCCTGGCAACATACCAATCCAGGAGGCGAGGATGTAATCGCGGAATGAAACGCGCGTGAGGCCGAATGAGTAGTTCAACAGGTTGAAGGGAAACACCGGCGAAAGCCGCGTCAACAGTACGATTTTGAATCCCTGTTCGCCTACAGCGGCATCGATCAAGCGAAACTTTTCGTTCTTGGCAACCTTGGCGGCGATCACGTCTCGTAACAACGTGCGCCCCAACCCAAACGCAGCTGCCGCGCCGAGCGTACTGCCCACCGAAATCGTGACAATGCCGATTGGCACTCCCCAAAGAAAGCCGGCCCCTAACGTCAGGATCGATCCCGGAACGAACAAAACCGTCGCCACCACATAGACAGCTGCCAAGACCACTGGGCCTGTGGATCCCATCCGCTGGACGGCTTCGACAAATTGCAGCAGATACTCTTTGGTGGGCAGAATCGCAATCGCCGCAATTGCGATAACGGCGAGCAAAATAAAAACGCCAATGCGCACCGCCGACCATTTCATAAGGCGAACGATTCTTCGTTAAGGACAGAACATGGCAATAGGGATCGACTCGACACATTTAAGGGATTGGGAGTGTCGTATCTGTAGGATAATTCACACTCTTTGCGATCGTTCTATCCTGGCGAGCAAAGCCTTGACGTTTCTGACGGTTTGAAATGTTACGAATAACACATGATCTGAGCCACTCAAACGGTCGCTCGCTGGGAATTGCCGACCTTTACCGACCGTTTTGAGATTGGTTCGCACATTTGCCAACCTTGCGGACGATAAGAAAGCTTGTGAAGCAATTCTTGGCGTTCGCAGAATTCAGAGGAGACGACATGGTAGCGGCAATAGCCAGTGACAATCCGACAGCCACCCTGCCAGTGAACGAAAAGCTATATCGTGCCATTTCTACCAGCGTAGAAGACGCACTGTCAATGGGCGGTTTGGCCGCATCGTGCGTGGGAACCTCGTCGGTACCGATCCCCGGCAATGGGACGATCACCGGTCTGATTGGCGTGCATGGGAGCGCTTCAGGATTTGTCACGGTGAACTCTTCCGAGACGCTAGCCATGAAGATCGTCGGCGGGTTGCTGCAAGATGATTTTTCCACACTCTCTGCCCAAATCATCGATGGATTCGGCGAACTGACGAACATCATTGCGGGCGGGATTAAGGCACGACTTTCAAAATCGGAATTTCAATTCTCAAAGATCACCGTCCCCTCGGTCATCATCGGCGAATCCTACGAGATCGCCTATGCCAAGGGGCTGGAATTCATTTGCGTGGTATTCGAATTGAACGACCCCGACGCCATCATGCTGGAACAACGACTCTTGCGAGTGAGTATGTCACTGCTGCGGATCTAGAGAGACCTCACCATTGCAAGGACGCATCTCGCGATGACCGACACCACGAGTCTCACTCCTCGCCCTTATCGATCTCGACATCATAGACCTCTAGGATCTGGTCCAGCTTGGTGACTTCCAAGACCTCGCGCACATCGTCGCTGGGATTACAGACGTGGACTTCAACGTTCAGTTGTCTGAGGGAAGCCAACAGCCCCAGCATGCCGCTGGGAACTAGCTTAACGCCTGTCAGGTCAAACGCCAATTTTTCCGTATTGTGCTCTTTAACGAGTGCAATGATTTCGTTGCGGCACGCGCCAATATCCAATTGATCAAGAATTTCACACCCACCGAATCCTAAGACCGTCATCGGTCCGGTACTGTAGATTTGCAAAATTGGGCCGCTGTCTGTCATTTGGCTCCCCTTGGTTGTCCGTTCCAATAGGCCGGCGGCATGCACAAGGTCGATCAACACGATTGCGACGCCGTTTCGGTCCGCATACTATAGAAAATACGCCCCGACTCTCCAATGTGCAATCGCGCCGGACAAAACACGAATTTTGCATCCACCGTTTTTCGCGGGCAAGAGGCCGAATATCGACGTCGGCAGATCAGCGAACGAATCACCATCGTCCCTATTCATTGTTTGCGGTTTCTATATGCCGATTGCCCCCGCCAACTCGACGCCTCGTCCACCCGCTGCCCCCGCAGTGCGGCAACGGATTCATGGCGGCGATTGGTTCTGGATCGCACTGGCTGTGTTGATCCCGTTGGCCGGCTGGTTCCTGCAGGTCGTCGGGACCGAACAGGTGTCTCTTCTCGGCGATTCACGATGGCAGTTACCCGAGTTATGCTATTCCCGAAGTTGGCTGGGAATCGACTGCCCCGCTTGCGGGATGACCCGGAGCACCATTCATCTGGTTCATGGTCGACTGGCCGAGTCCTGGAGTGTGCACCGTTTGGCGTGGTTGGTGATGTTGGTCATTCTCGCTCAGGTCCCCTATCGACTGTTGATCCCCTGGCAGCAGCGCGTCAGCGATCCCCGCTGGATCCGTTACGAAATGAGAATGTGGGCCGGCTTGGGGATTTTGCTGATTTTGAATCGGATCTGGGACGTGCTGATCTAAATGTCCATTCCCGGTCGCCCCGTAAAACCCCATAAGTGAGTGACCGTTCCATGCGCGCCATCATGTTTGATGAAACCGGAATCTCGTTTCGCGACGACATTCCTCAACCGGTTTGCCGCGAAAACGAAGTGTTAATCCACGTGCTGCTCGCGGGTCTCTGTGAGACCGACCTGCAACTGGTCCAAGGCTACATGGGATTCCACGGCATCTTAGGACACGAATTCGTAGGGATTGCCGAAACGGGTCGTTTTGCCGGGCAGCGAGTTGTGGGTGAAATCAATTGCGCCTGTGGAAACTGTGAAACGTGTCGGCGGGGGCTTGTCACACATTGTCCGCACCGCTCGGTGCTGGGCATTTTGAATCACGACGGCGCGTTCGCTGACTACATCGCCGTCCCGGAAGTCAATCTGCATCGGGTGCCGGATGAAATCTCTACTGAGGCGGCTGTCTTTACCGAGCCATTGGCAGCGGCGTTCCAGATTCCGGCCCAGATTCCGTTCTCCAAAGAAATGCGGGTCGTGGTCCTCGGGGATGGTCGGCTGGGCAATCTGTGCGCGCAGGTGATCCGCCTCTCCGGAGCCACGGTTTCGGTCGTCGGCAAACATCGCCGGAAATTGGCTCTGTTAGAAGAAATGGGAATTGCCACCGGACTGTTAGAAAACCTGTCGCCCGAGCACAGTGCGGATGTGGTGGTGGATTGCACGGGATCTCCCAGCGGATTGCCGACTGCATACCAGCTTGTGAAACCGCGAGGCACAATCGTGCTCAAAACCACGGTGGCGGGAACGCCGAAAATGACGTTGGCCCCGCTGGTGATTGATGAAATTACGGTCGTCGGATCGCGCTGTGGACCTTTTGACCGGGCTGTGGCCGCTTTGGAAAACGGTGAAGTGGAGGTGCTACCCTTAATCGATCACCGGTTGCCGCTATCCGCCGCATTAGAAGCCTTCGAAATTGCTCGCACGACCGATACCCTGAAAATCTTACTGCACGTCAACGACCCCTAATTCCACCAACACCGGCTTTGGTACCAATCACAGATCCAGATGTCATGCACCTTGTGGGCAGCGTCCACCGACTCTACTAGACTACCCTCACAACGGACTCCCAGTTATTTGTTCTGGCATGGTAGCGCGACTAACCGCTATCATGTCTGCGTTCTACGATTTCCTCACCGATGTTAGATAAGGGCAAAGGCATGGGATCACCGGCTTCCGGTAGTTCTCCGAATACGTTTCAGCGTTTCTTCCAATCGGAAGTTTCCGGCAGTATCTTGTTGCTGGTCTGTTCAGTGGTGGCTCTCATCTGGGCCAACTCTCCCTGGGCAGAGAGCTACCATCATGTCTTGCACGAACACATCGGGCTGAATTGGGGGCCTGAGGGAGCAACTTCTTTCGACGAAGTCCACAACTTTAGCATGAGCCTGCATCATTGGGTGAATGACGGGATGATGGCCATTTTTTTCTTCGTCGTTGGTTTGGAAATCAAACGGGAATTGTTGGTCGGCGAACTCTCCTCACTCAAGAAATCGGCTTTGCCGGTTGGCGCGGCCTTGGGCGGAATGTTGGTCCCAGCGCTGCTCTATACGTTCTTGAATTTTGGCGGTCCCGGCATGCGGGGCTGGGGAATCCCCATGGCGACCGATATTGCCTTTGCATTGGGCGCGCTGTCGCTGTTTGGCAGCCGCGTACCGATTTCGCTCAAAGTATTTCTCACAGCACTGGCCATTGTGGATGACCTGGGGGCGGTCGTGGTTATCGCCATTTTTTATACGGACACAATATCCATAATGGCATTGGCCGTGGCGGCAGCGTTTTTATCAGGGATCTTCGTCGCCAACCGCATGAATGTGCGTCACACGGGAATTTATCTGTTGTTAGCAGCGGCCGTTTGGGTGGCGGTATTGGCATCGGGAGTGCATACCACCATTGCCGGCACATTGATCGCGCTACTCGTCCCGGTGCGGGCAAAGATTGACCCCAGAGAGTATCTCAAACTTTGCCGCGGCCGGCTCAACGAACTCGAAGCGGCCGAATTCACGCGGGATAGTATGATCGGCGATCAAAAACAACTGGAAGACCTAAGCGACATTTACGTCGCCAGTGAGGATATGATCCCGGCGGGTGTCAATCTGGAACACCGACTGCACCCCATCACAACTTTTATCATCTTACCACTATTCGCACTTCTGAATGCTGGCGTGCCGATCGACTTTGAGAGTCTCTCAGAAGCTCCCATTACCGTAGGTCTCGGCGTGATGTTGGGATTGATTGTCGGCAAGCAGATTGGTGTGATGTTGTTTAGCTGGTTGGCCATTCGCAGCGGACTTGCCGCAATGCCCGCTGGAGTCACCTGGGGGCAACTGTGGGGCGTTAGTTGTTTGGCGGGTGTGGGATTCACCATGTCGTTATTCGTCAGTGGGTTAGCCTTTACGGACCAAGCGTTCGACAGCCAGTCAAAATTAGGCGTGTTGGCCGCTTCGGCCATTTCGGGTGTGCTGGGATACATCGTCCTGCAAAAAAAACTGTCCCCAGCCGTCGACTAGTTTAGCAGCACCCTAGAGTGCCCGTTGTTTTTACAGATTGCCTTTCCACTTGAAACCTCTCGTATAAACCTTGTTTGCTACAAAGGAAACACGCACATGTCACAAGATCAAACAGGCCTTTCGTCACCTGCTGCACTTGTTGGAATTCAGGAGCTGCGTCACAACTGGGGTTGGTTCCTGGGGCTGGGAGTGCTCTTGATTATCGCCGGCATGGCCGCCATTGGATCATCCGTCTGGATGACCGGCCTGACCGTCATGTTTTTAGGCTGGCTGTTGCTGTTTAGTGGTGTGATTCAAGCAGCGAACTTCTTTTGGCGCAAACAGTGGAAAGGCTTTTTTATCGATGCGGTCAGCGCGGCGTTGTATATTCTGATGGGCATCGTGCTCATTAAAAACCCACTGGAGGGTGCCGTTGCATTCACAATGCTGATTGCAATTCTGTTGATTGTCGGCGGTATTTTTCGCATTGCCATCTGTCTGATGACAAAAATGGAACACAAAATCTGGTTGTTGTTGCACGGCGTGGTGTCGATCGTGCTGGGGGGAATGATCCTGCAAGAATGGCCCGAATCGGGTCTATGGGTCATCGGGCTGTTCGTCGGTATCGACATGTTGATCGGCGGTTGGTCGATGGTCATGCTCGCCTTTGCCGCCAAGAATTTGCCTTCCAGCATGGATGACACAGGTGCAGCGCCTGCCTAGCCGCAGGTTGCGCCCCGACGTCGAGCGGGTGGGAGTTTGCCCTACAACTTGGTTCCCCGGTTTCTGGTGCATTTTGGGCAAACTTTGTAGACTTGGGTGAAACACGAAATGCGGGCCATTCTTTGACCGCATTTCGTGGGACCCAACACAGACAGCCACCCCCGGCCGACACCTAAAAATACGACAAATCGCAGAGAGGACTCCATGACCGCTACATCTCGCCACATGTTGGTTTTGTTTCTAGGGAGTCTCGTCCTATGGGGCGCGACTCTCGCCCGCGCCGCTGAACCGGAGTCGGGCTTTAAAAGCATTTTCAACGGTAAGGACCTCACCGGTTGGGATGGGGACCCTAAATTTTGGTCGGTCCGCGACGGTGCGATCACCGGTCAGACGACCAAGGAAAATCCCACAAAAGGAAACACGTTCCTGATTTGGGAAGGTGGAAAGGTCGACGACTTTGAACTGCGTTTGCAAGTCAAAATCATCGACGGCAATTCCGGCATTCAGTATCGCAGCAAGGCGGTCGACAAATGGGTGCTCAGCGGCTATCAGGCCGACTACGAAGCGGGCGAGAAGTATTCGGGCATTCTCTACGAAGAAAAGGCCCGCGGGATTCTGGCGCTGCGTGGGCAAAAAGTGGTCATTGGAGCGGACGGAAAAATTACACCCTCCGGCTCCGTCGGCGATCCGGCCACGATTCAAAAGTCGATCAAAAAAGAGGACTGGAACGACTACACGATCATCGCCGAAGGCAACCACTTGATCCACAAGATCAATGGGCATGTCACTATCGACCTGACCGACAACGATGCCAAAAAACGGGCCATGCAGGGTTTGTTGGCGTTGCAACTGCACGCCGGCCCGCCGATGACAGTGCAGTTTCGCAACATCCGGCTCAAACGCCTCAAATTGGCGCAAGCTAAAAAGATTGTGATGGTCGCCGGAACGCCCAGCCACGCGCCGGGACATCATGAATTCAACGCCGGGGTGCTGTTGTTAGAACGCTGTGTCAACGAAGTCCCCGGACTGTTGGCCGAAGGCTATCTGAACGGCTGGCCCAAAGATCCAACCGCCTTTGACAACGCCGATGCCATTTTTTTGTTCATGGATGGCGGATCACGGCATCCGGTGATCCAAGGTGAGCATTTGCGGGAGATGCACGACCTCATGAAAAAAGGGGTGGGACTTGCCTGTGCGCACTACGCCGTCGAAGTCCCCAAAGAGCGGGGCGGACCGGAATACCTAGATTGGATTGGCGGCTACTACGAGACCGACTATTCGACCAATCCGCATTGGATTGCCAACGTCGACAGCCTGCCCGAGCATCCCATCACACGGGGCGTCAAACCCTTTCATCTCAACGACGAATGGTATTTCAACATCCGTTTTCCGGTTGAGGCGGACCACATCCAACCGATTGTCCAGGCGACCCCGCCGGATGATGTGCGTCGCACCAAAGCGGCGGCAGATCATCCCGGTCGTTTAGAAACATTGAGCTGGGCCATTGAGCGTCCCGACGGCGGCCGTGGTTTCGGTTTCACTGGGGGGCACTTCCACAACAATTGGGGCGACGACAATTTCCGCAAATTGGTCCTCAACGCCATTGCCTGGACCGCCGGCGCCGAAGTCCCCGCCGAAGGCATCGCCTCTAAGGTCGATCCCGAGGAACTGAAACAGAACCTCGACAAAAAACGCAAGTAGCAGTTGCAGACGTGCGCTGCGGTCTCTGAGTATTACCTCTTATACCAACGGTTTGCTTCCCGGTCGCTCGCATGGCTTGGGAATTTGGCCACAACGACGTATTGCGCAATCGCGGGCGTTGATGGCTCTTGTGCTGGGTTTGATACGGCGTGTATTCTTCTGCGACGCACCACAATGGTGAACGCGCTAACCGTGGAAGAAGGGTTGTACCGTTGGACATCTGGCAACTTCTATTTGAAATCGTGGCATTGCTCGCCGGAGCGCTGATCCTGGGGGGTGTTTTCGCCCGTTTCGGGCAAAGTCCGCTCGTCGGTTATTTGATCGCGGGTATGCTACTGGGCGGCCCGGGTAGCATCCAGCTCGTCAAATCCGAACAGGAAATCGAGGTGATCGCCGAGTTGGGAGTCTCGCTGCTTCTATTCAGCTTGGGACTCGAATTTTCACTGCCTCGGCTCCGCAAACTAGGCAACAAAGCCCTGATTGGCGGGATATTGCAGGTCTCCGTCACGCTGGCAGCGATGACCGGGGTCGCTTACTTATACGGTCTGGATATCCGTGAAGCGGTCGCTGTCGGTGCCATGGTCGCCCTCAGCAGCACCGCGGTCGTACTGCGGACGTTGATGGAAAGCGGCGAAATCGATACGCCCTACGGCGGTAACAGTTTGGCGATTTTGCTCGTGCAGGATATCGCAGTGGTGCCGCTGGCAATACTGATAGCCGTGCTTGCCGGCGGAGAAGGGGCCCGCGAGATCGCCGTGAATGTTGGTTGGATCATGTTGACCGCCGGTTTGTTGATTGCCGGTTTGTACATTTTGCTCAACTTTGTTGCCGCCCGTGCGCTGGGGGGATTGACGCTGGTCCGCAACCGCGAGTTGACAACGATCCTGGCTGTGGTGATTGGTCTCGGTTCGGCCTGGGTGGCGCACCTCGCGGGGATTTCGCCCGCGTTGGGGGCGTTCATTGCAGGAATGATTTTAGGTGGCTCGCCGTTTGCCACTCAAATCCGCGCTGACGTCTCTTCGCTGCGAGTGGTCTTGCTGACGCTGTTTTTTGGCTCGGCTGGGATGATTGCTGATCCGATTTGGATCGCCAGCAATCTGTTCCTGGTCGTCGGGGCAACAGCAGCAATCATGCTCGTCAAGCTGGCGGTGACGTGGATTATCTTTCAGCGGCTGGGGCAGTCACCGGCCGTTGCGGCGACCACTGGAATCAGCGTGTCGCAAATTGGCGAATTCGCGTTCGTCCTCGGCGCGGTCGCACGAACCGTGGGGGCGATCACGCGTGAGACCCATTTGTTGATTGTCTCGGCAACAATCGTCTCACTTTTACTCAGCCCGTTATTGCTTTCCTATGCGGGATGCATCGGTTACCGATTGGCAAAGTTTGTGTTTTGGGGCCGTAGTATCAGCCCTCCCGACGCGTTGACGACCGCTGCGACCGGACACATCGTCATCGTTGGTTTTGGACCGGCCGGACGAATTGCCGCCGCCGCGCTCCGTGCTTCGACCATCAAAGTCGTGGTCGTCGACTTAAACCACGAGGGGGTGAAGAAGGCGAAGGAGTTGGGATTTGACGGGCATATCGGCGATGCCACGCAATACGAGGTCCTGGAACACGCCCGCGTCCGCGACGCAAAAGCGGTGATCGTCACCGTGCCACACAACCGGACAGCTGTAATGGTCGTCGAGGCGGTCCGCGGTTTGGCCCCCAATGCACACATCGTCGTGCGGTCCCGTTACCAGCGCGATGTCAACGACCTCGCCATCAGCGGCGCTGATATTATTTTCGGCGACGAACAAGAAATCGGCCAGGAATTGGGCCGGCATTTGCGGGAATGGCTAGCCGCGCACGACAAAGACGCACCGCCAGCTGCCGAACCTGAGGACCCGCAGCAGGACTCCAGTCCCAACAGCGACCACAAGTAACGATCCCAATCGTCTTGGTTTTACGCCTCCGGCATCTCCGGCTCCATCGCCACCGCGTCCCAGTTGGGGCGACTGCGAAAGTTGCCGAAGATGGCGTACAGCATCAACCCGTGGGCCAGCATCTTCATAAACACATGAGTGTAATTGATGAACCCAAACAGCCAGTTCATATCACGCAGGGACCTGCCGGTTTCGTCCATAACTGTTACCACAACCCCTGAGACCACCATCATTGCGAACATCGAAAACAATTGAATCCCCAGCGATATCGCAATCAACATCCGTGGGGTTTGGGGGAGGTCGCGGCGGGAATAGCACAGATATAGCCCCACAAGCCAAATCACTCCGACCCCACCGATTTGGGTGAAGAAGATCCAGAGTTGTGATCCTAACGAAAAGATGACTTGACTGGGTTCGGGCATGGTTTGGGCGCTCCACCGTTGATCAAAGGCTAGGGCGGCTGTGCGGCAAATGCTGCTTCCAGCCCGCCGCGTTGACATTCCCATCCGGAAAACTACGATAGAACAAGCAACGGGAGGACGCACGATGGCGTTTGCCCTCCCAGTTGCCGCACCTATCACGACTCCACATTACCGCGAGACACCCGGCCGATAAAGCCGAAAACCTCGGATCGAACCACACGCAACGGAGGCGGTCGCTGCCATGACCCAAATCGAACGTGCCCGCAAGGGTGAAGTTACCCCTGAAATGGAATTCGTCGCCCAGCGCGAACTCTTAGCGCCGGAATTGATTCGCGACGAAGTTGCCGCTGGACGGATGGTCATCCCGGCCAACAAAGTCCATCTGGCCAAAAACCTGGAGCCGATGGGCATCGGCATCGCCGCCAAGTGCAAAATCAACGCCAATATCGGCAACAGCGCCGTGACCAGCGACGCCGGTGAAGAACTCGACAAACTGCACGCCGCCGTCCACTACGGCGCCGACACGGTGATGGACCTCTCTACCGGAGCGGGGATCGATGAGATCCGGCAAACTCTCGTCGACGCGTCTCCTGTCCCGATTGGGACCGTGCCGATCTATCAGGTCGTGCAGAATCTCAACGAATTTTTGGACATGAAGCCGCAAGACATGCTCGACATGGTCGAACATCAGGCCAAGCAGGGCGTCGATTATATGACGCTGCACGCCGGTGTGCTGATCGAGCATTTGTCGCTGACGATGAATCGCATCACGGGAATCGTCAGCCGGGGCGGCTCGCTGTTGGCCCAATGGATGATGCATCACCGCCAACAAAATCCGCTCTACACGCACTTCGAAGACCTGTGCGACATTATGTACCAGTATGACGTCACCTGGAGCATCGGCGACGGATTGCGTCCCGGTTGTCTGGCGGATGCATCGGACAAAGCACAGTTCGCCGAACTCGATACGCTGGGCGAACTGACGAAGCGTGCTTGGGCGAAGAACAACCAAGTCATGATCGAAGGTCCCGGGCATGTGCCGATGGATCAGATTCCTATGAACATGGAACGGCAAATCGAAGTCTGCCACGGCGCGCCGTTTTACGTGCTCGGCCCGTTGGTGATCGACATCTCGCCGGGTTACGACCACATCTCCAGCGCCATCGGTGCTGCCATCGCCGGACAGCACGGCGCTTCGATGCTGTGTTACGTCACGCCCAAGGAACACCTGGGACTGCCTGATGCCAAAGACGTCCGTGAAGGGGTGATCGCCTATAAGATCGCCGCCCACGCCGCCGACGTCGCCCGCCATCGCCCCGGTGCTCGCGATCGGGATGACGCACTTTCCAAAGCACGGTACGAATTCGACTGGAATCGCCAATTCGAACTATCGCTCGATCCCGAGCGGGCTCGCGAAATGCACGACGAGACCTTGCCGCAAGAAACCTTCAAAAGCGCCAAGTTCTGCTCGATGTGCGGCCCCAAGTTCTGCTCGATGCGGATCAACGAGGATATGCGGAAGATGGCACCCGAGGAGTTAACGGAACTCGCCACCAGCGTCGCCGAAGCCGCGAAATAGGCCAGGGGCCGCGTCCTACAGCCGATGCGGGACGACTTGTTAGCAGGGGATCGCACAATGTTGTTTGCCCCTCACCTCGACCCTCTCCCAAAGGGAGAGGGAGAAGTGTGAATCGCACAGCGTCCATAACCCATCCCCCCCTCTCCCTCTGGGAGAGGGGCCGGGGGTGAGGGTTTTCGCGCTACTACAGGCGACCCGACGCACCCCAATCAGGCCGTGGGAACTTCAGCGGCGATAACATCGTCTAAATCCCGATCCGGGATATCGCGCCAGTTGATGACATAGAGCAGGCCCAGCCCTAACAGCAGTTGGATGAGCTGGCAGGCGATGGCGACTTTCTGGCTGTGCGCCTGTGCTAGGTCGACCGCGATTTTTTGGGCCTCCGTTTGAGCGACCTCGAAACCGAGTTTGGCCTTTTCCGATTTGAAGATCGTGTCGGAAACCAAGGCAAAAGTCGTGCTGCCGATGACCGACAACTTCAGCGTGATTCCGTACAAGCCGAAGTATTGCGCGATGTCCTTTTGCGGCGCGACCAGCAACAGTACCTTGCGGCCTGAGGTCCAAATTCCGGCCAAGCCAAATGCTCCCGCGCCCCCCAACGTTAGTAGATACAACGCCGGTGATTTGCCGCCGGTGAGAATGGCGCCGACCAAGCCGACCAGCAGGCACCAGCCTGAGCCGCGCAAGACTTGCAACGGGTGAATCCGGTCCGACAACCAACCACTGAAACTGCCAAACACCAGTGCCAACGAGCAGAGCGCCAGGCCCATGATCATGGCGAACGTGCTGGATTGATCAAACTTCTGGCCGAAGAGAAACAAATCTCCGGCCTCAGCTTGGGCCTTAAAAATGACTTGCGTGAAGGCGGCGAAATACAGAATGGCCGTGTTGAGCACGTCGACCAAAAAGAAATTCCCCAGAAAGAAAAACATCACCGTCCGATGCTGCGGCATCGCGCGAATCGTGCCCCACAAATCGGCGCCTCGCTCACGCACGACCGCCCAGGAGAGCGGCAGACGGTCAATGTGCCGTTTTTCTTTGACGAACAACAAACAGGGAACAGCCGTTAGCAGAAACAGCGCCGCACATACGCCGCACGTCGCCTTGAAGCCCAAATTGAAATACTTGGTGAGCAGCAGCGCGATCAGAATCGTCACGATCGTGCCGGAGTATCCTAGGCCGACCCCCAGGCCTGATATTAAACCCGTCCGTGAGCGCGGCGCTACGGAAGGCAACAGCGCGTTATAAAACACGAGCGAGTTTTGATAAGCGAAGCCGCCGATCGCTAAAAAAGCCAACAGCGCAAACTCGGTCGTCCAGAGGGCCCAACCGAACATCGAGCCGATGCATATGATTGTGAAGACCGTCAAATACAACCGCGTTTGCCCCGTGCGATCGCAGATCGAAGCCATCATCGGGACCGCAAATCCCGAGGCGATCATCGTGAGCGTTTGCGTGACGCCAATGGGGGTATAATACTTGTAAGTGTCGCTGAAATACGGCATCAGCACGTACGTGATCGCAGCGGCGTAAATCGTGTTCGCTAGATCGTAGAGGATCCAACTCCCCGCCGGCAGCCAGTCAATGTGGCGATCCTCCGCAGTCGCGGACGGTGTAGCGGGGGTCGGTTCTCCGGCGGCGTTGGGCACGTGTGGTTGTCCTTTGTTGCGATCAATCCATCAATCGTCATAGCCCAATCCCGCGCAATCGCGGGAATGGCCTCACACGTTACTCTTCAAAATCGTCGCCGTCCAGGCGGTCGCTAGCGTCTTCATCGGTGGAACTTGCCGTCGGCGCCCGATCCGGTGCTCGGCGAAAAACAGCCACCACGTCTTCAATCGGCACAACAAACAGCACGTTGTCCGATTCCAGATCGACTGGAATGGCATGCTTGGGATTGAAGAGCACTTTATCATATTTGCGTACCGGGAAGTCGTCATCGCGTTCAATCTGTGCGCTGACTTCGACAATTCGGCCGGTGATTGTGGGAATCTCCGCTTGATCCGGTAGGACAATTCCCCCTTTGGTGACCTGACGGTTTTCGTCCTTACGGATCAAAATCGTCATTCCCAAAGGTTCTACAAAGTTATCCATTTCGACAACCTCCCTCTACAGTTTTGCCCCGTCATTAGCATTAAGATGAAATACGAGATATCGATGAGCGCTATACTCTATTGTTTCCAATTTTCCAGAATTGGCAAGGGCAGCCATTTTAAGATAGCTGTTGAATGGCAAACGCTACGGGTTTGTCTCGACAGTACGATCCCTGAACGAATCGTCGTATCGAGGTCGCAGCGCTGGAATTGCGCCCAAAGAATGCGACATGCCCGGCCGTTATTAGAGAAAGCGGCATCCCTGCCGAATTGTCCGTCCATGGTCTGAATGCGTGTTAGCGACACTCAAGATTGGGTCGTTTTGGCAGAGGAAGGGGTGACCGAGTAAGTCTAATCACCTTCTCACGAAACGTGCCGGGCATATCAACTGGTGCATGCATAAAAGTTGCTTTTGCGAGGTAGGCGAGGATCAGTCCGCTAAATCTTTAAACAGCGGTCCGAACTCCGGCATCTCACCACGCAAGTAGTCGAGCCAAGCCTGTGGATTCCAGATTTCAACGCAGATCGATGCTCCGACAAGCATGACATCACTGCCGGCCGGCACATCCAGAAACTCGCGAAAGCCTTCCGGAATCACCAACCGCGCTCGATTCGCCAATTTGACGGTTCGCGACCGGGTGGAGAGCAATCGCCCAAAACGTTGGACTTGTTCCCAGCGTTGCTCCATCTTGCCCGCTTGTATCTTCTGCTGTATCAATCCCAGGCCGTCATCAATCCGCTTTTGCCACTCCTCCGCCCGCCACAAGCTAATGCAGCCGTATTGTTCCTTCGTCAGAATCGTTTCACCCGATTCATCGGTGACTGCTGTCGCCATCTCGGCCGGCAAACTGAGCCGGAAACGGTCGTCTAAGGACCGCCGGAATTCGCCGGTGATGAGTTGTGCGGTCGCCAAGGCTGAACTCGCTGACTCGGAAAGGGTGGAAAAACAGGATGCGTAAGCGTTGGTGATCACGCTGACCACGAACGTTTATTCTACTGGGCCTGAAACCCACAATCAACTGGTTGTTAAAGAACGTTTTGGGTCGATTCCCCACATCTGCGGTTAAGATTACCCGTGTGGTACCGATTCTGCAAACGATAAATCGCCAATTTTTTCGTTTATGCGGAAATTTCTACCCAGACGCGCAAAACCCCGCTGCGCGCACCGCCCCTGTACCTTGCCTGGGGGACAATAACGCACGCGGTTTCGCGCGCAGCTGCAGCACCGTACAACACGAGACTATTGTGCGGAATGATGATTGGGGCTGGGTGCCCACTGGCTCTGCCAGTGCAACTTGAGTGGGGCGGGATGCTTGCGAAACACTGGCAGAGCCAGTGGCATCCAGGTCACCTATGTTCAACGACTGACACGCGGCCCACCGTGGGCGGCGTGATCGAGTACAGCTGCGCCGATTACGCTTCGGGAATGCCGAAATCGCTGGCACTTAGTTCGCTGGGTTTTGAGTCGCGGTGGCAGGAATGGCCGGGGACCGGGATCGTTTGATCAACCGGCAATTGCGGATCGTCGGACTGCTCCGGAGAAAGGGCGCGTCCTAATTCGTCGAGGCAATCAACTTCGAGATTCAGCGTTTGTTCATCTTTAGGATCGACCATAAACACCTCCCTAGCGGTGACAAGCATCGCTCGCTACGAACCGAACACTGTGGGCAGACCATAAGATATTTTACCGTCACAAATACGGCAACGAAAGTGCAAACCTCCCCAACAGGGCTGTTGGCAGGACAAATTATCTCAATGCTAACGTCCGCTCTCCCGCCCCCTTCGGTCGTTTACGCCTGCTTGTCGCCCACAATCCGCTCTCTTACGCTATACCGTCGTGTCGATCGGGGGCTATTTGCTACCACCAATTCGGCCAAAAATCCCAGCGACATCAACTGGCCGCCCAGCAGCACAAATGCGATCGAATAGGCCAACAACGGCCGGCCGCCGATCGGGCCGAATCCGAACGCAAACACGTTGGTCAAGATCCACACCAAAGTCAGGTACCCGATTCCCAGACCGCCGATCCCAAAGAACAACAATCCGGTCGCCCCCAGCATGTGCTGCGGTCGTTGGCCAAAACCAGTCAGGAATTTGACCGTCAATAGATCCAAAAACCCTCGCAGAAAACGCCGGACCCCATATTTGGAATGTCCGAATTCCCGCGAACGATGATTCACCGGCAGCTCTGCCACGCGAAAACCTTGCGCATGCGCCAGCACCGGTACGAAGCGATGCAACTCGCCGTACAGTTCGATCTCCTGGGCGACTTGGCTGCGAAAACATTTCACGCCGCAATTGTGATCATGCAGACTCAGCCCGGTCAGTTTGCTGACCATGTAATTGAAGACCTTGCTAGGATATACCTTGTGCCAAGGATCCAGCCGCCGCTGCTTCCAACCATTGACGACGTCATTCCCTTCAGCGAGTTTCTCTAGGAAGCGTGGAATCTCCGCCGGGTCATCCTGCAGGTCGGCATCCATCGACATGATGAATTCCCCGTCCGCCATTTCCAATCCGGCCGAGAGGGCTGCTGCTTTGCCGAAGTTGCGGCGGAAACGAATCGCCCGCACGCGGGGGTCCTGTTCGGCAATTTTCTCGATGACATGCCAGGAATCGTCGGTCGAACCGTCGTCGACAAACACCAGTTCGACATCCAGATTCTCTTGTGCCGCGACGTTGCCGATCTCCGCGTGCAACTGCGGCAGGCTTTCCGATTCGTTCAATACGGGGATCACAATCGATAGCATTACGGCGTCGCTCCCTCTTTATTCTTCGCATCAATCTGTATCTTCGCACCAAACGGCCACAATCCGCCGGCCGCTATCAATTCTCCGATTAACGACACCAACCGCAACAGTAGCGCGACCGCAATCGCTTGTTGCGGGCTGACGTAATTTCTCAGCGATTCGACCACGATCAATTCCCGGACCCCAATCCCGGCCGGTGCGAAAATTGCCACAAACCCACCGGAGATTGCCGCAGCAATAGTGGCGGTCCATAACGGCCAGTCGAGGAGACTGACATCAGCGACGCCGCTGCCGCGAATGATACAGCCCAGCGCCAAACCATGCACGGACCAACCGATGATGACCATCAGCGATCCAACGAACAGCAGTTGCGTCGAAACTCCCTGCGCCACGAGGGAACTCTCCAGCAACGACGAGTCTGCATCCGCCGTGCCGGAACTGCCGCCCGCCTTGCTGGACAACCGCGTGAACAGTTTGGCTGTCAGCGGCAATGCCGCCAAACAAACCACGATGACCATTAGCGGAACAGTGTACGGATAACCGGGAACCGACGACAGCCATTCCCAACCGGGGCGTTGCGGGAGTTTGGGAAAGATCCATGGTGAAAGCATTGCCGCCACGGCCGCCCCGGTGCCGATGGTCGTCAACGATTCATATCCGGCAGTCAGTCCGCCCCGGACGAAAGTGCCGCCCGCCCCGGCAATCATTGCCGCCCGAATCAAAATCACACCCGCTTTGCCCGGAATATATTTCCCCAAATGCCCACAAAAATACGCACGGGCCACCTGGAGCGCAGGAATCTCATCGCCGCCGGCGGACAACAGCCATCGCCAATACCACCAAGCAGGAGTCCAAGCAGCGATATACAGCATAACCGCCGCGGCGAGCCATCCAAAGTGCAGCTGCACATCGTGCGTTTCTACCTTGTGCCACAACCCCCACCCGTGATGACTGACCACAACCAGCAGCAGAGCAAACAAGACCCATTTGACGACACCCCACAACCGGCGCAGCCGCGAGGGTGAGGTTTCGGGAACAGCAGGGGAGGCATCCATACGGACATCATAGAAAACGGTTGCTGTGGTGGCTATTCAGTTTGTGGTGTGGCCGGAAGTGAGTGGTGAGTGGCCGGTGGCTAGAAAAGGGGAGTGGTTGCTATTGGGTGGTGGTCGTCTGACTTTGCGCTCGGCAATATCATCAATATCTCACCTCCGTTCACGGGGGTTCTCGATGTAACGGCTTCAGCCCTCACCGCCATACACCAACCCTCAAGCCTGTCGCCTCAAGCCTCACCCCGTTCCGCCATCCTTATGCAACTCGTAATACAAATGCCCCGCTTGCGGCAGGATTAGTTTTTCCATGCCCAATTGGACGGCTTTGGTTGAGCCGGGGAGCGAAAAAATCACGCAGCCTGCGGCGATGCCGGCGACGGCGCGGCTGAGCATGGCGGCGGCGCCGATTTCTTCATACGACAACATGCGAAACAACTCGCCAAAACCATCGAGCTGTTTTTCCAACATGCCCACGACCGATTCGTAGGCCGTATCGCGCGTGGCGATACCCGTTCCGCCGTTGGTCACAATGATCGCCACCTCGGGATCATCAAGAGCGGATTGCAACTGAGCGGCGACATCGGCTGGTTCGTCCTTGACTACGGCATACTGCACAATGCGATGCCCGGCAGCAGCAATGGCACTGTGCAGGTATTGCCCCGACTTATCGTTATCCGCCGTACGCGTATCGGACAACGTCACCACGGCGAAGCCCAACACCCCCGTCTTGGCTGCTTCGCGCGCATGCGCCGCATGCCCTTCGAGTGATTGGTTTTGATTTTCAGACATCAATTAACTCCACACCATGATTTCATCTTCATCGTCACTGTAGCCAATGAATGTCGCCAGCACGATCCGCGGCAGGTCGCCCGGGACACCGGGGACTTCGTGGATCAGGCCGGTGTTGAAGAAATACAAATCGCCCGGCTGCAATTCGATTTGTACACGATCGATGTTTTGCTGTTCCGCGTAATCGTGAAACTGTCCCGATGCCAACCAGGGATCGACTTGCTCATTCCAAAATTGACGGTGCACAATTCCCTGCGCCGTCACTCCGTTGAGCGTGGTGTTTTGCACGCAGAGCACGCCGGCCAATTGCGATTGATATTTGTAGACGGCATAGTTGGTGCGTTTTTCGCGATTGTGGACGCTGTCGAAATGTGGTCCGTAGGCGTATCCGCCGTAATGCACGCGAAAAATTGCCGGACCGTATTGTCGCCCGTCCGGTTCGTGAGCCGTCACGACCGACTTGCCGGGCGAAATGTCTTGCAGACGATCATAGATCACTTGAATCGGATTGGGCCGGTCTGCGAATAATCGCCCGAAGAGGCGGTGCGTCTTGGCTGACTCACTGAGAAAGCGTTCTTGATCCTCGCCGATATTGCCCAGGCTGGTCCCAATATCAATCCGCCGACGAGGGCTGCCGTCGGGATTCAGATTCAAACCGGTCCACTTGTCGGTCACCCCCGCGGAGACTGCTTTTTCAGCAACTAGAGCTGTAGTGCTGTCGTAGATTAAATCCTCATCGATCAAATACTGCACGAGCGCTGCACATTGCTCGGCAGGAAATGCTTGCCGGAATACTACGGTGGGGCATTTCCCCTGGGCGACATCACGAATCGGATTTGTATCCGTGGCGGGTCGCGTTTCTGCATCGAAATCCAGCGGTTTCCAATCGACGTCGGGCATGATCTCTTTGCACCTTGATGCTTAGGGAGCGGGTTTTTGTGATCGCAAGCGAGCGACGTAGTGATCGCTGACTTCGTTTTCAGAATACTCGATGACTTCCCAATTAGGAAACAACGTTGGCAGTTCATCTCGCTGCAGCACGAAGGCGGGATTGCGCACATGGCCGCCGACTGTGGCATTTGGGCCTTCGACGAACGTTTCATACAACAACGTTCCGCCCGGTTTTAACGCCACCTGAATTTGTTGTGGCAACTGATCGCGATCGAGATAGCGAAAGACTGTCACCAGATCGAAGGTTGCTGCCGTAGGTTCCCATATCCCAAAATCGGCCGTCTGCCAATCGACCTGCACATCAGCTGCGGCAGCGCTGCGAGCGGCGATTTGTAATCCCACCGGCGAGATGTCGATAGCAGTGACCGCCCATCCCAACTGCGCCAATTGGATCGCGTTTGCCCCCAGCCCGCAGGCCAAATCCAACGCCCGGCCCGGCTGCATGTCGCTCACCTGTTGGGCGAGCCAATCATTTTCCCCAGCGGCGCCGACTTCGTCGACGTCTGCGTATTTGGCATCCCATTTTTTTCGATCGTGTTCGGACATGACTTTGAAGCTATACTGCTCTCATTCAAAATGTATCGTCACCGACCACTCACCCGCACCTGATGTCTGCAGTCCCCAACACCAGATGCCCTGAAATCCCGCGGCGCGTCATTTCCGGCCGCGCCACCAGGATTTCGTTTGTTTCGTGGACTCGTACACCAGTCGCATCACTTGTTCCTCTTGGCCGAAGGTGGAGTCGCTGTAGACGATCTGAATCCGTTCGTCCTCATCTTCGCCCATCGTGTCACCATCTTTAATAACGGGACCGTTTTCGAGCAGATAGCCGGCTAAACCGAAAAAGCGTTCTTTCAATCCACCGGGGGTTTCGGATGCATCCAGTGATTCCAATTCCATGTGCCCCAACGACCGCATTCCATTCGTGAAACCCCGTACTTCGCCGTTTTTGCTACTCCCCGTGCGGAAATCGATCCAGACAAACAGCGGCGGACTTTCCGGCATGACTTTGATGGCGAAGTCGCAAAACATATCCGGCGCCATCACCAGTGTGGAACCACCCCAATAGATTCCCGCGGTAGCTGTCGTCGTCGCTACCAACGAGGCCGTCGCCTGCGTTAAAAGCGTTTGCCGCTCAACGGGAGAGCATTCCGACATGACGGTGACGATCACGTGGCTGGAATGGCTGCGCATTTTTCCCGAAGCTTCGGGCCACAACCAACTCGATTTACAGGGCCCCTCCAGATCGGACCACGGAATGGGCGCGGGCATCAGTCCATAGACGATCGCTGTCTCACCAAGCTGAAAACTAAACGTGCTATCGGTTTTCTCGCTGGCTGTCACCGCCGGCAACTTGGGCCAGGTCGCTTGAAGATGTTTGTAGACCGCCGAGCGCGATATTTTGGCACCTTTATCAAATGCAACCATCGCAATCGAGATCGACATCTGCTGCTCCCTGATGACCGTGGGCGAAACCGCTATGGAAATCACAAATCTACACACGAATCGATGCGTGTTCAAGCAATTTTAGCGGGATGACGCGTACGACGAACACAACAGCTTTCCCAGCCAGACATGCGAGGACGATGGTCTCTCCACCCTGGCGGCGTGGTCCGCAGCCCTCAAGCCTGTCGCCTCGCGTCTCAAGCCTACTCCTGCACCGCATCCAGAATCATCTGCCGGACAATCCCCGGGTCGGCGCCTTTGATCTCGCGCATTACTTGACCGATCAACGGTCCGGCGGCGGCTTGTTTTCCGCCGCGGAGGTCTTCGGCCGCTTTGGCGTTTTTGGCAATCACAGCGGCAATCACGCCTTCCAATTGTCCGGTGTCGGAAACGACCGCTAGATCCTTGTCGACGATGATTTGATGGATCTGCTCGGCAGTGATGATTTCGTCGCTCTCGATTTTGAGCAACTCCGCAAACAGGTCGCGGCCGCTCTTGGTCGTGATTTCTTTCTTCACGATCCGGTTCAACACGTCGCCCAGAACCGAGGAATGTAGCGGAAAATCCTGAATGCCGATGTTGCGTTCGTTCAGCTCGCGCTGGACATCTTGAGTCATCCAGTTGGCCGCTTGTTTGCCGTCGTCGCAATGCCGGGCAACGTCCTCGAAATAATCTGCGAACGCGCGGCCCTGGTCGACGATCACCGCCGCATCATACTGCGACAAGCTATACGCTTCGCGAATTCGCGCCCGGCGATCGGCAGGGAATTCGCAGGTATCGTTGCGAATCTCCTCTAAAAAATCTTCGCTGACGATCACCGGGACCAAGTCGGGGTCGGGGAGATAGCGGTAATCCGACGCCTCTTCCTTGCCCCGTTGTGAGAAGGTCATGCCTCGTTCCGCATCCCAACCGCGGGTCTCCTTGGCGACCTCTCCCATGGTTTTGCCGGTCGATTCCCATTCTTTGACTTGTCGTTTGATCTCATAATCGATCGCCATTTCCACGCCGCGAAAACTGTTGAGGTTTTTCACTTCAACAATCGGCGTGGGGATATTCTTCCCGTCCTGGTGCACATGCAGGTTGACGTTGGCGTCGCAACGCAGACTCCCCTCCTGCATATTGCAGTCGGAGACTTCCAGATATCCCAGCAGCAGTTTGAGTTCCTGCAAAAACGCCTTCGCTTCGGCGGCAGAGCGTAGGTCCGGTTCGGAAACAATTTCCAGCAGTGGCGTGCCGGTACGGTTCAGGTCGACGAGGCTATCCGCGCCGCCGCCCGATTCGTCATGCATGTTCTTGCCGGCATCCTCTTCGAGATGCGCACGGATCAGACGAATCTTGCGAGGTTCGTCCTGTTCGGGATCGACAGCGATCTCGACCCAACCATCCTGGCTGAACGGCAAGTCGTATTGGCTGATCTGATAGTTCTTGGGCAGATCGGGATAGTAATACTGTTTGCGGTCCCATTTGGTGAACGACGGGATGTCGCAATTGAGCGCCATGCCGGTCTTGACGGACAGCCGAAACGCCTCCTGGTTCATTACCGGCAATGCCCCAGGCAGTCCGAGACAGACCGGGCAGGTTTGCGTGTTGGGATGGTCCGGGTTGAATTTATTCGCGCAGCCACAAAAGATCTTGCTCTCGGTGAGCAATTGCACGTGCACTTCGAGGCCGATAATGACGGTGTAATCCATGGTCTTCTTGTACAATGTCCACAATCAAAAGGGTATTGAGTCTGTGATTGTACATTGTCCAAATGTTTGCCGCGACTGTCTCAAGAGTCTTCGCCCGTAAAAGTAGGGACGGATCAGAAGATTGATGACACAGAGTTCTCAATGCATCACCTCGCGATAAGCGGACGCCGTGCGCGACCGCAAGCGGTCGGTTTGGGATTTTCGAGTGCCACGCCAAAAATCTGTGTTTTATCTGTGTTCAATCTGTGGCTAAGAAAACCGAAACGCTGAGTTGCGGTTCCGACTTCTGTGCCCTCCGTGGTGAATCCCCCCGCTCACCCCGCTTGACGTTTTTTCAGCGCCGCTATGCGATCACTCTGCCGACGTTCTATGTTCTCGATCGTGTCCTTGGGGATCGCTTCGATCAAGCGTTGGGTGTATTCCTCGACCGGGTTGGCGTAGATGCTTTCCGAAGGGCCGAACTCGACGATTTTCCCCATATTCATGACGGCCATCATATCCGACATGAATTTGACGACGCTCAAGTCGTGACTGATAAAGACGTACGTCAGGCCGTGTTGTTCCTGTAAGTCCTTGAGCAAGTTCAGCACTTGGGCTTGGACCGAGACATCCAAGGCGGAGACCGATTCGTCGCAGATGATGAACTCCGGCTCGACGGCCAAAGCGCGGGCAATGCAAATCCGTTGGCGTTGACCACCGGAAAACTCGTGCGGATAACGTCCCAGGAAATCCCCTTTCAGTCCGACTTCTTCCAAGAGCGATGCCGCCCGCTCGCGGCGATCTTTGCGGGACCCGCCCAGTTTGTGCACCATCATGGGTTCGGTGAGAGCCGCATCAATGGTCATACGGGGATTCAGCGAGCCATAAGGATCTTGGAAAATAATCTGGATCCGCCGCCGCATGGCGCGGAGTTCCGAGCCGCTAGCCGTGGTGGCATCGATGCCCTCGAAGGTCACTTTCCCCGAAGTGGGTTGCACCAAACGTAGGATCGCCCGACCGGTGGTTGTTTTCCCGCAACCCGATTCCCCAACTAAGCCCAGAGTTTGTCCTTTGTAGACGTTAAAGCTAATACCGTCGACCGCGCGGACGTGATCGACCGTTCGGGACAGCACTCCTTTTTTGATCGGGAAATAGACTTTCAAGTCCTCCACAGCGAGCACCGGCGTCTGCCCCTCGGGGACGGTTTCTGTATCGGCTTCGTGGTCCCCTTCTTCCCAAGGATGCCCCATCGATTTCAATTCCGCCTTGGGATGCAACAAGCGTCCGCGGCCTTTGGAGACCAATGCTTTCATTCGCTCTTCGTCAACGACCCGTTCGATGACTTCGGTCTGGTCGCCGACTTGTTTGGTTTCCATAAAGTCGACCACCGTCGGCAGCCGCCGGAACGTCGATTCCAGTTGCGGCCGGCAAGCGAGCAAGCCTTTGGTGTAGGGGTGTTGGGCATTGGTGAAGATTTCGAGAATCGTGTTGTATTCGACCAATTTGCCATTGAACATCACGGCGACATCGTCGGCGATTTCAGCGATCACTCCCAGGTCGTGCGTGATGAACAAAATGGACATGCCTCGTTCATCGCGCAATTCGCGAATCAAATCCAGAATCTGTGCCTGGATCGTTACGTCCAGCGCCGTTGTCGGTTCGTCGGCGATGAGTAGTTTTGGGTTGCAACTGAGCGCCATGGCGATCATCACCCGCTGTTTTTGCCCACCCGACATTTCGTGCGGATAACTGTCGACCCGTCGCGACGCATCGCGAATGCCGACTTCTTCGAACAACTCAATCGTCCGCTTACGGGCTTCGGCCTTGGAGACCTTTTGGTGCAGGATGATCGCTTCCATCACCTGCTTGCCCACCTTAAACACCGGGTTCAGTGAGGTGGTCGGTTCCTGAAAGATCATGCTGATATCTTTACCCCGAATCGACCGCATCTCCGCATCGGGCAACCGGACCAAATCGCGCCCCAGAAACGAAATCGAACCCGCTTCGATGTTGGCCGAAACTTCCGGCAACAGCCGCATGATGGTCAGCGAGGTGACCGATTTGCCGGACCCCGATTCCCCCACCAGTCCCAGCGTATGCCCTTCCTTGATCTTGATCGAAAGGTCATCAACCGCTTTAACGATTCCGCCATCGGTGTGGAAATAGGTCTTGAGGCCTTGAATATCAACAAGCGTAGGAGCATCAGCCATCCGGGAGGATCTCACTTTGCTGGAAAAATCGATTCGTTGCTGCGAAAGACGACTGCGCAGCCACGCGTGCAAGAATCGTGCATGCAGGAAAAGGTGTCAAGGGCGGGTTAAGTCGGAAGACCAAAGGAGCACGGCTGGAATGAATTGCCTGCCAGGTCCGACTTTGGCGACAAATCCTAAAAAAATTGGAAACGAAAGCCGTGAAAACGTTTTAAACCGGAGGTGGCAGGCCTAGAATCATTCCATTCATTAAGGCTTTTTGTTAATCCGAATCAACCAATAATGGGGACTGAGTGGAATGTCATTGGGGAAAAAATGCGGAGCCGAGTTCCTTGGAACCTTCTGGTTGACTTTCGGTGGCTGTGGTAGTGCAGTGCTCGCCGCCGGATATCCCGACGTGGGTATCGGCTGGTTGGGCGTTTCGTTCGCGTTCGGCTTATCACTACTGACAATGGCCTTTGCGATCGGCCACATTTCCGGTTGTCACATTAACCCGGCCGTTTCGGTGGGGTTGCTGGTTGCTAAGCGATTCAAAGCTGCTGAATTCCTCCCTTATGTGATCGCCCAGGTCGCAGGAGCCATTGCCGGCTCCAGCGTGTTATACCTCATTGCTAGTGGGCATGCAGATTTTTCTCTGGAAGACGGATTCGCGGCCAACGGATATGGCGAACATTCGCCTGCGGGATATTCGCTCGTCGCGGGCTTAGTGACTGAGATCGTACTCACTTTTTTCTTCCTTATGATTATTTTGGGATCCACCGATAGCCGAGCTCCTCAAGGATTTGCCCCGATCGCTATTGGGCTGGGTTTGACGATGATCCTTTTGATTGGCATTCCTGTCACAAACATGTCGGTGAATCCGGCGCGGAGTACCGGTCCCGCACTCTACGTCGGTGGGTGGGCACTGTCGCAACTGTGGATGTTCTGGGTCGCGCCCATCGTTGGTGCCGCACTCGCCGGAGTGGTTTATCCGCTGATAGCAGGAGACCCGAAAGCGGAAGATTGATCCGGATCGTGCGCACCTATCCAATCGGTCCCGCCACGCTTAAGCTGCGGGTTCAGATCTTGATGTAGATCTTCTTGCGGTGCAGTACATAGGCGAGTGCCGCCAGCAGTCCGTAATAGGACAGAATTCCGCAGAGGCCCAGTGGGACGGCGAGCGAGGGGTTGGATTCGACCAACGGTTTCTGGATCCATTCGAAACTCTTCGTGATGATCTCCTTAGGCGCCTCGGTTTCAGAAATCACGCATTGCACGATATAGATGAACAGCGCATTCATGCTGACCGAGGTGAATGTGGGAATGCGAATGCCTCCCACGTCGCAGAGGAAATGAAAGGCCAGTAACGTCAGAAAGCAAATGCCCGTGGACCAGAGCGGAAACGGCAAAGTCATGTGGTAGGCTGAGATGGGCCACAACGGTTTGACTTCTCCCCACGGCATGCTGACCGCCCAACCCGCTGCACACAAGTTGATGCCCAGCAACAGACAATAGGTGACGATCCGCTGGCGATCATTGCTTTTCATGATGTCATAAGCAATCGTCCCCAGTAGCAGGATGAAGCACCAGCTCAATGGGCCAAAGGGGCCCCCGTTGATCCGTACATCAAATAGGGTCGACTGATACGGGATCCATTTGAACAGATAGGGCAGATTCTCGTCCGTCAGATCCCCCGTCCTCATGATCCACGGCCCGTAAACCGTAAAGCTGACCAGTGCCTGATAGAGCAATGCCATACTGCAAGCGGCAATCGCCCTCACTTTGGGGGACTTGTCGATGAACATCACCGCCAATAGACCGGCCAAACCGATGTCCATGAGGGCATCCCACAGCCAGCCCATATAAATCACAAAGGCGATGAGCACTAAAGTGGTGAACCGCTTCACCATGGCGATTCGCGTGGCCGTTACGCCGGTGACCTCACTGCGACGCAGCCAGGACAAACGCATGCTGATTCCCACAACAAACATGAAAATGGGAGCAATCGTATCGGCATAGGTGAAATGATCTTTATGGTGACTCAACTGTTCGAGTTCTATCCCAAACATGCCTTTGGAATTGACCAGAATCATTCCGAAAATCGCATACCCTCGCAGTTGGTCAATCGAGAGCAAACGATTCGAGGCATTTAACGTAGTAGGGGACATAGCCGGTTCCGAAGGGGGAGTGAATGGTGGGATGCACAGGAAATTGCAAGGAATTGAAAAAAGCGTAGCATTGCTCGCCGTTGTTTGTCAAAACAGGAGGCGGGCTGCGTTGAACACCACGCTTTTAATGTATCGTTGGGAATGAACGCGTTTCACACCAACTGGGGAATAGGAAACAGACCCGCTCTCTCAGGCCATAGCAATACAGGGTGGATCAGATCCTGCAAAGACTAAGCCTTGCCAACGTGGTGTTGGGCCAGTGCGAGAATGCGTCCGCAGTCGGTCGCTTGGCGCGTCTGCCACCCCCTTGACAGGTACTCTACCGTACTCGAAAATAACTGGGGCCACTTCAGGAAAAAACCAGAGATTCTAAATACTCTGAGTTGATTCGCGGCAGCACTTCTAAGGGAAAATCCATGGCAGAACCTCCAAGCGAATCGGCTTCTTCTAACGCAGAGAAGCCCCAAGAATCGAAGAAACGTCGCCGGATTTCCCCGCTGAAGAAGGTTCTGTTTTCGATCGTGGCCACCGTGGTCTTTTTCGGAGCCATGGAATTGATGCTTGCCGCCTTTGGGGTGAATCCGATCACCTACAATGAAGATCCGTTCGTGGGCTTCACGTCTCGGTCGCCGTTGTATGAAGCAGTCCAGACACCCGACGGGACTTCGATCTACTCCACAGCCCCCAAAAAATTGCAATGGTTCAATCCGCAAGCGTTCCCCGCAGAGAAAGCGAAAGGCGATTATCGCATTTTTTGTGTCGGTGGGTCAACGACTTACGGCCGCCCTTATAATGACGTGACTTCATTTGCTGGTTGGTTGCGCACGTACTTAACAGCTGCCGATTCCAGCCATCCCTGGGAAGTGATCAATGCCGGCGGCATCAGCTATGCCAGTTATCGTGTCGCGTCTCTGATGGAAGAACTGATTGAATATCAACCGGACCTGTTCATCATCTATTGCGGCCAGAATGAGTTTCTAGAACGTCGGACCTACAGCCAGTTGATGGCCACACCCAGCGCCGTTCGCGAAACGGGAGCCATCGTGGCGCGGTCGCGGATTTATGCCTCGGTTCGCACCATGCTCGGTCATGGCGGTGGGGCGCAGAGTTCCTCCGCGACCAACAAACTTCCCGAAGAGGTCGAGGCCATTCTCGACGGTTCCATCGGACCGGATGACTATATCCGGGATGATGAACAACGCACCCAAACCATTGAGCACTTTCGGTTTAATCTTGAAAGAATGATCGAAATTGCGCGGTCCGTCGGCGCGCGTGTGGTGATGGTGAACCCGGCTGCCAACGAACGCAATATGTCTCCCTTCAAAAATCTGCACAGCGACGATTTGAAGCCTGAAGAGGTCGCCCGCTGGCAGGAACTCATGACGCAGGGGACCACTCAACAAGAGTCAGGAGAATTTGAAGAAGCTTTAAAATCATTAGACCAAGCCATCTCTATCGATCCGCATTATGCGCAAGCTCATTTCGTGCGAGGTGAGATCCTTTATGCGCTCAAACAGTATCCCGAAGCTAAACAGGCCTTCCAGCGTGCGATTGACGAAGATGTCTGTCCACTGCGGATACTGCCCGAAATGCAGTCGGTTGTTAAAGAGGTCGCCGCTCAGTTCGAGGTTCCGCTCGTCGATTTTCAAGAGCTGGTTGAGACCAAGACCGAGACCGGTATCACAGGCGAAGAGTGGTTTCTGGACCACGTCCATCCCACCATTGATGGCTATCGAGAATTGGCGTTAAGCTTGCTCAACGATCTGGAGTCGCAAGGGATCGTCAATCCGAACAGTGAGTGGACCGAGAAATCCCGAAAGCAAATCGATGAACAAGTCATGGCGAGCATCGACGAACAGGCCCACGGAACCGCACTTCGCAACCTGGCAAAGGTGTTGTCATGGGCCCGCAAATACGAAGAAGCGGGGCGACTTTCACAGCTCGCAGCCTCTAAACTCCCAGAGGACGCCGAAACTCTTTGTATGGCTGCCTACGATTTCGAAAGGAGAGGCCAACTCGATCAGGCAAAGGCAACCTACGAAGAAGCCATTCTATTGCAGCCGGACTACGCTCACGCACACAATAACCTGGGCCACGTACATCGCCGGTTGAAGGAATGGGACTTAGCTGCAAAATCATTTCAGCGAGCCGTCGCAAGCGACCCGAATTATCCGGGGGCCCACTACAACTTGGGACTTGTCTATCAAGAGTTGAATCAACTCGATCTCGCCGCTGAATGCTTTGAGACATCGATTTCGGTGAACGAGAAGCATCCCGGGTCCTGGGAGGAACTGGGGAACGTCCGCTTGAATCAAAATAAAATCGACGAGGCAGTAGAACACCTCGAAATGGCGATACAACTGGAACCGAATTTGGCCTCGGCACACAACTCGCTAGGAGTCGCCTTTGCTCAAAGTGGTCAAATGCAAAAAGCGGCCGCTAGCTTCGAACGTGCGGTGACCATCAATCCCCAATTTGAGGCAGCCAAGCAAAACCTCCAGCGCGCGCGCGATTCGCTCAAATGACGACCGGTGCGTAATGTTGCCGTCACGTCTCGTATGCTGTGATAAACGCAGGCGGCCAGTCTAGTGCATCGCCAAATTGAAGAACGAGCGTGCCAATGGCACCCAACCCAAATCACTAATCGTGACATTCAATTGTTCGGAAATCGACGATATCGCAGGACCGGTTGCCGCTAGCCTACTCGTCTTTGAGCACGCCGCGCAAAACCCAACCGATGGTTTGTTCTGACACGTATTCCAGTGGCATTTTTCCATCCGTGTTGTACCACCGCGCCATGCCGACGATGGTGGAAAGGATGTTCAGCGATGTGATGGTGACATCCAGGTCGCGCATTCGTCCCGCAGCTTTCAATTCGCTGAGGGTATTCCGCACAAAATCCAGGTAAGCGCGTTTGCGCTGGATAATGTGTTCCCTGTGCGCGGGAGTCAGTGCCGTCATTTCATCGATCAAAATCGTGACATGCGTGCCATAATTCTCGAACAAATGAATATGCTTGTAGAGGGTCATTTTTAACCGCTCAGTCGGATCGGCGATCTGCCCCGCCGGCTCCAAGACTTGCATCTCAATGGCATCCATGGCGAAATCCATGATCGCGTGCAGCAGATCCTGTTTTCCGCGAATGTAGTGGTACAGCCCCGCTTTGGTCAGGTCGACCGCCTTGGCGATGTCGTTCATCGAGGTCGCGTCAAAGCCTTTGACCGTAAACACTACGGCGGCCGCCTCCAGGATCTCTTCAGCACGAGCTCGCGTTTTTTTCAACGACGCGTAGCGGATGCCCTCGGTCCCCTTGTCCTTGGTCGCAATGACCTCATCCATCGTCCTACCCCGCTCATTCATTCTCGGACCGTACATCGAAGTATGTGATCTGTAATTGCTCCATCGCGGGGGGTGCGCAGCCCTAGTGTGCGATCAGTTCCAGTTCAGTCTATCGCTATGAACGACCGTTCGACAAGTGCCATCTCGAACCGCGTATCTGCCAGAGCAGGGTAGTTGTTCTCCCAACTCCAGCAATTAGACACAGTGTGCGCCCAGATTTGAGTCCTAGATTCCACGACTGTTTCTTTTTGCTACGGCAATTTTATCTCAAAATGCGGCGGATTCGATCCGCTTACGACCAGACTGCCGCATGAACGCAATATTTCAAGCAAAAAGGGGCACACGAAGCGAGTTTTTATCCGGAGCAGTGTGCATACAACGTCCGTTCAATCACAGGCGTTTGAAAAAATGTTTCATTGGAATGGACATTTTCCGAACAACACAGCGTTAGTCTCGTATTGACCTGTTTGGCCGGTTATGCAAAATACCCGCCTCAGTCGACACAATCCAATCGTCTCGAACCGGTTTCATGGCCCGCAGCGGCTTTCTCTGCAGACCACATCGGCCGCATTCGAGGTCACCTGCCTGCTGGTTTTTCAACAGTTTTTGTTCGTGTTGTCAGGTCGTGCGAGGATGCACGGCGTAGCCGCACAATGAAATTCCAGAAGATTGTGATCAATGGATCTCGGGAGGACGGCCTATGTGAAGGCCGCTTTCGCGGGGCGTATGATGTGATCGGCAAGCAGTTTCAATGTAGCAAAAAATGTTGATCGTGATTCGATCAGAAGACGGTTGCCGGCAATTCGGCAACACTACACACCGGGCGTCACCTTCCGGTTTGGCACAGCAAAGGAGTGCAAACGCCGTGACAAAGACACGACTGATTTTCGCCGTCACGATGGCTCTGTTGGGAGCCTCGATGATTTCCTCGCAAGCCTATGCTCAGGGCAATTCCGGCGAACCCGGTAATAAGGTGGGCCTGATTGACATGGAGGAGGTCTTCAAGAACTACAAAAAATTTAACGTTCTTCAAGACGAACTCAAAGCCGATATGGAAAAAAGCAAGGGCGAACTGGAAGGTTCGTTCAAACGGCTGCAAGCGGCAGAACGACAACTGAAGGACTCCACCTTCAAAAAGGACAGCGACAATTACACCGCGCTGGAAAGTCGTTTCACCACGGAGAAAGCCGCCTTCGAAGCCAAAGTGCAAAACAAGGACCGACAGTTCAAGCGTCGCCAAGCTGAGATCTATAAGACGATCCACGGCGAAGTCCAAGACATCGTCCAAGTGTTTGCGACACGAAAAGGTTATTCGCTGGTCATGCGTTTCCGTCGTCCCAAGTCGCTTGATTCAGACCCGCGGTCGATTGCAGCTGACTTGAATTCCTCGGTGGTTTTCCATCGCGACGCCGATGACATCACCGACATCATTACCAGTGCACTGAACCGACATTTCGATCAGACTGCTGGAACGGCGGTGAAACGGGATAGCAAAGTCCGTCCCGTGTCCGGACAAAAGCCCGCGACGAATCGCACTCCGACCCGTTCTCGGTCGAATCCGTAATTAGCGGCGCCAAATCTCTCAAAGTGCACGTTTGTTTTCGTTCGCCGCATCGCGTCCCGCACATTTCTGTCGGAATCCGGTTTACGACGAACGGCCAGACGTAATCGCTCAGAGACAGCGCCGCCAAAGGCCGCCGCTGGGCCGTTGGACAATTGTGACCAACGGCCCAACGACACGCCGATTAATTTTTTACTGGTATTGCTCCTGCGACCTTGTTGGATTTTGAAGGCCAACACCGCGGGGCGTCAATACGCATCACATGGCTTCATGGTGGATTGCGGACATATCGCACCAGCGGGGAGAGAGTTACGTGGAACAACGGTCGCAACAGACCATCGCACGAGAGGCGGAAGTCGCCGGCGTGGGCTTCCTTTGGGGAGCGGACGTCCGCTTGAAATTCCTACCAGCTGAGCCGAATTACGGCATCCAATTTGTGCGAACCGATCTGGGGAATTCACCTTCCGTTCCGGCCCTCGTAGAATTCACCGTTCCCCAAGAACGCCGCACCGTCATTGAAAATAGCGGCACTCGCATAGAAATGATCGAACACGTCATGGCCGCGTTGGCCGGACTACAAGTCGATAATTGCCGGGTTGAGCTCAATGCGCCGGAACCGCCGGGATGCGACGGTTCTAGTCTTTTCTTCGCTGAAGCGATTGCCCACGCGGGAATCGTGGCTCAAGATCAACCCCGCAAGGTTGTGCGCATTCAAAGCGACGTCGTGGCAGCCGACGATCGTGGTACCGACGTTCGCGCACAAGCGGTCGCGCACGACGGATTGGAGATCACCTACGAACTCGACTACGGCCCTGACTCGCCGATTCAAGCGCACACGGCCAGCTACCGGATTACGCCTGAAACATTTTTGAATGAGCTAGCGTTCTCACGAACGTTTGTGCTGGAAGCTGAAGCCGATGCACTCAAGGCTCAAGGTTATGGGGCGCGGTTGACGACAGCGGATCTGGTAATCTTCGGCAAAGACGGACCGATCGAAAACAAATTGCGAGCCGCTGACGAATGTGCGCGGCACAAATTGCTCGATTGCATCGGAGACTTAGCGCTCATCGGTTGCGATCTACAAGGACACGTCATTGCCCGCCGTTCCGGGCACCGTTTGAATGCGGAAATTGTTCGACGATTAAAATTGGCCCACTCCACACACTTCTTTCCTAACCCGGAAACCAACGGGGAGTGCCGCGCTGCTTGAAGCAACATGGGTGGATCTCGTGTTTTCGACAATCAGACATCGGCATTGATCAGGTACAACTAAACATGTCCACACAAATATCAGCGATGGCAAGCGTTGACCCCCAGGCGATCATCGGCGCGGATGTGCAGATCGGCCCCTTTTGCGTGATCGGGGCGGGTGTCCAAATCGGGGACCGTACCAAATTGATCAGCCACGTGGCGATTCAAGGCCCCGCTACGATCGGTGCGGATAACTGCTTTCATCCAACGGCTGTCATCGGCGGTGATCCGCAAGACCTGAGTTTTTCCGGAACCGAGACACGTTTGGAAATCGGCAACGGAAATACTTTCCGTGAAGGGGTTACGGTCAACCGCGGTGCGGAAAAAGAGGAAGGCGTGACCCGCATCGGCAACAACAATATGCTGATGGCTAACAGTCATGTTGCTCACAATTGTCGGATTGCGAACAACGTCATTCTCGTAAACGGGGTGCTACTCGGCGGGCACGTGCAGGTGCAGGACAATGTCATCATTTCCGGCAATAGCGTCGTGCATCACTTTTCAACGCTGGGCACGCTCTGTTTCGTGAGCGGACTGAGCCGTGTGCCTCACGACGTTCCCCCATACATGATGTGGGCGGGAGGAGACGACAGCCGTGTGCGCACGATTAATATCGTTGGCATGCAACGTCGGGGAATCAGCAACGAAACCATTCGTATCATTAAAAAAGTGCAACGCTTGATTTATCGCGATTGCAAAAAGGTCGACTTCGTCGCCGAAACTTTGCACGAACTAATCGGGGACGATTGGCCTGCAGAGGTCACTAACTTGATGGACTTTCTTGGACATGGTGGCGGTGGCCGCCAGGGACGCAGGCTGGAGGTGCCCAAAGCGGCATGAAACAGATCAAAATCGCAGTCATCGGTGTAGGGGCGCTCGGACAACACCACGCCCGGATTCTAGCCGGCATGCCCGACGTTGAGTTGGTTGGCGTCGCCGATACCAATCGAGAAGCAGGAACGCGGGTCGCCCAGAATTGCGGAACGCAATGGTTTTCCGAATATCGGGACGTGCTAGACAACGTCGATGCGGTCAGCGTCGCCGTTCCCACGATTGCCCACTTGGCGGTCGCTGGAGATTGTCTGGCGCGAGGGATTTCGGCCCACGTGGAAAAACCGTTGGCGCTCGACGCGACGGAAGGCAGCCTGCTCGTCAAACAAGCGGAAAAAACCGGCGCCATTCTGCAAGTCGGTCACATCGAGCGGTTTAACCCCGCCATGCAATCCGCCCGGCCGCACATCGGCCAACCCAAATACATTCGCGGCGAACGGCTCAGTCCGTTTTCGTTCCGCTCCACCGATATCGGCGTGACGCTCGATTTGATGATCCATGACATCGACCTCGTCCTGGATCTCGCCGCATCACCTATCGTCTCCGTCGAGGCGTTTGGACTGAATATTCTGGGAAGCAACGAAGATGTCGTTCAGGCGCGACTACGATTTGAAAACGGATGTGTCGCCGACCTGACCGCCAATCGCGTGAGCATGAACGTCAGCCGCAGCATGCAGGTCTGGTCCAACACCGGTTTTGTCGGGATCGATTTTGGCGCGCGACAGGTGACCACCTGTGCCCCCAGCGACGCATTGCTATACGGTACGTCACCCGTTGAACGGGCACAACAACCTGGAGCGGACATCGAAAAACTGAAAACGGATGTCTTCGAACACTTTATCCGTGTCGAAAACCCCACCGTCACTCCTCACGACGCGTTGACCGCCGAGCTAAGCAGTTTTGTGGATTGCATCCGCACCCAGCAAAAACCGTTAGTGGACGGACAAACCGCACTTCAGGCACTAGTCGCCGCTGAGCAGATTCTCGAATCAGTCGCCGCCCATGCTTGGGACGGAGACTCCCATGGCGCAATTGGCCCGGCACCGTTTTTCGCCGCTCCCCGGAAACTGGCCGGGTGATCGCCCTGTTGGGTTTCCGACAAAGGTCTATTCAATCTCGGCGAGCGCTTCCTGGACGGCACTGACGTGCCCGTTGACCTTCACGCGCCGCCAGACACGGGCGATTTTTCCCTGTTTGTCGATCAGAAACGTCGATCGCAAGATGCCCATCGACTTTTTGCCGTACATGTTCTTCTCGACCCACACGCCATATTTTTCGGCGATTTCGTGCTTTTCGTCCGCTATGAGTGGAAAGGGAAGCTCGAATTTGTCGGTGAATTTTTCGTGGGATTCGACCGAATCGGTGCTGACGCCGAGAATGACCACGTCGGATGCATCGAATTCGACTGATGCGTCGCGGAAGTCACACGCCTCTGTCGTGCAGCCGGGAGTGTTGTCTCGGGGATAAAAATATAGCACAACATGCTTCTCTCCCTTGAATTGGCTGAGCCGAATTTTTTTTCCGCCTGGAGAGGCTGCCGCATGAAATGCCGGTGCTCGATCTCCCACATTCAAACCGTTTGCTGCCGCCATTTCTCCGTCTCCCATATTGATGTAAGTAAAGTCTCAGTAATGGGTATCGTAGACACACCTCGGATCGTGTCAACCGATGGCGTTGACTCGGCCCGGAATCGATTGGAGCGGCGCGCCCTCCATAGGCTGCCAATTCTAGGACAACAATTTGCGAGTTGACACTGTTTACTGGAAGCACAAATAAGCCAATGTGAATATGTGACCCTTGACCGGACACTTTCGGAAGAGCATAATTAGCCCGCTTCAATAGACTGACCCGGCCCCGAGATTTTGGTGCTAATATGAAAAAACCGGAGATGATGGAGTTTAAAACCTTGCTGACGGCAATGCGCGCCCGTCTGCGGGGAGATGTTCGCCAATTGACCAGCGAAGCGCTCGGATCCGGGCGCGAAGATATGGGAAATGGTTCCAAAAGCCCGACGCATATGGCGGAGCTTGGCAGCGATACCTTTGAACAGGACTTTGCGCTCTCCTTGGTCGAAAATGACCAGGAAACGCTCAAAGCCATCGATGTCGCGCTGCAGCGGATTGACGAGGGGACATATGGCACTTGCGAAAAATGCCAGGAAGATGGTAAAACCCCCGCCCGATCGATTATCCGCAAAACCCGCCTGCGAGCGATTCCGTTCGCGCGGAATTGCATTGACTGTGAAAGCAAACTCGAGCAGTTCCACTAAATGAATACCGTGCCCACTAACAGACACGTCTGGTTTTGGTTGATAGTCGTCTGTGGTACGGCTTGGGATTTAATCTCTAAGTGGTGGGTATTCAGGGACTTAGGCTACCCAAACGGGCAGAGCCAGCCCTGGCTGCAATATGACGGCAAAAACGTCTTCTATCTGCACACGACGTTCAATCAAGGCGCGCTGTGGGGCATGGGGCAAGGTTTGGGATGGCTGTTTGCCATCGTGGGCCTCGTGGCGATTCTGGGCATTTGCTATTGGCTCTTTGTGCGGGGAGCAGCCAGCAGTCTCTGGCTGACGATCACGCTTGCATTTGTGATGGTCGGAACGCTGGGAAATCTCTACGACCGGCTATATTTGCACGGCTGCGTCGATCGCGCAACGGGAGAACCGCTGCATGGCGTGCGGGATTTCTTGCAGATGAATTTGCCATTGGCAAGTTTCACGCCGCTCAACGATCTGCACTGGGCGACTTATAATTTTGCCGACGTGTTTCTGGTCGCCGGCGCAATCATGCTGTTCTTGCAATCGTTCACGGCGCCTGTGACTTCCAATGAAGCAGAAAAGTCATCCCCCAAGCAGACCACCGTCACAGCCTAACGGCTCGACGGCGGTGCTTATGCGGACGATGTTCTCTTCCCGCAGCGCTAAACCGGCAGTGCAGACGGATCTTGCTTGGTAAACCAGGCCCTCCGTCCGTCGTGGCAACTGCTCACAACGAAGTCGGCTATTAAGACTCATTGCTGCCCAATTCCGAACTATTCTTCAGCATAGGGGCTGGCCGATGGGGCTTTGAAGCCGCACAGCCAGATTCCAAACTCGTACAGGACCATGAGTGGGATCATCATCAACATCATGCTCGTGGGATCGGCCGGTGTGAGCAACATCGACAATACGGCGATCACCAAGACGGAGATACGCCGTTTTTCACGATAGTCGTCAGCCGAAAAAATCGAGATCCGCTCCATAAACAGCATGACCAGCGGCAATTGAAAGCTGATGCCGAACATCAACGGCAAGGTCACAGCGAAGCTGATCCACTCCGACATGCGAATCTGAGGCAGCAGTCCCAGCCACAAGTTGAAGCTCAGCAGGAACTCCAAAACGACCGGGATGACCAAGAAAAAGCAAAAGGCGGCCCCGCCTAGGAATAATCCTAAACTCATCGGCAGAAACCGATAGACCCATTTGCGTTCGTGAGGATATAAACCGGCGGCGACGAACAACCAAAGTTGAAAGAAGACCCACGGACTGGAAAGGACCAGTCCGGAAATCATGGCGACTTTGACGTAGGTAAAGAACGCTTCCTGGACGTTGATAGTGATCGGTTTGAGTTGCTGGTCGTTGTCGACAATTTTTGGCAAACCGGAGATCGACGCTGCCAATTGAATCATCACTGATTTAGCGTCATCGCTCGGGGCTGGGTAATGCTCGGGATCGGATTTGTGCAGTCCCCGCTGCAACTCGAGCGCGTCGACGTTGATAGAGACCACCTGTGCATCGTCGGTTTCCACTTGTTGGGTGGGAGACGCCGTAGGTTCCTCGGTCTCCTCTCCGAAGTAGGCCTTGGTGGTTTCCCAGAAAGACTTGCTGGGGGCGTCCTCGACCGGTTGACCGTAATCCGCAAGTGCCTGATCAATTGGGGCACGGACCATGTCGATGATCGGTTTGCTGTAGGCTAACGAGGCGATGACGCCGATCACCAGGCCGATGAGGGCCTTCCAGAGGTGCGTGCGGAGCGCCTCCAGGTGTTCGCCGAAACTCATTGTGCTTTCGTCAAAGAGATCTTTGGACATTACTCACCTCTGAGGGTGTTGTGTTAGCTCCCGGCAGTCTGCGCGAACTGGGGTGTTAGCGCGGAACCAGTGCCGAGGGTAAACGGGAACGAGGGAAGCGCCGGCAACGATTGCCGCGGACACCGCACCGCATGCCACCGAATAAAATTCGGTCAGGCATTTCCGTCGGGTGGGAATAGGTTGGGTGTCCGCTCGTTCGGCCCACGAGTCACGCGGGATCGCTGAGCGGGAGATAAACCGCCATCCATTTTACGGGCGGAATCAAAAACTTCAACTGTACGCCACTCGCCGGTGGATGGACCTTCGGGCAGCGAGTTGCATCACATCAGGCTTAAGACAAATCCGATTGCCAGATAAAAGCCACCGATGAATTGAATCGCAACGGGCCATTTGGCGTCGTTGAAGTTCATTGCCAAGTAGGCAAATTCACCAAATGGTACCCACAAGACGATCACACCCCAGATGACACTGTCGTTGAAGGAAGCGATCAAGATCATGATCCGTCCCGTCAGCGCCACAAGGAGTCCGGCCATCAAGATCCCCGACCCGATACCACTCAGCACCGAGGTTTCTGTAGATACCAATCCAAAAATTAGTCCAAAGACGGCACCGAATACGAAGGCCAACCCCGCGCCAATAGCAACCCCCTTGGCGCTCGGGCCTTCCTGCATTGATTCGATATCGTCCAGCCGCGTTCCCTTGGGAACGTATTTCTGCTCTTCGACCCTGGTTATTAATTCCAGAGTTGATTTGTTGTAATAAACGAAGAGGCCGGTGGCCCGCATGAGAATGAGGGCACCGAAACCCAGTAACAAATGCGAGGCAGCCGCGGCACCGCCGATGATACCGTAGAATGTCGTGGGGGATGCAATGAATTCCCCCTGCATCAAAGCGGTGACTTCGGCGTGGTAAACTCCCCCGGCAATGGCCAACGGAGAGAAACAGACTGCCAGGACCGTTAGCAGCATCAAGACCCACCAGGCGGAATGTCCAATGTGCTGGAATGTGACCTGAAACAGAATCGGTGAAAGCCAAGCTTTCCAGGTTATTGGCATGGCCATATGCCCCAAGGCTGTGGGGACCACCGCCAATGTGAGGAGGACGGTCATTGCCAATCCTCCCCAATAAGCTCGGACATCTAACAACAAGAGTGGAGCAGCGAAGACCACGGCCGGCGTAAAAAATGCGATCGCCCACAAACACCACTTAAATCCGAGAGCGATGTTGAGAAAAATATCAAAATTGATTCGGTCCAACGATTTTTTTTTCGCCGCAGTAGCCACGATGACTTTCATCGTCAGGCTCCACAACCATCCGGGATAGACCATGCCAGCTATGATGCTAAACGCGACCCAAAACATTTTGGGTGGCGTCCGTTCGCAGAAGTCCACCATGAACAAGCAACCGGCGAGCAAAAATGAAAACAGGATCCAATACACGAACGTGCGTCCGGCGAGACCCTTGTAACGCTTCATGAATTTCCACGATTCGACCCACGCAGCCCGGTAATACAAGGCTGGGTCGGGAGCACCACTGCGGCGGCGCGCTGACTCTTTTTCGGCGATCTGGCCGGTGATCAAGTCGACTCCGCATTCCGTGCAGTTAATATCTTCGATGGCGGCTGCCGCACCGCAAGCTGGACAGATCCGCGCGTGCGCATCTTCCGCTTCTCGGAGATTCAGGTTCAACAAGTCGTCCGCGCTGTCCGGGGCGGTCTGCCGTACGCGGCGTTTTTTGGTCGCGGCGGGAATTTTAACCTTGGTCTCGCACTTCGGGCAACGGACCGCCTTCCCCCGCGCCGCATCGGGCACGTTGAGAACCTTTTCACAACCTGGACATCGTACTTTCAGTGGCATCGACTCACCGCACTCTGAATTATTTCAAGTCGTTTCAAAACTCTCTGAAGCGTCCCACTGGCACTGATCGAAGCGTCCCACTGGCACTGATCTGAAAGTTTCAAGAACAAGCGCAACCGGGTTTTGAAACTATTTCTAGTAAAAGCGGATCCGCATTAAGGATGCCGCTTCATCCTGAACAGCTACTCATAATAAGCATCGTGCCCCACAACTCGCCAATCACCAGTCTACCAGATTCAGGAACTCTACGGTGCTCAAAAAAACGGATATTTCACCCCAAGTGCGGGGAGAGGTGCTTCAATCCCCCTCCTTGATCCAATCTTCGTCGAATGCCGCATGCTTCATGGTTTTGCCGTCAGCGACAGAATAGGTGTAAATCGCGTGAATTGTGTCATCAGCAGCCTGAGTGATCGCCGGATAATGGTAGCGTCCCATTTCGTGCTGTTCCAGGTGTCGTGTCCAGCGCCAGGTGCGGCCTTCGTCTTCAGAAAGCGAGACGGCCAAGCTATTGCGGTCGCGGGTTGAATCATTGTAGATCATGACCCAATGGCCGTTTTTGAGGCGGACGGTATCCAGGCCGGATCCCGGATTGGGGAGTGCGGAATTTTTCACCGGACCCCAGGTCAGGCCGTCGTCGGTGGATTCCGAGATTCTGATGTTTTCTTGAAATCCGTTCTCGCGCATATAGGCGACGACTGTGCCGTCATCGCGCTGCAAAACGGCCGGTTGAATATTGCCGTAATCGATAATCGGCCCGCTGGCATACCAGGTTTTTCCATCGTCATCGCTGACCGCCATGATCGAGATGGAATAGGTGTCGGTATACAGCGGCATCAAAATCCGTCCGCTTTTGAGCACGGTGGGTTTACAACGGGGCATCCATCCCAGCCGCTGGTACATTTTTTCGCCGGCGGTGTCCTTGGCCAACTGCAGGAATCCCAATTGTTTTTTGGAGAGGGGTTGCTTGTTGCCCAAGTGGTTGTTGACGTGATCCAGGAACTCGTCTTTGAAGTCCTGCGGCTTGAGATAGATTTGGTCTTTCCAATCCCAACGCGGAGCTCCTTCTCCTTGATAGTCGGTTGAGGTCATGTAATTGGTCACGGCTGATTCCCAGGTGTTGGCCAAAATCGTGGGCCAGAACAGCCATAGCTTTTTGTCTTTGTCGATCATCATCGCCGTATTGCAGTCGGGGAAGCCAGGCGTATCGGCCATCAAAAATTCGGGGCTCCATTTGGTTTCCCCTTTTCGCAAGCGAGCGCCCAAGACGCGGACGTCGTCGGCGCTGCGTTCTCCCGATCCGCGATACCACGAAGCCAGAAGGTCGCCATTGGGGCATTCCACAATCGCCGGGGCGTGGTTGTGTTCGGCGTTGAGCGGAAACACGAACTCCGCCGCAAATTTGGTTTCAGCGCGAACAACGGCGGTTAGTCCACAAATGATGACAAAAAATAAACTGATCGTTTTCGACATTACCAAAACCTCTCTCGCAGTAGGTCATTAGGTGTATGATGATAAAAACTCGGCGGCTACTTCCCCGTTCTCGTTTCGCAAATTCAGCAGTTAGCGCCGCTGAGGTGGCAGAATGGGGGCCAGTTCTAAACCGACCGAACGGGTGATTGCGCCGCCGGCGGCGCCGGGGCCGGTCCGTTCTTCGTAGCCGCCGTCGCGGAAATCATAGCTGGGGATCATGTATCCAAGTTCAGCATTGGCCAACCCGACGATCAGCCGCAGCTTGCCCGGCATTTGGGACATGATTTCTAAGCCCAGGTCGGGTAAGAGTTCACCCGGGATGGTGATGAACTGCGCATCGCCGATCCAGACCAAATTCATCTCGCTGCGGATGCGATGTTGTGCAAAATCTGCTTTGGGGGCGGCTTTTTCCAGGTACTGTATGATCGCCTCGGCAGTGACAGGATACTCCACAGGACGGCGATGCAGCCAGATGTCGTAGGTCTCGCTGGGGACTGCGTTTTCAGCGGCAGCGACAACAAACTTGGCCAGCGCGTGCCCCATTTCCTCAGCGGCGGCTTGTGTGCGAAGTCGCGTGTCGGGAGTTAGCATGCCACCTAGCGCCCCATTCAGAAACACGGTTTGGCCGCCGAGTTTGCGGGTCACATCGTTGCAGAGCGTGCCCACAAAATCGGGCGAAAGCCCTCGCGTATCGCGGAGCCGGATGACTTCGGGATGACAGGCGAGATGGATGAGATTGGCGATTGGCTTTCCGTCTTTGCCAATGGCTTGCACGATGGAAACCGTGGGATCGACTACGCCGGGGTCGCGGCCGTTGCGGATCAAATCGACCACACGTCCTCCGGCCAGCGGCATTTCCGCCGAGCCGATTTTCAGTTCCGCAACGGGAGACAGATTCTTCGCCGCTTGCATAACAGCTTGTTCGGATTGTGCCAAAATCTGTTGGACGTACTCGGCCGGGTAGTAGCCGTAAAATCCAATCGTGTCGACGTTGGCGTGCGTGTGGGACATGGCGACCACGACATTGGGAAAGCCTTTTTCGCGCAGCCGTTCGCGAACCGTGTCGACGTCCCACATGCCCATGCCGAAGACATCCAACCCAATGAAAACGACGCGCTCCTCGCCGCGTTGGAAAATGACCGCGCGAGCGAAAAGGTCTTCGGCTAGGTGTGTGGGCTTTTGGTCATTGTCCGGCGCAATGTCGTCGAATTTTTGGGGAGCGATAGAAACCTGCGACGCACCTACGAGAAAATCAGCCGGTGGAGTTGTGGCTTGAGGTGGATCGATTTCAGCGCGGCGCAGATCGACATGGACGTTGGGATAACCTTCTGGAATACGGCGGGGGTGCGGCGCGAAGTACAAGACGCCTGTGGTATTGCCTGCTGCATCACAGATGAACCGCAGCCCCTGTTGGGTGTAGTCCAAATACGATTGGGTTTGGAAGGTGATTTCCGCTTCCGGTTTGCCGAATTTTTCGACGATCCGCTGACGGGTGGGATAGCGGGAATCGGGGGAGGCGGAGGTGACGAGCGCCAATTTGTTGTTTTGGAAATAGAAGCGGTCATTCAATTCTGGCTGGCCCGCAACCGGATACCGCAGGTCGGTTTTGCTAGGCGTTTCCAGGGGGGAGGGCCCCAGTTGGGCGAGCACGTCGCTAAGGGTGGCATTGCCGGGCACCAGGCCTTGATAGGCATTGGCCGCGGTCGGAGCGGCGGCCCAGGATTGATGCCAAAGTATGGTTCCCAAAATCGCCATGACGGCCAGCGCGCAAGTGGTGGCCCGCAAGCGATTGTTTCTGCGGGATCGTGACCTATTAGTCGTAGAAGAGGCTGCGCAGACCGCGGATGAGCAACTTCTCCCAGATTTTGGATCCTGGTTGCGGATTTTCATGAACTATCTCCCTCTGGCCAGCGTTGAAACAAGCGACGCAGCGCGGGATTGAGCATACACAATTTGAGCCAGCAATGCGACGACCCGCGCGTCGCAGAGGGGTACGGTGAACTGGGAAAACGATGCCCCACTATTCGGACAAGGCACCGGTCGATATGATCCTTTCAATCATCCAAAACTCTACAGATGCGCTGGTGTGCCCGCCCGAAGTGAATATGGCTCCACTGGAAATTTTGTACTCAGACAATCATTGTCTCGCCGTTGCCAAACCGGCCAAATTGTTGACGGCCGGTGATCGGACCGGTGACGATACGCTGTTGGAACGCTCCAAGGAATACGTCAAACAGAAGTACGCCAAGCCGGGCAATGTTTATTTGGGAATCGTGCAACGGTTGGATCGGCCGACGTCGGGCGTTGTGCTTTTCGCGCGGACAAGCAAGGCGGCAGCGCGGCTGACGAAGCAGTTTCGCGACCGTACGATTGAGAAGACCTATTTGGCAATCGTCGAGGGGAATTCCGGTCCCGGCGATGCGGAACTGGTGGACTGGCTGAAGAAGGACGAAGCACGGAATATTGTGAGCGTCGCCGAACCGGGAACAGCGGGGGCCAAGGAGTCGCGATTGCGGTATCGCGTGTTGAAGTGCAGTGGTGGACGGAGGTTGCTGGAAGTTCGACCGCTCACGGGGCGAAGCCATCAAATTCGAGTACAATTATCATCCCGAAAGATGCCGATCGTTGGTGACCGTAAATACGGCGCACGCGTGGGACTGGGAGGCAAGATTGCCTTGCATGCTGCTTCGCTGACCTTTGAACATCCGACACGCCGCGAGATGATGACCATCACGGCGGAGTTGCCTGATTATTTCAACGAATTGTTGGATGCGGGCGGCGCCTAATCAAGAAACCAAATCAATGTTGCAATCACTACAAGACATTTTGAGCAGGCAATGGTGGGACTACGATCCGAGTTCCAGTTTGCATGTCGTCTATCATTGGTTCAACGTGGCCGAAGGGGCGCTGTGGTGCTTTCTGGGTGTGATCGTCGCACGGAGGTTTCTGTTGAATCAACGGTCACTGTGGGAAGTGGCCTATGCAGTGGCATTTTTTCTGTTCGGCATCAGCGATTTTGTCGAAGCTCAAGGGCTTTATACGTGGTTGATTGTTTATAAGGCCCTGAACTTGGTGCTTTTGATATTGCTGCGGGGGCATGTTTTGAAACGGCATTATCCGGATTCGCATTGGATCTAGCTCTACTGCAAAGCATTCAGCATTCGGTCGTCTCTATTGGGAGCGCATAAAAAATGCACGGCCGGATGCGATATCCGAACGTGCATGGTTTGTTGGGTGCATGAATCGTGCGCGGAGAGCCGTTTGCTTATCGGCTGACCGTTGATGGATCGGCGGCAGCTTCGGTGGCATCCGTGCTGGTCTTTTCAGCTTCAGGCAGGCTGTCGACGACGTGCAGGTTTTCTGTTTGAGTTCGTTCGAAGTCCTCCAAGGTTCTCAGCAAAATGCGGCGGCGTTCGTCCGATTTGGCAATGATCGCATTGCGGATTTCTTCGTATTCCTCGAGCGTGGTCAGCAAGCCAACGACATCCTCACGGGGACGTTTGTCGGCTTCGGTGACATCCCCTTGTGGACCTTCGATTTCGGCGATCCGGTGCGCGTGACGCTCTTCTGCGATCGACAGTAACTGGTGTTGTTCTTCGAGGTCTGCGAGTTTCGAGGCCAGCAACTCGTTATGCGTGTTGAGTTGCAATTCGAGTCCGTTGAATCGGGCGAAATAACTTGAGGGAATCATCGCCCGCAGCCGCCATTTTTGTGACGCATCCCAGCTATCGCTTTCCCCGTCTTGGGGCGTCCAGTTGGGGGCCAGCATGGCGCGGTTGGGCTCTAAGGCGGTCACGCGAAATTCGCCCACGAATTCCATCTGCCCATTTTCGCCGGGCTGAAAACAATGTACGAGGTTTTGCGTGCCGGCTTCGCCATCGCCGACTGTGGCATTCAAACCATTTTCCGAGCCGATGTCGATGGTAACCGAATTATCCTGACGAACTTCAACAGCGACGTCGTTCCAATACGGTGCCCAGCGCAACTTCTCGTGCGTCAATTCGCGAAGCGTGGTGCGGGTTTTCAACCGTAGGTCGGTCAGCTCCGCCGCGTTTTTTTCGATCTTGGCTTCTAAGTCGACCTTTTGCTTGATATATCCGGCGCGGGCCGTGTAGACCTTGGCGGTGAACCACATCGCCGTTGGAATACAAACAACCACAGCGAACCACAGACAAACTTTACCAAAGGTGTGCATCAGAGATTCCTCGATGTCACGAAGGCATGCTGCCATTCCGCAGGACGATTACGGAAACGACCGAGCCTTGTGAGTGTCATGAGTGCGTTTTGGAAGGGACGCCTTGTGCGCAGTCCTCTCCTTAAATACGAGAACCGCGACCGAAAATTTCCCAGTTTGTCCATCATAAAGGTCCCCGGCGCGGCCGGTCAAGCAGAAACCCGGCCCTACGGGAATTGAGCCGGAGTTTGCCGCAGGGACCGGATTAACAGGTCCCGACGGTAAATCCGGACCTAATCGGCGGCGAGTTTAGGTCCAGCATACGTATAGAGGGTCAGTTGCCGGGGGCGGCTTTTAGTCTATCGGGGGGATCGGGCGGGGAACGTGAATGCACACGCTCGATCCCTTGGCGAATCCAGCGATTGTGATCGGTGCGATTCATACGTTTCAGAGATTGCCGCACATTCGCGACGTCCGGAAAGTACACACTGATCGCGTAAGTCGTTATAATCGTTAGCAATGGGACCAATTGGCCGGCTGATTGCGGGCGTTAGAAAAAGAGGGGATTGGCCCAAGCTGTTAGGCCAGAACGATATTTTCACACTTCACAATCGACGGAGCGACCATGCCTGTTGCACAAGTCCAACGCAAGGATCTCAAACCGGACGAAGTGCTGTGCAGCTACTGCACTGCTAAATGCTGCCGGTATTTCGCATTGCCGATCGACAAACCCAAAACCTGGGAGGATTTCGACGGCATTCGCTGGTACATGACGCACGGACGGATTTCGATCTTTGTGGATGAAGGGACGTGGTATTTGATGGTCCACGCAGACTGTAAATACCTGCGTGACGATCATATGTGCGGCATTTACGAAGACCGTCCGGCGATCTGCCGTTCGTACACGACCGACGATTGCGAATACGACAATGACTCGGTCTACGACAAGTTCTTCGAATCCCCCGAGCAGATTTGGGAATACGCCGAAGCCGTGCTGCCGCCACGGAAGAAGAAGAAACCGTATTCGCCCACTATGACCGTCGAACTTCCGCTGCTAAGTGGTGTCTGATTGTTGTGCGGTGTCTGAACATCGCACAGCTGCGTACCTTGGATCATATTTTTGCCTCCGGCTTCGCCGGACGTTTTTTTACAGCCTGGAAATATCCCGCATACCCGTGAAACAACAACTCATTCAACCTCGAGTCCTGAAGGGGTTTCGCGACTACCTTCCGGAGGCGATGATTCCTCGCGAAGCACTGATGCAGACGGCTCGCGAGGTTTATCGCAGTTACGGCTTCAGCCCGATCGATACACCCGCTCTGGAATATGCGGAGATTTTGCTGGGCAAAGGGGGAGACGAGTCGGACAAGCAGGTGTTCCGGTTTCAGGATCAAGGCAAACGGGACGTGGCGATGCGGTTCGATTTGACCGTCCCCTTCGCACGCTTTACATCGCAGCACCTCAATGATATTGGGACGCCGTTTAAGCGGTACCACATTGGGACGGTTTGGCGGGGCGAAAACCCGCAAAAGGGACGTTACCGCGAATTCATGCAGTGCGACTTCGACACGATCGGCACCGCCGCCAACATTGCGGATATTGAAACGTTGCTGGTGATTCACGATTTGTTGTGTGCGATCGGGTTTGAAAAATTCACGATTCGCGTGAACAACCGGTTGGTGCTCAATGGATTGCTGGAAAAACTCGACCTGGCCGAGCAATCAGTCGGTGTGCTTCGCGCGTTGGATAAGTTGCAAAAAATCGGTGCGGATGGAGTCGCCAGCGAATTGACCGAAAAGGTCGGTCTCTCCCATGATCAGGCACAACAAGTCCTCAAGCTGGTCACGACCGAAGGGGACACGGAAACGGTGATGTCCGAAATGTCCACCTTGCTGGCCGGCAATGAACGGGGCGAACTGGGCGTGCACAACCTGCACGAGTTGTTTCGTTGCGCCGCACGGGCGGGTATTCCGGCTGAACGTATCGCACTGGATGTCACCATCGCCCGGGGGCTGGACTATTACACCGGGACGATTTACGAAACGTTTCTGGGCGACCTGCCGGGGATCGGAAGTATTTGTTCCGGCGGACGCTACGACAATCTGACCGGACTGTTCAGCAAACAGGCATTGCCGGGAGTCGGGGCGAGCTTGGGACTAGACCGGTTGTTGGCGGCGATGGAAGAATTGAAAATGTTGCCCGGCATCTCAACGCCGGCGCCAGTGTTGGTAATTTTGTTCGATGCGGAAAAGAGCGGCGAGTATTTGCGAATCGGCCGTGAGTTGCGAGCTGCCGGAATTTCCACCGAGGTGTACGTCGATCCCAAAGGGGTTGGCAAGCAAATGAAATATGCCAATCGCAAAGGGTTTCAACTGGCGATCATTGCCGGCGGTGACGAATTCGCTGCCGGGACGTGGCAAGTTAAGAACCTACACAGCGGCGAGCAACAGACGATTCCCGAAGCAGAATTGATCGCACATGTGACGAGCCTGTTATCGTCGGGTGGCGAATCCGGAGACTGAAGTAAAGGGGAGGGTGAGCGATGGCGTGGGGAGATTTCACAAAACAAGCTGCGGCCTATCGACTGTCCCGACCATCGTATCCGGTCGAGTTGCTCGAAGAGATTTTGAACGAGGCCGATCTCGTGGTCGGTGATCGCGTGGTGGACCTTGGCGCGGGAACCGGAATCTTTTCGCAGTTGTTGCTCGACCAGGGCTTGGAAGTCACGGCAATCGAGCCGAACGCCGAAATGCGGAAATACGGCGAAGAAACCTGCCAAGTCACGTGGCTGGATGCGACGTTTGAACAGACCGGTCTGCCGGATGCGTCACAAAAATGGTGCTTTGCCGCTCAGGCGTTCCATTGGGCGGACGTACCCCAAAGTTTGGCCGAAATCCGCAGAATCCTGGGGCCGGGCGGCGGATTGACCGTGTTGTGGAACGAGCGCAATAACGGTCAAAGTGAGATCCTCAGTTGGGTGCAGGAGGCGCTCAGTCGGCATGTGCCGGAATTTGATCACGATTATCGCACGCGGGACTGGGCTGAGGAGTTGGTCTCCACGGGCGATTTCTCAATGGTCACGCCACTGAGCGTGCCTCACACGGTGCGGATGCCTAAAGCACGATTTTTAGAGTTGTGGCGGAGCAACAATCAATTGACCACCATCGCAGGCCCAGAGCGATTGGCGGCATTTTTTGCGGATCTGGAAGACCATCTCAAAACGATCGGCGCGGAAGAGATTGACGTGCCTTATCTCTGTAAAGCATGGACGGCGACGTGAGTTTGGTCACCAGGTTGAACGGTTTTTGAGACGGCCGGGCAAGGTCAAGACCGGTAAATTGCCCAGTTTGTGAGAACCGCGCGGCTGCCATTGACCTGGATCGTGATTTCGCAGATAGTTGCCGCTCCTCAAAACTGCCCGGCGCGGCCGGTTTGTGATCAAAAACAACGCGACGACGTGCGGGCAACAGCCTAACAACAGCGTCGCTCGATAACGACGGCAGGCGGGAGCTTGCCCTACGTTTCACCGAACTATTCACTGTTAATTGCACGCGACTGAGATACACCTTATCGATGGCTAAGCAGCAGAAAATTGACCGTTTTGAACGTGATCGCCTGGTTAAGCTCGAGAAAATCGAGTCACTTGGAATCGATCCGTGGGGACAACGGTTCGATGACCACCAGCCGATCGAAAAAATCCGCAGCATGGCGCCTGCGGAGTCGGGCGTGACTGGCGAACGGGTGCGGATCGCCGGACGGCTGATGTCGCGGAACAACAAGGGCAAACTCAAGTTCTATTTTCTGCAAGATTGGTCCGGCAAGGTCCAACTGATGGTCTCCCGGGCGGATGTCTCGGAGGAACAGTGGGAATTGATCGGCGCGCTGGATATTGGCGACTTGATCGGCGTGGACGGCACGCTGCGGTTGACGAATACCGGCGAAGTGACCGTCTTCGTGGAGACGATCACCTTCTTGACCAAGTCGTTGTCGCAACCGCCGGAAAAACATTCAGGCGTCAAAGACATTGAGATCTTGCTGCGACAGCGGTACCTCGATTTGATTTACAACGAGGGCGTCCTGCAGCGGATGCTCAAGCGGACGGAAATCATTGCCTCGATGCGTCAAACGTTGGCGGGCGAGGGATTTGTCGAAGTCGAAACCCCTGTGTTGCACGCCATTGCCGGCGGTGCGGCGGCGAAGCCGTTTATTACACATCACAATGCGCTGGACATTGACCTGTACTTACGAATCGCTTTGGAATTGCACCTGAAGCGGTTGATGGTCGGTGGTGTCGAGCGGGTTTTTGAAATCGGCCGCGTGTTTCGCAACGAAGGGATCGATGCGACACACAATCCGGAATTCACGATGACGGAGATTTATCAGGCGTACGGCAACTACGAATCGATGATGGATCTCACGGAAAAAATTGTCGTCGATGCTGTGAAAAAAATCTCCGACGAAATGGTGCTGCCTTGGGGCGAAGAGACGATCGACTTCACCCCGCCGTGGCCGCGCAAGACCTATGCCGACTTGTTCGCTGAACATGCCGGTTGCGATATGCATGACAGCGCCGCAGTCGCTGAAGTTGCCGCCACACACCACATCGAAACAGCCGACAAACACCCGGATGTGATCGTCAACGACGTCTTCGAGGCGACGGTTGAGGATCATCTGCAAGGACCGGTCTTCGTGATCGACTACCCGGCTTCGATTTGTCCGCTGACCAAACGTAAACAAGACAATCCCGCAATCGCCGAACGTTTCGAGTTATTCATCAAAGGGATGGAGTTGGCGAACGCGTATACAGAATTGAATGACCCCCGCTTGCAGGAGGAATTGTTCCTCACGCAATTGGAGGGGCAAACGGAAGAGGATTCGATGGCGAAGATGGATCATGAATTCATCAAAGCCTTGAAAGTCGGCATGCCGCCGGCAGGCGGATTGGGAATCGGCATCGACCGTTTGGTGATGCTGCTGACCGATAGTCGCAGTATTCGGGATGTGATCTACTTCCCGTTGTTGCGACCGGAAGGTGCTGAGGAATAAGGGATTTTAAGCATCCGTTAGTGTACAACATTTTTGAGTGGCCAGTGGCCAGTGGTCAGTGGCTAGAGAAATAAACAGTGATTTTTGTGGCTGCTGCGGTTGGTTTTTTAGGGAACGTTTTGAGTCTGATTCCTTAAACTTAACGGTGGGAGACCTTCGGTCGGGTTTGGTGCGGGGTCGGGAGACCCGCGCACAACTATTGGCGGAATTTAAGATTGAATACGAGGGGACGGGATGTCTTCTCATCACATGGCCAAAGGACTGGCGAGAACATGTACAAGTATCTTCTCTGCACGCGCTATTTGCGGACTCGGTATATTGCGTTGACCTGTATTGTCAGTGTCACGTTGGGCGTGGCGACGATGATTGTCGTCAACAGCGTGATGAGCGGGTTTAGCAGCCAAATGAAGGAACGGATTCGCGGCATTTTGGCCGACGTGGTTCTGGAAACGGGCAGCGCCGATGGCGAACAGGACCCAGACCGGATCATGGCCCGTATCCGCCATGCGGCGGGCGAGCATATCGAGGCGATGAGCCCCACCGTCGAGGTGTACGGCATGCTCAGCTTTCGCTCATTCGGGCAATATATCACCAAACCGGTGACGATCATCGGCATCGAACCCGAATCCAAAGCGAAGATGGGAACGCTGACCGATCATCTGTACAACTTCATGCCCCAACGGGATGAAGAAGGAAACCGGATCGGTCCGCCCCGATACGTAGCGAACGTGCCGGCTTCATTTGACTTGCACCCCGACGATCAAGAATACCGCACAGCGCAAAAAGAAAGCGAAATGCGGATGCGGGAACATAGTCGGATGATGAATGAATTGGAACCGGTCGAATCGCCGGTGGACAACGCGGGAGCAATTGATGCCGGTGACCTGTTCACAGGCTCTGAAATCATCGGCGCCGACGACGAAATGTTTGAAGAAGAGTCTGAGGATTTGACGTCCCCACTCGAAGGTCGGGTCTATATCGGTTCGGAACTGGTGACATACAAATACGAAGACCAAGCGACCGGCAAGATCAAGACGCTGCCGATGGTTCGCGTTGGTGATGACGTGCAACTGAGCACCGTCGGTTCTGGGCGGCCTCCCGAGGCGATCCACTTCTCGGCCACCGTGGTTGATTATTTCAAATGCGGCATGAGCGAGTATGACAACAGCCTGATCTTCTGCAATTTGGATTACCTGCAAAAACAACGCGTCATGATTGATCCGCAAACCGGCTTGACTTCGGTGACGTCGGTGCAGATCAAATTAAAAGAATCGGCCGACCCGGCTGTCGTTGTGGGCTTGTTGCGAGGAGAATTCGAGCCGGGACGGTTCGCCGTGCATACCTGGGAGCAAAAACAAGGTCCGCTGTTGGCTGCGGTTGAAGTCGAATCGGCGATCCTGAACGTGTTGCTCTTTCTGATCATCGCAGTCGCCGGCTTTGGCATTTTGGCGATCTTCTTTATGATCGTCGTGGAGAAAACACGCGACATTGGAATTTTGAAATCCTTGGGAGCCAGCTCCAGCGGCGTGATGTCGATTTTCCTCGCCTACGGATTCGGCTTGGGTATCGTTGGTTCCGGTGCGGGCGTGGGCATGGGATTGCTGATTGTCTGGAAAATCAATTGGATTGAAGAACAGATAACGTGGCTGACCGGGAAAGAAGTGTTTGACGAACGGATTTACTATTTCCCGGAAATCCCCACCAACATCGAGCCGTGGATGGTGTTTTGGGTCGCGGTCGGTGCCATCGCCATCGCCGTGTTGTCCAGCATCTTGCCGGCACGACGCGCGTCGCGACTGCATCCGGTGGCGTCGCTACGGTATGAATGAACGTTAGGATCTGGGGCCAGACTTCGTTTGTCCTCAGCCACCCCTTATCAGTTGAGTATTGATTCGCACAATAAGACCGGCCGGTCAAATCGGCCTTTCGAAAGTCCGTAGCCTCAAAACAATTCCGCAGGAAACAACTCCTCATGGAAACGGCAGAGATCATTAAAATGCCTCAGCGTCATATCGCGGCGATCGCCGTGGAAAAGGCTTACCGCAAGGGTGACCACAAGATTCCGGTATTACACGGCGTGAACATCGACGTGAATCGCGGAGAGTTTGTCTCCATCGTGGGCCAATCGGGCTCCGGGAAAAGCACGTTGCTGCACCTGCTGGGGTTGTTGGATGCTCCCAGCGTGGGGGAAATTCACCTCGACAGCCAACGTATCGATGACCTATCGGCCAAAAGCCGCGACGAACTCCGCAACCGGGTGTTCGGATTCATCTTTCAGTTTTATCACCTGCTGCCCGAATTGAGCGTGATTGAAAACGTGCTCTCGCCGCTGATGATTCGGCATTCGCTGCTGGGCTATTTGCGACGGAAAAAGCAATTTCAAAACGAGGCCCGCGAGTTACTGGATCGCGTCGGTTTGTCACATCGGTTAACGCACCGGCCTTCGGAACTCTCGGGTGGAGAAATGCAGCGTGCGGCCATCGCCCGGGCCTTGATCGGCAAACCGGAGGTTCTCCTAGCGGACGAACCGACCGGGAATTTGGACGCAACCACCGGTGGCGAGATTATGGACTTGCTGCGGGCGCTGAACGAACAGGAAGGCCTGACGATCGTGATGGTGACTCACGACAACGTGATCGCCGAACAGGCCGGACGTACGGTCCGCCTACGGGAAGGTCGATTGGAAAAGCTGGCAGAGGCTGCTTAGAGCGTATTTCGACGCAAAAAAGCGGCACCTAGCAGGTTTGCTGGGTGGTGTTGAAATCGGAATCTGAGACTCCCTCGCGAAATCTGCATGCCCCGTTAACAATTTGATGATTTGTCACAAGAGACCGGTGCCTATGATTGGTACCGGTCTCTCTGTTTATGTAGACTACGGGGCAATGACGAACCAGGTTGCGTGCCGGTTTGTCTCTACTTCAAGCAATTCATTCCCCCCCCTTTTAATTTGCGGTACCGAGATGTCATTGAAGGTTTATATCGCCGGCGAACTTGTCGACAAGGCCGATGCTAAAGTGAGCGTTTTTGACCACGGGTTTCTCTATGGCGATGGCGTGTTCGAAGGGATCCGCGTTTATAATGGCCGCGTGTTCCTAATGGATGAACACATTGAGCGGCTGTATGAGAGCGCGCTGGCGATCCGCCTGGAGATTCCGCTTTCGCCGGCCGAAATGGCTGAAGCGGTGAACAAGACGGTCGCCGCCAACGGAATTACCGAAGGGTATGTGCGACTGGTGATCTCGCGGGGAGCCGGGACGCTAGGGTTGGACATTCGCCGCACCAGCGATCCCCAGGTGATTATTATCGCCGATACGATTTCACTGTATCCGCCAGAGATGTACCGCGACGGACTGAAAGTGATTACCGCTAGCACGATCCGCAATCACGCCGGCGCGCTGAGTCCGCGGATCAAGTCGCTCAACTATCTCAACAATATCCTGGCCAAAATTGAAGCCACCGACACCGGTTGTATCGAAGCACTGATGCTCAATGCGCAAGGCGAAGTGGCGGAATGTACCGGGGATAATATCTTCATCGTCAAAGATGGCATCCTCAAAACACCGCCGCCCGAAGCGGGGATTTTGGAAGGCATTACCCGGGGAGCCGTGATGGGCTTGGCCAGACAGGCCGGCTTGACGGTCCGGGAAGTCGCCATGGTCCGCCACGACATCTACATCGCCGACGAATGTTTTCTAACTGGCACAGCGGCTGAGGTGATTCCGGTCGTCGACCTGGACGGCCGCAAGATTGGCGCAGGAACTCCCGGACCGGTGACGAATGACCTGCTGGAGCGGTTTCAAACGCTGAAAACGGGCGGGTGATTCGAAATTGAAAAAACCTGCATTTTCCGGTGAAGGTTCGCTGGTCAATCCGGTTATGGGTAAACCCTCACCCCGGCCCTCTCCCAGAGGGAGAGGGAGCAAGATTTGTTGGGGGTTCGCTCCTCTCAGGGAGAGCAAGAATCGTAGAGTGCGTCGCGACGCACCTTTCTATGTAGTACGATTGGCGTTCCTAACCAGCCTCGCGACAGGCAAACACTACACAAACACAGCTCTATCAACCACACCGAAATTAGGGTCACATGGGTCACGGGCAGATGACAGTTGATAAGTCCGGTGGACGCGTGCGGCGCATGTTTGGCGAGATATCGCCGCGCTATGATTTCCTGAATCATTTCCTCTCCGGCGGTACGGATATTTATTGGCGCTGGCGGGCCGTGCGGATGGCGCCGCCGGTGGGCGATGCGCCGATTTTGGATGTCTGCACGGGAACGGGGGACTTGGCGTTTAGCTACGAGAAACGGGCGCAAGGGGCCGCTGTGATTGGCAGCGACTTCACGCACGAGATGCTGGTGCTGGCGAATAAAAAACGAGAAGCGGCCAGCGGATCGCGGATTGAATTTCTGGAAGCTGACGCGCAGCGATTGCCGTTTGCCGACGACAGTTTTCAAATCGTCTCAGTCGCATTCGGCTTGCGCAACGTCGCCGACACCATGCAGGGCTTGCAGGAGATGACGCGCGTCTGCCAGCCGGGCGGCAAGGTGGTGGTGTTGGAGTTTTCTATGCCGGAAAACCGCTTGTTCCGCAGTTGTTATCGCTGGTATTTCCGCCACATTTTGCCGCGGATTGGGCAATTATTGGCCCGCAACAGCCAGTTTGCCTACAATTATTTACCACAGTCGGTCAGTGAATTCGCCCAAGGCGAAACGCTGGCGACCATGATGAAACAAGCCGGCCTCGCGAGCGTGATTTACAAACCGTTGACGTTTGGAATTGCTACGCTGTATGTGGGGACTAAGTAGGACGAAATCCAAAGTACAGATTTTATAGTTCGTGCTGCGATTTGGTCGTTTGATTTCTAATTCCTCCACGCGAGTCTTCTAGCTATGTCCCCCATCGTGATTGCCCTCACCGGAGCCAGCGGGTCGATTTATGCGCTGCGGTTGTTGGATGTTTTGCTTGATGCGGGGTGCGCGTTACATGTAGTGGTCAGTCCGGCAGCTGCGCTGGTGATGCGGGATGAGTTGGATCCGCAACTGGACACCGATCAATTTCGTATCGAAACGATGTTGCCCTCTGCTCAGCAGGATGGGGAAGGGAGTAGTCGGTTTCAATTCCCAGCCTTGGATGTATCGCACGCGGGGCGTGGGACGTTGCGTGTGTATCATCATCAGGACTTTCACGCGGGGTTTGCCAGTGGGTCGTTCTTGACCTCCGGGATGGTGATTTGCCCCTGTTCGATGGGAACGTTGGCGGCGATTGCCAGCGGGCAGTCGTCGAACTTAATACACCGCGCTGCTGATGTGCATCTTAAGGAACGCCGCAAGTTGATTGTTGTGCCGCGGGAGACGCCGTTGGGGGTGATCCAACTGGAGAACATGGCCCGGTTGGCCAGTGCGGGGGGCGTAATTTTGCCGGCGATGCCTGGTTTTTATCACGCACCGACTTCGATGGCGGACCTGGTCGATTTTGTGGTGGCGCGGATCTGCGACCAGTTGGGCGTGCAGCACACGTTGCTGGGGCGTTGGGGCGAAGCAGACGCGGGTGCGGGGAAGATTGAGCGCTGATGGCGCGACCGGAATACGCTCCTCGGCGGAAGAGGAGGGCTATCCGCAGCGGCTCTGGAATTAAGGAGCGGCTTTTTTCTTGGTCGCTTTCTTTTTCTTTGTGGTTTTCTTTTTCGCCGCTTTCTTTTTGGTGGCCTTCTTCTTCGCCGCTTTTTTCTTAGTGGCTTTCTTCTTTTTCTTCTTCGTGCCGCCCCCCTTGGCCGCCTTTTCGGCGATCATGTCGAGTGCTCGCTCCAGCGTGACCGAATCGGGTTCGGTTTCTTTGGGGAGTGTGGCGTTGATTTTTCCGTGCTTGACGTAAGGTCCATAGCGACCTTCGAACACGGCGACCATTTCGCCATCTTCGGGGTGCGGACCGAGTTCTTTCAGCGGTGTTGCCGCTCCTCGCACCTTTTTATTTTTAATCAGGTCAACGGCATCTTCCAGGCCGATGGTGAGCACATCTTTTTCTTTGGGGATCGAGGCGTACACCTTATTGTGCAGGACATACGGTCCAAATCGTCCAATGCCCGCTTTGACGACCTTGTCGGTTTCCGGATGCTGCCCGACGGTTCGCGGTAGGCTGAGTAAGTCCATCGCGAGCGTGAGGGTGACGTTTTCCGGTTCGACGTTTTTGGGCAGCGAGACCCGTTTGGGTTTGGGGCCGTCCTCGGTGACTTCGCCGAGTTGCATGTAGTAGCCGAACGGCCCGTGCAATACGAAAATCGGCAGTCCCTCGTCGGGGTGCATGCCGATCGGGGTGGGCCCTTCGATTTTTTGCTTGATCAGTTTCTCCGCCATTTCATTGGTAATGTCGGCGGGAGAAATTTCGGCAGGCAATGAGGCGGTTAGATTTTCGCCATCTTCCTGCTCCTTCTGCAAATAGGGTCCATAACGACCGACGCGGACTTTCGATTCGATGCCTTCCAGGTCCAGTGTGCAAATGTCGCGGGGATCGATCTTTTCTTCGTTGGTCTTAACCTGCGAATCCAAGCCTTCCTCGCCGCCGTAAAATCCTTTGAGATACGGGAGCGATTCGATTTCCCCATTGGAGATGTCGTCGAGCGTTTGTTCCATCTTGGCGGTGAAGGCGTAGTCGACCAGATTGGGGAAGTATTGTTCCAGCAATTTGGTGACGGCCATCGCCGTGAAGGTGGGAACCAATTGGCTGCCCTGTTTGCGCACGTAACCCCGGTCTTGAATGGTGCCGATGATCGACGCATAGGTACTCGGCCGGCCGATACCGTCTGCTTCCAGCGCCCGCACAAGTGTCGCTTCGGTGAAGCGCGCCGGCGGTTTGGTTTCGTGGCCGATCGGTTCGAGTTCGCCGCAGCGGAGTTTGTCCGCCTCTTTCATCTGCGGCAGGCTGCTTTCCTGATCGTCGAGCGCGGCTTCGGGATCGTCAGTCCCTTCGACATAAGCGCGGAAGAAGCCGGGAAATTCGACGTGGCGGCCGGTGGCGCGAAACTCAGCGTCATCGGCTGCGATGGTCACGGTTTGGAACCGCAAACGGGCTTCGGCCATTTGTGTGGCAGCGGTCCGTTTCCAAATCAGGCCGTACAAGCGTCCCTCGCCGCCGGAAAGCCCCAATTCTTCTGCCGTTTTCATCTCCGTCCCAGCGGGGCGGATGGCTTCGTGAGCCTCTTGGGCGTTTTTGCTTTTGGAGGTAAATTGACGTGGGCCGTCGCTTAGGTACTCGTGTCCGTAACGGGTATCGACGCAATTTCGTGCCGCATCGATCGCTTCGGTCGAAAGATTGACCGAGTCGGTCCGCATGTAAGTAATGTGGCCTGCTTCATACAACCGCTGGGCCGTCTGCATCGTCTGCCGGGCGGTCATGTTTAGTTTGCGGTTGGCTTCTTGTTGCAGCGTACTGGTGGTAAAGGGGGGATACGGTTTGCGGACCTGTTGCCGCTCTTCGATATTGGCGACGTTCCAGTCGGTTTTGAGCAACCGGTCCTTGAGTTCGAGCGACTCCTTTTCATTGAGCAACAAGACATCGACGTCGAGCTTGAGTTTTCCGGTCGCCTCGTCAAAATCCTTACCTGCGGCGATTCTTTTACCGCCTAGAGTCCACAATTGGGCGTCGAATTGCCCCTCGGGCGATGTGTTCAGCGTGGCCTTGAGATCCCAGTAGGTTCCGCTATGGAAGGCAATGCGTTCCAGTTCCCGCCGCACGAGGACCCGGACGGCGACTGATTGGACGCGGCCGGCGGAGAGTTTGGGGGCGACTTTTTTCCACAACAGCGGGCTGAGACGATATCCGTAGAGGCGATCGAGCACCCGGCGGGTTTCTTGGGCAGAAACCAGATCGGTGTCCATTTCGCGGGGGTTGTCGATGGCGGCTTGGATGGCCGATTTGGTGATTTCGGAAAACACCATCCGTTTGACGGGGACCTTGGGTTTGAGCAACTCGACGAGATGCCATCCGATGCTTTCCCCTTCGCGGTCTTCGTCCGTCGCGATGATCAGCTCTTGGGCGTTTTTGAGGGCGTCCTTGAGTTCCTTGACGACTTTTTTCTTCTCTTTGGGGATGATGTACAGCGGTTCAAACTCGGAATCGACATTCACTCCCAGTGTGGACCAGGGTTCTTTCTTGACAGCGGCCGGAATCTCCGCAGCGCCGGCAGGCAGATCGCGGACGTGCCCCATGCTGGCTAGGACGATGTAGTCCGAGCCGAGGTAGCCGCTGATCTTGCGGGCCTTTGCCGGTGATTCCACAATCACCAGTCCTTTGACTTTCTTTTTGGCCACCGCCGTGATTCCTTCCCCAAATCCAGTGTTGGACTTGCCTTATAGTTGTTCGCAGCTAAAATGCGCGGCTGTTTCGCTCCCAAGGCCGGCCAAAAAGTTTGGGCGGATCGAGGAGACGAAAAACGAGCGTCGTTCGGAAGATGACATTGGGCAATGGCTGGCTTGCCCTCGGGTTGACCGGCCATCCATAAACAAATCTTCCACACGCTGTCAAGGTCGTCTGAAAAATCAGGCGGCAAAAATATCGAACAAGAAATCCACGGAATCAGTCGCACACATCGGCAAAAACAATCGTTCCCCGCAGCAGGTCTCCAGTCCGGCGGCGCGTGTTTCGAACGTCTGCCAGCGCGAATTCGACTTATCAGGAAATTAGCATGAAATCACCGTTTGCCCTAATTCGCAAGTACCAAAAAACGCTAATGGTGGCGTTGACGCTATTGGCGGTTTTCGCATTTGTCATCGCGGATTCGTTGTCGCGTTCGATGCAAGGCCCGAACTTGCAGGACAAGGTCGTTGTTAAAACGTCGGCCGGTGATTTAAATAAAAGCGACATCGATGCATTGGTGCGGCAACGGCAATTGGCCAACCGGTTTATTCAACGGGCCGCGACCGTGTGTGAAGTCGATTTCCGCCAGATTCAACAGATGTTCTTCCGTCACGGCCCTGGCGACGACATCCAAAAAGACGTGCTGTTTGGGTATTTGCTGACACAGAAAGCGGATGAAATCGGCATCGCTGTGGCCGACAGCACCGTGCAGGACTTTATCCGCCAAGTCACAGGTGACAAACTGAGCACCAATGATTTTCGCGACATTGTCAGCGAAATGCATGTCAGCCAGAACGATATTTTCAACGCGCTTCGTGGCGAATTGCGATCTCGGACCGCGCGAGAGTTGTTGTCACCACGGGCCCCGTTGGCGCCGGAGCAATACTGGGACATCTACAAAAAACTGCAAGTTGCCCAGGTGATGGAAATCTCGCCGGTGATTGTCGAGGACTTTGTGAAAGATGTCCCCGAGCATTCTGATGCCGATCTCCAAAAATGGTTCGACACCTACAAAGATGATTTTGCGGTAACGAGCCGCGAAGATTTCTCTCCCGGCTTTAAGCAGCCCCGCAAAGTGGAGCTGCAATACCTGACCCTGCGATTCGCCGACGTGCGTAAGCAAGTCGAAGAGTCAAAGTCTGTGACGGATGAGGACATCGTCGCCTACTACGAGGCGAACAAGGACATTCAGTACGTCATCGATCCCACACCGACGCTGGACGGAGACAATCCGTTCGGTCCTGATGGGGAAGGACCGACACTCGACGCGCCGGAGGCCCCCAAAACGGACAAACCTGCAACCGACGAACCGGCAACCGAAGAGCCTAAAGTAGAGGAACCAAAGGCCGAAAAGTCGGAGAAACCGGCCGAGGGGCCTGCGTTGAAGACCGACGATGCGGAGCCTCCCGCTGCTAAGGAAGCGACTCCCCCCGCAGCTGACGATGCGGCTCCCGAAGAAACGAAACCCGAAGAGCCGACAGCCGAAGAACCGGCAACTGAGGAGAACAGCGATGATCAATCGTCGCTGCTCCCCAGCAGTGGAGTCGGCAGCTCGCTAAGCAGGTTGGTGACATTGACTGCATTCGCGCAAGACGCGTCGGACGAACCTGCTGCCCAAGAGCCAGCCGCCGACGAGCCTGCTGCGGACGAGCCCGCTGCTGAGGCGACTCCTGAGGAGCAACCTGCAGCGAAGGACGATGAACCCAAGCAGGCTGAGCCGGCTCAAGAACCCGCAGCTGAAACAACAGAACCCAAATTGCCCGCACCGGCAGATGAACCAGCAAAAACGGAATCTGCCGAGAGCGACCCCGCCCCGGAAGGGACGGACAAGCCGGAAACGAAGCCGGAATTAGAATATCGGGAACTGGACGAAGACTTGAAGGACGAGATCCGCACGGAGTTGGAAAATGAGCGGACGCGGGCGGAATTGAATCGTCTGGCCAAACAGATCTTGGAACAGATGAACGATCTTGTCGACTTGCACTTGCCGAATACGGACCCTGAAGAATCGTTCGACGATGACGATTTCGAAAACCGGAAGACGCGCGAGGAACTTCAGGCTGAAACGGAAAAAAATGCTGCGGCGGAAGCACCCAAAGCTGCTGAAAGTTTGAAAAAACTGGGCGAGAAATTCAAGGCCGCGTATGCGTCGACCGGTCTCGTCTCGGCGCAGCAACTCTTTGAAATGGGCCGTAATGAGGATGGCGAAGCGTCGACCGAAGATTCGATTAGTGATAGCCGCCAAGCGGGTGGCGTGGCTCTTCCCGGTCAACCGCGAACGTCGACCATTCAATTGGCATTCAGTTCGCAACTTTTGTACGGCCCCTACGACGTCGAAGGGATGATTAACAGCGACCGCTTTTTGTTCTGGAAAGTCCAGGACCGCGTCGACCACGTCCCGGCTTCACTGGCGGATGTGCGTGACGAGGTGTTGAAATCTTGGAAACTGGCCAAAGCCCGTGAATTGGCAGAAGCACATGCCAAGAGCTTGGTCGAATCGGTTGGAAATAAAGAACTCGCCAAGGCACTTCCTGAAGGAACACCTGTCGGCGAGACAACATCGTTTACGTGGCTCTATCAACCGGAAAACGTCAACCCCAGTCCCATGGCCCGTCGGCCTCCGCCAACGATTTCGGAGGTCTCATTTGGCGGGCCGATTGCCGACCAGACACGGGTGACTGTCGCTGATGAGACGTTCATGAAGACCGTTTTCGATGAACTCGGAGTGTTCGATGTCGGAGTGGCGTCCAGCGGAGATCTCTCGGCGTATTACGTCGTACGGATCAAACAGCGAGATTTGGCTGATCCCGACATCGATGGCAGCCAGTTCATGCGAGAGAACAAGTTCACTCATCCGGCACTGCGGGCGTTTATGTCCACACCGTATGACGAGCTTGCGGTCCACGCCCAACAAGTTGTGCTCTACGAGTGGAGCGAGGATTTGAAAAAATCGTTTGACGTTGAGTGGGTGAACAATTCGGCGAAGAACGGCAGCGACGGTTGATCGAGAGTGTTCCGCCGCTCGCACCGCTTTGTCATTGCGGCGGAACCGGAGCATGGATTGCAAAAAATCCGAATTCTCATCAAAAACGGCTGCCAACACTCGTGGCGTTCCATTCGTAATGCCTTGTACCAAGTAATCGATCCCAGGTTCCCGACACGAGCGGTCGCGGTTTTCCCGGCAGTTGACTGGACAGGGGAGAATTGGATCGGTAAAGATTGTGCTACGAGCAATTCGTATTTGCGTCTCTGGGACTATTTTTTGTCCACCGAACGAGCCGCTTTGGGGTGCGGAATGTAGCGTGTTGTGCTCATACGATTCGTCGAAAGACGATTGACGACGTTCGCGTCCGATGACGTTTACGTACGAACACGTTTGCGTACGGGGGGCTGGACGCCGTTGCTGGGTGACCCGCCAATGATCCACCGCGCCGCTGTTGATCGACAGTCCTTCATTTACCATGACTTTTAGCGTTGCAACGACAAATCATGAATAAACCTGAGAATTCGGCAGTGATTGAGGCGATCGGCCTGAGCAAGTTTTATGGGCCGTTTGCCGCAATTTCGGATGTCAACTTTCAGATACCGCGCGGTCAGGTGGCGGCGTTTCTCGGCCCCAACGGGGCGGGGAAGTCCACAACCATGAAGTGCCTGACCGGCTTTTTGGCGCCGACACACGGCACCGCGAAAATCGGCGGCCACGACGTGCTCGAAGAACGCATGGCGGCGGCCAAGATGATTGGGTATCTGCCGGAAAACGGTCCGCTGTATGCGGAAATGACGCCGCAAAGCTTTCTGAAATACATGGGAGAAGCCCGCGGGTTGAAACGGCAGCAATTGAAAGACCGGCTGGACTACGTTGTGGAGCAATGTGCCCTGGGAGGCGTTTACGGTAAAGCGATTAGTAAACTCTCCAAAGGGTATCGGCAGCGCGTCGGCATGGCACAGGCGCTACTGCATGATCCGGAGGTGCTCATTCTTGACGAACCGACCGCCGGGCTGGATCCCAACCAAATCCACCAAGTCCGCGATTTGATTACCCGTTTGAGCGAGACCAAAACCATTCTACTATCGACGCACATTTTGCAGGAAGTCGAAGCTGTCGCGGGACGCGTGGTGTTTATCTTCAACGGGCGGATTGTCTTCGACGGCACCGTGGCGGAGATGGCAGCCGGCGGCGACATGGAGGCCAAGTTCCGCGAATTGACGACCACAGCGGCTTGACGATACCAGCAATCATCGGCCGATACCCCACACCCCAGCATCCAACCACGACATCCCTCGGTAGCAGCTCACATAGAATTTGAGCGAAAACGGCCGCGGGAATGACGACGCATAAAACTGTCGAAAAATCGACTCTATTCAGGCAGAGGTAATGTTTCATGAGTTTGAGGAAGCATGTCATCTTCGCTGTCTTCAAGCGGAATTTCCTGAGTTACTTCTCAGGAGTGATCGGCTATTTGTTCATCGTGGTGTTCGTGGCCTTGGGATCGGTATTGGCGTTTAGCGACCAATTCTTCGCCAACAACATCGCCAGCCTCGATCAACTCAACCAGTATTTCCCGATGTTGCTGCTGTTCATCGTGCCGGCGATCACCATGAGTGCTTGGGCGGATGAACGCAAAACCGGAACCGACGAGTTGCTGTTTACGCTGCCCGCCTCCGACGGGGAAATCGTGTTGGGCAAATACCTGTCCGTGCTGGCTGTCTACAGCGTGGTGCTGGCATTTTCACTGTCGCACGTGGTCGTGTTGTTCATGTTGGGGCATCCCGATGTGGGACAGTTGTTTGCCAACTATTTGGGGTACTGGTGTGCGGGAGCCGCTTTATTGTCGGCCGGCATGTTCGCCTCGATACTGACCAGCAGCACGCCGGTGGCGTTTGTGATCGGGGCTGTGCTGTGCGCGATTCCGGTATTCAGCGACCGCATCGGCGCGATTCTGCCCGATTTCCTCGGCCGCCATCTTTCGGCAAGCCGTCTGTTTCAGAATATGGGTTTATCGGAACAACTCCGCGATTTTGGGCTGGGCATGATCCCTTTGAGCGGCCTGCTGTATTTTGTTTCGATCTGCATTTTCATGCTGTATTTGAACCTGGTGATGGCCGCTCGACGACATTGGGCCGGCGGCACTAAAGGGACGCAAATGGGTTGGCAGTTCGCCGCCCGGGCAATTTGTTTGGCAGTCATCTTGATCAGCGCCAATGTGGTCTTTGCCAATTGGAACGTCCGAGAAGATGTGACCTCGGAACAGCTCTACAGCATCTCGCCGACGACAAAAAAGGTTCTGTCTGAACTGCCAGAAAAGCGCCGGATCTTGATTCAGGCGTTCATCAGCCCGGAAGTCCCGCGCGAATATGTGCCGGTCCGCACGACGTTGTTGGGATTGTTACGACAATATGATCAAGCGGCCGGCGATCAACTCGATGTGCGGATCGTCAATACCGAACAGTTTTCACCTGAAGCAGACGAAGCGCGGACGTTCGGCATCAGCGCCCGTGAAGTACAAACCGAACGTGCGGGCAAGGTCGTTACTGATTCCGTCTTTTTAGGAGCGGTCGTCACCGGTGGTGTGGATGACGAAGTGGTGATTCCCTGGTTCGACGTGGGGACACCGATTGAATACGAATTGACGCGGTCGATTGGCACGGTCACCGAGACGAATCGCCGCAAAGTCGGCATTTTGACAACGGATGCCAAAATCGCCGGCGGCATGAATATGCAAAGCTTCTCCAGCGATCCCGAATGGCGGATCGTGACCGAATTGAAAAAGCAATATGACGTGGTGGATGTCTCGCCCGATGGCCCGATCACGGGGGATTTTGATGTCCTCATCGCCCCGCTGCCGTCGTCGTTGACGGTGCCGCAGTTGAAAAACTTTGTCGACTATGTGAAGTCGGGCAAACCGACTTTGATCTTCGACGACCCGATGCCGGCATTCAACCCGCAGTTGGCGGCGCAGCTTCCCAAACCGAGTCCGGGCGGCGGCGGCATGTTCGGCCAACGTCAACCGGCGCCCCCCAAGGGAGACATCAACCTGCTGCTCAATGAATTGGGCATTGCCTGGGACAAGGGGCAGTCGGTGTTTGACATGGTCAATCCGCACCCGCAGTTTGCTAGCGTCGTGCAACCCGATTTGGTATTCGTGACCGAACGGAATGTTGAAGGAGAATTGGCGCCCTTCAGTGAAGAAAGCCAAGTGAGCAAGGGATTGCAGGAAACACTGTTGTTGTGGCCCGGTTCCATCCGGCCGCGCGAGGGGAGCCAAGCCAAGTTTATTCCCCTCATCCGCTCCGCTCGATCGTCGACCGGTGTGTTGCCATTCGACCAATTGATCAGCAACCACCCGTTGTTCGGCCCGCAGATGCTGCCGAACCCGAAACGGGTCGTCGACGACAATACGGACTATTATCTGGCTGCACGGATCACCTCGGATGTGGGAGCAGGTCTGAACGTGGTCTTCATTGCCGACATGGACATCATCTCCAACATGTTCTTCCAAATTCGTGATCGGCAGATGTACGATTTGAATTTGGACAACGTGACGTTCGTACTGAATGCGGTCGACGAATTGGCCGGGGACAAAGAGTTTATTCCGCTGCGAAAACGCCGCGCCGAACACCGGACTTTGACGACCGTTGAAGCGCGGACGCAAACGTTTGTAGAAGAGCTTCAAAAGGAAACCGAGGCCGCCAACGAAAAAGCGGACGAGGAATTGGCAGCTGCTAATGCCCAATTGACCGAAGCGGTCGAAAAAATTCGCAATGACCCGTCGCTCGACGCGCAAGACAAGCAAATCCGCATTCAAATGACGCAGCGATCGCTGCAACAACGATTGGACGTGGATAAGGTCAATATCGAAAGTGCCAAGGAAAAGAAGGTCCGTCAGGAAAAACGGGAAACGGAACGCGAAATCTCGGCCATTGAGGGACGTATTAAAATGTGGGCGATTCTCCTGCCGCCGATTCCCGCATTGGTGTTGGGCATCATTATTTTGTGCATCCGCGTCACCAATGAACGGAACACGATCGTCCCGGAGCGTCTGGTGCGCGACGTCGGCAAACATGCGTAAAGCGGGCGACGGCGTTTATCGCCTGACGACACGAAACAGACGGAATACAACTTCAACATCTGCGGTGCGGCTTTGAGGCCGCGAGATTTAGGAATTGCGAGGCTGGAACATGAACGAAACCCTACGAACTTTAACGTTTGTCGGTGTGGCCGTCGTTTCCCTCTTGGTGGCGGTATTTGCCGCGCCAACAATCAACGACCCCTTGGCCGATATGAACTTGGGCAGCGAGTTTTACCCCGACTTTGAGGATTCCACCAAGGCAACCTCGCTATCGGTTGTGGTCTTCAATGAAGACACGGCTCGCCGGCAGCAGTTCATTGTGGAAAACAAAGACGGTGTCTGGTCGATTCCCTCCCACAACAATTATCCCGCCGACGCCGCCGAGCGGTTGGCCAATACGGCGGCATCGCTGATTGGCATCAAGCGAGACGGATTCCAAAGCCAATCGGCTGAGAGCCATGAAGCGCTGGGGGTCGTCGATCCGCTGGACGACGAAGCGTCGACACTTAAGGGACGCGGCGACCGGTTGATCCTCAAAGACGCCGACGGCAACATGTTGGTCGATTTCATCATCGGCAAACAAGTCGAAGGCCGCGACGGGTATTACTACGTTCGCAAAGAAGGCTCCAATGCCGTCTACATTGCCAAAATGGATGTCGACCTGTCGACGAAGTTCTCCGATTGGGTGGAAACCGATTTGTTGAAGATGAATCGCGATGAACTGACGTCGGTGGTGATTCACGATTATTCGATCGACGAAAATAGCGGCACGTTGAAAGAAGGAGAAACCAGCGAGCTTTCTCATGCGAAGTCGAGCGATCCCTGGACGCTGGCCGGCTTAGATGCCGAAACACAGGAACTCGATGTGGCGAAAGTCACGGCTATGATCTCGGCCATGGATGAGTTGAAACTCATTGGCGTGCGTCCTAAGCCCGAAGGACTGAGCAACGACTTGAAGTTGAGCAAGGATGCCGCACCCCGCACACGGGAAGCATTCAACGACTTGATCAGCCGCGGATTTTTTCCCACCGAGCAAGGTCTGAAATCGAACGAAGGGGAATTGGTCGTCACCACCAACAAGGGGGTGGAATACGTGCTGCGGTTCGGCGAGATCTTCACCGGATCGGATCTGGAGATCGAAGCGGGTCTCGAAAAGGATGCCAAACAAGCCAAAGCGGACGGCGAGAAAAAGGGCGAGGCCGCTGACGAGACAAACGATGACAAGCCGGAAGTCGAAGAAGAGAAATTGCAGGGGCGGTTTTTGTTTGCCTTTGCCCGTTTCGACGAAGCGGCTTTAGGTCCCAAGCCGGTTGAACCGGAGAAACCAGCGGAACCTGCTGCTGAAGAAAAAGCGGATGACAAACCGCCGGCAGAAAACGAAGACGACAATAAACCGGAGGCTCCAGCAGACGACGATCAACCGGCCGATTCGGATGCCGCGGATACGAAACCTGAGGACGACACACCGGCCGACGATGCGGACGCCGACGCTGAGAAAGACAAAGAGGCGGAAAAGCCGACGGAGAAATCCGCTGAACAGGCCGCCGCCGATGCCGCCAAAGCACAAGCGGAGTACGAACAGGCGTTGGCAAAGTACAAAACCGACGTGGCCGCTTATGACAAGAAGGCCCAGGAGGGACGCAAAGAGGTGGAAGAACTCAACCGCCGCTTCGCTGATTGGTACTATGTGATCTCCGAAGAGGACTTCAAGAAAATCCGCCTCCACCGGGACGAACTGACGAAGCCCAAGGCGCCCGCTGGTGAAGCAGGCAACATCCAATCGCCGCTGAATGGCGGTGGGCTGCCTCCGTTGAATTAGTCCGCGCCCTTCAGTCAGCACCGGCAAGACATCAGCCCTGGTCTTACAAACCAGGGCTGCTTTGTTTGATGCCGCCGTCGGCGAACACCGTGGTGGCTGTCACATAGCTGGCGCCATCGCCGGCAAGAAAGCCCACGACAGAGGCGATCTCTTCCGGCTGCGCCATGCGGCCAAGTGGAATCGCATCGTCCAGTTTTTTCATAAGGGCCGGATCGGTCATTGTAGACAGATTGATCGGCGTGGCCACCGCTCCTGGTCCGACGCCAACGACGCAAATGTTGTGCGGCGCCAATTCGACGCCGGCGGTTCGGGTCAGCATCCGCATGCCCCCTTTGGCGAGGCAGTAGGCCGTATTGCCGGGCATGGGCCAATCTTCATGCACAGACGTGATGTTAATAATGCGTCCACCCTCTCCTTGCTCAATCATTTGCTTGGCGGCGATCTGCGTGCCGAAGAACGCGCTCTTGAGATTGATCTCCAGGACCTTCTCGTATTGGGCTTCGGTTGTGTCCAGCACTGACGTCCGGGTCTCGACACCGGCGTTATTGACCATAATGTCGACCCGGCCAAACTGCTTGACCGCAGCAGCGACTAGCCTCTCTAGATCGGCGACTTTGCTGACGTCGGCGTCGACACCAATGGCTTGATCGCCCAAGGCGACCACTTGTTTTTCCAGCGCCTCGGTTGCTTCGGGGTGCGAGATGTAATCGATCACAATATTGGCCCCCTGTTGGGCCAATTCTAGGACGATCGCCAATCCGATGCCGCTGTTGCCGCCGGTGACGATGGCGACTTTACCTTTTAAGCTCATACTGTTTGTTCCCCTATCCTTGAGTCGGTGTCTGTTGAATTTCCAAAGGTCCTGCTGGTCAGAAGGCATTAGCTAAAGTGAATCAAAGCTGCGGGAGTAAATGTTCCCCCACGCGCAGCGCGTTGGCCATAGCTGTGAGCGCGGGGTTTACGGCGCCGATGCTCGGGAAGAAACTGGTGTCGACGACATACAGATTCTCGAGTTCGTGCGCTTTGCAATTGGCGTCGAGTACCGAAGTTTTAGGATCGTTGCCGAAACGGCATGTGCCGGCTTGGTGGGCCACGCCCCCTACGTCGATCTCGTTCTTCATATACAGATTGCGCGGGATCAAATGATTGTGCATGCCCAGGCTATTGAGCATCGACTTGAGTTTTTTATACAACGTCTCCGCGGAGAGTTGGTTGGTCTTAGTGTAGCTGAGCGTGATATTTCCTGCGGCGTCGACAGTCACGCGGTTTTCCGGCCGTGGAAGGTCTTCGGTCGATAGCCAAAAATCGACGGAATGCTTGGCGACCATTTCCAGCGTCCACTGCGGCGCCAGGGCGGTCTCAATCGGCTTTTCGCCGCGGAACATCGGAGCCTGTGATTTTCCCACCATTTGAATATTCCCCATCGGGAATTCGTAACCTTCCATGCCTAAATAGAAGTCGTTCAAGCCCAATGTCTTTTGGTAGACCGTGGGGTTGGGTTCTTTGGAGAGGGCCAATACAGCTTGGCTGTTGTGAAACATATAGTTCCGGCCGACTTGGTCGGAGCCGTTCGCTAAGCCCCGAGGATGTTTGTCGTTGGCCGACATCAACAGCAGTTTTGCCGAGTTGGCCGCTCCACAGGAAACGACGACCGTGCCGGCTTGATAGACCTCTTGTTGGCCCGCATGCTCCACGACGACGCCCGTTACGGCGGTGCCGGCGGAGTTGGTTTCTAACTTGAGAGCCATGGCATCGATGAGCAAGGTGACGTTGGGATGTTCCAGCGCCGGACGTACGCCGAGCACCTCGGCATCGCTTTTGGCGTGTACCAGACAAGGGAAGCCATCGCAATCCATGCAGCGGACGCAGCGGCTAAAGGGCATCCGCGTTTCATCAAGCATAATGCCGCAAGGGGAATGAAACGGGCGATATCCAGCCTGGGTCAGATCGTCGGCTAGTTGAGCGATGCGCGGTTCATGTGACACGGGGGGATGCGGATACGGTGCGCTCGCCGGCGGCTCGGTCGGATCCTCGCCCCGGGCCCCATGCACCTGATACATCTGCTCGGCTTGGGTGTAGTATGGTTCTAATTCTTCATAAGGAATCGGCCATGCGGGGGAGAGTCCGTCCTGATGGTGCAACTCGCCGAAGTCTTCGGCACGCAACCGATAGAGGGCAGCACCATACATTTTGGTTGCGCCCCCGACGAAATAGTGCACGCCCGGTTGAAACGGCTTGCCGTTTTTATCGTGCCAAATGTCGGGGGAGACATAGCGGTTTTTGACGAAGACTTCTTCGCTCAACCAGTTTTTCGGTTCGCGTTTCAGCCAGCCGCCGCGTTCCAAAATTAAAATCTTTTTACCGGAGGGCGCAAGTTGGCGGGCCAAGGTACCGCCTCCGGCGCCGCTGCCAATGATGATCACATCGTAGTTCTCGGCCATGCGTTCGCTCCTTCTCGCAGGTTAAACCGTAACACTCACTAACACGACCGACGACCGCGCTTGACAGGCGTACTGTGACTGGCCGTTGGGAAGCACGGCTGGCGGATCGCAAAAATCTTGCGGCGACTCAAGCGCGGTATCAACCACTCGCCGCCATTCACGTCCTGCCGCCGTGGGAGGCAACTGGAAGCCGAGCGGCTCCCAATAAGCATTGAGGATCACATGCACATGGTCTCCGGTCTCATCGTGAGTTAATTCGTAGGCGATGGCGTGCGAATCTTCGCTCCAATCAGGCTCTCCCAATCGCACGCCGTGCCAGCGAATCATACTGTTTCCGTTGTGTCCCCAATATATGTGATCCCGGAAAATCACCAAGTTTTGATGGAAATGAAGTAACCCGCCGGCAAATCTGCGGATGTCGGCATGCCGGTCGACATCCTCCCAGTCGAACCAGGAGATTTCGTTGTCCTGGCAATAGGCGTTGTTGTTGCCTTGTTGCGTGCGTCGGACTTCGTCCCCCATGGCCAGCATCGGCCGTCCTTCGGACATGAACAAAATTGTCAGAAAATTCTTAATCTGCCGCTGCCGTAAAGCTTCGATGGTGGCATCGTCGGTGATGCCTTCGACGCCGCAGTTCCAACTGAAATTATCGTTCGACCCATCGCGGTTTTGCTCGCCATTGGCCTCGTTGTGTTTCTCTTCATAGCTGACCAAATCGTTGAGCGTAAATCCATCATGGGCCGTGATGAAGTTCACACTGCGGTTGGGCAGACGATCCGGCTCGTGAAACAAGTTGGCGCTGGCGACGAGGTTATCGGCCAATTTGTCGACGGTTCCCGTGTCACCTTTGAGAAAGCGACGTACGTGGTCGCGAAATGCGCCGTTCCAGACCGCCCAACGGTCGGTTCCAAAATGAGCGAGTTGATACAACCCGGCTGCATCCCAAGCTTCGGCAATGATGGTTGTCCCCGCCAAGATGGGATCGACTTCAATATCGAGCAAAATCGGTGGATGCGCCAAAGGCTCGCCATCCTCGCCGCGGGAAAGGCTTGCCGCCAAATCAAAGCGAAACCCGTCGACATGCATGTGCTCGACCCAATACCGCAGGCAATCGAGAATCATTCGACGCACGACCGATTTGTTGCCGCTCACGGTATTTCCGCAGCCTGTATCATCGACGTAGTTCGCGGGGTTGGCGGAATCGAGAATGTAATACGTGGGATTATCGATGCCGCGCAATGACAACGTTGGTCCGCTCGTATTTCCTTCGGCCGTATGATTGAACACCACATCGAGTATGACTTCGATACCGGCACGATGCAGCGCTTTGACGAGATCGCGAAATTCCGTGACCGCTGCCAGCACACCGGGCTGCGAACTATATGCTTGGTGCGGAGCAAACCAAGCCAATGGCTGGTAGCCCCAATAGTTAGTGCCGGTCGGGGAGGCCTGCGGGTCGAATTGTTGAACCGGCATCAACTCGACCGTCTTGATGCCCAGTTCCACGAGATAGGGAATCTTCTCGATCAGCCCCGCAAAGGTTCCCCGCTGCTTTGTAGCAACGCCGGAGTTGGGATTCTGCGTAAAACCCGCGACATGCAACTCATAGATCGCTTCATCAACGAACGGTCGGTTGAGCGGCTCGTCCCCCTCCCAATCGTAATCCGCTGGATCGACGACCACACTCTTGATAGCGACGGCCAGATTCTCTCCCGCAGTGGCGGCTCGGGCGCGGTCGTAGTTTTCGGTATTGGCCGTCGCCAGCGCATAGGGGTCGACGAGCAGCTTTGTCCTATCAAACCGTAGCCCCGCGTCCGGATCGTCGGGGCCGGAGACCTTGTATCCGTACAGTTGTCCCGCTCCGATTCCCGACACAAAGACATGCCAGTAATGGTAGGTCTTATTCGATGCGGAATCGAGCGTGATTGTCTGCGCGGGACGCGCGTCGTTTGCCTTGTCGAACAACAACAGGTCGACGCCCGTGGCATGTTTGGAGTAGATGCAAAAATTCACCCCACCGTTCTCAACGGTGGCACCGATCGGTGATGAGCGACCGGCCATCGTCTCAACCACGCTCATGTTGTTTCCAATATTCATAAAGCAACGAAACCACTAGGGCCGTCCAACCGGTTTGATGGCTCGCACCGACGCCGGCACCCGTGTCGCCGTTGAAGTATTCTGAAAAATGGACGTAGTCCCGCCAGTGGGGATCCGTTTGAAAATAGTCGTTGTCGCCAAACACTGCCCGACGTCCGTCTTGCGCTGCGTCGCGCAGAAAAATGTTGCATAACCGCTGTGCCAGTTCGCCGGCGACTTCGTCGAGGCTCATCCAGACACCGGAACCGGTGGGGCATTCGACTTTGTAGCTGTCACCGTAATAACGTGAAAACTCGTGGAGCGAACGGACGATGGTGTAATTCACCGGAAACCAAATCGGGCCCCGCCAGTTGGAATTGCCGCCGAATAAACGACTATCGGACTCGGCCGGAGTATACTTGACCTCAAACTTCTGCCCGCCGGCATCGAACTCGTAAGGATGCTCTAAATGATAGCGGGAGACGGACCGTATTCCGTAGTCGGACAAGAACTCCTCGGGATCGAGCATCCGCCGCAACACCGCCGTGAGTCGATCCGTGGACAATATGGCCAGGATATGCGCTCCGTTTTGGCCAGGCTCCTTCACCGGTGCCACATTTTTTAATAGGTCGGGCCGGTTGCCAATAAACCATTTTGCCGCTTCGTTAAACTTCTCCAATCCCTTTCCCTGCTCGCGTTCCGCTGACTCGACAAAGACGGCGAACAAGGGCACTAAACCGACCATTGAGTGAATTTTGACCGGAATCGATTCTCCACTGGGCAAGGAAATCACATCGTAAAAGAATTCGTCCTCGGCATCCCACAGATTGATTCCTGCGCCATCCATGTTGGTCATGGCATGGGCGATGTTAAGGAAGTGCTCGAAGTACTTGACCGCCATGTTTTGATAGAGCGGTTCTTCGACAGCCAACTCGGATGCGATGTTGAGCATGGTCGCACAGTAGAGGGCCATCCAACTCGTTCCATCACTCTGTTCCAGCGTTCCCCCATCGGGCAGCGGTTTGTCGCGGTCGAAACAACCAATGTTGTCCATTCCCAAAAACCCACCGCCAAAAATGTCCCGCCCGCTGTCGTCTTTGCGATTCACCCAATAGCTGAAATTCAACATGCCGTTCTGGAACATCTGCTTTAAAAACTTTGTATCGCCGGTTCCTTTTTGCTCCAATTCAATCTGATAGACCCGCCACGCCGCCCAGCAAAGCACAGGCGGATTGACATCGTCGAAGTTCCATTCGTACGCCGGATACTGACCGTTGGCGTGCTGGTACCACTCGTAGCCCATCATCAACAGTTGCTGTTTGGCAAATGCGGGATCGATGTGCGAAATGGCGATGCAATGAAACGCCAAATCCCAGGAGGCGTACCAAGGATATTCCCAGGCATCGGGCATCAAAATCACATCGGCGTTGTGCAGTTGCTTCCACCGCCAGTTACGGCCCTTCCAGCGTGATTCGGGGGGCGTTGGCTGCGTGGGATCCCCTTTTAACCAACGGTACACATCAAAATGGTAGTACTGTTTAGACCAGAGCAAACTGCCAAAGGCTTGTCGCGCTACGAGCTGGGAATCGTCAGACAGTGTCGGCGGTCGCATTGCCTCGTAGAATTCATCCGCATCGGCGATTCGAGCGGCGAACACGGCGTCGAAATCCTCAAAGGGGTCCGCCGATGACTCCGGTGCAAAGCGGAGTTCGACGACAAATTCCTCGCCGGGCGGAATCATCGCATGGGCATGCCCGGTCATTTTGCTGCCGCGCTCACGATTGATGGCGCTGCTGTCGTTGTTGATGACGGCATTGTGAAATCCGTCTTTGACGTACCGTGAGAGATTTTTGGATTTATCGATGCGGCTAAAATTGGTTTCGTTTTCGGTGAACAACAGATCGACCGACCGACCATCGGAGGCGCGTATCTGCCAGGAGCGGGTCGCGAATTCCGGATGTGTGGTCGTGGCCACGCCGGGCGCCACTTGCTGAATCGCCGGGCGCGTTTGATCCGTTTCCCAGGACCAAGTGTTGCGATACCACAGGTGTGGCAGGATATGAATCGGCGCTGCATCGTGTCCGCGATTCACGGCGGTGATACGGCAGAGAATATCCTCAGGCCCCGCCTTGGCATATTCGATGAACACGTCGAAATAGCGATTGGCCAGGAATTCATCGTGCAGTGCATCAAACAGTTCGTACTCCTGTTGTGACTGGTCTCTATTGCCGTTGACCTCGACCAGTTCTTCGTAGGGATACTCCACCTGCGGGTATTTGTAGAGCATCTTCATGTAGGAGTGCGTCGGCGTGCCGTCTAGAAAGAAGTAGTACTCCTTCACGTCTTCGCCGTGGTTTCCTTGCAGGTTGCTCAGGCCAAACATCCGCTCCTTCAAGATGGGATCTTTTTCGTTCCACAATCCCACGGCGAGGCACAGGTGTTGTTTCTGATCGCAAAACCCGCCGATGCCGTCTTCGTTCCAGCGGTAGACGCGACTGCGGGCATGATCGTGGGGGAAATAATTCCACGCATCGCCGTCGGCGCTGTAATCTTCACGGACTGTGCCCCAGGCTCGATCACTTAGGTACGTTCCCCATCGCTTCCAATCGACCGTTCCGGCATCGTGGTCGGCAAGTCGATCGAGTTCCGGATTCTTGGACATCTTGCGAGTTTGCTTTCTGTCGAAAGGAATGCGAGTCGTTTTTTCCTGACCGCTTTAACCGACTTGACCGGACATCAAATCAGCGGCCCGCCCTGCCGCAGATTAATCCGGCTTCAGGCACTGCTGCATCAGGCACTGCTGCATGTTATCGTCTACAGGGCATCGTCTCTGCTCTCCAACCGGTGCCGCTGCAAATCAGTTTGCTGATTGTACAAAATCTTTCCCTGCAATGCTTTGAACCACCCCCAGTTTTCGAGTTAGCGAAGCGTTAGAAAAAGGGGCATCGCAAGCCTGCTCGACAACCGATGTGGGCGATTGTTCCATTGCGTACTAGTCCGATTCAATGGAGGGCGCAATCAATAGCTGCTATGGCTTTCACGCAACGGCAGCGTGCTGAGTTGTGCGTGAATCGTGTAGACGAATGCGCTATTGAGCGGGCTGACGCAAAGAGATGAAGCCATGCCATCGTGCGGTCGCCGATCGAACGACGTTGCCAGACACGATTACGGGGCAATCGAGGTGAGATGGCAAGGTAAGCAGGGGTCTCCTGAGAAGTCCCGCATCCGTGTGAAATGAAATCAGCCCTTGCAAAATAAGGGCTGATTAGTACCCCCGAGTGGATTCGAACCACTAACCTTCGGCTTCGGAGGCCGACGCTCTATCCAGTTGAGCTACGGGGGCAGTTTTTGGGGGGGAACGACACGGAGTTTAACCTGGGGATTCTGCTTCGTCAATGACTTCGTGGCATGTGGGGCATGCGCCGATCCTGCTTAGCACCTTGGAGAGGCGCTTGCGGCTGCAGGATCGCTTGTGATACGTTCGCGGCTTCGTTGCGGGCCTTGAATAGAGCGTATTGCAAACCCTGGCTGTCGGGAGAGCTGATATGTCGCATGAATTAAAGGAAGTCGATGTGGGGCCGCCGCTACCGTCGACGTTCCGGCAATATCTCCGCTCGATGGGGCCGGGGATTATTGTTGTCTTGACCTGGCTGGGAGCGGGGGACATCGTTGAGTGCGGTATCTCCGGGGGGAACTACGGCTATGCGCTGATGTGGATCATCGCCGTGGCCCTGATCATGCGGTATCTGTTTGTGTCGTTGATCGCCAAATACCAACTCTGCAATCAGCATGGTGAAGGAGTGCTGGACGGCTTGGCCCGGCTGCATCCCTGGTACGCCCCGTTTTTGATGGTGGTGGCTATCGTGATGGGCCACATTTACGGGTCCTATATGTCTGTGGGCATCGGCGAAAGTTGCGTGGCGATTGCGGGATTCGGCGAGACTTGGCAATGGGCGACGCTGTGGTGCTTGGTCGCTTTGGCGATCGTGTTTTGGCCGGTTTATGGATACTTGGAAATCGTCTTCAAGGTCATGCTGGCTCTGTTGGCCGTCTCGTTGATCGGGCTGGCGGCGTGGGTTGGTCCCAGTCCTAGCGGAATTCTCGAAGGTGTGTTTGAATTCAAGCTTCCTGAGCAAAAGGGAGAATTTGATTCCTTATTGATCGCCATCGGCATGCTGGGAGCCATCGGCGGTTCGTTGATGAATTTGGCGTATCCCTATTTTCTGGACCAGAAAGGCTGGAAGGGGCCCCGCTATCGCCGGCTGCAAATATACGACTTCTTATTGGCAGTTATTGTCATGATAGTGCTCGATTTGGCCATCTGGACGGTCGGAGCGGAGCTGATTTACGGCACGGGCGCTCACATTACGACCTTGGAGGATTTGTCGACGCTGCTGAGCAAGGTGTTGGGCAGCGGCGGGCGGTTGCTGTTTCATCTGGGGGTCTTCGCCGCCGTATTTACCTCGCTGGTGGGACATGCGGTCGGATTGGGGATGATTGCCAGTCATGGCTATTTGCGCTGGCAGGCGGGCAACGGTCCATTGCAGGGAGATTACCGGACGCATCCACTGTATCGTGCCGTCGTGGTCTGGATCCTGGTGTCACCATTGGTTTGGACCATGCCGGGAATGCCGGACTTTGTGCAATTGACTTTGATCACGAATAGCTTTCAGGTGGTGCTGATCCCGATACTTGCCGGGGGGCTGTGGATGATCACCGCTCGTCGCCGGTTTATTGGCGAGAAATATCGCAATCGCTGGTGGGAAAACGGAATTATGGGGTTGGTTTTCTTCCTCGCACTATTTGCCACGGTGGGATCAGTCAAATCGGTTTTCGAGGCCGTGCAGTCATTGTTGGAACGCACCTGAATTGTAGGCGGGGCGGGTGGAATTGTTGCTGGGCCCAACAGAGTCACATTCCGACTCGGATTGGTTTCCAGCCCGAATGCGCGGGAAACGGGCAGATTCCCTTTTCACCGTCGCCCGGTTTCCCTAGTATGGGCCTCGCGATTCAAAACAAGCAAAAAACGTACGAGAAACTTTAAGGAGCAATGGACGGATGGCAGAACAAAAAGCAACAAATGTTCACTGGCACGAGCACTCAGTCACACCGGAAGAACGCTGCCAACTCAGCGGGCACAAAGGCGCGGTGTTGTGGTTCACGGGACTCAGCGGTAGCGGGAAAAGCACCGTGGCCAACACGGTCGACCACAAATTACACGCGGCCGGCAAACGGACGTTTGTGTTGGATGGTGACAATGTGCGGATGGGACTGAACAAAAATCTCGGTTTCTCCGCCGAAGACCGTGCCGAAAACATTCGCCGCATCGGTGAAGTGGCGAAATTGTTCTGCGAATCAGGCACAATCACCACGACCGCCTTCATTTCGCCGTACCTCGCCGACCGCGATGCTGTTCGCGCGTTGCTGCCCGAAGGACACTTCATCGAAATTCTGGTCGATGCTCCGCTGGAAACCTGCGAAGCCCGTGACCCCAAAGGGTTGTATAAAAAAGCCCGCGCCGGCGAAATCAAGGGCTTCACCGGGATCGACGATCCGTACGAAGCCCCGGAAAAACCGGAGTTGGTGCTGGATTCCGACAAAAAAGGAATCGACGAATTGGCCGACGAAGTGATCGCCTATCTCGAGAAAAGCGGTATCCTCAGCCTGTAGTCGAAACGGTATAGTGACAATGCACACACCCGCTGGGCCGTTGGTCGAGCGGGTGTTGTTTTTTGGGATTCGGTTTAGTTCATTGCGACAAGGGGACGTCTCATGCGGCGAGTGATGTTGGGTCTAACGGGATTGGTCGTGCTCTCACTGCTAGGCGGCACAGTGATCGCTGCTGAGCCGACCGCGCGGATTGTGACATTGGGGGATTCGATCACCAAAGGCGTTCGCACCGGTGTGAAGCAGCAAGAGACATTCGCCGCCTTGCTGCAAGCTGTGCTGCAAGAGCAGGGACGCGACGTCGAAGTTACCAATGTCGGCATCGGCGGTGAACGGACTGACCAGGCGCTGAAGCGGTTGGACAAAATCATTGCTCTCAAGCCGGGGATTGTCACCGTGATGTACGGGACGAATGACAGTTACGTCGACAAGGGCAAGACGCAATCGCGGATTACTGTCGACGAGTATCGCGAAAACCTCATGCAGATCGTCAAACGACTCCGCAAGGCGGGAATCCAACCGGTCTTGATGACTGAACCACGATGGGGCAAAACAGCCGGACCGAACGGTGTGGGCGAACATCCGAATTTACGCCTCGAAAAATACGTGGCAGCCTGCCGCAAAGTCGCCAAGAAAATGGAGGTTCCGCTCGTGGATCATTTTCAAATCTGGACCGACGCCGAAACCGCCGGCACAACCATCGGCGATTGGACAACCGACCAGTGCCATCCCAACCCGGAAGGGCACCGCCACCTGAATCAAGCCATTGTGCCGGTCATCTTGACGACATTGCCAGCGGACAAGTGATACGTCAGCGCAGCCGTAGGTCATGCACAGCATGACCTACGGCTGCGGTCGGATCCAATGGCGGTAGAGTGGTTGGACGTTGGCGGGTAGTTTTTTGTAGACCGCGGGATCGACGGAGGGGACGAGGTTTTCGCTGGCTCCAGGCTCGGTGACCATTTGTTTTCGCAGGTCGGATTCAGGACGCAAGACTTCAAGATTCAACCACCAGGGGGCGTAGCGGACCGCTAGCGCGACGCGCGCATTCGAGGCACTGTTCGGTGCGGTGGTGTGCCACAAGCGGCTATCGAAAACCAACACGCTGCCGGCGGCGCCGGCGACATGGACCTCTTGGGGGTGCGGCGCTTCGCTCTCGACACCGCAAGCAGGGTCGGTGGGATTGGTGGAAATACGATGGCTGCCGGGAACAACCAAGGTGCCGCCGTTGCCGGCATCAAAGGGTGAGAGCATCCACAATGTGGTCAGGTGTAGCACCGCATCGCCATAAGGCGCCTGGACATGCCCGGCGTTGTTCTGGTTGAACGGCCAGTCGGCGTGCCATTTGCCGCGAACGTTTCCCGGCTGATTGATAATGGCCGAGGTGAACGAAATTCGCACCTGCTCGCCGAGCACCTGCTGCACGAATTCCAATAACCGTGGTTCAGCTAAATAGGGGGCGAACGATTGATCGTGGTTGATCAAACCCGGAACAAAATCGACACCCTGAGGCGACTCATATTGGCCGCATTCGCGCTTGACCGTCGCTTCGATACGACTACGAATTTCGTCGCAGCGGTCATTGGGGATCACATTGTCGATCACACAAAACCCGCTCGTTCGAAACGTCCGCAATAACGAATTGTTGTCCATAGTCGTTGTCCAAACCCTGAGAAGTTGCGCTCCGAACCAAAGGTCAGCTGGCGATGTCGTGGCGGAATAGGCGAATCAACACGCTGGCAATGCAACCGCACACAATGGACGCCGCGAGTGAAACGGGAAAAATCCATTGATAGCTAATCGGTTCGGATGCAATCACGGAGGTATCCGGCGCTGCGGAGAGTTGGCTGAAATAATCGACACCAAAGTTCCAATACGCCACAATTGCCGCAGCTAAAAATCCGCACGCAGCCCCAACAATCGCACCCCAGGCGGTGGCGAAGCGAACAAAGACCGCCATGAAAAACAGCGAAAACATCGGCGCAACGAACAACCCGATCGTGCGCTTTGTCTTTTCTAAAAAATTGCCGGGTACATGATCCAGGTGCGCACTGGCCATGACCACAGCGACACCGATCCCAAAGGCCAGCCAGCGCGCGATTCGCAAACGATGTTCTTCTGAAACGGGATGACGGCGGAAACGATCGATGAAATCGGTCATCACCACCGCACTGATCGAGTTCACGCCGGAATCGATACTCGACATCGCCGCGGCGAACATTCCGCACACGACCAAACCGGACAGTCCCACCGGCAGTTCGTGAGAGATGAAGCGCGGGAACAGAATATCGGCATCGGCGGCGATCGTTCTCCCCTCAGGAAGTTCCGCTGGAAATTCTTGATAAAAGCCCAGCAACGAAAATCCCACAAGCGCCAACACGATGCTGACGGCCGCTCCGGCAATCGAATTGACTAAAAATGAACGACGGGCCGCGCTGGCATCGCGGGTGGCCATGAACCGTTGAATCGCCGTTTGGTCTCCTCCCGCTGTACAGACCCACCACAACACGCCATGCAAAATTGTGCCGAACACAGTGACCCGCACATACGGATCCCAACTGAACAGTGGCTGCGTGTCCCAAGCGGGATTCCACGAGGTGGGAAACCAGTCGGTGCCGCCAATCTTGACCGTGGCCATCACGATCACCAACACTGCTCCACCAAACAGGAGCAGAAATTGCAGAAGGTCGGTAATCACGACCGCTCGTAGACCTCCCATCGAGGCGTAGATAATGGCAATCGCACCAGTGGCGGCGGCCACGACTTGGAGTTGGTCATGCGACAGGTCCAACATTTCCAGTACGGCTTTGGAGGCGAGGTAGATCAACATCGACATCCAAGACAGCCGCAAGAGCACGAACATTACGGCTCCCAACATCCGCGCCGGCAGGCCCAGTCGCGTTTCCAACAGCTCATAAGCGCTGGTGACGCGTTGCCGCATATAGACGGGAATGAGCAGATAGCCGACGATAATATAGGAGAGCGGTATCGCCAGCATGCCGGTCAAAATGACGGGGCCTTTGTTGATCAGTTCGCCCGGGGTGGAGAGAAAACTAATCGTGCTGAACAGTGTCGCGAAGAGGGAAATGCCGATCAGCAACGGCGGCATGGCGTGATTGCCGGTGAAGTAGTCTCCGGTATCGGTTTGTCGGCGGCTGTAGTACCACCCCAGCCAGAGCACCAACGCGATGTAACTCGCGACAACGACTCCGTCGATCCAGTGCAGGCCGCCGGTCATAGACTCTCCGTGAACGTTCCGTGATCCGCTTGCGCGCTCATTGCATTGCCAAGCCGTCGGCGCGGCGTAATTCTTCGAGATGTTCGCGGCCCGATTCGGTGATCGTCCAAACTCCGGGAACCGTCACCGGCTCAATATAATTCAGCGGTTCTTCCCGCATGGTTTTGCCGGCAATGCGGCATTCATGCTGCCATTCGGTTTCGCGCGTCTCATCAACATGCTGCTGTTTGTCACCAGCCGTGAGTCGCAGATGTTCTTCTAGATACTGAAACACCTGCCAATTCATAGCGGTCCCTCCCTCTCGAACCAACACCTCCAAGATCGGCCGTTTGAAGTGAATCCAAGTCGTTTGGTGCGCTTCCTCTCCGGAGTTCCGCGCTGCCTGGGCGGCGGCATTGATGCGCTGCGACACCGACTCGAGAATCTCCGCCGAGACGTTGAAATCGCCTTGCTTGACGGAGTTCTCGGCATGACTCAATGAAGCAATCATCTCTTCGATTTGCGAGCAAAGATCGACTTTCATACGTTCCAGTGGTGTGGTTGGCATGTTTGCCGCTCCTGATCTGCGTATATCAATTCCATTGATGCGACGACGGTTTCCCCGTCGATGGGTTGTCAAGTTTAACCGATTTGACCACGCGCTCCAACGCAGAGGTCATCACGATCGCGAAGAGTTTTTTGCGACGGGAGATTAATCCTTTTTGCGTTTTCGCTTCTTGCCTTTTGCGCCTTTGACCCGCTCCCCTTTTTTAGCCACGGTATTGCGCAAAATGCCGATCCCCTCGATTTCAACTTCGACGACGTCTCCCGATTTCATGCGGTCGGTTTTTCCGGGAGTCCCCGTGAAGATCAAGTCGCCCGGCAACAGCGTGACATGCTTGCTGATAAAACTGACCGTGCTGGGCACATCGTGCAATAATTGGCTAGTGCTTTCTTCCTGACGGACTTCGCCGTTGAGCCGCAAAGTCATTTTCAAATTGCTCGGATCCAACCCCTGCACGATGAACGGTCCGCAGGGACCAAATGTATCGGCTCCTTTACCTCGCCACCATTGTACGTCTTTGGTCTCGGCATCGTTTTGCCAGGTGCGGGCACTGACGTCGTTGCCGCAGGTCAGGCCGAATACATAGTCCATCGCTTTTTCCACGGGAACGTTTTTAGCCCGTTTGCCGATAACAACGACCAACTCCGCTTCGTAATGCACATTTTCGTCACCCGGCGGAATGCGAATCACTCCGCCCTCGGGTAACAACGACGACGGGCTTTTGAAAAACGGTTGAGGGATCTGGAATTTCTTGGGGACCTCCGCACCGGAGAGATGGCTTTTGTAATTGCCAGCCATGGCGAAGACGTGTCGCGCCGTTGTGGGAACTAAGATTTTGACGTCTTTCAGCGCGTGGGTGGTGTCGGTTTTTTCCCATTTGCGAAACAGGTTGCCCTTGATCTCCCGCACCTGGTCCCCTTCGACAATCGCAAAGGTGGTTTTGTCTCCCACCTTGATTCTCGCAAATTTTTTGTTGGCCGGTCCGTCCTCCGCGCGACTGAGTCCTTGAAATGCCAGACTGACTACGACAAACATCGTGGAGAGTTTACAGATCTGAAACATCGATGTGCGGCAGGGCATGGTGATGGTTCCTTTGGACAGCAGGGTTTGGCTGTGGTTACGGTATGATTTTGTTAAAACCGATGGTACTCTTGCTCAATTGGCGAAGCAATGGCCAGTCACTACGGTTGCAGAGGCCCATCATGGTGAGGCAGTGGGACGCAATGGGCACGCGGATTGGAATGCAGTCGGTAGACTGGGGCGAAAGTCGGCAGGCTGTGGCGAATAAGACTTTCCCTTACCTCCCTTCCGGTCGGTTGGTTTTCGGTGGATTCTCTGCGACCGATTCGATATTCTAAATCTTCGCCGCCACGTTGCGGGCGAACATTTCTATCAGGAACACGGTCGCTTTTCCTTTCAATCAAATCAGCGGTAGTCGACGCTTGAAACGTGCGTCGTCGAAACGGGTTGTGCCGTTAAGCTTCGGCCACCTTGCAATAATCAAAAGAGAGATGTCCATGGCTAATGTTTTTGAACTGACTGAACTGGACGGCAAGATTGCCTTGCTGACATTTGACGCGCCGGGCAAAAAGGTCAACACGTTCGGGCAGCCTGTGTTGGCGGAATTGACCGAGATCGTCACTCAGCTCGAGGCCCGCGAAGATCTGCAAGGACTGCTCCTCAAAAGCGGCAAGCCGGGGCAATTCATTGCCGGCGCCGACCTCACCGAACTCGGCGCACTGATGCATGCCACACCGGAACAACTCGGCGAGAGCATGAAGGTCGGCCACGCGTTGTTCAGCCGCATTAGCAAGCTGCCGTTCCCGACCGTCGCGCTCATCGACGGCAATTGCATGGGAGGCGGCACGGAAATCACGTTGTCGATGGACTACCGCATCGCTGCCGATACGCCCAAGACAAAAATTGGCTTGCCGGAAGTCAATGTGGGAATCATTCCCGGTTGGGGCGGCACACAGCGGTTGCCGCGACTGATTGGATTGAATCCCGCGCTGGATATGATTTGCTCCGGCAATCCGATCACTGGGAAAAAAGCGGCGGAGCTTGGTTTCGCGTTCGATGCGGTGCCGCCCGAACACCTGATCGACGAAGGCCGGCGTTTGATTGCTTACGCCCGTGAATCCGATGATTGGCGAAAGCGCCGCACGGAGCTAGCACTGCCGCTGGGACTCTCGGAGGATCAATTGCACTTTTCGCAAGCGACCGCCGAAGGCTACATCATGGGCAAGACCAAAGGCCAATACCCGGCGCCGATCGTAGCCATTCGGGCGATCATGAAAGGGGCCAACTTGCCGCTCGACGAAGCCTTAAAGGTCGAGCAAGAAGCGTCGTTGGAAGTGGTCGGCAGCGAAATTTCGACCAATCTGATTGCCATTTTCTTCATGAATACCCGATTGGCCCGCGATCCCGGTGTGGCCGACACCAGTATCGTTCCCCGCGACGTGAATCGAGTCGCCGTTTTCGGATCGGGCTTAATGGGAGCGGGAATTGCCACGTCCCACGCCCGCGTGGGCATTCGCTCACTGATGTTGGACGTCGACGACGACCGCATTGCCGATGGCATGAAACGAGCCCGCAAGGTTGTCGAAGGCCGCATTAAAATCGGCCGTGCGACTTACGACGATCTGGCCAACATGTTGAGTTGCCTGGATACGTCGACCGACAAATCACACGTCGATGATTGCGATGTCGTGGTCGAAGCGATCACCGAACGCGAAGAAGTCAAAACGGCGTTGTACAAAGAACTCGCCGGCCTAATGCGCGACGATGCGATCCTGGCCAGTAACACGTCCACGATTTCCATCACCCGCATGGGCAAATCGGCTCCGCACCCCGAACGATTCGTGGGCATGCACTTCTTCTTTCCCGTCGATCGCATGCAACTGGTCGAGGTCATTCGTGGTGATGATACGAGCGATGAAACAATTGCCACTATCGTCGCCCTCTCGAAACGGATTAAGAAAACGCCGATTGTGGTCGGCGACTGCCCCGGATTTTTGGTCAACCGCGTGTTGCTTCCCTATATGAACGAAGCTTTGCAGTTGTTGCTCGAAGGGGCTTCGATGGACGCGATCGACAAAGCCGCACTGAGGTTCGGCATGCCGATGGGACCGATCGCTCTGCAGGACGTTGTTGGATTGGATACGTCCTATTACGCCGGCATGACGATGGTCAATGCCTACTCCGATCGCGCGATCCTCACCCCGCTGCTCAAAGACTTGGTCGAAGCCGGGCGGATGGGTAAAAAGTCGGGCAGTGGATTTCGCAAGTACACCGGCAAAAAAGGCAAACCGGAACCGGATGCCGAATTCACGCCGTTTCTGGAGAAAAATCGTGTCGACAATCGCGAGATCTCACAAGAAGAAATCACGCAACGGTTGTTCTTGCCCATGTTCCTGGAATCGACGCGGGTGTTGGAAGAAAACATCGTTCGCGAACCGGGCGACGTTGATATGGGCTTGATTCTGGGGATCGGTTTCCCCGCTTTCCGCGGCGGCATCTTGCGTTGGGCCGATTCCGTCGGAGCGGACCAAATCCTCAAAGACTTGGAACCGTATACGCAACTCGGCAAACGCTTTGAGCCAACCGACATGCTCAAGCAGCTAGCAAGCAGCGGCAAGAAGATCTACGAATAATTTTGTAGTGCGTGTCGCGATGCACCCTACTTTTACGTGAAAAAACAGCGGAAAAAGAATAAAGGACAAATTCATGCAACAGGCAGTCGTCATCGATGCTGTGCGGACTCCCGTGGGACGGGCCTCTGCAGACCAAGGATATTATCGGGATGTCCGTGCCGAAGATCTGTCGGCAGACATCATCAAGGCCCTCGTTGAGCGGACCGGTATCGATCGCAATCTGATCGAGGATGTCAAATGGGGATGCGTACAACAACAGGGCGAACAAGCTTTCGATATCGGCCGCATTGCCGCACTGATGGCCGATTTGCCGATCGAAACCGGCGGCGTCACCATCAACCGCAACTGCGCTTCGAGTCTGCAAGCGATCAACGATTGTGCAATGAGCATTCGCAGTGAATGCGAAGACATTCAAATCGCCGGCGGCGTGGAACATATGGACCACGTTGGTATGAACGACGGTTACAATCCCTGTCCGGGACTGTTTCGCAAATACACCGAAGCTATGATGAACATGGGCATGACCGCCGAATACATGGCTTCGAAGTATCGCATCTCGCGGGAAAAACAGGACGCCTATGCGTGCCGCAGTCATGAATTGGCGGCAAAGGCTACCGACAGCGGCCAGTTTGAAAGCGAGATCATTCCCACCTGGGGCCGCGACAGCGATGGACGCAAGGTGTTGCTCAACGGCGATCAATGCATTCGCCGAGAAACCAACCTCGAGGCACTCGCCGCCCTCCGCCCGGTCTTCAATCCCGCCGGCGGTTCGGTGACTGCGGGGAACAGCTCTCCCACCAACGTGGGCTCAGTGGCGATGCTGATTATGTCGGAACAAAAAGCTCAAGAATTGGGGCTGAAACCGATGGCCAAAATTCGTGCGATGGCCGTGGCGGGTGTCGATCCGGTCGAAATGGGAATCGGACCGGTTCCGGCAGTCCACAAGGTCCTGAAACGCGCGGGTTTGACGTTGGATGATATCGACGCCATCGAACTCAACGAAGCCTTTGCCGTGCAAGTGTTGTCCTGCTTGAAAATGCTGGGCATCGACGAAACCAAGGTCAATACCCGCGGCGGAGCCGTCGCCATCGGCCATCCGCTCGGTGCCAGCGGCGCCCGTATTGCCACCACGTTGCTGCACCGCATGCGTGACGAAGGTGCGAAATACGGAATCGCGACCATGTGTGTCGGGCAAGGGCAGGGGGTTGCAACGGTGTTTGAAGCGATGGACAACTAATCGGCAGCGTGTGAGGCCGGTTTGCCGGTCGAAGTCTGTTGTACGACTTAACAAGGTGCGTCGCGACGCACCCTACTTTTTGATCGTGTTTTATTTGCTATCCCAGATGGAGTGGCATTGTGAGCGAATACAATTTGGGGGCACTACACCGCCGTGTTGCTGAACGTTTGGGACCGCGCACGGCGCTACGATATAAAGAGTATGGTCGGTATCGCGACTATTCCTACGCCGACTACCGCAGCGACGCCGATGCGTTTGCCGCCCACTTGATTAGTCTGGGCATTCAAGCAGGCGATCATATTGGACTGCTCTCCGAGAATCGTTACGAATGGTTGGTCACCGATATCGGCATTCTCTCTGCCGGTGCCGCCGATGTGCCCATGCATGCGCCGTTGTCGCCTAAACAAATTGAATACCAATTGAGCCACAGCGAAGCGCGGGGCGTGATTGTCAGCAATCAACTCCAAGCCGATAAAGTCCTGGAAGTCGCCGGCGATCTGCCCAACCTGGAATTCTTAATCTCCTTTGATCCGCTAGAGCCGCAAACCAAATTGCAGTACTGGACTTGGGATGGCTTTCTGCAAGCAGGTCGAAACCTCGGTGCGGACGGGCAGTACCGCGTGCTCAGCCGCGAAGGGATGGTCGGTTCCGACAGCTTGGCGACGATCATCTATACCAGCGGCACAACCGGCAATCCCAAAGGGGTGATGCTGACCCACGGCAACCTGCAGTCCAATTCCGAAGCAATGCTCGAATCAGGGGCCTCACAAGCGGGGGACCTCTCGCTCAGTTGGCTGCCGTACAGCCATATTTATGCGCGGACGGTCGATCACTATCAGGCGATTCTAGCTCAGATGACGGTCTGCATTGCCGAGTCGGTCGAGACGTTGGTCCTTAATCTCGCAGAAACGCAACCGAGCTGGATGGCCTCAGTGCCACGGTTTTACGAAAAGCTGTGGGCCATGGTTGGTCACCTCGACGCGGAAGTACGCAGCCAACAATTGCAAAAAATCTTCGGCCCCCGGTTACGACAGCTCTCCTCTGGCGGCGCGCCGCTTCCTAAGCATATTGCTGAGGGATTCATCGCTGCGGGTATTTCGCTGATGGATGGTTACGGTTTGACCGAATCATCACCGGTGATTACTTTCAACCGATTGGATGACAATAAAACCGGCACCGTTGGCAAGGCAATCCCCGGCGTGGAAATCAAAATCGGCGACGAAGGCGAAATTCTCACCCGTGGCCCGCACGTGATGAAGGGGTACTGGAAAAACCCAGACGCCACCGCCGAAACCATTGTCGAGGGTTGGTTGCATACCGGCGATGTGGGCGAAATCGACGACGACGGTTTTCTCACAATCACTGACCGCAAGAAGGACCTGATCATCACCTCCGGCGGCAAAAACATTTCGCCCACGGAATTGGAAACGCTGTTGGTCAGCGACGTGTTTATCGACCAAGCTGTGACGTATGGCGACGGGCGGCAATTTGTGTCAGCGTTATTGGTTCCCAATTTCCCGCAACTCGAAGCCAAAGCGGCCGAATTGGGAGCCTCGTTAACCGCCGATGGCGATTTTCTTTGCGAGGACGCGCTCGTCGCGTTCTACGAGGAACGTGTTGCCCGCGTCATGGAGGCGGTCAGCCAACCGGAACGGGTCAAACGCATTTTAGTACTCGCCCGGCCGTTTCAACTGGAAGAGAATGAACTGACCGCCACGCTGAAGGTCCGCCGGCGATTCATCATAGACAAGTACCGTGACCAACTCGATGCGTTGTACACCGCGGCCGTTACAAACGCCGATCAGGGTGACTGATCGGCCAGTCTCTGGGGTGTCATTGACCATCGCGACGATGCGCGAGTGCCGGTAAATGGCGGCGGATGTCTTGCAATCGCTGAAAATCAAGCTCGGCCAGCGCGAACGACTCGCCATCGGCCGCCGTTGCTAAGACCGTTCCCCAGGGATCGACGATCATCGAGCGCCCATAAGACTGCAGCGTCGGCGTATGTCGGCCATGTTGATTGGGGGCAATGACAAAGGCTTGGTTTTCAATGGCGCGTGCGCGGAGCAATACCTCCCAGTGGTCGCAACCAGTTCCAAATGCAAATGCCGCCGGAACGGCGATCACGTCCGCCCGCCGATCGGCCAACGCGCGGAACAGTTCCGGAAAGCGGAGGTCGTAACAAATCGATTGTCCCAGCGTGAAGTCCGGCAATTGTGTACCGACAATCTCTTCGCCCGGCATGACGAACTCCGATTCGCGGACAGTCACCCTGTCCGGAACGTCGACGTCGAATAAATGCCGTTTGCGATAGCAAGCCAACTGTCGGCCGTCGGGGCCGAACAGCAGACTGGTGTTGTAGATTTTCCCGGCAACCTCGGATTGCTCCGCGATGCTGCCGGCTAGCAGCGTAATGCCCAAGTTCGCCGCCAATTCGCTCATCCGCCGACTCGTCGGCCCGGTGATCGGTTCCGCCTCAGCGACGACGGCTTCCCAGCGACCGATGCAATTGAATAATTCCGGCAGTGCTACAAACGAAGCGCCGCGCTGTGCCGCTGCGGTGACAAGCCGCGCCGCTGTATCGACGTTTCGTGACTTCTCTTCAGTAGACTGCAGTTGCACAACAGCGGCAAGGATTTTAGTCATAAGAGGCATTGCTCAGTCTGAAAGATAGAACGTTCCGCGTTTCGGCCGAGATTGTAGCACTTCGTCGGTGATCACCGTAGAATGATCGATTGTGATCGCATCGTCCAGACCGAGCAGCGATTCGATGACAGCACAGAGGAAACAGTGATCAAATCCAGTGAACCTACCGTTACCAAAGATCTCCCCAACCGACCGCTTGCGGTCGTGCGCGACGTGCCATGTAGGCTCTCGAAATAATACACAAATAAAGCGAATAGAAAATGACTGAAAAACAGTGGGTATTAACTGACGTCGCCGGTGGAATTTGGTTGGATGATTTTGACTTAGACCCCCAGGACGGACCATCTTTAGCCGGGGCGACGAATTGGTCGGTACAGAAACGAACCTTGCAGGGCGGGGTTTCGGCCGGGGTGGATGTGGTGGAGGTCGATAACGGACGTTTGACGATGTCGATTTTGCCGACCCGCGGCATGGGACTCTGGAAAGGAGAGTGTGACGGACTGGCGTTGGGATGGAATTCTCCCGTCCCCCAACCGGTCAATCCGGCGTTCGTCAATCAATCCGACCGCAGTGGACTTGGGTGGTTGAGTGGATTCAACGAACTGCTGTGCCGCTGCGGGTTGTCGTCCAACGGCGCGCCCGGGACGGACGTGATTAAAAACAACGAGGGGAACCCCACCGAAACGGAATTGACGCTGCACGGCAAAATCGCCAATACGCCCGCGCACCATGTCGCCGTTTCGATCTCCGATACGGATGCAGGCATGATTTCCGTAACGGGCACGGTCGACGAAACGATGATGTTCGGCCCCAGTTTGCAGTTGGTCTCCACATTTTCGACGACCGCCGGCAGCAATTCGTTTTCGATCATCGACGAGGTGCGGAACCTGCAAGGGACGCCGGCGGAGTTGGAATTGCTGTACCACACGAATTTCGGGAAACCGTTGCTGGAAGAAGGAGCCCAATTGGTGGCTCCAATTCTGGAAATGGCCCCCCGCGACGCCCACGCCGCCGCCGACATCGACAGCTACGACGTTTATTTGGGACCGACGGCTGGCTACGTGGAGCAATGCTATTTCTTCGAACTGGCCGCTGACGAAGCGGGGCAAACGCGCGTCTTACTGCGCAACCGGGCCGGGGATTGCGGACTGAGTATGCGTTATGCGAAAAGTCAACTTCCCTGGCTGACACAATGGAAATGCACACAACTCGATGCAGACGGGTATGTTACGGGGATTGAGCCGGGAACCGATTTCCCCAATCTCAAAACCTTTGAGCGCGAGCAAGGACGGGTGGTCGTCTTGCCCCCGGGGGGAAGCTACCAAGTTCGCATCGATTTTGAGATACACGGAACCGCCGAAGCAGTCGCCGCGACGGAACACGAAATCCGCGCCCTTCAGGAACATTTTGTCGCCAAGGTGCACCGTTCGCCGAACCCAAAGTACTGCGGCAGTTGATGAACATAGCGGCGAGGGCACAGGGTTGTTGGCGAGAAAAAGTGACAAATTCCTCGTCCTAGACCGGGGAATGGGGCGTATGTTGCTAGATTCGATACGGGAATATTTGCTATAGTCGCCGTACTTTCCCAATGACATTCTGGAGGCTGGCTCCCGTTTTTCGTGGTGATGTTGTGTAATCACCCACGGGGGCAAAGGTTTGTCTGCTCAACGAGCCTTTTCTGAAACCCATTTACATTTTTTCGTTCAATCGTCTGTCGGCTCACAATTTTGCGCGTTTCTTGAGGCGACTGCTGTCCGCGACGACGTTTCTCTCGACTCCCAATTGGTTGTTAAAAGTTGTTTCCCAGCATTTGGGAAGTCCAACCGTTGCAACGGGGATTTCCCACGGAAACCGAGAATATCGTTTTATCGACGGACTTGCTTGGCAGTCGCGAAATTTCCGATGTGCATGCCTCCGTATGTTCCGCTCAAAAATTGTTGATGACGACAGTTAAGGATCTCCATGGTCGACCGTAATTTAATTCGTGAATTCAGTATTACCGACGACGAGTTTGAGTCGTATTTTGACACGGCGTTGCAAGAAGGCGAGGATGATTCTCAGGAGATCGATGCGATCTACCGTGAGATGCCCTCCTACGAAACCGGAAGCATCCTGACCGGCGTCGTGCTGCGTCAAGAAGGCACCGACGTCTTGGTCGATGTCGGATATAAAAGCGAAGGCATTGTCCCGGGCAATGAATGGGACGCGGACGAAGATTTCCCCCAACCGGGCGATTCCATCGAAGTCCTCCTGGAAGAAGTCGAGGACGAGATGGGCATGGTCCTGCTTTCCAAACGGAAAGCGGACCGGATTCGTGATTGGGAAAAGGTCATTTCCAAGCACGAGGAAAACGACATTGTCACCGGCAAAGTGGTACGCAAAATCAAAGGCGGATTGCTGGTCAATATCGGCGTCAACGTCTTTTTGCCGGCCAGTCAGGTCGACATCCGCCGTCCTTCGGATATCGGCGATTACATCGGCCGCACTGTGCAGTGCATGATTCTCAAGATCGACGAAACCCGCCGCAATATCGTGGTTTCGCGGCGTAAACTGATCGAAGATCAGCGTCAAGAAATGAAGCGGAGCCTGTTGTCTCGGATCGAAGTCGGACAAATCCGTCGCGGTGTGGTCAAAAACATCGCCGACTTTGGAGCGTTCGTCGACCTGGGCGGCATCGATGGTTTGTTGCACATCACGGACATCACCTGGGCCCGTATCAATCACCCGTCGGAAAAACTGTCGATCGACGACGAGATCGACGTCATGATTCTGAATGTCGATACCGAACGCGAAAAAATCGCACTGGGTCTGAAGCAGAAAGAACCCAGCCCGTGGGACGCGGTCGAAGAACGTTATCCGGTCGGCGACAAAGTCTCCGGCGAAGTTGTCAACGTGATGACCTACGGAGCGTTTGTGAAACTGGAAGATGGTATCGAAGGTTTGGTGCACATCAGCGAGATGTCCTGGACTAAGCGGATCAATCACCCCAACGACCTGGTCCATATCGGCGACATCGTCGATGTGATGGTTTTGGGGATCAACAAGGAGAAAAAGGAAATCTCCTTGGGTATGAAACAGACGACTCCCAACCCCTGGGACGAAGTCGCCGCCAAATACCCGCCCGGTGCCAACATCGACGGAACCGTGCGGAATCTCACCAATTATGGTGCGTTTATCGAAATCGAAGAGGGGATCGACGGGCTGTTGCACATCAGCGACATGTCTTGGACCCGCAAAATTTCGCATGCTAGCGAAATGCTGCAAAAAGGGGACTCGATCAAATGTCAGGTCATTTCAGTGGACCAAGAGCGGAAACGGATCGCCTTGGGACTGAAGCAACTGGAAGAGGACCCGTGGGAAAAAGACATCCCCGACCGTTTCCAACCGGGATCGATCGTACAAGGCAAAGTCACCAAGCTCACCAACTTTGGTGTGTTTGTCGAATTGGAAGACAACCTGGAAGGCTTGTTGCACGTTTCGGAATTGGCTGATCATAAGGTCGAAAATCCTGAAGACGTGGTGAAAGTCGGTGAGGACATCGAAGTTCGCATTCTGCGTGTCGATACGGCTGATCGCAAGATCGGCTTGAGCCGCAAACTTTCTGAGGAAGAAGAGCAAGCCGCTGCTGCCGACGGAGGCACCGAAGGTGGCGCCACCGCTGGTGATTCGGCCGCTATACGCGAACCGCTCAAAGGCGGCATCGGCGGCGGACAAGGTCCGTTGTTCTCAATGGATTCGCCCGAAGCCGAAACGGCGACGGCCGAAGCTGCCACTGAGGAAGCTGCCACCGAAGAACCTGCCACCGAAGAACCTGCCACCGAAGAACCTGCCACCGAAGAACCTGCCACCGAAGAACCTGCTGCGGAAGAAGCAACGACCGAGGAACCCGTCGCTGAGACGGCCGAAGCGGAAGCTACGGATACTGACGCCGAAGAAGCCCCTGCCGAGGAAGCCGAAGAAAAACCGGTGACCGAGTAGGACAAACCCGAATACTCAAAGTGAATGTCGATTCAATTTTTGGTTTCGACGTTTCACTGTCGGGTTTTAGGAACAGCAATTGATAAGAAACTCGTGGCCGCCTGAGTGCGGCCACGAGTTTTTTTCGTAAAAAGCTGCAAATTGCGAGCACCTCCCCGCGTCGATGACTGAAGTCACTTGGTCCCCCTCGATCCGCGCCCATCTAACCGTCAGAACATCTCTGGTCCACACTGCCCAGCATGAGAGGCCGTTATTATTGCGCCACGTGATTCGCACAATGACGGCGAAGGGATCTCCAGAGGCTTTCTAGTTCAGCTATCCCAAATCCCAGGCCGATAACTCAAAACGGCGAACGTTCCGTTACCGGTATTGGATGAATGTTTAACGGTACGTATCAGCCCGCCGCCAAAGCGGAGAATCGTCGCAGGTGTTCTAAACGGTCGTTTGGAACGCACGCTCTTCCGCAGAGGGTGGTCCGGCGCATGGAATGCGAATGAGCCACAGGATTGTCCGGCAATATCGTGATCTTCCACTCGACTCGCAGAATCAATATGAAAACCGACATAGAATCTACAAAAAAAACGCGACGTCGATCTTCTTCGGCCGTGCAAAGTCCGTTGGAGACTTACCTCCGCGAGATCAACGAAACCTCGTTGCTCACCGCGCAAGAGGAGAAGGACCTGGCTTATCGGATTGCGGAATCCGATACCGAAGCCCGGGACCGCATGGTACGGGCCAACTTGCGGCTGGTGGTGAATATCGCCCGCAGTTACACCGGTAAGGGCCTGCCGCTGCCTGACCTGATCGAAGAGGGCAACCTGGGATTGCTCCGCGCCGTAGAAGGGTTCGACCCGGAAATGGGAACGCGGTTTAGCACCTATGCCAGTTATTGGATCAAACAATCCATCAAACGGGCTTTGGTCAATTCGGCCAAGACGATTCGCATCCCCGCTTATATGGTGGAATTGCTTTCCAAGTGGCGTCGCTCATCGGCCCGACTTCAAGATGAGTTAAAACGGACACCGACAGCTGAGGAAATCGCGAAGGATCTGGATATCCCCAAGAAGAAATTGGGGATCGTGAAAAAAGCGATTCAACTCTACAACAACAACCCGCAAACCGACCAAACCGACGGGGGCTGGTCACTCGGTGAAATGATCGCCGATGAGCGGACCAAAGGTCCCGAAGCGGAACTGGTCGATAGCGACAACCTGCGCCACGTTTTTGAAATGCTCGAAAAAATGGACGATCGCGAATCCACAATCCTCCGCATGCGATTCGGCCTCGACGACGGCGAACCACGCACGCTCAAAGAAATCGGCGAAACATTGGGGCTGACCCGCGAACGCGTGCGGCAAATCGAAAGCGAATCGCTAGCGAAACTAGCAACCGGCTTAGCTGTCGATTGATGCCCGGCCAGCCCAATCAAATCCACATCCCCCCGGAATGTCCGGGGTTTTTTTGTGCGCCGGCGACGCCTCCCCAGGTATTTTAAAAAATGTCGCAATTTCCGTGAACCAATTGCCGCGCTGTGCGTCTTAGGTTTCAGAGGCAGTGAAAACCAATTCATTGCCTGCATGAAAACACAAGATAACGCGATTTATTTGCCAACGAGCCAAACGATGTCTTACCTAAAACCAAGTTTTCACCGCGAACCCGAGATGGACCAACAGTCGATCGCCTGCCCGGCGAATATGCTGACCGTCTATCCGTTGCGCACGTGACACCTGGTTTTGATTGTGGGAGAGACTCTCCATAGCCCGGTGTCACAAACGCGACACCGGGCTTTTTTCGTTTCAAAATTTTGAGCAAGGCAACGGACAGTCGTACACCACACAACCCGGGTCGGTAGCTGAGACGGCATAGCGGCGGTCTGAAGAACCGCAGACGAGGATTCGAGCGCCTCCCGACCCACCTATTTTGCAGAGTGGCCACTGACCACTTAATAAAAGCTCCGTTCGTCTAATGGCAGGATCGTGGTTTTTCAGTCCGCAGGCGGGGGTTCGATTCCCCTACGGAGTATTTTTTTGTGGGTTTCAAAACCCTCTGGCACATGCGGCTCAATTTTAGGGTTGGAATGTTTAGAACAACCGCAGCCAGGTTTTGAAACGGGAGTGATTGAGTCTCGTTTTGTTTCGCGAGACCAACAGCGGGATGTAGGGGAACGGTACCCCACGTGGTTTGGGACCACGTAGTCGTCGGTTCGACTCCGACCGTCCCGATTATTGACATTGATCTGGAGAAACCCAATGACACACCTTCGTTATAAACACCGGCACCACACTCACATTCGAGGTCGTGGTGTAACGGCAGCATCCCTGGCTTTTAACCAGGTGGGTGGGGGTTCGAAACCCTCCGGCCTCACTTAAATCGAATCATAATGTTCTGACGCTGCTCTTTGGCAATTCACTCCACAACAAGCGCCCATGATGTAGCGGAAGCCTACCGCCTTGCCATGGCGGAAGCGCGGGTTCAATTCCCGCTGGGCGCTCTCTGTAGTTCGTGTTGAAATTCAACAGGACGTGGGAAAGTTTGGTAATCCGCGTGCCTCGGGCGCACGAGATCGTCGGTTCAAATCCGACCGTCCTGACTCGAAAAAACTATTGCGGTGGGGCCTGTGTTGGTACGGGCGGGCGGCTGTTAACTGTCACGACGCAGGTTCGATTCCTGCCACCGCAGCTTTTATTCAGTAGGTAGGTAGTAGGCAGATAAAGAGTGGCCAGTAGCCAGAAATGTGGGGGAAGCCAAACGGCGGTTAATTGCCAACCCTACAGCCTTCGTCCTCACCCCTGTCCCCTCAAGCCTCAAGCCTTTCCCAATGCGGGGTAGTTTCTGCTGGTAGAAATACGTGGCTTTGAACCACGTGTCCGCAGGTTCGATTCCTGCCCCCGCAATTTTGGAAAAGAGTGGCCAGTGGTCGGTGGCCAGTGGCTAGAGATACGGGGGGAAACCAAACGGCAATTGAATGCCAACCCTACGGCCTAAGGTCTAAAGCCTACGGCTTCTTTCCCTCACGCCTGTCGCCTCAAGCCTCAGGCCTACCCCAAAGTCCTGTGGCCTAGCGGCGAAGGCGGCTCTTTTACACGGAGCGGATCGAGGGTTCGAGTCCCTCCAGGACTACTTGTCATCGGTTTTGAAACTTATTGGTGTGAATTGCACGCCCAGATACGCCAATCGGAAGAGCGGCTCGGTTTAAACCCGAGCGATTGTGAGTTCGAATCTCACTCTGGGTAAATAACAGAGTTGGAAATTATCCAACCCCTGATTTTCAGACAAACAAGTCTCCGTAGAGCAGTCCGGAGTGCTCGCCACCCTGTCACGGTGGAGGTCGTGGGTTCGAATCCCATCGGAGACGCTTTTGATCAGCAGCAAATGGCCTAGCAGTAAATGGCACGGTACGCAAACGGAAAAGCGGCGAAGCTCAAACCTTCGTGATCGTCTGTGGGTTCGACTCCCACCCGTGCTACTCCGCAACACCTTTCGATGTAGAACGATTGATCATCCCACCAAAACTTATTGCTGCAGGCCATTAACAAAAAGTTTTAGCCACAGAGGACACAGAGATCACAGAGAGATGCTGAGATGTAAAAAACGGATTTAGTGTTTCGACATCGCCAACTTTTTCCTCTGCGGTTTTGCGCCTTTGCGTGAGGTATTTCCCACACCGATAGTTACGACAATACGATCGATTTCCCTTTAGAATGAACCGGCCCATTGCGGCTGACGAAAGATAATTTTCAATGACTCATATTACAAATTTTGAACCCGACCCTTTACCGATTTCCCCTCCGGCATCTGAAACTGCACCTCCGCCGGAGCGAGATAATTTGATCCAAGAGCGGTTGCACAGCGTTCTATTATTTATAGGAGACAGCATGCTCGCCGAACGGCCACGACCGCGTCCGCGCGGTTACGTGATGACCCCGTCACCACCGGCGAAGACGTGATCGAAAACAATACCATGGAGGAATTCCCATTTATACTCATCAACGAAATCGAACGGACACTCGCCGCCGACCCCCTCTTTCGACAGGGGCTCGATTATGGACGGCCGCGGCGGGGGCATCCGGAGGGGGCGATCAAAAACCACATCGCCGCCGTGATCCAAAACATCGAGCAGTGGTATGCCCCATCGCCGTACTACCACTCATTACGGCTCGTTGCGCTGATTCATGACACGTTTAAGTTTCAAGTCGATCCGACCAAACAGCGCAGCGGGCCGAATCACCATGGCGCTTATGCCCGGAGATTCGCAGAGCAATACATCACCGACAATGCAGTTTTGGAAATTATTGAATTGCACGACGAGGCCTACAACGCATGGGTCGCAGGTGACCGCCGCGGCAAATGGAAGACAGCGACAACACGGGCAACACGCTTGATCGAGCGATTAGGCAACAACCTCGACCTCTATCGCGCCTTCTATCGCTGCGACAATGAAACAGGAGACAAATCACAAGTAGGACGCGAATGGTTTGAAGCATGGATTGCCAAGACGACGTAACGCAACGTGCCCACCGCCGTCAACATGCGTCGGCTGGGCATTGGCGAGCCCCGGTGGCTGTAACCCACCCGTCCCAACGGACTATGGCGGTTCAACTCCGTCTCGACGCACTGGGGAGGCATGAGGCTTGAGGGAACAGGCGTGAGGAGGGAAGAGGCTGTAGGCTTTAGACCTTAGACCGTAGGGTTGGCAATCGATTGCCGTTTGGTTTACCCCCGCCGTCTCTGGCCACTGGCCACCGGCTACTAACCACTCTTTACTGCCTACTAGCACACGGCCCGTTAGTCTAGCGGCCAAGGATACCGGCCTCTCACGCCGGAGACACGGGTTCAAATCCCGTACGGGCTATTTTTTGAGAAACCAACGTCGGTCAAATGTGCGGGAGCACGTCTGTATCGGCGGATACCGGCCAAGTGGTGAAACTGGTAAACACGCGGCGTTCAGACCGCCGTGCCTTAGGGCATGGGAGTTCGACTCTCCCCTTGGTCACTTTAGGAGGCGTGAGGCTTGAGGCGACAGGCTTGGGGGACAAAGGCCGTAGGCTATAGACCTTAGGAAATAAATCCCTACAGTCTAAGGCCTATGGTCTACTGCCTAAAACAACGCGGGTGAGCGAGTGCTCAGCGGGGCCTCATAAGCCTCGACCGCCGGGTGCGACTCCCGGACCCGCTATTTTGGAGGCGTGAGGCCTGAGGGAAAAAGACTTTCGGCTATAGACCTTAGACCGTAGGGTTGGCAATCAACTGCCGTTTGGCAGACCCCACCGTCTCTGGCCACCGACCACTGGCCACTCCTTTCTGCCTACTGCCTACTAACCCGGCCCTGCGGTTGTGATGGATGCATGACAGTCTTCGAAACTGTTGGACGAGGTTCGATTCCTCGGTGGGGTACTTAATTGTTTTTCAGCGCGAGACGACATCCGGGGATTCAACGCGTTTGAATTTCTGTTCCCGATCCCGTGGTCCAATGGTACGACACCAGCGCGACATGCTGGCAACGATGGTTCAAATCCATCCGGGATCACTTTTGGCAAATGAAGGACGCCCTGCATTGTGCGCGGGGGCACAGGCTTGAGGCTTGAGGCGACAGACGTGAGGGAAAAGGCTGTCGACCATAGTCCGTAGAACGTAGGGTTGGCATTCAACAGCCGTTTGGTTTCGCCCATATGTCTGGCCACTAGCCACCGACCACTGGCCATTCCCTTAAAATACCATCAACGAAAACGGGGCCTGCATGCCGTTGGCGGCGAACTGGGTTTGCAACCCGGTTGGTTGGGTTCGACTCCCAACAGGTCCACTTTGTTATCATCCCGCTAGGTAACTGCCGGACTACTGATCTACAATCCTTTCTCATAGGACACACACGTTTTATGGAACCGCTCGCAATTCAATACAGCGACAATCGCCAACTAACGGTCGAAGAGCTGTTGCCGCTCTACCGCGCCAATGATTGGTCGTCAGCGGACAAACCGGACGTCTTGCACAAGGGGCTATTGGCATCCGATGCATTGGTCACCGCTTGGGACGGCGAGCAGTTGGTTGGATTGGGTAATGCGATTTCTGATGGTCACCTCGTGGTTTATTATCCACATTTGCTGGTATGGCCCGAGTATCACGGACAGGGAATCGGGACTGGCTTGATGCGGTTGCTCATGGACAAATACGCCGGCTTGCATCAACAGATGCTGGTGGCCGATGGCGGGGCGATCGATTTTTATCGCAAGTGTGGATTCGAGCGAGCAGGGCATACCGCAGCGATGTGGATTTATGCCGGAGATGACCATTGAGGGACTAGTTCCGCGCATCCCGGCCCGGTGGTGACACTTAAATCAAATGCAGTCATGGAGAATTGAGACCGAAATGTCGGCAAACGATTGAACCGACTGTCGGCGGTCCGTGTCCTAGCGGACATATGGTATCCGTAGTGTAGTGGCTTCGCATGCGACCCTGTGAAGGTCGAGGTGGTGGGTTCGATTCCCCCCGGATACCCTTGGTAAAAATTTAACAATTTCCCGTCACAATTGACCTCGCAGGTCACACCTGAGAAAATAACAACAGGTTGTATGCCGACGGATCAGGCTGCAGTCTCACACCGCATGCCGAAGGACTTCTCATAGGAGGATACGATGGTAGCTGCCGTTTTAGATCGACCGACGCTGGTCTTGAATCGCAACTGGCAACCAGTAGGCGTGGCGACTGTCGCTCGCGCATTGGTCAAGGTGTTCAGCGAAAACGCCCGCATCGTCGACCCGGCCAACTACCAGACGTACGACTGGTCCGATTGGGCCGAGGTCATGCCGGAAGATGATGAACTGGTCATCCGCACTAGCCAATTGCGCTTGCGGGTGCCTGAGGTCATTACGCTCGTGCAGTACGACCGTGTTCCAGTCAACGCCGTCACATTCAGCCGCCGCAACGTTTTCAAACGTGATCGCTATGCGTGTCAGTATTGTGGTTGCCAACCAGGCAGCAACGAATTGACCATCGACCACGTGTTGCCCCGGTCGCAAGGGGGTGGCTCGAGTTGGACGAACTGCGTGCTGGCATGTGTGGAGTGCAATTCCCGCAAGGCGGACCGCACGCCGGAAGAAGCCCGCATGTTGTTGCGCAAGGAACCGGTACGACCCCAATGGAAGCCGCTGTACGCAACGCACGGACAACGGATCGACAGTTGGTCCAAGTTCATTAGTGAAGCGTACTGGAACGTGGAGTTGGAAGAGTAGCGCGCGTGGAGAACGGCTAACCGATTTTGGACCAGTCTCCGCGCGCCTTTTTTATGAGGCGCGTCGCTTTCAACTGCACGTGGTCGGTTTGGGAATGCATGCCGTACGCTGGCGTGCCTCAATTCCTCACTTACGTCCGTGATGTAATAGCAGCATTGCCGGCTCCAACCCGGCAGGTCAGGGTGCGAATCCTTGCGGACGTGCTTGCTTCTGTTCCTGTCTCTCACACCAACCGACGGCTGGGCGTCGTATTCTGCGCCCGAAATCCGAAAGGTCCCGCATGCGCCAACCTACGCTACTAACAAAACGCCTCACGTTACGGCCGTATCAACAGACCGATGCGCCGCGGATGCAACAATTGGCCGGAGAACGAGTGATTGCAGCCACGACGTTGCGGATTCCGCATCCTTATGCGGATGGTGTTGCGGAAGAGTGGATTGCTAGTGCACTGGAGAGAACAGCGAGCGGCAATGCCTACCACTTTGCCATGGTGCTGACTGAAACCGACCAATTCCTCGGTTCGGTCGGACTGACCGTGCAACGGGAATGGGAACGGGCCGAGCTGGGGTATTGGATCGGTGTCCCCTATTGGGGCCGCGGCTATACCACCGAAGCGGCGATGGAAATCACGCGGTTCGGATTCGAAGATCTGGGACTGAACCGGATTTACGCCTCGGTCTTCGCCAACAACCCGGCTTCGGCGCGAGTGCTAGAAAAAGCGGGGCTGACCTACGAGGGTCGGCACTTACAAGCGATCAAGAAATGGGATGAGTTTCTGGACACGCTGACCTACGCACGGGTCAAGCAGGTTTGATTCGCGAGCCTGATACAAAAAAAACTGGGGATGCCGGCAAATCGGCATCCCCAGTTTTCGTTTTCAGTTTCTTTGGTCAGGCGACCGTTAGGTCATGCTTAGGGGAAGATTGTTCCCGGCGGCACCACTTGCCAGGTAAACGGAAGCTCCCCGGGTAGGACACCCAAGAGGACTGCACCTCCGAAGCCGGGGTCCAGGATGTCGACACCATCTTCGATGCCCGGCAGCGGCCCTTCGACCCGCATCGCACTGAGCCCAATACCTGAATAGAGGAAGTTGTCTGATGCTCCACCTGGTGTTGCCGGCGGCAAACCATTTCTGGCGGCCAAGCGAGCTGCGTTTCGACGTCTTGCCGGATCGGTAAACGGTCCCGGATCGGTTTGATCAACATCCCGTGACTTGAAGACCGCTTCAGCGTTGTCGTAGAAGGCTCCGGAGTTGATGACATCGATCGAGTCCGCCGTATTGCCGTAGAAGACCACGTCGATTCTCGCCAGCGGATCGGACTCGTAACTGTCCACCGTGAATTCCGCGTCGGTCCAGGTACCCGCCGAATCAGGCGGAGCAACCGTCGACGTAAAGGTTTCGATGACAAGATCCTCACCGTAGTTCCCTGACAACATACTGTTGGTCAAGCCGGCGATCACGCCACCGAACCCGTCGCTAGCATATCCTCCGTCGAAGGTGGTACCATAACCGCCGTCCGATGTTCCCACGCGGAGGACAACGCCGCCCATTGTTCCGATGTCGCCGTTCGCATCGATTTCGCTACTATCGATCACCACCGTTGTCGTGGGTCGGGTGTCGATTAAGCCATCGTCAGCCAAGGCCACAGAGCTGGAAACATCTTGCGTTTGAGTTCCCGATGCGGTGTTGACAAGATAGACCCCTTCTTCGCCGTTGGCTGAGATCTGCGAGTCTGTGATGTAGTATTCCGCATCAGCATCTTCTTGCGTCAACAGGTCGACACCGCGTCCTTCGTTGAAGTTGATCTCGGTATCGTTGATCGTGGCAACGATGAAGTCAGCGGTTCCAGATAGCCCGTCTGCACGGAATTCCATACCGTCGCCATTGTTGTTGTTAAACTGGCTGATCCGGGTCGCACTCGCATCGACGTCCATCAGCAACAATGAGCCACCGAAGATCGATTCCCAGTCGAAACCAGCACCAAGGTTGTTGTTGATCCGGTTGCCGTTTAGGTCCAGGATCGTACTCGCCGCTCCGAAGATTTCAACCTGCAATCCGTCGCCGTTATTGCCAAGGACGTCGTTGTCGGTGAGCACCAAATCCAGGTTCGACTGCAGAAAGATACCGTCGCCATCGCCGACCAGATCATCGAATCCGTTATCGTTGATTTCGTTGCGTTCCCAGACGCCTTGCAACAGGATACGCTCAGCCGATGTCATTTGGATACCGCCGAAGCCGTTGCGGTTGATGAAGTTGTCCGCCAGATCCACATCCAGCGTCACGTCCGCTTCGCCATGGAGGCGGAGACCGAGGCCGGCATTGTCAGACATCGAGCTGCGTACGATGTCGACCATCCCATTCGGCACGCGACCGTTGCGGCTATCGATATTTACACCGTGGCCGCCGTTTCTGTCGAAGAACGAGTCGGCAATATCGATACTGAATGCGGAGTCATCGACCCGTTCCACATGGAAACCATCGCCGAAGTTATCCGAGAAGGAACTATCAAACACATCGACCGCCAGCGTTGTATTGAAGTAGCTGACATCCGTCCCGAAACCGTTGCCGGCCACACCCGAGACATCCACGTTATCCATCAGCAAGTTGATCGTGGCAGCGGTGTCGACAGTGACGTAAACACCATCCTCACCGCCGTCGGCGATAATCGTATCGATGATTGCCAAGTCCAAGGTCGTGCCATCAGCGTTTTCCGCACGAATCGAGTCGGCACCTGTCCCGAAAAAGGTCGAATCAGTGATCAGGCCAACACCGGTGGCATTCATCAGATCGATACCGCGACCGCCTCCACTGACCGCGACTTCACGGATCAAGAAATCATCCCCGGATCCGAAGATAGCGGGTTGACCGTCCGGCACCGCAAAGCGGAAGCCGGCAATCTCGGTTCGATCACCGAGCATACTGACAGTGCCACCCAATAGCGGGTTGACTCCCGGTGTAAATCCAGGCAACTCAAACGTGCCTGCGGTAGAAGTATAGAAGTGAACCGTGCCTTCACCCAACAGACGTTGATCGTCTTGCAGTAAAAAGTCGCCTGTCATGCCCGACGATGTGCCATCGCCACGGTTGACGAAGATGATGTCGGCTGCGGAAGGCACCGAACCGGGCAGGGTGCTATAAGGAGCTTCTGCCGAACCGTCTCCACTGTCAGGTGCGGTGTTGTCAACGTGATAGACGATGAACGGTTCCATATCAACAGGGTTGATCGCGACGCTGGATTCCCGAACCACTTTTTCGTTCACAGGAACGCGATACTGCCGTTGGACTTGTTGTGCGAGCATCATGTTGGTCGGCTGGCGTGTCAAGATCGGACGCCGTCCGCCACCGGGGAAGTCGATTGCAATCGACCCCATCACGTTGCTGCCGAAGACACTGTCACTGGTCCATTCCACTTGGCCCCAGATCGATTGTGTGATGTCACCTTGAAAGCGAATTCTAGGACCGGAAGCGTCCTTTTCACCTTCGGCTTCCATGTAATATCCGCCGGCGTAGACTTTAACACCGTAATCACCCAAGAAGGGAACCGGCATCCCGATTTCAGCATCAAACCCAGAGTAAGGGACCTCATACAGTGAATCGGTCGCTTGAGCGATGTTGTATCCGGAGAATATAGGAATGCCCGTCGTGCGACCGACGAATCCTCCGCCGGTGTCGCTGGCAATATAGCCGTTCGCACGATAATCGAGGCCGTTATCGGTCAATGACGCCAAACTGATACCGAAGCGATCGTAGTTGAATTCGTTGCTGTCATCGTAGTCCCACCAACCGCTGACACTATACATGCGGTTCATCGTTTCGTTGTAGTGACGATAGCCCAGGCCGACGTTGCCGCCGTATTCGGCAGAGTTCGTGGCGTAGCCGCGACCTTCGATGAATACCAGGCTAGTACCCGGATCGATGTGGAACGGTACCATCGCACCCAGCGTTTGATACCCGTCCTTAACGAACGAAGGATTGATGTCGCTACGGAAGCGGAATTGAATCCCAAATGGATCCGCTGCGCGATACGGTCCGGGGCTCCCCACGGTTGTCACCCCGGTGGGTCCACCATTCATCGATTCAGTACTCCACTGAGTGGGAGTGACATAAGCCGTTCCGGTGGTTTCATTGTTCGCAAGACGAACGCTACCCGCGTCGTCTGCCGCATGGACCGGTGACCATAGCATGGCCGTGATCAACACGATTCTCAAGGGGACGTTTACTCGTCTCGTATTCATGGATCGCTCCAAAAGGCTTGCCGCGTGAACACGCATAATGTTGTCTCACCAGTCAGGATTACTCTGATTTCATCCGAATTTGTATCCGAAATCGGCGAAATGCCGCTGCAACTCAACGCCCCCTACTGCGACAAAAAATGCTCTCACACGGCCAAAAACCACGTGCCGACCGCTTAGATTTGCGGTAGAGCATCCATTTGGCAACCGCCCTCCACAGAGGAGATAGACTTTGACGGTTGTAATGAATGTTCGCAGTATTCTGATTGTTCGGAATATTCCAGGCGCAAGTTGAGTCGAATCTCCCAGGAAAGCGGAATCCGGGTAAGAGTTACCGATTATTCACCCACTGCATGGAGATTTAGGGGTACTGGGGGGAACTGCGAGGCTGTTCACATTTCGAGATGCGTCCGCCCTTAATCCGTTCCAAGATGCTGCGCAGAAAATGCCTATCTCGTTCCCGGCTAACCTCCCAGGAAATAGCATTCCCACTGTGGAGCGTCGTCGAGTCCGACACGGGAGCTTTGGAGACACGGCACAGATTTGCATGTCGAAGACAACCGTATCAGTCGCGCTCGCCGCTTGGACGCTGGCGTTTTTCCGAAGCGAAGCGGTGAGTGGATCACTTTGCGGGGGCTGCGTACTTGCCTCACTCCTGGGTTGCGTTATCAAGCTCACGCACAGCGGCAGCAAGTGATCTGAGATGCTCATCGAGTTTGTCAGGAACACTAATAGCGGTCCTGCATTGCCATCGCAATTGCCCGGCCGCAAGTAGGTAGGAGTCGCTAGGAGTCGCCTGAACCAGTTGCAAAAACGCCTGCCGCTTCTTGGGTGTGAGCCAATCCACTCCAGCTGCGGACCCACTATTTTCGACGTTCACATTCTGGTCAAACTCTGCATCACCGGATTGGAATCGATGCTCATTCAAGGCCAGCTGCACATCACCCACCAGACCGCCAGCGGATTCGATGAGCAGATCGCCTGGTGGTGGATGATGCAAGAAAACAGCCATGGAAATGACTTCGACTCCCAGCGGCCCTGTATCAGAGCTTTCCGGAGAAATCGCCAGTTCAAAACGGCGTCCCTCAAGCAACCCCTTGACCTGGGGCTGTCCCTCGACAACCTGATACTGGAATCCATTGCGTCGCGCAAACGCCTGCCAGACATTTTCGCGCCGTCTACGCAGCACGATCGTGACCAGAATCGCTAGCACGACTATGATCAAGACCGTCACTGCGACCGCATTAAAATTGACGGCCGACGATAGTAAGGCAAGGTGTTCCATGGTACTCCTTCAACCGCGATCCTACTGCATGTCGTCAATCACGTGCCGATCACACTCCCATAGAGACACCTGTTGAAGAGCTCCTGGCTGGCAAGTGTCCATTCAAGAAATACTAACCGGCTCACTTCCGCACAATAACCCAGACCGCGTGAATGATCCCCGGGACGTATCCCAAAATCGTCAGCAGGATATTCAGCCAGAAATGCATTCCAAAGCCGACCTGAAGAAACACACCGACCGGAGGCAGCAGGATGGCCAGTAAAATACGGACGATATCTGCCGACGGTGATTTAGCGTCGTGGGATACGGGAGAAACTTGGTTAGACATTTTGGACTCCTTATAAGTCGTTTGAAAACCCTCCGGCGCGTCCAGCTGACACTGATTTGTAAGTTGTCGGAACAAGCGCGACCGGGTTTTAAAACAGGTTCTAGGCGTTTTGGGTTGAAAATAATAGGAAATTCAGTGCTGGCGTTGACTGCGACTGCATCAGCCAGCATTACACGGGGCTGGTGTCCATCACCATGTTGCGTTCCCCTAACACACGGTCGAATTCCAGAATGGCAGCCGGATCCTGGCTGACCATTTTGACTTTGGCTAGGTTCTCACGTGCCGTTTTTTCCTCTTCGACCTGCTCCGTGATGAACCACTGAAGCTCGACGAGCGAAGCGAACGCGCGTTGTTCCAGTGCCATTTGAAAGACAGCGTCGATCCGCTGTGAGTTCTCTTCTTCCTGCTTCAAAGCAGCGTGAAAGACTTCGACAATCGATTCAAACTCTGCTTTGGGCGGTTCGACTTGCTTCAATTGCACGGGAGCATTCCGTTCGACCAAGAATTCGTAGAGTTTCATCGCATGCGTGTACTCTTCTTGAGCCTGTGCCCGCAACCATAATGCACTGCCATTTAGTTGTTGCGACGAGCACCAAGCCGACATTCCCAGATAGGAATACCACGCCGATAATTCTGATCCGACTTGTTCATTCAAGGCGTTAAATACGAGTTCTTTAGTCATGATTGGCCTCAACTGGTTGTCTTTGTGATGATTCGAACGTTCAATTTGCATTTCTCGCGACAGTCTTTCTTTTAAGAGCAGTTGCCGTGCCGATCGTGCTTGTGCGATAACCCGGGGGCGTTTTTTGCCGCAAAACGTTTGGAAACGGGTTGATTTTGAGGCGGCAGATGGAAATATCGGTTTCGCTTCAGGCTAAGAAGGCCTGGAGATGGTCGCCGAACGACCAATCCGATGGAAGGGCGTGCAGTGTTGTCTGACTCTACGTGCTCAAGGATTAAAGGAAGCGCATCTATGAGTGTTACACCCATTCATCTTCTCTGGAACAGTCACGCCGGCACAGCTGAGGCGAATCAAGATGTGCTGGCGTTGTTTCAAAGTCGCCCTGATGTGACGGTGCACCAACCCGGTTCGGATGCCGAAGCACGTACGCTGGTGGAACAAGTCTCCCGTGACGGCGCTGAGACCGTGATTGCCGCTGGGGGTGACGGGACCGTGTACTCTGTTGTGCAGGGGTTAATGCACGCGGGAGCCACGTCGACTTTAGGAATCCTGCCGTTGGGAACCGGGAACGACTTTTGCCGGACGCTGGCTGTTCCTCTCGACGTTCAGAAAGCCGCCGAAGTTGTCAACGTGGCTGAGACAAGGCAAGTTGACCTCGTACGAGCCTTAACCGACAACGAATCCACACACTTCAGCAACATGGCCACGGGAGGCAACACTGGTCAATTCATGGATCAATTGACCGCTGAAATGAAACAGTTCTGGGGGCCGTTGGTCTATCTCCGCGGTGTCGTCGACGTCCTCTCGGAGTTGATTCGGTACGACTTGACCGTGCAGTTTGACGATCAACCACCGCAACACATTGAGGCGCTGAACGTTTTTGTGGCCAACGGACGCACATCGGGCACCGGTCTCATCGTAGCTCCAGATGCGAGTCTTGAAGATGGCTTCGTGGATGTTGTGATCGTCCGCGATTGCGAACCAATTCAAATCGCCGGTCTCGCCACCGATTACGCGTTGGGGGACTATCGGCAAAATGAGAACATTCTTTACCAGCGCGCAGAAAAGGTCCGAATTGAATCCGACCCGCCGATGGCCTTCACCGCTGATGGGAATTTGCTCACCAAGGGCGCCGTGGAGTTCGAGGTTTGCCCCTCTGCTCTGAAAGTGATCGTCGGTGCCGATTATGTGGTGTCGCCTGAATTGCCGAACTGAGAGCTGCAGCAGCTTTACGGTTTTGTGATAGGCAATTGTGCGTCGCCGATCCATCCCGGATCGACAGCAACACCGCCAATGGCTTTCAAGCCGATCGCCACTCCTCCGTAGGCGAATCCACCGAGGGCCACGCCTCCGACTACTCCCAACAAACCGAACGCGCACCCCCCTAAACTGAAAAGCCCACACGCTAGTCCGCCGATGGCCACTCCGCCTTGAGCGATGCCGCCGACAGCAATCATTCCCGTGGCTTTATCACCGATGGCGAGAATCCCTTTGGCATGCCCGCGTGCCTCGCCGCTTTCAAAATCGGGACCGATGGCGACGTCATAGAGCGGCATCCCAAGAAGTTTTTTGTGGGAGCGGGAGCGAACGGACTTTTTCGCCTTCGTCGATTCTTGTTGAACATGAAGTTCGTTTTCGAGTTTTTCGACGCGCGCTTCCAGATCTTCACGGGATTCACTCATCTCGAAACCTCCACAACAAATTGATCAATGATGCTGGCGTTTAACGGAGTTTTGCGGGGCTATCGATGTCGAGCGCGTGGTAGTCAAGGACATCGGGAGGGGAGAAAAAACATTACTTGGATGGTCGTCGTGTAATGAAACCCAATATGGCGGCAAATAGTGCCCCTCCAATAATTGACCAGAGGATTGGGAAGGAAGTGTCGCCCACGGTAACGGCGAACAAATCCGGTAGTTCAGCCAAGCGTGCCAGCCAGGTGCCCAAAAAGGCCCCGATGAACCCAATCACGATGGAAACCAGACATCCCCCGCGCGAATAGCCACAGAGCGCCTGCGCCAATCCGCCACAAATTCCAGCAATTAATAACAATAACAGGATTTCAGGAATTGACATCTGTTCGATCTTTTTAAGAGGGACTGTCGTTCGGTGGAAATAATGATACACGCAAACCGTATTCGAACTTGGTCAAGCAGGCAATCCAAACCCACGGAATACGCACTCGTCCTCATGGCATATAAATATGGTTCACTCTCAACGTCAACGAGGACGTCGAGAATTAGGTCGCGGAAAACTTGGTGCGAAGTTCGCAAATGTGGTTACGTGCCTCCTTGACGGCGGCGTATTGGCGTTTGAGAACACTAGCCGCTTTGCTACCTGCCGTTCGTGTGAGTACGGCCTCGTATTTGGCCTTAATGTAGTCTTCGCCTCGTTTCACTTCAGCCAACACCGCATCGGGGCCTTCGCTAAACGTGTCTTTCCAATCCATGATCGCTCGATGAATTCGACCGGCGATACTTCCTTCGATCAGCGGCTGCTTATCATCACTGTCGATGAGTTGCTGTAGACCGACAGCCTGCCTGATCCGTTCCTGTGCGACGCCAGCAAAATGATGTTGTAATGTCGTATCCTCGATCAGGCTCGCTGCCTTCGTAAACCCATTGTAACTGTCGAGATTGATCTCGATGAGTTCTTGCAACGCAGTAATCGTTTTTTGATTGAGTCTATTTTGAGATGCGGATGTCATAATATTTCTCCGATCAGTTGTTGTTGATATCTCCTGAAAATGAAGTCTTTGATCTGTGGTGCAGATAGCATGCCAAGCATCGCTAGACGCCAAAAACAGAGATCAATTGTGATAAATTCATCGAAAACTCCTCTCAATTGGAAGATCAACTTTCGTATTGGCTGCTTAACGACCAGATACGGGTTGATGCATAATGTCGGGATCATGAATGATCCTGAAGTAATTTATGGTTGGTTCTCAACGGGCTGTGCGGCTGAAATTGGAGCGGCATTTTGCCCTGCTGGGACGGTATCCTCTATTGAATTGTGTGAGGGGGGCGCTTGCTGGGCATTGAAGCGTGCCTGACGTACGGAGGTGATTAGGTCCGGCAGATTCGTTGCGACGACGTCGGCACCGACATTCAGTAAACGTTGCTTCGATTTGCCGTACTTTTCACCATGCATTAGTGCAACGACGATGTGCAAATCGGGGTATTGCTGACTCAATCGTTTACAAAGATAGCGTCCTTTGCGTGCCCCCAGAGGCGGCAGCAGGATGAGGATTGCTATTTGGCACTGTTGAGTTTCGATCAGGTTGATCGCCTCACCAGCCAGCATATTGATCGATCCCACATCGACGCGGCAACCTTCAGACCGCAACAGTTGACCGGTCATGAGCGCGACGGTTTCATCAGCTTGGTCGCGAACAGGAATGCACAGAACGTGCCCCTTTTCATCTGGTGCGCCAGCCCCATCTTCAGGCTGCTCTTTTTGTTGCAATCGTTCCCCCAACTCTTCGACGAGTTCTCGTGCTGAATCGTTCACCACGGTTTCTTGCTGTTCGCTGAGCAGATCCGCATGCCGGTCTTGTTCGGCCAACTGCAGTGCGGGCATCAACACGTCGTCGTAAAATTCTGTCACGCTCGCATCTTTTAGGTACTCCTCGGCCAATTCGTTTGCTTCATAGTCTTCTGCGGTCAACAACCTTTGATACAACTGCTCATACGGCTCAAGAGCGGTGCGGTCCCCCAACAATAGTGGTAGAAAACCGAGTTGCGGAACATACTTGCCTAGAACTACCAAACAGACTGTCAACGGCATCGCCAATACTAAACCAACCGGCCCCCACAGCCAGGTCCAGAAAATGGCCGCGAGGATGACACCCAACGATGAGACGCCGATGCTACTGCCGTACAGCCAGGGTTCCAGCACATTGTTCACCACCAGTTCCAAACTGACAAACAGTCCGATGGTCATTAGGGGAAGCGTCCAACCATCGGAGATGGCCATCGTCAGCGCGATCGGCATGACGGCTGAGATCCAGGGACCGATATAGGGCAAGAAACGCAGCATCGTCCCCATGACGCCCCACAGAATCGCATTGGGGACGCCCAAAAACATCAAAGTAACGGCAACGACGACACCGTAAATGATGTTGATCAGCAACTGCATCCGTAGGTAGCGACTCAAGCGGTCGGTTGCGTCTTCGATCGCTTCAGTTGTAGCGTACAGGTTTGAAGTCCCGACGAGTTGGATCACGCGGTTCCGCAAATCTTCTCGCTTGACCAGAATAAAAACCACCAGCACGACAACAATACCCGCTGTGGACAACGGCGCCACGAGCGGCCCCAACCACGTCTGGATTTGATTCAATGGGGAAGGGGGCAAGGAGACGACTTTGACTTCCACCGGGTTCTCTGCCGAGCCATCGCCCTGTTTTTGGGGACGCAGCCATCCCAGTAAATTTCTCTGCAGTGCCGGCGGATCAGCGGTTTCGGCCGCGTCCTTCTCTTCGTCGGCAGCATTGCCGCCTTCAGACAGTTCCGTGCCGATGTCTTCGAGTGCTTGCTTGGCCTTTTCGAGTTTCTCACCCGTCCCGCTTTGCAGGTTGTGGATTTTGTCGATCAGATTGTCTTTATAATCCGGTAATCGCATGCTCAACTCAATGAGTTGATTCGTCGCCAGCCATCCCGCGCCTCCAATGGCAGAGAATGCAAACGCACACACGATGACCACTGAGGGGATTCGCCCTAGACGCAGGCGTTCCAAACGGCTCACCAGGGGAGTGAGGACGAAGCTTAGCAAGATGGCGAGCGAAAGCGGCAATAATATCTCTTTGGCTAAATAGAGCGAAGCAATCACAAATGCCAAGATCAACAGCGTGTACGATCGCCCCGAACCGTGTGTTGCCGCATTCTTTTCTACCATGACAGAAATCCCTTATTCCTCGCATTAGCCAATTTCATAAGACACAACCGACCAACTGCAACACGTCCCTGGCTTATTGGTAACTTCGAATTATTTCCACCACGGATTCAGGTTTGGGAATCCCTTTGGCACGGATTTCAAAGTCGTCTTGTCCGGAGCTGGAGATGGCCAGCGTGCCCACACCCAGTATGCGTTGAAGGACGGTTTGATCGATCTGCAGATTACGGACGTCGTCGTGTCGCACTTCAGAAGTGCTCCGTGCGATGAGACCTCGCTGAAAGATGCAACGATCCGTTGTGACTTGCAACGTGATAAACATGACCTTGATCCGCCAAACCAAGTAAATGATTGTGCTCACCGCGATCAATCCCAAGCTGATCCACAACAACGATGTCCCTTCCAACACGTCCCAGTTGGTGAGATTCCATACATCGAGATCGACGTTCGCCTCTGCCGCAAGGAACGTCACGAGCCCTACCAAACCTAAGGCAAACAGCAAAACGCTGCCCAGGTAGATGAAAGGATGATTGCGAAACATCGCTGGATGCAAGGTTTGAAGAGTCCGTTCTTCATCGGCGGGTACCTCAACTACCGAGTGCCGCTGAACATCGGTCGGCGAAGCATTGTGTACAGGAATCGACTGTGGCGCCTCGATTTGAATCGGCTTGCCACAATCGACACACGCGATGTTTTCTCCAATCAGTTGTGATTCCACTTCCATCACTGCAGTACAGTGCGGGCAGCGATACGTCAAAGTTTCGGTAGTGTTCACGACCATCTCCTTTGCTTTTGAATTCAGTGCTTGGTCAACCGGCTTCGTCTACTATGTGTTAAAGCAAGACGTGTGCCGAACACTAAAATCGCGGAATTCACGCCTTTTTGCCGCCTGGACCGGTCGTTGAGCACTCAGAGTGGTGGAGCGACGATTGACTGGCGTCCAGCGAGCTTGCAATCGGGGGCTTTCACTTCAATGCCTAATGAAGTACGTCGAGCACTTTAAAAATCGTCAGCGACACGTCGACTGCATTCGCTAATCCCTTCCTCTGTGCACTGCCTACAGGGTTCGTTGAGGGGGGATGTTCTGCACGTGATGGAGTGGCGAACAGGCTTGATCGTTGGACGCTCAGCCTGACCGTACATCGCGCGAAATTCGCGGAAAAAGCTTTACTGCAGCTTCCATCGCACGAACATTTCAGCGGATTTCATGAGAATTGGCGATTGGCACGAAACCTGCTCCTTCGTCGTTTCGTTACTCACAACTTTAGAGAATACAACTCATAGGGGAGACTGCCATGTTGGGAACCATCTTGCTGATCATTTTGATCTTGCTGCTTCTCGGGGCAGTGCCGACATGGTCGCACAGTCGTAATTGGGGATATGGACCCAGCGGCGGCGTGAGTCTGCTTATCATCATCGTGGTCGTGCTCTTGGTGATGAAAGTCATTTGAGGTCACCTCCAACCGTCCGATGGTTTCTTATTCGACAACACCAAACACAAGGGGACAAGTCATGCTCAATAAACAAGTCTTGCAAGGGCACTGGAATGAAATTCAAGGCAAATTACTCGACCGCTGGGGCGAGTTGACGGACAACGAGTTGAAACAATTCGACGGCAATGCCGCTCAGTTGGTCGGAATGATTCAGCGTAAGACGGGCGAAGCTCGTGGTGATGTGGAAGACTTCCTAGAAGAGATCGTGAACAACTCAAATTCCACAGTCGAAAAAGCCTCGGGTGCCGTCCGTAAAGGTGTCCACGATGTCGCCGGCAATGTCAGCGACTACGCGGCGCATGCTGGCGAATCAGCCAGAGTGGCTGCATCGCGAGCCGCTGATCAAGTGCGCGATGGATACAAGCAAACCGAAGAACTGGTCCGTCGCCGTCCCACGGAATCTTTAGCAGTCTGTTTTGGCGCCGGGTTAATCACCGGTGTTGTGCTCGGTCTCGCTTTACGGTCTCGATAAGACCGCAACTGTTCACCCTTTTTCCCTTTTCACCTCAAGGAGTTTGAAATGTTAAATCTGGCAATTTTCTTATTGGTCGTGGCATTGGCCTTCGCTGTTTTGGGATTTACCGGCATCGCTGCGAGTTTTGCCGGCGTTGCGAAAATTCTGTTTGTAGTCTTCCTCGTACTGTTTCTGATCAGTGCTGTGACGGGATCAATACGCCGACCGTCATAATCTGATCCGACGATGCAACTTTGAATATGTCACCTATTGGAGAAAGTGACCATGTCTGAACCTCGTAATCGTTTGGACGATATTCAGGAATCAATCGCCGAGCAGTCGAAGCAAATTGTCGGTGATCACGCATTGTCCTCCGCACTTGTCACCTTTGGGTTAGGTGTGGGGGTCGGACTGACAGTCATCAGCGTCCTCACCGACTCCGGGCCGCCTCGCAGGTCGGCGGTCACGGAGCGGTTGGGCGCACAACTGTTGGATTCCTTAAGTGCAGTCATGCCTGATTCGTTCATGAAACGCTAATCATTTCACACGGAAAACCTTAAAGCATTACCATGATCAGTCCCGCCGACGACATCCGACGAAAAATGCAAAACGTGCGCCACGAACTCAAAGAGGACGTGGACGATATTGCTGAATCGACGCGCGAGATGACGAACTGGCAGACTTATGTCAAACGCTATCCGTGGGCTTGTATGGGGGCCGCGTTTGCCGCCGGTTTTGCTGTTGTTCCCAAACAGGTGGAACTCGTGGCTCCCGATGCGGACACGCTGGTCAAATTGGCAAAAAAACACAAATTAGTTGTCGAAGCGAATCCAAAGCCGCAATCTCGCGGCGGTGTCACCAGCACCTTGCTAAGTTTGATGGGGACGATGGCCATGCGTGGTGCTGTTGCTTACGCCGGGAATTATTTCGGCCAACACGGTGGCGAGCAGATCGCGGCTGAGGCCGAGTGACGCACGTCAGCATTCGCTTTTTTGACTGAATAATACAACTCGATGGAGAATCTCATGACGAACCGTATGACCGACTCGCCGCTAGCCAGCCAGGCTGTTGGCAATAAATTATTCACCGAATGTGATAACCCTGAGGAAATTGCAGCCGCCGCGTTAGGGCAGGGGAAACAACTAGCCAAAAAACTGGAACAGGTCGTTGTAGCTTACCCGGCAGTGGCATTGGGAGCGGCCGTCGCGACCGGTCTGGTTCTGGGTTGGTGGGTGAAACGAAAATGAGTGAAAAAAACGGCTCAACCCACTTTCCACCCCGCAGCGTCGCCCGCAATGTGGGCCAGTTCGCACACGACGTTGTTTCCTTAGCCGAATTGCAGACCGAATTACTCAAAGTCGATGCTGAGGACTATTTGAAACGCGCCGCCAAACCACTCATCGCATGGACGGTCACAGTGGTCGTCGCGTTGGGCTGTGTTCCGGTGGCATTAGCGACATTGGCCTTGGGGCTGGTTCAAGCCGGCCTGCAAACTTGGTTGGCGTTTTTAATAGCAACCGTGACCGGCCTGATCATCGCCAGTGTAAGCGGTATTGTCGGTTGGCTGTGGATGAGCAAGTCGTTTGATGCATTCCGCCGATCCAGACAAGAATTCCGCAGCAACCTGACGTGGATTAAAGTCGCGTTAAAGGGGACTGCGGAGAAACAGACCCGTTCGATATGACCAAAAGAAACCTGAGGGGCAAGTCACTCGCAAAGTATCCTGAGGAGTGATCTTGCTTCAGTTCTGCTACAAAGGAGCAACCAATGACACACGATATGAATGTCCAATCCCATGATCGTCCCTCCAAGCCGATTCATCTCGCAGGTCAAGAGGCCATGTCGGCCGGCGATGCGGCGATCGAGTGCATGAAACAGTATGCTCAAGAACGACCCGAGGTCGTGACGTTATGGGCGTTTGGAATTGGCTTTGTGTTGGGTTGGAAATTGAAGCCCTGGTAGGATCTCCTACTGAAGAGTGCAGGCAGCTTTCAGGAATCCGCCGCACTGCGGGCATGGTAAACCGTTGATTGCTGCGCAGCGCGGATTGCTGCCTTGCACCATGGAGCCGATGCCAAGCGTGTCTATTTTCTTAGCTGTAGATGAAGCACAGATTTTCGGGCGTGACACTCGAAAACCTCAGAACGACCGGTCGAGGTCACATTGCGCGCTCAGTGGCAGGCGACGCGCCAGACTAATGTGTCATACGAAATAACTAGGGCTTGGGCATGAAGGTGAATTCCCTGAGTGTTTCAACCGGCAATGATCAATGGGAGCGACTTCTGTTGATCGCTCTCTTGTTTCGATAGCTGGACCACTGACATGTTGACTATACTGAATCAGCGATGCCCTTTGTGTTCAGTGTCAATGATTAAGGTGGGTTGAATGAATTCTGACTCAATGCCGTTCCAGGACGTCATAGACACTTCTCGTGAATCGCATGTATTCGCGCGCGTGAGTGTCTTGTCGGCTATCGGAGCGGTGTTCATACTCGATTCGTTTCTAGCGGTCGACGTCGCCGGCTACATTTTGTATTTGCCGATTATCTGGTTGGCTTTCCGGACCGGGAAAGCCTTGGACATTTATGCAACTGCTGCATTATGTTCGCTCATGTTGGTGATCGATCTTTATATCTCTTCAGCAAATGGCGGGATGGATTGGGTCTCCGTCATCAACCGACTCTTGGGGATGTTCGCCATTTGGTTGACAGCCGCCTTGTGTGGTAAAATTGTGCGTGCTAAACGCACGCTTCTCAGTCGAGAACGTTATCGCAGCAGCATTGTTGAAACGGCGATGGATGCTGTCGTTTCGATCGACCAACGCGGTCGAATCGTGGACTGGAATGCACAAGCGGAAACGACGTTTGGTTGGACGCGATCAGAAGTTGTTGGTGAAGAACTCGCATCACGCATCATCCCACCGGAATATCGGGCCGCTCAACGCCAGGGAATGGTGCGTTATCTCAAGACCGGAATGGGAGCGATCCTGGGACAACGGGTCGAGTTGACAGCATTACGAAAAAACGGAGAAGAATTTCCCATCGAATTGAGTGTCGTCGCCGTGTCGCTTGACGGTAAAACCCTCTTCAACGCTTTTGTACGCGATATCTCGCAGAAGAGCGAAAACTCCAAGTATCGCGCCCGCTTGGCAGCACTCGTCGATTCTTCTTATGACGCAATCATCGGTATCGATATCGATGGCACCATCAACAGTTGGAACTTGGGGGCCGAACGCGTCTACGGCTACCGGGAAGATGAAACGCTTGGCAGAACCATTGAATTTCTCTTGCCGCCGGACATCGAAGAAGAAACGAAGGTCATCACAGAAGCGATTCATTCGGGAAGGCGGCTGGAGCAATTTGAAACGGTCCGGAAACGGAAGGATGGACATTTACTCTCCGTCTCAGTCACCGTGTCGCCGATCGCCGATGAGAACGGCGAGGATATTGGCTCGTCAACGATTGAGCGGGACATCACCGAGCGTAAACGACAACAAAAAGAGCTTTTTGTGGCCAAGGAAGATGCCGAAAAGGCCAATCGCTCGCGCGCGGAATTTCTAGCCAATGTGAGTCACGAATTGCGAACGCCCATGAACGCAATTATCGGCATGACGCAAATCGCACTCGGCGAAAATTTGACAGACGATGTGGAGGACTACATTCGGACAGCTAACGAGTCCGCGCATTCGTTGCTCACGTTGGTAAACGACATCCTCGATTTCTCGAAGCTGGAGTCCGGAAAGTTCACGATCGAAAACGAACCTTTTCACCTACGGGAAATGCTGGATGTGGCCATCAAGCCGCTATCACTCCATGCGTTTGATAAAGGGTTGGAATTGGCTTGCGATGTAGCCAGTAATGTCCCCGACGAATTGGTGGGCGACACGGTTAGACTCAAACAAGTTTTGACCAATCTCATCAATAATGCTGTGAAATTCACCGATGCCGGTGAAGTGGTCGTCGGTGTAGAAACTTTGAAAAAATGGCCCAGTAAAGTGCGACTACGATTTTCGGTTCGCGACACCGGAGTCGGCATCCTCCCGGATGACCAACGCCGCATTCTCGAGCCTTTCACACAAGTCGATGCTTCTTCCACCAGGCGGCATGGAGGAACGGGTCTGGGACTGGCAATCTGCAACCAGCTACTGCGATTGATGGGCGGAAAACTCTCCGTCGAAAGCGAACCGAATAAAGGGAGTTGTCTGTCGTTTCAAGTGACACTCGCCCGCCAATCGGTGGCGACGAGAAAATCGTCCGAGGGACTGTCACTGAAGCAACTGCAAAATCTGTCGGTTCTCGTCGTGGATGACAACGAGACCAACCGCCGTATTCTCGCCCAGATGTTGAAGAATTGGTCCATGCAACCCGACACCGTGGAGGGAGCCGACCAAGCGCTTCGCCGGATGGATCAAGCTTGTGAGAACGGTGCGCCGTATCCGTTGGTGATTCTCGACGCGCTGATGCCGGGAGTGGACGGTTATACGTTATCGCAACGAATCTGCGAACGGACCAGCAACCCGCCGCCGATTATCTTGATGATATCTTCGTCTGATCGACAGGAATTCAAACTGCGGGAGACAGAATCTGGAGTCGATCACTTTTTACAGAAACCGGTCTCGCAATCCGACCTGTTGGACGCCGTCATGCAGGCCATGGATGTCCACGTCGACGAAACCGACGATGAAGTGAATCAACACAACAACCGCACCTCCCATAGGTCGCTTTCGGTCTTGCTGGCAGAGGATACACCCGCCAATCAGAAAGTCGTGACAATAATATTGCAGAAGTACGGGCATACGGTCACAGTTGCTCAAAACGGCCATGAAGCGATTCAGTTGTACCATGAACGGGCGTTCGATGTGATCTTGATGGATGTACAAATGCCGGTCATGGACGGCTATAAAGCGACTGCAAAAATTCGTGCCGCTGAAAGTGATTCCAAAAAATCAACACCCATCATCGCCATGACCGCCCACGCCATGCGCGGAGACCGTGAGAAATGTTTAGCGGCCGGGATGGACGCCTACCTCTCCAAGCCGGTTGATGTGGACGAACTGGTCCGGTTGGTAGAGAACGCCTCTCTCGGTCGAGACAACCTACACGACCTTGATAATGATTATGACTTCGAAGAATCTGCTGAAATACCTGAGAAACCATCTTCCACAGCACGGCCGGAATTGCCCACTTCGCCAGACAACGTTGTCGACTATGCCGGAACGATGCAGCGTCTGAATGGGGACACGAACCTATTTCTGGAGTTTATCGGCTACTTTCATGAAGACTCACCCAAGCTCCTGGTGGATCTTGGGGAAGCAATCGACTCCCACGACTCTACGGCCGTGCAGCAGGCCGCGCACAGCCTCAAAGGCATCGCCGCCAATTTCGGTGCTGAGAGCTGCCTCTCCACCGCCAACGAGTTAGAGCTGCTTGGCAAAAACGGCGATTTGACGGGTGCAAACGAATTGCTGACACAACTCGAGCAACACGTTGCAGACCTCGAACTCTCGTTGGCGAAGTATCGAGGCTAGTAATCACGGTCCGCTTGGCCAAACGAATGCGGATGCACATATGTTGACAAGTTGAGGCATCACCCCCGCTAGCCCCGCTTTCAATACGTGCGGCCGTATGGTTTGTAATCGACCACGCGTCGCACATGTATCGATGCAGGATTATTCATCCATAGTAATAATCCGACTGAGCAGTCGGTCGCTTAAAGAGCCAACGGCTAAACAAAGGACTGCTCTGACCTCCCTCTAATGATCTCCAGCCGCTCTGCGCCGCATTTGGATCAAATGCGAGAACGCTAAACGACCATTGCGGTAGATCGGCAACCAGAATTCGGTATGCCGTTTTGATCCACCAGCCACAATTCCATGGTGGTGAATGCGGTCAACTGAATTGTTTGAAATTTGATTCCACCAGTATCTCCACGCAATCAATAGCCTTGGGGACTGAGCGATGTAGAAATGCGCTACAGTCTCGCTGCATTATTTTCTATTGGCACGGCATGTGCAAAACAGTTGGTGTAACAAGCATGGCGAACGGTAGTCGCTGGGCGGCTTAATACAAAGGCGAGAGTGAAACTATCCACAGCCACTTGCCGCACATAGCCACTTGTAGAGGATTGGCCTCACGGTAATCACTAGGGAGAAGTTGAACGAGCGATGTCGGAAGCAGGTGTTCGTCAGCCATTCCCAAGACACAATCTTTACGCAAGTAGAGTGAAAGAAATGGAACCATGTTGGTAAACGCAATATCCAAACATTCAAAAGATCAACTTGCCAAGCGGGTCTGGAATTCCATGCAACGGTTAGGGTCCAGTCGGCTGTCCCGTGTGGAATGCGAATCCCGGGGAACGACGATCCTGCTTCTCGGGACAACAAGCACGTACTATCAAAAGCAGCTCGCGCAAACGATCGCAGGAAAAGTACCGGGGGTGCATCACGTCATCAATCAATTACGAGTGATTGATGCGCACCCGACACTCTAAACAACTGGCGTTGTCTTGTAGGCAACGCAAAATCTGTTTGAAACGCCGCAAAGACGGCACACTGTAACCAACGAACAAGGAGCACGGACATGAATTGGGATCAAATCGAAGGGAAATGGAAACAGGTCAAAGGTCAAGTCAAACAACAATGGGGCGACCTGACTGATGACGAACTGGATTCGATCGACGGAAAACGAGACGTTCTCGTCGGAAAAATTCAAGAACGCTACGGGATTGCCCGCGAGAAAGCGGAAGAGCAGGTCCAGTCATTCGAAACCTCTTGCAATTGCTGAAACCCACAATTGGGATGCGTTATTCCGATTGAAGCAACGTTATTGAAATTGCCCAGGACGAACGAACTGCACGCGTATCGACGCACAGCAAAGGGCTTTTTACCCTCAATTGCTAACGGCAGAATTCGCAGACGTCGAGGCAAACACAAAGCGTCACAGCCAATTCCCAGACTGAACTTTTACGGAGGAAGAAAACATGAGACGCACGCATTTGGTTACCAGCAGCTTAGCCGTCATCTTTTTTGCGTCCGCCACAATGCTGGCAAACGCCTACGATGACACGGCCACAAAACGTAAATCAGCCACAACAAAACGAGACAAAATTGGCAAGCTGGACGAGAAAACAGCCGGCGCCAACGTTCGCACAACGGAACTGTTGGGCAGAAACATCCAAAACCCACAAGGCAAAAGCGTGGGTGAAATCAGCGACTTAGTGATCGACGCCAACCATGGCAACATTCGCTATGCTGCAGTCACTTACGGCGGGATTCTAGGAATCGGAAACAAAATGTTTGCTGTTCCTTACGACGCCTTCACCTGTCGTCAGAACCCCGATGATAAAAACGAGTATATCCTTGTTTTGGATGTCACGCAGGATCAACTCGAAGGAGATCGTGGGTTTGATGAAGACCATTGGCCCAACTTTGCCGATCAAAAATTCACCAGTACGGTCGATCGCCGATACAAGGTTAAACACCGAAAAGCCCATCGTAAGGCCGCAGCCAACGCGGGACGTGAGCAGACTGGGGCGATTGACAAGAAGACTGCCGGCGCCAACATCCGTGCCAGCCAACTCCATGGTTTGAATATCCAAAATCCGGAAGGTAAAAGCGTAGGTGAAATCCAAGATCTTGTGATCAATGCCAATAATGGCGACGTTCAATACGCAGCCGTGACTTATGGCGGGTTTTTAGGTCTGGGCGACAAGATGTTCGCCGTACCTTTTGAAGCGTTCAAATGCCGTCCGAATCCGGACGACAAGAACGAGCATATCGCTGTCCTGAATGTTACGCAGGAGCAGTTAGAAGGTGCCCGCGGTTTTGACCAAGAGCATTGGCCGAACTTCGCTGATCGATCATACACCAAGGAACTGTATAAACGATACAAAGTGAAACACGACCGAGATGCCGACATTGAAGTCGAAATCGAAACTCGCTAATAAGTCTTAAGCGTGAAAATAAGCGTGTCGAAATTTTGCGGGACCGGAGTCTGCAATAAACGACTCGACTGTTGCAGGCCGTTTTCAAAACGGCCTGCAACTTTTTTTATTGGCACTAAGCAATTCGGCTGCCACATCACTTAGCAATCGCAGTCCTCACCCACCGTATCAGAACTTTCGTCGGCATCGGCTTTCACAACGTTATTGATTGAGATCCCCAGCGTCTTAATCTTGTGCCGCAAGCTCCCGCGCGTGATGCCCAATTCTTCGGCAGCTTTCGATTGGTTGCCATTATGCTTTTGCAAGATTCGCGAGAGTAGGTAACGCTCCATCCACTCCATCGATTCCGCATGCAAGTCGTTGGACCCGGCCGCCTCGCGTTCATCCAGAAAGCTGGCAATGTCGGTGGCTTTGCTATCCGCCGTGGCCCCGGATGGTTCCGCTGGTTTCTTACTTTGTAATTCCTGGGGGAAAAACTCCGGCACCAATACCGGGCCGGTGGCCATCAGCATGGCTTTGCGGAGTACGCTTTGTAATTCCCGCACATTGCCCGGCCAGGAGTACCGAAAAAGAAGGTCCATGGCTTCGTCAGAGATCCCGGTGATGCCTTTGCCGAGCTTCTGATTGAATCTTGCTAAAAAATGTTCGATCAGCAGTTGGATGTCATCCCCGCGATCGCGCAACGGCGGGAGATGAATCTCAAATGCGTTGAGCCGATGGAACAGATCGAGACGATACTCACCATCTTCAATCATTCGTTCCAAGTCGCAATTCGTGGCGGAAATGATCCGCACATCGACCTGGATCATATCGCTGCCGCCTACACGCTCAAATCTCTGTTCTTGCAATAACCGCAATACTTTACTCTGCGTCAGCGGTGACATGTCACCCACTTCATCCAGGAAGATTGTGCCGTCGTTACACTGCTCAAACCTTCCGATTCGCCGGCGATCCGCCCCCGTGAACGCGCCTTTCTCGTGGCCGAATAACTCACTCTCCAGCAAGGTGTCGGACAAGGCAGCGCAATTGACTGCTAAAAAACAGTTGTTTTCGCGATGGCTGTGCTGGTAAATGGCCCGCGCGATCAGCTCTTTACCGGTTCCGCTTTCGCCGCGAATCAGTACAGACACATCCTGGGCGGCTACACGCCCTATCTGCTTATAGACGTCAAGCATTTGCGGGCTGCGCCCGACCAGGACTTCACCTTCCTGCGTGGGATCGTTGTTTTCCTGCAAGAGCACCGGCGCTTGCATCAACCGCCGAGTTTCCAAGCCCCGCTCAACAAGATCCTGAATTTGCTCAATACCCAACGGCTTCAGCACGTATTCATAGGCGCCCAATTTCATAGCTTCGATGGCCACGTCACTATCGTCCGAGACAGTGATAAACACCACCGGCAACTTGGCATCAAACGCGCGAATCTCCTGCGCCAGTTCCAACCCCGTTTTGTCCGGCAACATAATATCCAACAAGAGCGTGTCGGGTTGCTCTTGCTTGAGCAAGGCCATTCCGTCTTCAGCTGTCTCAGCAGAAAAAAGTTCGATGTCGACATCGGCGAGAGCTTTTTCTACTAACCGCAAAACCGTACGGTCATCATCGATCACAAGCACTTTGTGCATTCAGCTATCCTCGTTCATCCTGGGAATCATCTCATTCTACTACCGTCCTAGCATACGTGGTAGCCCCTGCCCGCAGATTTCTCAAACCCCACGGTTTGTACCACAATCCATTGATCGCAACTCAACCAGGTTGAGCGATCAGCGCTCGAAATCGAAGCCATTTTCGCTCGAATGCCCTACGTTCGGCGGTCTTCCACAATCATGGGCATTTAGTTCCTCTACAAATAGTTCCTGTGAACAAGACTTTTGCTAAAGCAATTCGACATCGCCATGCTTTGCGGGAAGTTTGGCCCGCGATTTGCATTAAATCAATTTCAAGTATTCAGCGATTACAACTTCAGTCTATCAGAACAGGAGACAACCATGAGTCGGATTATTCGAGTAACAATGTTTGGAATTTGTAGCAGCGCCATCGCCGTTGGAGCTGGTTGCAATCAAGATGTCACACGCGAAGACCTCTCGGATGCTCGCCAAGACGTGATCGAAGAGCGGGAAGAAACGCGGGTCGCTCGCCAAGACGCACAAGATGAAATCAACGAGGAGCGGAACGAAACGGAAGCAGAACGCCAAAAGGTGATGCGGCCGAATTTCGACGAATTGAACGAAGAACAGCGTGAGACCCAAGAGGCCCGTAAAGAAGCCAACGAAGACATTGCCGAAGAAGAGCAAGAAACTCGCGAAGCGGAACAAGAAGCCAATCGGATCGAAGCCAAGCTTAAGGCTCAGCAATCGCGTGATGCCTATCTGAAGCAGGCCCAGGCCCAAATCCATGAAGCGGAAACGCGAATCGAAGCCTTGGAAAAGAAATCCGAGAACCTGGAGGGCGCAGCTGAAGACGCCATAGAGGCGCAAATCGAAGAATTGCAGGATCACCAAGAACGCCTGCAGGATGAGATCGATGAAATGAAATCGGTCGACGCTTTGAAATGGAAAAGCAAGCAAGCCGAAGTTGAAACGGCGAAACAGGCGTTAGCTAAAGAATTGGCAGAGACGAAATAATTAGGTCTGCAGAATTAACTGGTTTCAAAGCCCTCGACTGCGTCCCCCCGACCCCGGGCATTCGGTGTCATCGCCCACGCAATGAGGATTTGAAACCAGTTTTTTGACACATGAGCAGGCGGAGTGATCTGCCTCACGGTATGTCGCTCAGAGCCAATGGATTTTAAACTCATAGTTACAAGGAGAGAATTATGCGTAACTGGATGAACGCTTTGTGCCTGACGTTATTCGGACTGTCGTCTTTCTGTGCGACGGGATGCGACCAGTCGACCACTGAACCCGACCCCGTCACAGCGTCGGCAGCGGAAGATAACATGGACACAGAATCAATTATTGACATTGATGTACCGGGAGCTGACATCGAAATCGAGAAATCAGAAGACGAGACAACGGAATGATCTCGTCACACAAAAATTTCTTACTCTGTCGCCCCTTTTCTAATACCAACCCAAATCGAACTTTATGATTCCTCTCATTTCCTTGATCGTCGTCGTGCTTGTTTCCATGGTCGTCGTGCGTATTGCGTCCGTAGCACTTACGTTGACGGGCCTCTCCAACGAACTCGCGCGGTTTCAAGCACGTTCGGCGTTTTCTGGAACTGGGTTTAGCACCACCGAATCAGAAAAAGTGGTCCGCCATCCCGTAAGGCGGCGAATCATCATGTTGCTGATGCTGCTGGGCAATGCGGGGATTGTCACAGCGATGTCGTCGTTGATCCTTTCCTTCATGGGAACGCGGACCGCAACTGGTATTACTGGGAACATCTGGTTTCGCATCACCTGCCTGTTAGCAAGTCTCTCCGTTCTGTGGATGTTCGCCCACAGTCGGTGGATTGATCATAAACTTTCCAATTTCATTCGCTGGGCCTTGAAGCGTTGGACCGCACTCGAAGTGCGTGACTATGCTGGATTATTGCATCTCACGGGAGACTACGTGGTCCTTGAGTTGAGTGTCCAAGCAGATGACTGGCTCGCCAATCAAGCATTGAGCGACCTCAATCTGGCCGATGAAGGAGTGCTCGTCCTAGGCGTTGAAAAAGCAAACGGCAACTATTTCGGAGCACCTCGCGGCAAGACCATCCTCGATGTGAACGACACGCTGCTCCTCTACGGACGCCAGGAAGTCATTGCCAATCTCGACGAACGTCGTTCCGGCGCCACCGGAAATTGGGAGCACCATAAAGCAATCGGTAAGCAGATGCAGATTGAACGGCAGGAAGAGGAAGAACTGGATCAATCCGACACCAGTCTCGCCTCCTGAAGCCAGTTCTAAACGACCAGCCTGTTCTGTTGCTTTGTTAGCAATGACCGATTGCAAGCGGAGTCCGACCAGCCGCTGGAAGAATGGGTGGCAATGTCCCTGACCAAATATCTCGCCATGAACAACGTTCAGGCCGAGTGAGTGATTGCGATATGTAATAGGAGTTCGCTGATCTAAGAGCGCTCGTCGATGCTCACGCCAAAAGCGATTCCACTAATTTTCGTACTCCAGATAACTCATCGGAATACCGCCTCCGATATCATTGCTTTCTGGGTCTGTGGAGTGGCATAGTTTTTGCGATTGTCCAGGCATCGCATCTATCTCGCCCACATAGCAGCGGACTTCGGTTGGAGAGTGTGTCCGTTCTTACATTCCTCCTCATCAGCGTTGCAGGACAGTACTTATCAGGGAAAAAGGACACATGGCAAAAATACAAGTGAACATCAAGAATATTGTTCATGGCGGCGAACCGCATCAGACCGCGAACTCGGAAAACCAACCACTCCCCTTAAGGAGTTTGCATTTTCATGTTTAAAGAACGGATTTACTCCGACTGGTCGGAGTTGGGAATGGTATTGCTCTCAGGTGTCGTCACCTATGCTGCAATCTTGATCTACACGAGGCTGGCCGGCTTAAGAAGTTTTTCAAAAATGTCCGCCGCAGATTTTGCAATGACCGTGGCGGTGGGGGCAATTTTTGCATCCACGATGTCAAGCTCGACCCCGACGCTGGTTGTTGGATTAACTGCCTTGGCAGTCTTGTTCGTGGGCCAATGGCTGCTGGCTTTTTTGAGACGCAATTCCCAAAGCTTCAGCCAGCTTGTCGATAACCAGCCGCTGTTGTTGATGGCTGGCAACCAAATGCTTGACGAAAACATGAAGCGCGCAAACGTGACCAAGTCGGACGTTTATGGAAAGCTCCGCGAAGCGAATGCGCTGAAGTACGATAAGGTATTGGCAGTGGTGTTCGAAACGACAGGCGATATTTCTGTGCTGCATTCCAATGCTTCAGATGCATCGTTGGAACATGACTTTGTTCGCGATGTAATCGACCACGAATTGATTTATGACCAGAACCATTCTGTCTAATAAAATTCGACTGCACCACAACCGGCAACCGCCGTCATTAGGATCCTTCCATTTTTAGAAAAATTGCATGCAAACTTTTAACTGCCAGTGCGGAAACACTTTATTCTTCGACAGCAATTTCTGTGTCAATTGTAATCGAGACACAATATCGTGCCCGCACTGCGCAAACCTGACGCCTGTTGAAGAGACGCCCTCTGGGGCGCTTCAATGCGGGAACACCGCTTGCGGGGCGAAGCTGCGTCGTTGCTCGAACGACTTGCAGTACGACGCCTGCAATCGTGCGCTCGATGCGAATGATGTCAATGAGCTGTGCAGTTACTGTCGATTGAATTCGGTCGTCCCTGATTTAATGCTCAATGAAAATGTGACTCTTTGGAGAAAATTAGAAGCTGCAAAACATCGAGTGTTATGGGTCGTCGAGCGATTGGGATTTCCCGTCTCCGGAAATGGCGAACTCCAACCGAATTTGACGTTTGAATTCAAATCCGATGAAAACGGCAAAGTCTCCACAGGACACGCTGACGGTTGCATTACGATCAATCTGCGCGAAGCGGACAGCGTAGAACGTGAAAAAACGCGCGTGGAGTTTCAAGAACCCAAACGAACTTTAGTCGGTCATTTCCGACACGAGCTTGGACACTATTATTGGGGTTTGCTCGTCAAAGAGTTTCGAGTGGAGGACTGTCGCCGTCTCTTCGGAGACGAGCGAAATCCAGCGTATGCCGATTCCCAGAAGCGGTACTATGAGCAGGGCCCTGCCCAAAACTGGCAACAGACCTATGTCTCGGGATACGCTTCAATGCATCCTTGGGAAGATTTTGCTGAAACGTTCCAGGCGTATTTGGATATGGCGACCATTCTGTTAACGACAGAACATTTCGGCCTCGTGACCACCAGTTACGAGAACTTCGATTCCATGCTCGCAGCCTATAGTCGCGTGGGCATCATTGCCAACGAACTAAATCGGGATATGGGCCTCCTCGACTTAGTCCCGCAGATTTTCAACGATTCGGTTGTTGAGAAGATGCGATTTATTCATCAGCTCCCGGCAAAGACCGAAGAGGTCTCACCCGCTCTGTCGCAGAATTGATGCAAAATCATTGACAGGTGTGACGGGCGAAATTCGCCAGTCCCCACAACATTCGTCGTGGCTGTGCTCAACGTCTCATCAACGCCGGTATCACTGCAGAGACGCTGCAACTGGTCCTACAGCATCGCGACTTCGCCGCGACGGAGAAGTTCTACGGTGCCCAACGATCCGCCCAGACAGCGGTTATCGAAATCCTGGAAAAGCTCAAATTCCCTGACAAGAATTCTGCATTCTTGGTGGAATGTGTGGGGAGAATAAAAAAGCTCCGCAGCTATCCGCTGAGGAGCTTGTGAGTCGAATGACTTAACTGAATTCACTTTAGCAAAGTACACCCGGAGGGACTCGAAAGATTGCGAAAAACAAGGGGAAAACGGCAATCCTGAGCACTGGTGTGTTCCCCAGTGTGCAGAGAACGTCACTTGGCAGCAGATTCGGGATCTGATTGACGCTTGCCCGGACTTGTCGGCAGAAGCCAGTCAACGGCTTATCGAGCATGGTGATGAAGCCTGCCGGAAAGGAGTAATTGGATGACCCGTTCCAATCCGAGCGGGCTACTACTTTCCTCCCGCCATCGTCAGGCTCAACTTTTCGGAAGGATGGAGATAAAGATACCAGCAAAGACATTCCGGACCGTGTCGGCAGGATTCTCGAAGTAGGGCTGCCGATCACCGAAATCCAATCCAGCCCCCTGGGGGGTATCGTTGGCGTGACTCCGGATGACCGGTTGGCCAGCAAGCCGGAAACAACGTTAAAATAGGCAATTGATTGTACTGGTGCATTGCAACGCAATTTCTGGGAGCACGCTATGGCCCGACCAAAGGGAAGCCGAACCATCCTGGTGCGTATTACCTACGACACGTTCGGCGAACTGGCCGGCGGCATCGCTGGAGACACGGCAAGGCAGTACGCACAGCGGGGCCAGTTTAACCCGCGCGACCTCGATTCGTCGCTGACATGGGTAAACGCCCGCAGGACTGCAAAGGGGCTGCCTCTGATCGGGCTGGCGACCGAAGTTAGCGAGGCCGTTTCCGACGAAGACTTAGAGGCGGTCATCAGCACGCCCGCACCGATTCAAACGGGACTGCTGATCTACAACCCAATAACAGCCTGCTACCGAGAGGACATCTGAACGCGCCGTCCCCAGAAACGGAAACTCAGTTAAGCTGCTACGAGAGACGGACGGAGCGGTATCGCAAGAACTTGGTAAATGTTGAGCGAGGGACACCGCAGCCGACTGGCAGGGGGACGTGCAAACGGCGAAGGAGAGCGTGCAAGAAAAGTCCTCCCGCACGCGCGCGAGGCGTTGGTTGGGGGACCTCCATCTGATCCCGTGATCCATCGCGCCGAAAACCGCATCAACTGTTTGTTTAACCTTATCGGGATTCAGACGCATCGGTTGGGTCGATGAGCTTCCGAAGTGCATCGTCCAGTAATGCATTTCGCTTGCGCAGCGTGCGAATCAGACAACCGTTTTACGATATCTGGCGACGCGTCTAACGCGTTTTTGATGTCCTGAAGGCACCGGGGCATTAGCGAGGTCCCAATCGCGAGTTAGCGGCGCTGTGGGGCGGCGTGGTGACATCAGCGGCGTGGCGCACAAAACAACCGCCAACGCATAACGCCGACGGTTGAAGTTCTTTGACAATTTTTTTCATGCAGCCGGTTGTCGTTTGCGTCGCCGGTTGTATCCGACCAGAGCGACAGCACAATAAGCAGGCATCCCTAGTAGGTCAATGTCCCTTCGAAGTCGAAGATGTAGTCAATCGGCTCGACGCCCGTTTCAGGAAACGAGAAGACCACGTGCATTGTCATCTCGCCGGTCGCGTCTTTGAACCGGCCCGTCCCACCGGCGGCGATGAATTCTGAATTGGCGGCAAAGGGGTACTCACCCATGGTGTCGGGATCAGTGTTCGGAACGGCGGAACCCGCGTAGGTGACATACAGTTTATCACCGTTCGCAGCACGCCAATTCGCCCAACCTTCGATCTCTCCGGTGTCGAATGAGAAAGTGTGACCAGAGGTTGGAAACCCGTCCTCGTCAAGCTCCCCCGGTGTCACAGTGATGCGTCCCATGTGCGTCGAATTGCCGACGATAGTGTCCTCGTCGACCCTGGTACCAAGTTCGTCAGGGTCGTTAGGGTCGACGAATATGAATTTAACTAACACACCTTGGCCGACGCCGCTTCCTTTCCAGGGTCTAGCTTTACCCACCGACTTTGCATTGGCATCCCAGGTCGTCAACCACAGGATGGCAGACGAGACGATCGCAACGCATCCCCACCTCAGCATTTTTGACATCGCAAGCCCCTTTTCTCATAAAAAGAAAACCGGTTGTCGGAGAAACGTATCCAAGATCCCCGCTTCCCCTTTCAAGCCGTAACGTTAACCGGAAAACAAGCGAGGAAGCGGAAAATAAAATGTGGCGACGAGTTACTTAATACCTGCCGCGAATTCGAGCGACCCTTCTCCTTCCCAGGTGAAAGCAAAGGGGACCCCGAAGTACGGAGCCGGGACAGGTTCGGATGTTGCAGTCATGATGAAACTGCCACCTGTGACTTTCGCAAACCGTCCAGTGCTCTCCTCAGGGACTGGAGTGAATTCCTGGATGAAGGTTGCGATGAGAGTACCGTCCTCTTGAGGCACCCCGTAGAACTTCCCTGTGCCATCAAGTTCTGGATTTGCGCTTGCTTGGTAGGTAAATTTCAGTTCGTCGCCATTTGCGGCCACAAAAACTACAGACCCATGAAATTCGCCAATCAAAGTCGCAGGATCAAATGATTCGATCGAGAATTTCCCATCCTTGGTGGTATAAGCGCCCAGGTGTGTGGCCGTACCGGTCGCGTCATGACACGAAAACAAAGGCGGGAAAACCAAGCCAGTTACGGAGTCCCCCTCGCCGTCGACTTTGAAAGGTTTTGTGACAACCTTGGACGGATCTTTACCCTGCGCCTCTGTGATGATGCATGCCAGGACGAAAGCCGCTGACAGTGCGACTAAGCCAAATCCAATTCTCTTCGGTGTCATTGCAACTCTCCTGGAGTGGGTAGAAAGAAATCCAAAGTTGAAGATAACCTTTCTCGTACATCTCCAGTGGAGAATGTCGAGACCGATTTCACGACGAGGCGAATACATTCCTCCCTAATATTAAGAACGTTTCCGCGCGTCGCGCATCGGTCATACTGGCGTCGAGGGAGCGGATAAATGTCGTGATTATGACCACCGCAAGAATCACAACTGCATTAATTCAATCGAGTTGTGGGTATTTAAAAAATATCCAGAAACGGTATTGCAAAAGTTCACGACCGCGCCAAATCACCGGTGACAAGAACTGACAGCGCATAAGCACGGTCCGCGAATCGGCAGACATAGGCGCACGAAAAAACCGCCGACGTTTTCACGCCGTCGGTTGGAAGTTTTAGCAGTTCGTGTCACGTAACCTGTTGCTGTCAGTTCGCTGCCAGAGGATTGGGGAAGACGTAGGTTGAATCTTTCAGCCCCTACAGTTACCGAGTAGCGTTCCCGCCGATACCCTCAAGATGGGTTAAGCGGCTCGCTATTCCTTGCGCATCACGCTCACGCCGGTAATCCAATCGTCAGCGTCATGTTGGGCGCGGAGTCCTGAGAAGGGGTCATCGTCACCGCTACCCCCATCTCCTAGAAACGGGAGATAGGTCACGTCTTTAAAGCGAATTGCTACACTGACAGTGATCGGATCTTTCGACTCGGCGGATTGGATCGTGTCGCCGCTTTCGGTCGAGACGTCAATATCGACCTGTCCCGCTTCGACGCCGACGGCGTCGGTGATGAAACCTAGGATGTCTTGCTTCACTTCCTCTTCAGTGAATGTGCCACGGATGGCCAATCTCGAGCCTTCGCGCGCTGCATTGGTTATGAGTTGTCCGACCATCATGTAGCGGCCGAACTCGATGACGCCCAAGACCAGCAGCATAAAAACGGGGAATACGAAAGCCATTTCAACAGCGGCAACGCCGCGTCGTTCTGACGATTCGCGTTGGATCCGAAACATCTTCATTCTTGCACTCCTCCAAATGTCGCGTTGAATCTCGGTGGGAGCTTCATTGAAAGCGACAAACGTACCAAGTGGATTGGGGAAACAGGGTTACTCGATCAGAAACGGCGGCGCCATAATCTCATCAGTTTGAAATGTCTGGTAACTCCGCGTGATGTGCGGTCCCGTGTAGGGTGCCTGCTGGATCGTGACATGTTTTTTGCTGGGGCTGCCTGTCAGTTGCACGGCAACAATCCGAATGCCGACGAACTTGACGACCGTGTACATGGTGTTGTTGCCATTGCCGCCGCCAACTTCAGAGAAGATTGGAATGGCCCGTGGCTGTCCGATTATCGCCGTCAATTGCGCTTTGATCCCCGCACTCAGGCCGGTATCGGCATTCACGATCAACGGCTCGGCCCAGCTTGCCTTGATTTCATTGTTGGGAAAGAACGAGAAATCGTAGTCGTTCAGTCCATACAAGATCTGCCGTTTGAGGTCGTTGGTGCTGTTGTTGGGGCTACCCAAGTCGACCGTTCCTCGGTTGCCCGGTGGTAAATCGACCGTACCGTTGGGGTACATGTTCAATTCCAGAATTCCGTCAGACCCGGAAGAAACGGTCCCGGAACCTTCATGGAAATTGTAGTTGTCTGTGAACAGTCCACCGGGTGAAGTCGCGTTGATGAAGGCCACCCAGGTGTCCCAATCGACGGCGATCGGCAGCAACCCGGTAGTTTCCGTGCTACCTGGTTCCACGCGAAACCCATTACCGTTCATCATGGCAGCCGCGGCCACGACGTCAACGTTGGCGTTGTTGTGCCCGATCACCGGGGCGAAGAACAAGTCCAACGGGCCGTCGGCGTTATTGCCGTCGCGGTGCAGGGCGACTTCGACCAGATTGTAAGGGGCGGTTCCCCAGGTCTTGACCCACGAACCGGATTCCGCATCCCATTCGACATGCCCGACGCGTACGTCCTGTTGTTGGTCGGCGCTGATCTCCGTCAATCCGCCGCCGGCATGCGAACCGGCCATGTCGACGGCCACATCACGCGAGGCGGTATCGACTTCCGAAGGAGTCTTTAAGGCACCCCCTCCAATTCCGTCGGGTAGCTCCAGCGATGCACCGAGCGCGCCGGAGTCGGCGGCATTTTGTAATTGAGATTTGGTCAATGTGATGTATCCCACATCGACCACAAATGCGGTGAAGCCCATCATGGCAATCAGAAAAAACGCTGCCAGAACCAGAATATTTCCTTTACGGTTTCGGGCCTGTTCCGCGGCCTGTCGCAGATGGTGTTGAATTTTCATGGTGCCTACCCTAAATCAATTGACTGAAACAGGCCGCCCCGAGAACCCGCGGACGCATCCGCAAGCGGGGGTCGGTGAATTAGTTGCTCGGACGTTGGTGCACAAGACGCGATGCGTTGTCGGTAGAAATCAGATTGTTGTCCGCGTCGTAATACCGGACCTCTTTGATTCGCAGTTTGACAACACGATAGGCACCGTAGGTGACGGCTGAATTTTCCACCGATGTTTCGGGCGAATATTTGTTGAGGTTGTTGACCAAAATCAACTCGCTCAATTGCATCTGGGTTCCGCCGAACGATCCCCATGTATCAGATTGGCCGTCTTTGATCCGCAGGGTCAAGATGTTGTTATTGACCTTCAAGGATTGTGTCCAAGTGATCGTCTCGCCCTTGGTGCTGAATTCACCTTCTCGAAAGTTCTTGGAATACAAAAACAAATCATCCGACCACGATTGCAATTGCAGTCCGCCGGAATAGAAGCTGGGGATTTCACGATAATTCCAAGTGACCATGCCGTACAGATCGTCAAGGTCTTCCTTGGGGCTCATCACGGTCATCAATTGCGGTGCGGATATGGAGTTGGAAGGCTCATCGAGAACGAGCTCCCAATCTTCTTCGACCCGCAGGACATTGGGCGTACCGTCATACGAATAGACGGATGTTCCGGCAACCAGAAATGCGACGGCTACCAAGGCAGCGGCGGTGCGATGTCGCAGCATACCACGACATCTCTCAGACAACGTGCGAATCAACATGATTCTCTCCCTTTGACAAGACGGTTTCGATATCCGAACAACGAACTACAGATGTTGGAAGTTCCGGACCGCGCAAGTCAGGAGTCCATCAAACCGGGTTGATAGACCGGTTATTACGAAATGTCTTACTTTTCGTAATAGCCGGGGGGGGATTCGGCACGGTGCCTATTCGGAACCGCAAATCAAACCTAGGTCAGGGGCGCAAAAGGTCAAATAAATATTCATATTTCTTGACGAAAGTGTTCGTCGAAAGAGAAGATATGAAGCGCAAGCATTGCCTAATTGTCGGCGATTTCGTTGCTGGTGAGCGGTTTGTGCGCTTTTTCAATTTGGAATCGCGCCCAAATAAGCCTATCCCATGCGTGGACGACGTCCAACGAATGCCGTGTTCTTGAACAACGTTCTGTTTTTACGGCGAACAATTCCCTTAGCGAGACGGGACCACGTTGCGTAAAAAAAGCCGCCCTCTTATGTGAGGGCGGCCTGATGATTTTACGAGATCCCGAGCAGCTTGAAGTCGTTACTGATTACGTTGCTTGCAATTTACGTTTCCGCCAGCCATAGCCGGCCAAACCGAACATGCCCATGGCCATCAGCAGCATACTGGACGGTTCGGGGACCACACCGGGAGCCGGCGGCGGTGGTGGCAAATCAGGGGGAATGTTAACAAAAGTTTCGCTGCCCCCACTGGCAAAGCCCTGTACATGGATGCCAATGCGAAGTCCACCAGCGGCACCAGCGAGGTCGATCGCCGCGACTGTATCGGCGAAGGTCACGCCGCTCATCAGATTCATGATGACGGTCAATTGTTCGCCCGGATTCACACCATTGGGCTGAGCCGGTGCATCAGAATCGGCCAACAATCCCACCGTCACATCAAAGCTGGGTGAGATGTTATTACGGGCGGGGATATTTGGGGGATTGGCGCCTGGGCTGAAGTCAACTCCGAGGTCTCCACCAACACCGTCGTCAGCATCGATCAGCGATGCAATACTTGCCAAGTTGCCGTCGTCATCGAAATAAACATCCGCAATTGACGAAGCGTCGGGGCCGGCATTCCTAAAAATGAACGCGACCTGACTGCTCCCGACATCGCTTAATTCGACAGTGAGCTGAGTCTCACCAATCAGCGAGTCGCCCACGCTATTCGCGGATAAGCGCCCGAAACCCAAAATTGGACCGGCTTGCGTTGTCGTATCAAGGGCAAAAAGCAGTATTGGAACTGCAAAACAACTGAAAATTCTTAACCTGGTCTTCTGCTTCATGACCGAACCCTCTCGCAAAGTTTTACAAATCTATTTCCAATGTATAGGCCCGATAAATCTAGTATGGGGATGCGCGATAGGAGTAAGCAATTATAAATTATCCGAATATGCCGATAATATGGGTTTTTACCAATATGTCGGTCTTGGCACCGCCAGCATTGCCGAAAAACAGATCTGCCTGTAGTGACATACCCGGTACTCGAAGACTAAATCTAAGGTTTAGCGATTTTGAGCGTGATGAACATCCGGTAAGATTCAAAGTGAGCCGTGACGAACAAAGTTGACCAAGAAGCGATTAGAACCCTCCTATCTGCAGAAGTTCTGACAAGCGGGGCTTGCTGATTAGTGCGGGTTGAGTGTAGGCGACACGGTCGTCGTGAGGCGTAGCGGAACGAAGGTTGTGGCCGGGCGTGGTCCGAATGGAGCCGGAACCCTTCCTGAAAGGAAACCCGCTCGTGCCGGGTGGAAAAGCCACCGACCGAAAGACCGCACACTTGGAACACGTCGCCAAGTTGATTAGCAACAGGCGGCAAGTCGTGCGCCGCCGCTATTCACCCCGATGAGAAAATTAGCATCGCGATGGAAGGCATTCGAAGTCATGAACCGGGGTCAGTGCCCACTACCGCCGCGAGGTCATCGCACAAATACCATTTCACGAACTGCAAGTTGGGTTCATGTCATTAACTTCAAAGCTACTCATTCGCCGCGGTACAAAAACGGCCAGCGTGTCGGTAGAGCTGGGGCTGAGGATGGCGACTAGAGCCCCCTCGGTGCCTGCCTACGCAATCACGCCAGCTGGTCGTGTGGACTCTAGCTATAGCGTGCGACTGTCTCACGCGTGTCTACTGCGGCGTCAAGGAGTGAACCCACCAGGATGACCCCGAGAAACAGGAGACGGCGGCTGTGCTCTGGACAACTGACCCTTTGGCCGGATTTTGACATTGAAGTGAGCTAGAACCACACGGGCTGACGATTGACCGTTGCCTTACTTGGTCTGGCCCGTACGCGGTAAACTGGTCTGATAGAATCGGGATGGCCTCGGGCGACTTGCAAGCGCCCCGGTCTTCAATGCGGACTAGGCAGGTGGTCGCCTTCATCACCTGTCTTTGGCGACATCTACACTGTCCGGCCCGACATGAAAGACTGGTGACTTCATATGGCGGATTCTCAGGAAAAGATCGACTGGAATACGGTACGCGCAGCGGCGTTGGATTGTCTCAATGTGACCTGGGATATGGTTTGCTGCGCGGAACGTACTCAAGAGGTCGGTTACGACGTGAAACGGGCCGCTTCACACCTAGCGGTGATCAACACGGCACGCGACACGTTCAGGAGGGCGATGGAGGTTCTTCAACCCGGTTTTGAAACCGCCACCGACGTATCGGTCCGGCATTCGCCAGTGTTCGATGCGTTTGCGTTGGCAACAGTGGGTGAAGGAGCGCGGCCTGATTTCAAATTCGGTGCAACTGCGCATGAGACAGCTTTTGAACTGCTACGCAGGGCAATCTTATGGGTAGAAAACGGTTTGAACGACGAGTTGGAGGAAATAGGCGCACCCGATAATTACCTCGAAGGGATCGACGACTTACACAAGCGTTCTCCGGAGGAACTGCGAGACACGTTGCGCCGCTTGGTAGAAAGACAGCCCCTTCACAACCTCCTGCCCGGGCGACAACTCCAGGTACTCCGCACATGGATTGACCGGGAGTGGGCCGCGGGTAGTCACTTCGCCCCCTCGGACGATCTTCCAGATTTCTCCGGTGCGATAAAACATGGCAAATTCTATGAGTTCTGTTGGGCAAAGGATTTGCGCGAAGAATGTACAAGAGGTGCAATGGAGTCAGTACGTAGCGAATGGAAGAAAAAGTTCGGCGGAAAGACAGACAGCATGGGGAAAGTGTTGTATCCGACGCTTCCAGACGCCCGAGCGTGCAGGAAGGCATATCTGGAAGCTCTGAAGCGAGCGAAGGACGGCTCGTAAGGGGTGGTTTCGCGCACGCCAAGAAAATCGCGAATTCGATCTGATCTATTATACGCAGTCGCATGTCGCGTGCGCCGCGCACGTCTGCGCACGTCGCAGCATAAACGCATCGACTATTCGAAAAACGCTGCTCTAATCACTCCCGTAACGCAGACCGCTGTATGAGTCTGCGAGAGACGACACGTCGAACCAACGGGAGGCGAAAACATGAAAGCGACTGCATCAGCTCCGATCGGCGAAACGCTGATTGATTCAAGACAGGCAGCAAAGAAGCTCGGCTGCTCCGTCAGGCACCTCGACAACCAGAGGGCCGCGGGCAAGATTCCGTTCATTCGTATTGGGAATCTGATTCGCTTTAGCCTAGCTTCACTCGACGAGTGGATTCGTGAGCAGGCGAACTCCGCCGAAAGCGAGGTGGTAGATGACGCCTGAAGAACGCCAAGCCATCGTCGACGATATCCGCAGGCTGCATCAGGACGGCGACTCGGTCGCTGAGATCGCTCAGAAGCTGTATCTGGCTGAGCCGACCGTCCAACACGCCATCGAGCGCGGCAAGTTGCCGGAGCCTCAACCGTCAACGCCTGAGTAACGCCGCGCATTAGAAACCCGGGAAGCACCCACTTCCCGGGTCTCTCTTTTCTTCAATCATCCGCAGGAACGGACACCCCTATTATGCAAAGACTATACGATTCGTCCACCGTCAAAAACGCCGCCCGAGGAAACTGGCTGAGTATTCTCTCCTCACTTGCCAGCATTCCGAAAACGTCACTCGATGGACAAGGACACCCGTGCCCGCGTTGTGCTGGAACCGACCGGTTCAACAGTGACCGGAATACGTTTCAGGACAATGGCCGGGTGCACTGCAACCAGAAGTGCGGTATCGGTGGCGATGGCTTCCACGTGCTGCAGGAGCTGAACGGCTGGGACTTCAAGACGACTGTTGAGAAAGTCGGGGAGTTTCTTCACTGCGATGCTCGGAGCACACCGCGAGAGCAACCGAAACCGAAGCCGGCAAACGGAACAGCGTATCCGGGAGCGATTCAGCGGACGCTGAAGAACATCAGGAGCCGAATTCCTGAAGGTGTCACGATCGCGGATAAACCGGACAACGTCTGGCAGTACGATCACGCCGACGGATCGCCCGCCGGTGTCGTGCTTCGGTGGGATCGATCGGACGGAGAAAAGGAAATCCGGCCGCTCACAGTTTTGGAATCCGGCTGGATATCGAAAGCGATGCCAGAACCGCGGCCGCTGTATCGTCTGCCGGCCATCATCGAAGCGGAAAAAGCGGAAACAGTCTACGTCTGCGAGGGCGAGAAAGCCGCCGATGCGGTTTGTTCCTTCGGACTGGTCGCAACTGCGTCCGTCGGTGGAAGCAAAGCACCCGGCAAAACGGACTGGTCACCGCTGGGCGGCAAATGCGTTGTTATCGTTCCGGACAACGACCAGCCTGGCAAACAGTACGCGAAAAAAGTCGCGATCTGCATTCAGCAACAGGCTACAACGGCAGAAGTCCTGCTTGCCGACCTGTCAGTTACGTGGCCGGAGATTCCCGACAAAAGCGATGCGGCCGACTGGTCAGAACACTTTGACGGGCAACCGCCAGAATGGTTTCGTGACCAGCTTGAACGAATCGCGAAACCGCTGGATATTCCGCAGGGCAACGCTGGATCACTCGCGGCGTCAGACTCCCATTGCTGGCCGGAACTGATTCCCTTTGACACTCCGGACTTGATGAGCATCGACGTTGACGGTCTTCCAGATTCCATCCGGGAAATGGTTCAACAGGCCAGTGAGGCCACCGAAACACCGCCGGAAATGGCGTTGATGGTTGCTCTCGGAGCAATCGCCACCGCGACGATGCGAAAGTGGGACGTGCTGATTGAAGAGGATTTTCGGCAACCGCTGAATCTTTACCTCTGCTGCGTGATGCCGCCGGGGAATCGCAAGTCTGCGATCTTCCGGCGAATGTTCGAGCCAGTTAATCAATATGAAACACAGGTTCGCCAGGCTGCAGAGTCCGAATTTCTGCGGACTTCATCGGACCGTGAGATTTGGGAACGGCAATGCACGGACCTGAAGACGCGCATCGGCAAGGCCGACGGGGAAAAATCAACAGACATGCGTCGGGAACTGGACCAATTACTGAGCGATGCTCCTGAGGTCTTTCATAAACCGCAGTTGGTTTCCGACGACGTAACGCCCGAGAGCGTCTGTACATTGCTCAGTCAGAATCACGAACGCCTAGGAATCGCGTCTGCTGAACCGGAGGTGTTTGATTTGATTTTAGGGCGCTACAGCAAGGGGCCGAACCTGGGAATGTGGCTCAAAGGCCATGATGGTGATCGACATACCGAAAACCGTCGCGGCCGACCTGAACCCATTTTCCTGAATTCGCCGTTGTTGACGCTCACAATCATGGCGCAGCCGGAGGCCATTCAGACTGCTGGCAGTCATCGAGTTATGCTAGGCCGGGGAATGCTGGATCGGTTTCTGTTTTGGTATCCACCGTCACCAGTGGGAAGCCGGGATTGTGTTTCCGGCAGTGTCGATCCATTGATTGAACAATGTTATGCAGATCGTCTGTCGGGATTACTGAAAACAGGGGTCCGCCTGGACGGATTCGGACACCCTGAACCGATGGTGCTGACGCTGAACCAGGACGCTCACGCGCTGTGGAAAGCAGAACAGATTCGAGTTGAACGTCGCATGGCGGACTGTGAGCCGCTGAGCACAATTGCGGGATGGGGAAGTAAGTATGCCGCTCAGGTTGCCCGTATGGCTGCAAACCTGCATCTGATGGAAGACGGTCACGATCAATCTGTGATCAGCGATCAGTCTATGGAACAAGCCATTCGCATTGGCCACGTCATCGAATCGCACACCAGGGCAGTTTTTCAGGCGATGGGCGCGAATCCGGCAATGAAAACCGCTCGGAAAGTAGTCCGTAAGATCACAGCGGAAAATCTGTCGGAGTTGTCGCGCCGTGATGTGATGCGAATCGACAGAACGATTGATGTTGAGGAAGCACAAACCGCCATCGACCTGATGGTTGACCATGGTTATTTGATTGCTCAGCACACCGAGCAACGAAAGGGCAGGCCATCAGACAGATACGACGTGAATCCGGCCGTCTTAAGGACGTGAAGCACGGACAAAAAGGACAAAAAACCGATCTGAAGGTTCTCGAATCGATTATTGTCCTTTTTGTCCCATGTTCGGGCAATCCGGATTGCCTGTTCTGATGGAATTCGACAATAAAGTACTTTACTTCTGGTAACGCAATCTCGATGCTGTACCAAAAGGAAAGTGTACTCATGAGTGAAGATCTGCTGAACCAGTTACGGGATATCATCGCGAACGCGGAGGAATCCCGGTATTCGATGAGTAAGGCGACAGGCATCAGCGAAAGTCAATTGGCGCAATTTATGGCGGGAACGAAAGGCCTGGGGCCTGTTGCCGTCGACACTCTACTGAGCCACCTGGGGTATGAGGCGGTCCTGAAAAAGAAACGGAAGGCTTGAGTAAATGGCAACAATTCGCACAAAATCGACAGGCTCGAAAGCCGTTCAAGTCGTCCTAGGTGATGGTTCGCGCCGTGCAATCGGGATCGGCAAACCATCAAAAAAGGATGCCGAATCTTATTGCCAATACATCGGTAAAATCGAAGCTGCAGCACTGAGCGGCACTGGTATTGAACCAGCAACCGCAAAGTGGGTGGCGTCAACAAAACCGAATGTCCGCAAGCGATTGGAAGAACTCAGCCTGATCGAGCCGGCACCGGATTCCGAGGAGGTTGGCACCGTTTCCGTTGTGTCGTTGGTGCAGAGATACCTTGCAGAACTCGATGTGAAGCCACGCACCGTCAGCCGGTACCGAAACCAGACGGCATTCCTACGGGATCACTTTGCCGAATGCGAAGACATCACCGAGTTGACCGCCGGTGACGGAGAACGATTTCTGAAGTCGCTCAGGCGAGAGAAAAAGAAGAACGGGGAATCACTGGCACAGAACTACATTCACAAGATCTTGAAAACATCCCGGCAGGTCTTCGCTTTTGCGGTTGCTAATGAGTTGATGCAGATCAACCCGCTGGCCGGCATCTCTGTCCCTGAGCAGGTGGATGAGGACAGAGACTTCGAAATCACCCCGGAGATGACAGTGAAGATCCTGGATGCCGCCAATCCAAAGTATCGACTCATCATCGCATTGGCTCGCTACGGTGGCCTCAGATGACCGTCTGAGCTGGCCGGGCTTCGCTGGAGTCATTTCGTTTGGGATCAGGATCGATTCATCGTACACAGCCCGAAGACGGAACACTGCGGCAAGGATAAGCGGGTCGTGCCGATCTTCACAGAACTGCTGCCTTACCTTCTGGAAGCCCAGGAACTGGCACCAGAGAAGGAAGATCGAGTCTTCCGAGACGTTGATGGAGAAAGCAACCTCCGAACCGAGACGCTGCGAATTCTCACCCGTGCCGGAATCACTGATGAGATTCCGCGGTTCTACCAGAATTGCCGTTCCAGTCGGCAGACGGAACTGGAAGCTGAGTTCGCTTTGCATGTCGCCTGCAAGTGGCTCGGCAACTCAGAAAAAACCGCCCGGAAGCATTACCTGAAAGTCCGGGAAAGTCATTTCGAACAAGCCAGTCGCGCCGGTGTGTTCCCCAGTGTGCTGAACATGACCGCAAGATGTAGTAAGGCTTCGCAGGCAAGTGAAGCCGCGCATGAAAAAACGCCGGGAAATGATGATTCCCCAGCGTTTCGCTTGTGGTCGGAGTACACCCGGAGGGATTCGAACCCCCAACCCTCGGTTCCGAAGACCGATGTTCTATCCAATTGAACTACGGGTGCAGATTAGTCTGTCAAATGACATTCATCTTGTGCGCGCAACCGGCAATGAGCTGTCGATCGCGATTCTACTTAACGCGCATCCGCACGTAAAGCTGCTCAGTGAAAACCGTTGACGGCGGATTCAGCTTTTTGGGCTCAACCTCTCAGGGGATTGTCAGCCAGAACCAGAATGGTATCCATGTAGATTTGTTGATATAAATAGGATGGCCAGAACAATGCTGCGGTTCGTGGAACATCCCTGTCTGCTGGAGTCTGAGTATGTTGACGATTGCCGGACGTGCCCATTCCACTGGAGATTTTTGCGACGGCGTTTCGCGACGTGATGTTCTGCGGATTGGGAGCCTCGCTGCGATGGGAACCGCCAGCGCGTGGTCACTGCCGGACCTGCTGCGTGCGGAATCGCTTTCGGGCAGCAAGTCGCTAAAATCGGTCATCATGATCTACTTGGTCGGCGGACCGCCGCACCAGGATATGTTCGATCTCAAGCCGGAAGCCCCTAAGGAAATCGCCGGGCCGTGGCGGCCAATCGCGACGAATGTCCCCGGCTTTGAAATCTGCGAAGCGTTTCCCCGACTCGCTACAATGGCGGACAAGTTGACGGTGATTCGCTCGCTGGTGGGCAATCAGGCCGGTCACGATGCGATCCAGGTTTTCAACGGCCATCACCCCAAAAATCAAAAGCCGTCGGGCGGTTGGCCGCAATTTGGGACGATGGTCTCGAAAGTACAAGGGCCGGCGCGTCCCGAATCTCCGCCCTTTGTCAGCCTTTGCTACACCTGCACGCACGGTCCTTACAACGAACCCGGTCCGGGGTTTCTGGGAGCAGCACACTCGCCGTTCCGGCCGATGGGTGAGACGCGACACGATATGGTCCTCAACGGAGTCACGCTCGACCGCTTGGCCGACCGGAAATCGCTCCTCAACGGGTTAGACCTCATCCGACGGGAGATCGATCAGACCTCGACAATGGAGGGTCTAGACGCCTTTACCGAACAAGCGATGGGGCTGCTCACATCATCGAAGCTGGCCGAGGCATTGGATCTCTCACAGGAAGATCCACGCACAGTCGAGCGTTACGGGACCGGTGACCCGACGATCATGATCGACAGCAACGGCGCCCCACGCGTACCGCAAAGCCTGTTGCTCGCCCGCCGTTTAATCGAAGCCGGTGTCCGCGTCGTCACGCTGAATTACAGCAAGTGGGACTGGCACGGCGGTCGGAATACCGAAGGGCGGGCCGATAACTCAATCTTTCTGCGCGAAGAAGAGGATTTTCCGATCTTCGATCAATGCGTCAGCGCGCTGGTGGAAGATCTCCATCAACGAGGACTGGCCGAGGATTGCGCAGTCGTCGTCTGGGGCGAATTCGGCCGGACGCCGAGAATCAGCGCCCGAGTCGGCCGCGATCATTGGCCAAAAGTGAACTGTGCGTTGATGGCCGGTGGCGCGATGCAACACGGACAGGTGATCGGCGCAACCGACCGCATCGCCGGAGAAGCGGTCGCCCGGCCGGTGACGTTTGGCGAAGTTTACGCCACGTTATTCCGGCATCTCGGCATCGATACCGGTCAAACCACAATCACCGACCTCAACGGCCGCCCGCAATACCTGGTCGAAGGTGAAGCTCTGCCCATGTCGGAATTGGTCTAGTCGCGAATCGCTATTTCCAAGTGTTTTCCTCGACCGGCTTCCCATTGGTCGTGAGGATTTGGAAATGGTGAAACCCGGCATTCATTCCCGAATAACGCCAAACGACTTTCTTATCGCGCGTGATTTCAAACAGTTTGACCGCGTCGCCTTTCGCGTGATAGCTGGAGATCACCGTGTTGCCGTTCGGCAAGCGCTGCGCGCCGCAGGCATCATCGAAGAGATCTTCGCCAAGGTCGTCATTCGTCACGCTCCAAACGATCTTGCCATCGGCATCGACTTCGATAATCCGATTGCCGTTCGTACAAGCGATCAGCGTATTGCCATCTTTCAGACGGATGGCGGTGAAGGGCCAGTCACGTTTTTCGCGGCCACGGTCATCCGTCGCAAACGAGCGGACAACTTTGCCCGTATCAGGGGTGTATTCCTTGACGGCGAAATCGAATAAGTGCGGCGCCAGGTAATTTCCATTCGGCAACACCCGTAGCATCCGCGTTTGCATGTGAGCATTGTCTGTCTGGCACTGCAGCGGCGTCGACTTAACGACTTCTCCTTGGCGGTTGATTACCAGAGCACGCGGCTTGGGACCCAACTCGGCAAGCAGATACTTGCCATCAGGCAACGGTTGCACGGTGCTGGTCTCTTTTTGCTGAGCTTTGTATTGAAAAACGATCTTTTTCGTTTCGCGATCAACTTCCACAATGCCACCGCTGGGAAACTCTTTCGTCCCATACAGCGCCAACAACACGTTGCCATTGGGAAGCACCCAGCCATCACTAGCCGGCATATCAAATTTCCATTCCACTGCCCCATCTTCGCCAACAATGACCGCCTTATTGGCAAGCCCAACACCAAGAAAAGAATGCTGAACAGCAGCGTCCTCTGCCGCAAACGCCAACTCCCCATACATGCTGAACGTGATGCAAGTCGCAACCGCTAGCAATAGGCTACTCCAGCGGAGAAATAAACGGCTCTGCATCGCGTCTGTGGCAGCGGATTTTTTCATCACGGATTGGCTCCTAGGGATCAAAAAACAAAGGCTCACAAAGTATCATGCAACACGACTCAACCGACACACAAGTGAGGCTTGCGGGCCATTGGCGGCACATTTCTCCACTCTCAACGAAAAAAGGACTCACGCCCAATCGACGTAAGTCCTTTCACTTTAAGTGCCCAAGAGAGGACTTGAACCTCCACGGGATTTAACTCCCACTAGGCCCTCAACCTAGCGCGTCTGCCAATTCCGCCACTTGGGCTGCTGGGGGGCTGATTACTAACCCCCCGCATTCAAACGAGTTGTGGTTTTTTTAGCGGCGATTTTGCTGTGAGGGAACCGCAAACCGGACACCGTTTCTGCGTGCCTGCTTGCATCGCAAAGCGCACACCTGTTCACATAACCACGAGTTGAACAGGTCGCGGGCATTATACAGCCTCCCTGCAACGGATTCTAGCGTTGCAGCATGCGAATTCGGCCCGGATATCACCGATTGACACTCCTTTTTATCTGCCGTACACTCCCGCTCCCTTTTCCCCAGCCTCTCGCCCGTTTTGGCGAAACTTGCCTCACCAGTGGATGTTTGGATGCACTCTGTGAGCTCCCTTTGGTTGCTAGTCATTGCGTGCAGCTTAACCGGCTGTCACGTGTTTGATGATGCGCCGGATGATGCCGCTGGACCGGAGAAAAGCAAACTTCCTCCCATCACGGCGGCGCCCAACGCAATCGAGCTGGAAATCGGACACATTCGCCGCCCCATCGACGACCCGATCATCAGCGAACGGCTGTGGAATGATATCAACCAAGTCGTGGCGGGCGATGAGGAGATGAGCTGGCAGCGGATTCGAGACAACGGATTTCGCGTAGGCATCGCCGCCGCCCAACCGCCCGACTCACTGGTCACCCTGCTGCAACCGCCAGCCTCAAGATCGGGAGCCTCTTGGACCCCCATTCCCACAAAGTTACAGTCTGTGGTCGTTCGCGACGGCACGCCGACGGAAGTAACGGCCAGCCCCTATTTCACACGTTGTAAAGTCGCAGTCGCTGAAGGGGCGGAAACGACCTATCGCGAATTTGAATTGGCGCAGGGAAAATATCAGATCACAGCTCGCAAGACTCAAGACGGTTGGGTCGAGTTGGAAATTGTGCCTGTGATGTATCACTCCCACGCAACACCCCGTTTCACTGCCGCTGCCGCCGGAAGTTACACCTTGCAGCACGGCCAGAAGCGGAAGATCTTCCACCCGAATCGTTTTCAGGTGCGGATGATGGTTGGAGAATGGGTCGTCATCGGCGGCAGCCGCGACCAACCCGGCACGCTGGGGCATCAATTCTACTTCGGGACCGAAGCGGACGACCAACAACTGCAAGAATATCGCCGCCGCACTCAACAGAAAGCGGCCGATCCGTCTGGCGAAAACGTCTCCTTAGCCGCGGATGAAGACCTTGCGACGGAAGGAGATTTTCAACGACTGCTCGTCGTAAGAATCGCCAACATGAAACCCGCCGTCATGCACTAGATGGGCGGTGTTGCGAGCTGGGATCCCCTGCAACTGGGATGCCATTCAACCGAAGGTCAAAAAAAGCCTCACGCAAAGCCGCCAAGTTCGCATAGTCGTATGCTGTGTTGAACGGTCCACTGTAGCGGATCCTACTGTGACTTCATCCGCCACCGCTTCCAGATCCGCCAACCGTACCACATTCCACCAACGCCGCAAAACGCGGCCACTCCAAACGCTGGTGCCCCGACTCCCCATAGTCCGGCAGCAGCGAATGCTGCCGCGACGACAAAGAAGATCAGGGCACATGCGATTGCCTTTTTCTGTGACGGTTGTTCCGGTTCTCTTCGGCGAGCTTCCCATTCCTTACGGCGAATTTCCCGTTGGGAATACGTTTGCCAGTTCTCTTGGATTTCTGTTGGGAACATATTGCGGATGAAATCTATGATCTCGTCTTGCTCAAATTGTTGATAGCCATCAACGTTTATTTGGATTTCACCCGTAACACCCGAAATAAAGACATTCCGCGCCGCACGTACGCCCCACTGGACTCGGCTCACATCGTCGCTACGCATCGATTCTCGACCGATGCAACCTTGCTGGACAATTCCTGTTTTGGAAAGATACAGTCGTGCGCGAACGCTTGAGATTATCACAAAAATCCCACCTACGACGGCCCCGCCCCAAATGAACGCCATAGAGATTAATGCGCCAATCGATCCAGGCTCGGAATCGAGCATCTCGAATATTGCACTTACAGTTGAGAAGATGCCTATGACGCTGCAGAGAACGACGATTATTAGACCTTTGATGAAATTACTTTGATCACTGCGAAAGGTCCGAGTGTCTTCCTGTACTGTGATGTCCTCATCGCCCTGAGACTTCATTATGGATTTCGAGCCATCGATCACAGGAAAAACTCGCATCAACAACAATTGGCCTACCGTCCCACAGAGGAAGCCTACCAATAGCGAGAAGACTGTTTGCTGACCGAATGCGTACAAGCTGGACAGAATCGCGGTGGCAAAAAACAACAGCGCAGCTGCGGCAGTCGTGATGCGAATGAGATATTGCGGCGAGCGGTTACGCTGCGGTTCACTACGGCAAAATATGTCCCACCCTTGTTGGATCTCCGCAGGAAACTGGCGGCGGACGTGGGCGATGATTTCTTTACCATCCCGAATCGGGTATTCGTAGAAATTGATCGTGAGCGTTGCCGTAGCCGTTTGGAGCCGAATCCTTCTTTTACCGCTTTCGTTCCAAATCAGTCTCAAAACATCAACGTTTTGAATCGACGATGTCTTTCCAGTCCAAGCTCGTTTCGCGATGCTATCCGGAGAAAGAATCAGGCGATCGCGGATATACGAGAGAACCTGAAACAGACCGATCGCAATACTACAGCTCCAAAAAATAGCTGAAAATAAGCGGAGACCACCAGCATTAGAATCGGGGATTATAGTCCCCACAAAAGCCACGTAATAACAGACGAGCGCTATGGCGCCGCAATAAATGGTTTGGCAAATGCCGAACCATAGATGTTGCCGGTCAATCCGATAACAGCGTGTCGTGGTTGCATCTCCGTCGCGCTCGGAAACCACTTGGGGGTACCTCCGCTTTTTATTGCCTGTCACATTATGTGACTCCTGCTAGGCAGGCAAAAAACGAAATAAATGCTGCGGAAAATCACAAAAGTGGTTCGCACAGCCCACCGGACCTTACCGTTTCCGCCAATCCACCGCAACGTTGTGCGCGGGTCTTCAGGCCCCGCACTTGACGTAAGCTTTACGTATCTTCGACCCAAAAGTCCAAGGTCGTGTTGGGTTCGAAATGAAAAGCCAATCGATCTCCAATGTGGGAGAGTGGCCGCCAAGCTGGAGTTCCGGGACCTTCGAGGTAGAATTCGATTGCTGAGTTCTCGTAAGTAGCGACCGGCGCAAGTGCCGCGGACGAGTTAAAATTGTCGTCCAAAAATCCCCTCAGGCATTCGATTTCTTCGATGAGATCGCCATCGTTTACCGCTAGAATCGCCTCATGCAGCAGGCGTGGCCGCTGTGGATTTTTCCCGAGAACATGCAAGGGAGCCAACCACTGGGTTAGCCAAACGGCTTCGCCTGCAGTGATCAGCTTTACAGCCTCCAAGCCAGGGAGAGCCGACGTTGCTGTATTGCATTCCGTGTAGACACAACAAGGGATCATTGGAATCCCGCACGTCACGACATACGGTGGTGGCGAATACTCCTCGGGTTCCTCGAAGCCTCTCAACGCTTCGTTCCACGCGTCGAACCTTTCGCCAAAAGCGGGGATGAACGCAACGAAGTCGCCGAACCGTCGCATGCAAATCCACCCGCCTGCCGAACATCCCGTGTTCCCACATTCCGCACAGACAATCACCTGCGTCGGATCAGCATTGAACTGTACATAGTCCAGTGCGTTAACCAGACAGGTGTCCCCGGCAAAGACCGCGCGGGTGCTAGGCCGACCCCCGCTTGATGAAGTGAAATCTAACTCAACGTCTCGAACGTCAAGTTTGTCGATAATCCACCATTGAGGCATCGGTTGCATCGGATTAGAGCCTTGACCGTATGATTACCGTTTCCGCCAATCCACCCCCGACATCTCCGCCAGCGCCAATTGCAACGCATGTGTGCTGTCGCGGCCGGTGGCCTGAATCGACAAGTAAAAGGCTCTTGTAGTTACTCACCCCTACCGTGGGCTTTCTAAGACCACCTTGACTAGTTCAGATGCATAGGCGTCCGGACTGGCTTGGAAATCGCGATTTACCTGTACCGCTACCGCAATGTCCGGTTTTGAAAAATATGCCATGCTCGAGACCCAACCCGGGAACCAGCCGGTATGTCCGTACACGGTTCCCAATTCAGACTCAGTGATGAAAACGCCCAGACCGTAGAATCCCTTGTTCGATTTTCCGATCGGTACCTTCGATCCGAGCAATTCCTTTTGCCAGCGTGGCTCAAACTGTTTCCCACCATACAGCGACATGGCCCAGCGCGCGAGGTCGCGTGGGTTGGAACACAACCCGCCTCCCGTCCATTCATTGCCAGGATGGAAATGCATCGTGCCTGCCTCCGCGTTTTTGGGCGGCAATCCCAACGGATTGTCCTTGGCCAAATAGCCGGGGGCCAGTCCGGGCAACTTCCGTGTATTCGATGGACTCGTGAGCGTGAGCTTCAACGGTTTTAAAAACCGCTCCCCCACCTCTTCGTAATACGACCGGCCGCTGACTTTTTCAATAATCAGACCAACCAGGATGTAACCGGTATCGGTGTAACTATACCCTTCTCCGGCAGCAAATAACGGCTCTTTATTGAGAGCGAAACTCACAAGTCGCTCGGGACCGAACACGAAATCAGGGTCACCCGACACTATGGCTTCTTGGACGATCGCGTTGGCATACTCCACACTATCAACGTGATCCGTCAGACCACTACTATGCGTCAGCAAATGCCGCAAAGTAATGTCGGACCCGTTGGGCAACTTCGCAAACCACTTTTCCTCGCCCAACCAGGTGGAAATCTTGTCGTCGAGATTCAGTTTGCCTTCCGAGGCAAGTTGCAGCGCCACAGCCGCCACAAACGTCTTACCGATACTGCCTGCCAGCATGCGGGTCTCGGTCGTCATGGGAATCTTGTGCTCAACATCGGCCAAACCAACTGCAGCCGTGCCAACTCGACCATCCGGCATCACAAATGCAGCTGTCGCTCCAGGAAAGCCATGCGCGCGGTGCAGCTCTTCAAGTTTCAATTGGAAACGTCGTTCGACAGTTTGGAACGAATCAGGTTCCTTCGCTTCGCAGGCAGGTTGCCAATCGACAACCAACAAACAGGGCAATAGCAAACCAACGGCAATGAGGTTGTGTTGTCGCCAACGCATAGCGTATCTCCCCGTGATTTTGTGAAGTTCTAGCCACCTACCGCTTGCGCCAATCCACCCCCGACATCTCGGCCAGCGCCAACTGCAACGCATGCGTGCCGTCGCGGCCATGGCCGGTGGCTTGGACCGAGAGATACAGCTGGTGCGCCAGTGCTAAGCCGGGTAGGCATAGCCCCATGCGTTTGGCTTCGGCTAGGGCGATGCCCATGTCTTTGATGAAGTGCTCGACGAAGAAACCGGGGTCGAAGTTGTTGTCCATGATGCGTGGGCCGAGATTCGAGAGCGACCAACTTCCCGCTGCTCCCGTTGCCACCGATTGCAGAACCGTTGGCAAATCCAAGCCCGCTTTGTGGCCATATAGCAAGGCTTCGCAGACGCCGATCATGCCGCTGGCGATCAACGTTTGATTGACCATCTTTGTATGCTGTCCAGCGCCAGCGGGGCCTTGATGCACGATCGTTTTGCCCATCACTTCCCAACAGGGATTGAGCGCCTCGACGACCTCTTTGTCGCCGCCGATCATGATCGACAACCGCGCCTCTTTCGCACCCACGTCGCCACCCGAAACGGGAGCATCCACGCTGTGCACGCCTTTCGCCTGGGCGGCTTCGGCGATTTCAATCGCTAGCGACGGTTCGCTGGTGGTCATGTCGACCAGCACGTTGCCCGCCTTCGAGCCGGCCAGTGCGCCGTCTTCGCCCAACATGACTTCCCGCACGTCGCTGGGAAAACCAACAATCGTGAAAATCACGTCCGAGGCTTCGGCAACAGATTTTGGCGAATCGGCCCAGACAGCCCCTTTGGCAATCAGCGCGTCAGCTTTGCTTTTCGTGCGGGTATAAACTGTGGCTTCGAAGCCGGCGTCGATCAGGTGCCCGACCATACTTTGGCCCATCACACCGGTGCCGATCCAGCCTACTTTTGTCGTGCCGGGAGCAATTGTTGGTACACTCATCGTTGGTATCTCCTTTGAACCGACTTATCGATTAACCCGCTCACCAAGTTTCCGTAGGGCAGGCTCCCGCCTGCCGTTATCGTGCGCGGCAGGCGAGAGCCTGCCCTACTTTATTAATTCTTCTTTGTGGCTCTGCGTTTTTGCGTGAGTTTTTTGGGAGCGGCTCATTTCTCGTACTACATAGAAAGGTGCGTCGCGACGCACCCTACATCGTTTGAAATCACAGCCCGTTAAAACTGCTGCAAGAACTGTACGTCGTTGGTGTAGAATTCGCGGATGTCGGGGATGTTGTGCCGTCGCATGCAGAACCGCTCCACGCCCATGCCGAATGCAAAGCCGGAGTATTTCTCAGGGTCGTAACCGACCGAACGTAGGACATTCGGATCGACCATGCCCGCGCCGCCAATCTCCAACCAATCATCGCCCCAGCTCATGTCGACTTCCACCGAGGGTTCGGTGAAGGGAAAGAACGAGGGCCGAAAGCGGACATGCACGTCATGCCCCAAGTAAGTTTGCGCGAACAATCGCAACACGGTTTTCAGTTCGGCCATCGTCACCGATTCGCCGATCATCAAACCTTCCATTTGATGGAACATGCAGGAGTGCGTGCGGTCCATCGTGTCGGGGCGGTAGACGCGGCCCAACGAAATGATACGAATCGGCGGCTCGGTCTGTTCCATCACCCGAATTTGCACGGTCGACGTTTGACTGCGCAATAACAACGGCCCGCCGGCCGCGGTCTCTGCCGTCGCTAGATAGAAATTCTCCAGCGGGTCGCGAGCCGGATGGTCGTCGGGGATGTTGAGTGCTTCGAAGTTGTGGTGTTCATCTTCGATCTCGGGACCGGAAGCGACGGTGAATCCCATCCGCCCCATGATCTCTTTGAATTCATCGATCGTCTGCGTCAGCGGATGCCTATTTCCCAATCGTGGCACCGCACCGGGCAAGGTGATGTCGAGTCCCGCGGCGGTCGTTTTGGGGGCCGAGAGCTGTTGTTTTCGCTGATCGTAACAGGCGGTGACTTCTGTTTTGACTTCGTTGAATCGCTTGCCCAGGGCTGGGCGTTCTTCAGGCGTGGCTTGGCCTAACAGCGATTGCAGATCGCGCAGCCGGCCTTTTTTAGCACCGAGAAACTCGACCCTGATTTTTTCCAACTCCTCGGAAGAAGTAGCTGCTTCAATGGCAGCTTTTGCCTCCTGAGCGTACTCGTCGAATTTCTGCTTGACGGATTCCATCAGAGGTTTGGCCGTTTTGATGAAGGATTACGGAAATCGGAGGGAGATATCATGGTACCGAAATAAATCGATCCCCGCGCGTCTTTGCAGGCGGCGGGGACCGAGGAATTGCGTGTTCGGCAAATAAGCATTGAGACCAGCAAGTAGCTGGCAGCCGGTTTAAGCGGCAGCAGCGACTTGCGCCTGTGCCAGTTCGACCAGTTCGTCGAAAATCTGCGGCTGGTGGATGGCCAACTCGCTGAGCGATTTGCGGTTCAGGGCAATCTCGGCTTTGAGCAAGCCATTGATAAACCGGGAATAGCTCATGCCCCGACTGCGGCAGGCAGCGGTGATCCGCGTGATCCACAGTCTGCGCATATCACGTTTCCGCACGCGGCGATCGCGATACGCAAATGCCCGTGAGCGGACGAGGGTTTCCTTGACCGTACGGGTCAGGTTTTTACGGCCCCCGAAATTACCGCGGGCCTCTTTGAATAACCGTTTTTTGGCACGCCGACGAGCGGCGCCTTTGCGAACTCTCATGACTCTAAACTACCTGTTGTCTAAATTGTGCCGCAATGTGACTTGAGCGGATTACCGGGAGTGCGTCCCGGCTCGTAGATCATCTGTATTAGCCAGCATGAATTGCCCAGCAGTATTGTGCTGAAAAGGCTGAGCGAGCCTTGGCGCCTTGTCCACCAAGGTGGCCCGCCCACAATCCAATACGGCAATTCTGAAAAAACGCGCGTCGTTAGCTGCTAGGCCGCAATGCGGCTTGAATCAGCTTCGCCTCTGCGCCGACGAGCACACCATCCTGACGCAAATCGCTTTTGCGCTTGGAGGTCTTTTTCCCTAAGATATGTCCACGAAAAGCCTTGCGATGCTTGGCTTTCCCTGTAGCGGTCACTTTGAACCGCTTCTTAATTCCCTTATGTGTCTTCTGCTTGGGCATGATCCCGCCGCCAGAGTCTATGAAAAATTGGTTTGAATATCTTCAGAAGTCGCGGATTATAGCGGACTTCCGTTTCGGAAAGCCAGCCTGCGCGTGCAAAAAAAACGTTTGCCGCTCGAGGAATCTCTAGCTGGACCCCGAAAATCACCCCACAGTCATCCCCTTGATCGGCACAAATGCCTGATCCACCGCCGGATTTCACTGCTGAGTCGCCAAAAAACCTAGTGTTTTGGCTCGGTTGAATTCTTGGCTAGGGTGCCACTGGCTTTGCCAGTGCAAAACGAAATCTCGAAAGTACTTGCAAAGCACTGGCGGAGCCAGTGGCACCCCAAATCTTGAGTTTGTCAGAGCACTAGAACCCGTTTCAAAACCCAGTCGCGCTTGTCCCGGTTACCTGCTGTTCGGTGTCAGCGGGACGCGTCTGACGGTTTTGAAACGATTGCTTGTCTCCGCCGGGGGTTAGGACGCCCGCGGAGCCAAGATTGCGCTCATCTGGTTCCGGCCTTCCATGCTGGGGAATTTCTCAACCTTCGCAATATCGTCCAAGTTTTCGATAATGCCATTGAGGATCTCCATGCCTCGGTCCTTGTGCGCCAATTCGCGACCGCGAAAAATGATGTTCACCTTGACCTTGTCGCGTCCTTGCAAAAACGTGCGTGCACGTTTGACCTTGAAGTCGATGTCGTGGTCGCCCGTTTTGGGGCGGACCCGAATTTCCTTCAGTTGAACGTGATGCTGCTTGGAGTTTTTGGCCAGCCGTTTTTTCTGTTCGTACTTAAACTTCCCGTAGTCCATGATGCGGCAAACGGGAGGGCGTTCGTTCGGAGCAACCTCTACAAGGTCCAGGCCTTCGTCATACGCAACTTGCTGTGCGTCGGCTGTGGGGATAATTCCTAGCATTTCCCCCGTATGACTCACAACCCGCACTGGTGTAATGCGGATTTGATCGTTGAGTCGATGACTTGTGTCGATAGTTTGTGTCCTTTTCAGTTTGAACTAGGCAACTCATGGTAAAAAATACGTCTGAACTTTTATCGTGCCGCTACGCCCGGATGTGCGTCTACGACACTCCTTGAATTGTCAGGTGCCACAACCCCGTATGCGGTCTCTAACGATCTATTCGCCAAACCCGCACCGTTCTTAACAACCTGACAAGCAAGAACGATTGTACAACTCTGAGGATATTTTGACCCCTAAACCTCACTCCGTCAAGGACTTGCCCACGACATCTTGAGCCTTGCCGGAGAAAAATGTCGCTGTAGGACGACTCTCCTGAGCCCTGCCAGTGGCTAAAACTCATGTCGCTGCTTGTGCCTGCGGTGGTTTTGTCGCTGCGACACTCTTCAGTTTCTCCTCGACGATATCCTCCGGCGCACGGATCGCTTCCCCAATCTGTACGGCGGTATACCCTTTGTAGGAGCCGGGTTGCGCGTAAAACTTCGGTACGCCCTCGATGTCGACCTGCAAAGGTTCCGATTTTTCGGTGCCGGTGGGAATAACGTCCCCGACAGCCATATTCAGTAGGTCACTGTTGGTTAAGTGCGTCTCTGCCAATCGAACCACCAGGTTGACTTTTGCGTGGTTGACCCCCGATTCGAGGTTCATCGACTGCCGCGCATCGGCCTGTTTTTGCGTGTAGGTGGACCAGGCATTGGACGAAAATTTGCCGGCCAACGGTTCGATGGTATTAAACGGGATGCACAAATTCATAATGCCCCGCATTTCACCCATCGTGATTTCGAAGCTGATCAACACGATGACCTCGTTGGGCGGCACGATCTGCACTAGTTGTGGATTGCTCTCCACCTGGCTGATTTTCGGATCCAATTGGCAAATCCGTGCCCAGGCGTTTTTTAATGCTTCGATGGCCAAGTTGGTGATGCGGCTGGCAAGTCGTACTTCGATTTCTGTCAGCGGCCGTCCCGGCAATTTTTGTGTCGAATCCCGTCCGCCCCCCAAAAGTCGATCAATGATCGGAAACACAATGGACGGGTTCAGATCAAGAATGATATGCCCTTCCAATGGTTCGGCCGTCAGCAAATTGAAGCAGGACGGGTTCTCTAAGCTGTAAACGAATTCGCTGTAGGTCAATTGGTCGACGCTGATCAGCTTGACTTCCACAATTGTCCGTAGCATCCCGCTCAGCGCAGCACCGAATTCCCGACCAAAACCTTCGTGTAGCGCTTGAAAGCCCCGCATCTGCTCTTTGCTGACGCGTTCGGGACGCTTGAAGTCATAAATGCTGACTTGGGAATTCGGATCATCCGCGCGCTTTTGACGGACCTGCACACCCGGATCCAGCGCCGATAACAGCGATTCCACTTCTGATTGGCTGAGTACGTCTGCCATCCTTGGCCTCCACCCATTGCCGTCTACCGATTCGAGGGGTACCTTACTCTCGAATCTGCCCCGCGCCTTGCACGAGGTATTTATAACTGGTCAATTCCCGCAAGCCGCACGGCCCGCGGGCATGAAATTTATCGGTGCTGATGCCAATCTCGGCTCCCAAACCGAATTGACCACCATCGTTGAATCGCGTGCTGGCATTCACAATCACCGCGGCCGAATCAACCGCCGCGCAAAAACGTCGCGACGCCGCCAAGTCGTTGGTGACGATCGCTTCGGTATGCCGCGAACTGAACTCTTCGATATGATCGATGGCTGCCTGCAAGTCATCGACCACCTTGATGGAAATAATCAGGTCTAAAAACTCATCGGCGAAATCTTCGCGTGTCGCCGGGACCGCACCCGGCATGAGCGGTAACGAACGTTCGCAACACCGCATTTCGACGCTCTGCTCGGCGAACTTTGCCGCCATTTGCGGCAGAAATGTCTCCGCCACATCGCGATGTACGAGCAGGCTTTCGGCCGCATTGCATACGCCAGGGCGATGGCATTTGCTGTTGATCACGATACGCAGTGCTGTATCCAAATCCGCTGCCCTGTCCACATAGACGTGGCAATTTCCATCGTAGTGTTTAATGACCGGCATTGTCGCTTCGGCGGCGACGCGTTCGATCAGTGCTTTGCCGCCACGTGGAATCGTCACGGAGATCTTGTCGCTCTGCCGCAGAAAATGCCCCACCGCTTCTCGGTCGGTCGTTTCCACGAGTTGGACAGCCTGCTCAGGCAATCCCACATCGCCGAGCGCTTCTTGCAGAATTGCATAAAAAGCTTGGTTGCTGTGAAAGGCCTCTTTGCCTCCCCGTAGAATCACCGCATTGCCGCTTTTAACGCACAGCGCGGCTGCATCGACTGTGACATTGGGCCGCGATTCATAGATGAAAAAGACCACTCCCAGTGGAACGCGGACTTTGAGAACCTCCAACCCGTTGGGGCGGATGTTGCTGTCGATGACCTCCCCCACCGGATTGGACAACGCAACGACTTCCTCAAGTGCTGTCGCAATTCCTTCTAATCGATCGGGCGTGAGTCGCAATCGGTCAACGGCCGCGGCATTCAGTCCATAATCCGGTGCCTGGGCAATGTCCTGTTCGTTGGCGGCCAAAATCTCGTCGCCGCGCGAACGAATCAGCTCCGCTGACCGGCGCAGCCAATTATCCTTTTGACCCCCGCTCGCCAGCGCTAAACCCCGCGCAGCTTGTTGCGCACGTTCAGCGACTTCGCGCGTGTACGATTTTAAGTCCGGTATTTCTGCTGTTGTCGCTACATTCACCGCTGTTTCCACCCGAGTTCCGCTTGTCTTAAAACGTTCGTTTTGAGATCAGCCTGCGCAGAGACCTTCCACGCGTGCATCGATCAGCACTTTCTGGCCTAGCAAATTGACCTCGATTGCTTCATTAGTGAGTATCGAGAAACTCCGACTTTCTGTCAACGCGGCTTAGCGCCTGTCCAGCCGCCGCGCAGGCACAATACTCCGTCCGAAAAGACACAGAAATGGCTGTATGGGTTCCCTCATTGTGTATAGGTGTGGTCCCCATTTGGACTTGTTCCGGAGCCGATCGCAGCGGATAATTGGTGAAGAAACCAAGGAAATGCTGTTTTTTTGGGAACAAGCCCCCATGTCTCACGCAGTCGACTCCATTGCCGCCGACTGGACCGCGGTTGACTTAGCGGCACGCTACGGCGCAATCCCGCTATCTCGAATCCGGCTCCCACACGACTCCGACCCAGCTACCGAGGAGGACGTGGTCGACATCCATGACCGCGAAAATCGTCTGTATGAATTGGTCGACGGCGTCTTGTTGGAGAAAACTATGGGAACCTATGAGTCGTATATTGCGATGTTGCTTGGCCAGTTCCTAGGCGATTTCATTCGACAAAATAATCTCGGAATTTTATTGGGGGCGGACGGTATATTACGGCTCGCGCCTGGTTTAGTCCGGATTCCCGATGTCTCCTTCATTGCTCGGCATAAACTTCCCGACGGCAAAGTCCCCCGCACGCTTGTGGCGACTTTGGTTCCTGATTTGGCGATCGAAGTCATCAGTAAAGGGAATACGGCCGAGGAGATGCAGGAGAAACTTCGCGATTATTTTGAGGTCGGAGTCGGTCTCGTGTGGTATGTCGACCATTTGCGGAAACAGGTCCGCGTTTACACAGCGGTCGATCAGGAACAAATTGTCGGCATCGAGGAAAGTCTTGATGGCGGCGACGTGCTCCCCGGTTTCACATTGCCCGTTTCCAGCATCTATGCCGAATGAAATATTCAGTTGCTGCGAGATCTCAAAAGTCGCCGCGTCATGCTACGTGACTTAGAGACCCGGGAGTGGATATTCCGGCACGCTGAGTCCCAAGCGGCCCACTTCCTTCAAGCGTTGCCAGCCGCGCGTGACCAACTCCTCTTCGCGGCGGCGGGCTTCGTCATCCATGTATTGTTTGCTGAAATCGCCCTCAACCGAAACCGGCGGGAACTTGTCGTCGACAATGAACTGCGATAGCACGGGATTGCAGTGGAGATGACGTTCGGGTTCGCGATGCAGCGCTGCGATTTCAACCCGGCCAATCACGTAACGCAGATACAGATCGCTGTCCGTGATGCCGGGAACGGCTTGGCCGCAGACTTCGCACAAGTACCCTTGATCGCATTTGGCCATAGCAAGTTAACCGTCCGCCTCATCGAATTCGTCAAACTCTTCGGCGAGTTTCTCGACAATGTCTGGCCGATCATCCAATGATTCTTCAATGGAATACCGGCCCTCCGTCCAACGGAAAAAATCGATCTGTTGGCAACGCCGACTGCAAAACGGCAGTGTCTTGGACTCAGCTGCTTCGACGGCAGAGACAGCTTTATTGCAGATCGGACAAGTCATGAGTTGAATCATCGCACGAATTTCCCGGATTCAAAAACGGCGGATACTGGCAAGACGACTTCCCCGCCAAAATTGTCGCCGCAACGATCGTGCGGCGTCAAGCGCGTTTTCAAAACGGGGGGGAGTGACGAGCGATTGCCGGGGACAACACCCGTTACGACTCGTGCCGACTTTAATCGCTCGACTTGCTGCTTCCAGACGAATCCGAAGAACTGGCCTTTGTGTCGGATGTGCTTGACTTCGATTCAGTTTTTTTCTGCGACGCGGTCTTATCCGCACTGGCAGCTTTCTTGTACGAATCGCTGCGGTAGTCCGTTTCGTAGAAGCCCGAGCCACGGAAAATGATTCCGCCGCCCGAACCGATCATCCGCTCCGCTTTTAATTTGCCGCACTCGGGGCATTTGCGGATCGGTTTTTGCTTCATCGAATGGAACACTTCCCACTGATGGTCGCAGCTTTTACAAACGTAGTCGTACGTCGGCATCGCAGTTCCTTTGTCGAGACGTAAAACCTCTTGGCGAGGAAAATGGCCAGCGGTCGGAGCAAACCAGTCCCGGACTGCTTGAAAAATAATAGCGGCAGGAGCAACCGACATCCTCCGCATGGAAACATTCGTTATTCCACAGCTTTGGAGACAATCACCTTGCTGGGACGCACCAAGCGGTCGTGCAGCGTGTAGCCTTGCTCAAGCTCCTGAATGACCGTCATCGGGGGGTGATCAGCAGAAGGGATTTGTTGCATGGCTTCGTGCTGCTCGGAATTGAACGGCTTGTTGACAGCATCGATCGCGATGACTTGATGTTTGTTCAAGGCATCTTGGAATTGCCGCGCCACCAATTCGACGCCTTCGATCAGTTGATCCAGATTGTGCGTTTGTCCAGCCGCGTCAATTGCCCGCCGCAGATTATCGAGTGCAGGCAAAATGTCGCGCGACAGTCCGAGCGATTCGAATTTGCGGGCCTCTTCCAATTCGCGACGCATCCGCTTGCGCACGTTTTCGCATTCCGCTTCCGCCCGATGCCAGCGGTCCAGATTTGTGTCCCGTTCGGCGATCGCTGCGGCCAACTGCTCTTCGAGCGTTAGTTCTTGATCGTCAGATGCCGCAGCCTCGGCCGCTGCATTATCGGGATTTTCGTTGGGTGTTTCGTCTGCCACGAGATTTATTCCTTACCGATCATCAACCAGGGAGAGGACCGCCGATCAACGGGTCGATCAATTCTAAGTTTCTTCGTCTTCGCCCGTGAAGTAGTCCTTCAGCGTCTCGAAAAATGACTTGCGATGTGGGCTGACGTGGGCCTCTTCCAATTCCGCCAGCTCGCGGAGCAACTCTTCTTGTCGCTCCGTTAGTTTTTTGGGAACGTCCACTTGGACTTCGACCAACATGTCTCCCGTTCCTCGTCCATGCGGGTCGGGCATTCCTAGACCCCGCAATCGAAATTCGGTACCTGTTTGCGTGCCGGCTGGGACCTTGAGGTCGTGCCGGCCGGTCAGAATGGGGACTTCGATTTCTGCGCCTAGCGCCGCTTGTGTATAGGTTATCGGGACCAGGCAAGTCAGCGTGTTGCCGTCGCGTTGGAACAACGAATGTTCCTTCACGTGAATGTCCACATACAAATCGCCTCGCGGACCTCCAAGCGCTCCCGGCTCACCTTCGCCCCGTAGGCAAAGCTGCATATCGTTATCGACTCCCGGAGGAACCTTGACCTCCAGTTGCGCCGTTTTGGATTCGCGTCCGGATCCGCCACAATTTTCACATTTGTCCCGCACAACGACACCATCGCCGCTGCAGGCGGGACAAGTCGTTTGAATGCGGAAAAAGCCCTGCGACTGCACGACCTGCCCGCGACCATCACAATAGTCGCATGGCTGGGCAATAGAACCGGCTTTGGCGCCGGAGCCGCCGCACGTGTCACAGTTTTCGTGGCGGCGAACATCCAATTCTCGGGTGCAGCCACGTGCCGCTTCGAGCAACGTGACAGTAATGCCCGTTCTCAGGCTGCGTCCCCGCGCGGGACGTCGTCCGGCTCCGGGTTGGCCGGTTCGTGCCCCGCCGAAAATCCCTCCCAGCATATCGCCGAAGGAATCGAAGATGTCATTGATGTCGGTGAAGCCAGCGCCGCCTCCTAAGCCTTGCACGCCGGCATGACCGTAGCGATCGTACCGCGCCCGCTTTTGCTCGTCCCCCAGGATTTCGAATGCTTCGGCAGCATCCTTAAAGCGTTGTTCCGCCTCCCCATCTCCCGGATTTCTATCGGGATGATTGGCCAACGCCTCCTTGCGGTAGGCTTTTTTTATTTCATCGCCACCGGCTTCCTTTGCCACGCCGAGGACTTCGTAATAGTCGCGTTTCGTTGCCATTACCGCCATGATTTCGCTACAAGCTGGAATGACCGCCGTCGCAAGCGATCCATTTTTCGAGGAGAATGATTCACACTGAGTCGCGATTGTTGATACGAGAAACCAAACTCGCACGCACTGAGTCAGCTAAGCTTCCGTTGAGCTGTTCTCGAAGTCGAAATTCGAAGAAACTGCTTTTCGTATCGTATACAGATCGTGGGTTTTGCAATCGCTGATTCACAAAACGGGCCACCGCAAGGGTGGCCCGTCCGAATTTATTGAAAACTCAAAGTGCGCGACGTGTTAGCGGATACTACCTTCAACCGCCTTCTTGTCGCCCCCTTCGAGGTCGTCGGTTCGTGTGACCAAGACTTCGGTCGTCAGCATCAAGCCGGCGATCGATGTCGAGTTCTGGACGGCACTGCGGACCACTTTGGTCGGATCAATGATACCGGCTTTGAACATGTCGACGTATTCACCCGCTTGGGCGTTGTAGCCGATGTTCTGGCCTTTCTGGCGGACTTCGTCGGCGATCACCGCACCATCTTCGCCGCAGTTTTCGGCGATCTGGCGAATCGGGGCCTCAAGTGCTTTGGCCACAATGGCGACGCCGATCTTCTCGTCCCCTTTGGCTTTGACGCTTTTGGCTGCTTCGATCGCCCGCAAGTAAGCGACACCACCGCCGGGAAGAATGCCTTCTTCGACAGCCGCCCGTGTGGCGTGTAGGGCATCTTCCATGCGTGCCTTGGTCTGTTTCATTTCCGATTCCGTGGCGGCACCGACGGAGATAATTGCCACGCCGCCGGTCAACTTGGCCAGGCGTTCTTGGAATTTCTCGCGATCGTATTCGCTATCGGTATTTTCGATTTGAGTGCGGATTTGTTGCACCCGGGTTTTAATGGCTTCGGAGTCGCCGCCACCTTCGATCAAGGTTGTGGAATCTTTGTCGATTTCAACCTTTTTGCAACGACCAAGTTGATTCAACTCGACCGATTCCAAGGTGATGCCCAACTCTTCGGAGATCAGTGTGCCACCGGTCAAAACGGCCATGTCAGCCAACATGGCTTTGCGGCGATCACCAAAACCGGGGGCTTTGACGGCTGCCACATTCAACACGCCACGCAGGCGGTTGACAACCAATGCGGTCAACGCTTCGCCGTCAACGTCTTCAGCGACGATCAACAACGGCTTGCTGGATTGTGAAATCTTCTCCAACAGCGGCACAAGTTCCCGCAGGTTCGAGATTTTCTTCTCGAACAGCAAGATATAACAATCTTCCAGTTCCACCTTCATGGTTTCTGGATCGTTGACGAAGTAGGGGGAGATGTAACCCTTGTCGAATTGCATCCCTTCAGCCAGCGTCAGCGTGGTTTCGTTACCTTTGCCTTCTTCGACAGTAATCACACCGTCGCGTCCGACTTGCTCCATCGCGTCGGCGATCAAGTCACCCACCGGACGGTCGTTGTTGGCCGAGATGCAGCCGACTTGGGCGATCTCTTCCTTGCTGGAAACCGGCTTCGATGTTTCGGCGAAATAGGCCAAAACAGCTTCGGTCGCTTTTTCGATACCACGACGAACTACCATGGGATTGGCACCCATGGTAATGCTTCGCAGTCCCGCTTCGAACACGGCACGGGCCATGACGGTCGCTGTGGTCGTACCATCGCCGGCGATGTCGCTGGTTTTGGTGGCGACTTCATTGACCAACTTGGCGCCCATGTTTTCGAATGGGTCGTCCAATTCGATTTCTTTACTAACGGTCACGCCGTCTTTGGTCACGACGGGATTGCCGAAGCTTTTGTCGATCACGACATTCCGGCCAGTCGGTCCCATGGTGACGGCGACGGTGTCCGCCAGCGTCCGTACTCCGCGCTGCAACTTGAGTTGCGCGCGGTCATCAAAAAGTAATTGTTTCGCCACGCTATCTCACTCCTCGTCGGGGGTGTTTGTAATCATTGCAAATGACCGGATTGATCAGTAATCGACGTGCGACGACGCAAGAAACGACCGCCACCGCCATGTGAACTGTGCAACGTTAGCTGACGATTTTCGCCAGGATATCGCTTTCGCGCAGGACCATGACTTCTTGGCCATCGACTTCAATGTCCGTTCCGCCATATTTGCCGTACAGGACTTTATCGCCAACTGTTACGCTCAACTCAGCGCGTTCGCCCGATTCCAGCAAACGGCCGGGACCGACGGCAACCACTTCGCCGCGTTGGGGTTTTTCTTGGGCCGCGTCGGGCAGCACGATGCCGCCGGCGGTTGTGGTTTCTGCTTCCATCACTCGTACGACAACACGATCATCCAAAGGTTTCAACTGCATCTTCTTGTTTGCTCCAAAAATCCGTTCGCCAAGGTTTTCGTTGTTGCTAACACTCGGCTCAAAACCGCATACGCCAGTTGTTGACGCTCAGACCAGCGAACGTGCCGCTCGTTATTTGGTTTTGAAGCCGTATTGGTTTTGACACCGTATTTATTGAAAAGGTCCGCCCCAACGCACGCCATTTCTGCCGGACGCGGGGCTGACTTCATCGACTCGACTCGGACCGACTTTCCATTCTGCCGATGTGCCAATTGCTTCTGAGTCACAGACTCAAACTCCGACACAGCGGAAGTGCTGAAGAGCCGATGCTTACATCATTCCCGGCATACCACCCATGCCGGGCATGCCACCCATTCCGGGCATTCCACCGCCCATGCCAGGCATGCCGCCCATGCCGCCCATGCCGCCCATGCCGCCGCCCATTCCATGGTCATGGTCGTGCTGGTGGTCGTCGCCTTCTTCGGCCGGTTCCTCAACAATGATCGCTTCAGTCGTCAACAGCAAGCACGCCACGCTTGCGGCGTTTTGCAAGGCAATTCGTGTCACCTTGGCTGGGTCGACGATACCGAATTCGAACATGTCGCCGTAGCGGTCGTTGAGAGCATCGTAGCCCTCGGACTTGGTTTTCAGTTTGCGAACGTTGTTGGCAACGACCGCTCCCTCAGCACCGGCGTTTGCGGCGATGCGACGAATCGGGATGTCCAACACGTTCTTGATGATTGAGGCTCCATGGGCTTCGTCACCGACGAGCTTGAGAGCGTCGATGGCTTTGGCACAGCGAACCAATGCCACGCCGCCACCAGGAACAACTCCTTCTTCGATCGCCGCACGCGTTGCCGCCAGGGCGTCGTCGATCAGGTCTTTGCGTTCCTTCATGGCCGTTTCAGTCGCGGCTCCGACGTTGATCTGCGCGACGCCGCCAGCCAACTTGGCCAACCGCTCCTGCAGTTTTTCACGATCGTATTCGCTGTCGGTCTCGCCGATTTCGTGGCGAATTTGGTCGGCACGTCCGGCAATGGCGGCTTTGGTGCCACCACCGCTCACGACCACCGTATTTTCAGCAGTGATGCGAACTTTCTTGGCTGTTCCCAAGTCGCTCAACTGCACGTTTTCCAGTTTTAGGCCCAGATCTTTGAAGACCGCTTTGCCACCGGTGAGGATGGCGATGTCTTCCAGCTGTGCCTTGCGGCGGTCGCCGTAGCCAGGAGCTTTGACGGCTGCGATGTTCAAGATGCCGCGGAGCTTGTTGACGACCAGTGTTGCCAGGGCTTCGCCTTCGATGTCCTCAGCAATGATCAACAGCGGCGCGTTTGCTTTGGAAACGGCTTCCAGGAGCGGCACCAAATCTTTGGCGTTGCTGATTTTTTCTTCGAAGATCAAGATCTTGCAGTTTTCCAACACGCATTCTTGCTGGTCTTGGTCGGTGACAAAATGCGGCGAGAGATAACCCCGCTCGAATTGCATCCCTTCGACCAATTCCACTTCGGTGGAGACGTGTCGGCCTTCCTCGACGGTGATCACGCCATCGGCGCCCACCTTCATCAGGGCATTGGCCAGAATCGCGCCAATCTCCGGAGTGTTATTCCCCGCGATTGTCGCCACGCGCTCGATTTGTTTTTTGTCGTTTCCGGCGACTGGTTTGGACATCTTTTTGATGTCGCCCACCACAGCCTCGACAGCCTTGTTGATCCCGCGGCTCAGCGACATCGGGTCACCGCCAGCAGCGATAAACTTGAGGCCTTCCTTGAAGATTGCTTCGGACAAGACCGTGGCGGTCGTTGTTCCGTCGCCGGCAATATCGCTGGTCTTGGAAGCAGCTTCCTTGACCAACTGCACGCCCATGTTCTCGTAGGGATCTTCCAAGTCAACATCTTCGGCAACGGTCACGCCGTCCTTGGTGATCTTGGGGCTGCCCCACCCTTTGTCGAGGACGGCATTGCGTCCGCGGGGACCGAGGGTGCTGCCGACTGCTCTTGCCAACTTACCGACTCCCGCCAACAGACTTGCGCGGGCGTCCTCATCGAAATTCATCAACTTCGCCACAGTTTCTCCTCACTACAGGCCAATTTGCGACTGCTGTGATCTAGTCCTCACGGACCGGACTATTGATTTTGTCACTACTGAATATGTGATTGCGAACCGGTAAGGCCCGCCTATTCCGTTGGGCAAACGACCTGCAACAGATCGCTCGGGGGATTTCGCACCCGGTCGAGCGGTTTTTGACCGACCGCGACCGCCAACAGGCAACACATCCCTCGACCTCCTCCGAAAAGCAAGCGCTGTGCCAAATAACCGAAATACCACAAGTGACTACTGGAGAGAACCTTATGGAATTACAGCGTTTTGAGGCCCTGCACCAAACCTGCCAACTTGGCAGTGCCGGGAAGGGAGCACAAGACTCGATCTGGCAGGCACCGAAATTGAACCTAATCATCGCGCCACGCCCAGAATTGCCTCTACCTTCCCATTTTGACAACTAGCTGCGCGCACCCCATGCCCCGAATTGTGAGCAGTCGCCCTTCGGCGATTGGTCTCGATTTGAGAGGAAACATTTGGTATCACCCCGCCACGCCACGGTTTGGCGGATCCATGTTGGTTTCGTAATCGGTCCCCCTCGGCGGAGCCGGGGGTTACAGAGAAATGGTAGTTGCCCATGCGAGCAATTGGAATCATCCCGGCCCGGTTGGCGTCGTCCCGCTTGCCGCAGAAATTGTTGTTGGCAGAAACCGGCAAGCCATTGCTGCAATACACCTGGGAAGCCGCCTGCCGAGCCACGCAACTCTCGGAAATCATCGTCGCCACCGATAGCGAAGAGATCGCCGAGGTGGTCCGAGGATTCGGCGGGACCTGTGAAATCACCCGCGACGATCATCCCAGCGGCACGGACCGTATCGCTGAAGTGGTTCGCCGCCGCTCCGACGACGCGGAGATTATTGTCAATATCCAAGGCGACGAACCGGACATTGACCCGGCGAGTTTGGATCAACTGGTGGAATTATTGGCCGAAAATCCTGACTCGGAAATGGCGACTTTGTGTACGCCGATCACGACGCGTGAACAGTGGGCTGACAATTCCTGTACCAAGGTTGTCTGCGCCGCGAATGGCGCTGCCATGTATTTCAGCCGCTGTCCGATTCCGTTCTATCGCGATGGCGAACCGGATGAGTTACTGGAGGGGGATACCCCTTGGCGGCTGCATTTGGGCCTTTATGCCTATCGCCGCGATTTCTTGCTACGGTTGACGGAGTTGCCGCCGTCCCGTTTGGAAAAACTCGAACGGCTGGAGCAACTGCGGGCCTTGGAGTCGGGTGCGACCATCCAAGTCGGCGAAGTGGCCCACCCGGCAGCCGGGATTGATACTCCCGATGACTACGCCCGGTTTGTCCAGCGGCACGAACGCGCGGCTTGATTCAGAAGCCAGCGATTGCGAACCGCTCTATTCGCTGCAGGTACTGGGAGTCGCAATCTATTTCTCTGTAGGTAGTTGCGGAGAATCTTTGCCTCAAGATTCGGCTTATGGATTCTTACGATCCGCATCCGCACGGATAGCAAAAAGCATTCAGGCCCACGCTTGGGCATTTCCTGGCCGTCTGGTTTTGCGAAGTTTTTTCGGCACCCACCCCCCGATTTTCCCCGACAGTGGTCGGAATGGCTGAAGGTGAGTTGACAGTTTAGTGCCGCAATCGTGAAGATTGGGACTATTGCATTTCGCCCGTCAGACGGCCATCTGACGCGTATCGTTCCTTCAGGCTGAAAGTTCAGGATGACGACCAAGCATATTTTCGTAACCGGCGGTGTGGTGAGTTCTTTGGGAAAGGGACTGACCTCGGCCTCCATTGGTTTGCTGTTGGAACAACGCGGACTCAAAGTGCGGATGCAGAAGCTGGACCCGTATATCAACGTCGACCCCGGCACAATGAGCCCGTTTCAACACGGCGAGGTGTATGTGCTGGACGACGGATCGGAAACCGATCTCGACCTAGGGCACTACGAACGCTTCACCAACAGTCCCTTGTCGCGTAAATCGAACTACACCACCGGCCAAATCTATTCCAGTGTGATCGAAAAAGAGCGGCGTGGCGACTATCTGGGCAATACCGTACAAGTCGTGCCGCACATCACCGACGCGATCAAGGAAGCGGTGATCAATCTCGGCGGCCCGGATGTGGATGTGGTGATTACGGAATTGGGCGGCACAGTCGGAGACATCGAAGGCCTGCCGTTTCTGGAAGCGATTCGGCAAATTCCATTGGATGTCGGCAAGAACAACTGCTTGTTCATTCACCTGACATTGGTTCCCTACTTAAAGGCAGCACAGGAAGCCAAAACCAAGCCAACACAACACAGCGTGGGGCAGTTGCGGCAAATTGGTATTCAACCCGATATCTTGATCGTGCGGACCGAGCGTGAGTTGGGACGCGACAACTGCGAGAAGATCGCGCTGTTCTGCAATGTGGAAAAACAAGCCGTGATTGAGGAACGGGACAAGGACTTTTCGATTTATGAAGTCCCGTTGGGACTGGTGGAAAGCAAACTCGATCAATTGATCGTCGACAAACTGGCGCTGCCCGCCCAGCCGATCGATATCAGCGAATGGCGGAACTTGATCCATCGCCTGCGGAACCCCCAACACGAAGTGACCATCGCCGTAGTCGGCAAATATATCGAACACCGCGACGCGTATAAATCGATTTATGAATCGTTGGAACACGCGGGCATCGCGAATTCGACGCGGGTGTTGGTCAAGCGCGTCGATGCCGAAGCCTTGGAGGCGGAAGGCCCCGAGATTTTGCTGCAAGGGGTCGATGGCATCCTTTGTCCGGGTGGATTTGGCGAACGGGGCATTGAGGGGAAGGTCGAAGCGATTCGCTTTGCCCGCGAATGCGAAATCCCCTACTTCGGCATCTGCCTGGGGATGCAGTGCGCGGTCATTGAATTCGCCCGCAATGTGCTGAATTTGACCAACGCGCACAGTTCCGAATTTGCCGATGAGGCTGAGCATCCCGTGATCTGTTTGCTCGATGAACAACGGTCGGTAACAACCAAAGGGGCCACGATGCGGCTCGGGACGCAACCCTGCCGACTGGCCGAGGATTCCCGGTCTGCGGCATGTTATGAGACGACCGAGGTTTCAGAACGCCACCGTCACCGCTACGAATTCAATCCCGATTACCGACAGCAATTCATCGAAGCAGGCATGACTCCCTCCGGGACCAGTCCCGACGGCAAGTTGGTGGAGATCGTTGAAGTCCCGGCGCATCCCTGGTTTGTGGCCGTGCAGTTTCATCCGGAGTTCAAATCGAAACCGACGGCGGCGCATCCGTTGTTTTCCGGTTTTGTCGAAGCAGCCATCAAGTACCACCACCAGCGACAACACCAGGCACAATTCTAGAAACGCTCCACGTCGGCAGTCGCCGCGCAGTGGGGTGCGTCGCGCACACCATCCGGCGGAGGGCAGGTGAGTCGCCTTACCAAAGTGACGTGGCAAATGCTGCGCCGCGTTTCGGATGGAAGCGGATTGGGGCAGGTGGCAAATCGCTTGCAGTGCGAAAACCCTCTCCGCCGTTTCATCCTCCTGTTCTCGAAATCCTCCCGGAACTTTGCTTGATTCCAACGTAGTAAATACCGGGCGAGTCGAGCGGGTTTAAATTCCTTGAGCAACCTGGAGCCAGAACCGCTGCGCGCGTAGAATAGTGATTCAATACACAAGAGGAGTTTTGCTATGGCATTTCAAATTGAAAAACTGACCGTCAAAGCACAAGAAGCGGTGCAGCGTGCGCAGTCGCTCGCGATGGAACATGGCCATCAACAAATTGCACCGATTCATTTTCTCAAAGCACTATTGGACGAGCAACAGGGCATCGTGCGGCCGTTGATCGAAAAGATCGGCGCCAACCTGCAACAGCTCTCGTCAATCGTCGATGGCGAGATCGACCGCATTCCCAAAGTCACCGGGGCCGAGGGCAACGTGGGGCTGAGTCGTCCGGCGATGCAAGTCTTGGAAAAAGCACAATCCCTGGCTGACACGATGAAGGATGCGTATGTCTCGACCGAGCATCTGTTGCTAGCGCTGGCCGATGTCGACGATCAGGCGAAACGTTTGTTGGACATGCACGGTATTGATAACGATACCATTCTGGCCGCCTTGAAAACCGTTCGTGGAGGACAACAAGTGACCGACCAAGACCCGGAAGGCAAGTACCAAGCTCTCGAACAATACGGGCACGATCTGGTCGAAATCGCTCGCCGCGGAAAAATCGATCCGGTCATCGGCCGCGATACCGAAATTCGTCGCGTGATCCAAGTCCTTTCGCGGCGGCGCAAAAACAATCCGGTGCTGATTGGCGAAGCAGGCGTTGGCAAGACGGCCATCGTCGAAGGGTTAGCGCATCGTATCGTCACTGGTGACGTGCCGGTCGGCCTCAAAGACAAACGCGTGGTCTCACTTGACATGGGTGCGCTGGTCGCCGGAGCGAAGTATCGTGGCGAATTCGAAGATCGACTCAAAGCGGTCCTCAAGGAAGTCACCGAAGCGGAAGGCAACGTGATCCTGTTCATCGATGAAATGCACACGGTCGTCGGAGCCGGGGCCGCAGAGGGAGCGATGGATGCGTCCAACCTGCTCAAACCAGCATTGGCCCGCGGGGAATTGCACTGTATCGGGGCCACTACGCTGGATGAGTATCGCAAGCATGTCGAAAAGGATCCCGCCTTGGAGCGACGGTTCCAGCCGGTGATGGTCCAAGAACCGAACGTCGAGGATACGATTTCGATTCTGCGGGGCTTAAAGGAACGATATGAATCACATCACGGCGTACGGATCACCGATCCAGCTTTGATTGCCGCTGCGACGCTGTCGGACCGTTACATCGCCGATCGTTTTTTACCGGACAAAGCAATCGACCTGGTCGACGAAGCGGCTAGTCGCTTGCGTATGGAAATCGATTCGATGCCCGCTGAGGTCGACGAGGCCACGCGGCAGCTAACGCGGATGCAAATCGAAGCCACCGCACTGGCGCAAGAGAGCGGCACGGATAGCAAACAACGACTTGAAGACCTGCAGCGGCAGATTGCCGATCGAGAGGAACAGGTCAATCAGCTTAAAATGCGCTGGGAGGCGGAGAAGGAAACCTTATCGAGTATTCAACCGCTCAAAGAAGACATTGACCGTTTGCGGACGGAGTACGAACAGGCGTTCAATCGCGCGCGGCAAACCAACAACAACGAAGATTACATCACCGCCCAACAAGCCGAACAACATCTCAAAGAGGCGGAAGCCCGACTGTCGGAGTTGGAGGATCAGTTTCAGGAAATCCAGGACTCCGGCGAAGAGCGGTTGCTGCGCGAGGATGTCAACGAGGAAGATATCGCCCGCGTGGTCAGCACCTGGACGGGAATTCCGGTCAACCGCATGATGGAGGGGGAACGCGAAAAACTGTTGCACATGGAAGAGGGCATCCACCAGCGGATGATCAACCAACAGGAAGCGGTCGAAGCCGTTTCGAATGCGGTACGCCGCTCGCGGTCGGGACTGCAGGACCAAAACCGACCGATCGGGTCGTTCATCTTTCTGGGGCCCACCGGTGTTGGCAAGACCGAGTTGTGCAAGGCGCTGGCCGAGTTCTTATTCGACGACGAACGGGCGATGATCCGCATCGACATGAGCGAATTCATGGAACGACACAGCGTCGCCCGGTTGATCGGCGCGCCTCCCGGCTATGTTGGCTACGAAGAGGGAGGACGACTCACCGAAGCGGTCCGCCGACGGCCCTATTGCGTGTTATTGCTCGATGAAATCGAAAAAGCGCACCGCGACGTGTTCAACGTGTTGTTGCAACTGTTGGACGATGGCCGTCTGACCGACAGCCAAGGCCGCACGGTGGATTTCAGCAACACCATTGTGGTGATGACCTCCAACATCGGCAGCCAAACGATTATGGACTTGGCTGGTCAGGAAAACGAGAAAGAGATCCACAACCGCGTGATGGAAGCGTTGCGACGGGAGTTCCTGCCGGAATTCCTCAACCGCATCGACGAGACAATCGTGTTCCACCCGTTGGGTAAAGCGGAAATCCGCCAAATTGTCGATTTGCAATTACGAAACCTGACCAAGCAATTGGAGACAGCCGGTTACGGGTTCACTATCTCCGATACAGCCAAGGACCAACTGGCAAACGAAGGTTACGACCCGGTTTATGGAGCACGGCCCCTGAAGCGGGTGATTCAACAGCGACTGCAAAACACACTGGCGAACGAAATCCTGTCCGGCAAATTCGCCGAGGGGACGACGATTCACATCGACGCGCAGGATGGGGAGTTTGTGTTTACGACTTCGTAGTGGGGTTCACCACGGAGGCACGGAGGCAAAAGGCTGTAGGCTTTAGGCCTTGGGCGGTAGGACGTTCTCGTTCGAAGCAGAGCTTCTGGAAAGTGGGTTCCCAAACGGAGTTTGGGAACCAGGGTAGAGTAAGACCAATCGCTACTCCCCAAACGGACTCCGCCGATTAGAAAAGATCACATGGCCGAAGCGGTGCGGGGTGTGGAAGCTGGGGACGTCGGTGTCGGCTGGGGACCATTGGCTGTATTGCATGTTTGTGTCGCCGCCATGGCGGTTGAGATTGAGGTTCCATTGGGTCCCCGGCTCGGGTGGGGTGTGCGGCATGTAGTTGCGGAAATTCTCGAACGGAATGGCGGCTTCCACGATCCAATAACCGTCGGTGTCGCTGTCATCGTTGAGCGTACCGACGTAGGTCCCGGCGATATTGACGCCGGCCGCGTCCCATTTCTTCGCCCGCGGTTGCTTGGGACCGTTCGGGCGATGGTTGTCGATGTAGCCGCCAATGACGTTCCACTCGACGTTGAAATAGACGTTGGGTTTTTTGGGGTTGGGGGCGAACATCACCTCGAAGCAATCGTCCTGCGAGATCGGCCCGTCGTGCTGTTTGTGGCGGGCGGTGATGTGGGCGTCCTGGCAGATGTGGCCGACGTACAGATATTTGTCGTCCCACAGCATTTTGGCGACCGACTGTTCTTTGCGGCCCGATTTGTACCAAGTGAAGTGCAAATCGCCCATCGCCGGAGCGGCAATCCAGGCTGGTTCGTCAAGCTTGCCGTCGAGTTGGATCGGCTCGGCGGTGCGGAGGATGTCGTAAGTCGGCGGTTGGAATTTCGTTGCCGGCTCATCAGCTGTTATCGGCGTTACTAGAAACGTAGAAACGGCCAGGAGGGGAAACCAGGATCGGTGCATGATATTCTCGTTGAAAAGGGATCGCCATTGTCCGGCTTGCAGTGTACCGAGATTCTAGCGTCTGCTAAAGCCGGTGATGCGTGATGTGACTTTAAAAAAAGGTCTCGCGCAGAGACGCGGAGGCGCAGAGAGAAAGAAGGAAAAGAGAAAGAAATATTGAGGACAGTCTGGCTGTGGAACCTTTGCGCCTTGGAGTCTTAGCGCGAGGTTTTTTTCTTTCGGGGATGATATTCCAATAAGTCGTTTGCTTGCCGATTGTTGTCAGGCGTCGTAGGTTAGCAATGTGACCGTCGTCTGATTTGCAGCATGCGGTGCGTACTCAAGGGGGAAGGCTGATGAACCAGTTTTGGGTTTTGCTCTGCGCGGCTCTGTTGTGGTGCTCTGGGATGGGATCGCTGGCGGGGGCGGAGGTGGTGATCAACGTTGTGGATACTGCCACCGAGGCGGCGGTGCCTTGTCGTGTGCATCTCCGGGATTCTGCTGGTGAAGCGGTGTTGAGCGAGGCGCTTCCTAGTTATCGCGATCACTTTGTTTGCCCGGGGACGGCGACGCTGGACTTGCCGGCGGGGGAATACACCTACGAAGTGGAACGTGGACCGGAGTACGTTGCAGCGACCGGGATGTTCACGGTCGTCGACGGTGCGAAGAACGACGTTGCTATCACCATCGCCCGCATCACCAACATGGCAGCGGCGGGGTGGTGGTCGGGGGAATTGCATGTCCATCGGGACGTGCAGGATATCGAACTACTGATGCAGGCTGAGGATCTGCATGTTGCTCCGGTGGTTACCTGGTGGAACGATCGCAATGTTTGGAAGGACCAAGCGATTCCCGACCCACTGCTCGTCCGTTTCGACGGCAATCGGTTTTATCACCTGATGGCCGGTGAAGATGAACGCGAAGGGGGGGCCTTGTTGTACTTCAACCTCGCACGGCCATTAGAAATCATGGGGGCGACACGCGAGTTCCCCTCGCCGATGGCGTTTCTCCAAACCGCGCGACAACACGACCAAGTGTGGGTCGATATTGAAAAACCCTTTTGGTGGGATGTGCCGATTTGGCTGGCCAGCGAGCAAGTCGACTCTATCGGACTGGCCAACAATCACATGTGCCGCAGCCGCATGTACGAAGATGAAGCTTGGGGCAAACCGCGCGACGAGACACGGCTTCCCGCCCCGCGCGGCAATGGAATGTGGACGCAAGAGTTGTACTACAAGATCCTCAACAGCGGCTTGCGGATTCCACCGTCGGCCGGCAGTGCGTCAGGCGTGTTGCCCAATCCAGTGGGATACAACCGCGTCTATGTGCAACTAGACGGCGAGCTGACCTATGAGGCTTGGTGGGCAGGTCTCCGCAACGGCCGGTCGTTTGTCACCAACGGTCCGCTTCTCAAAGTCACCGCCAACGGTAAGTTGCCCGGACATATCTTCAAGGCGAAAGCCAACGGGCAGTTTGATATCAACCTCGTTGCCGACATCACTGGCCGGGATGAGATGGATGTGATTGAGGTCATCCAAAACGGCGAAGTGGTTCAGTCCCTCACGCCCCATGCAAAAAGTTACTCCGGTGAACTGTCGGCGATCACCTTCGATCGTAGCGGATGGTTTTTGATTCGGGTTCGCTGCAAAAACCCACGCACGTTTCGCTTTGCCTCGACGGCACCGTATTATGTGGAGATTGGTGATGAGCCGCAGCGGGTCAGCAAATCGGCGGCGCAGTTCTTCGTGGATTGGGTCGAGGAACGAACGGCCCGCGTGAAGTTGACCGATCCCCAGATGCGGCGTGCAGTGTTGAAACATCACACAACGGCACGCGAATTCTGGCAAGATCGCGTTGAGGCCGCCAATGCGGAATAGTCACAAAGACAAATCACCTACCCGTTCAGTTCAATGAATTAGGATTACGCGAATGTCATTCCCACGCCGTCTTCTTTTTGTGCTCTTTGCCATGTTGCTATCGGCGACGAGTGCGGCACCGATTGCTACGCGCCTGTTGAAGGCGGCGCCGCGTGAGGTTAAGCCGGCGCCTTACACGATCTATCGTACGGCAACACCGATCACGATTGATGGCAAGCTGGACGAACCTGGTTGGTTTGCGGCGCCGAGCGTGGGAGAGTTTCAATTTGCCTGGTACAAATCGGGCAAGCGGGAGCAGACGGTTGCGAAATTTCTGTGGGACGACAAAAACCTGTACGTCTCCTTTATTTGCCAGGACGCACATATCGCCGGCACGCGGACCAAGCATGATAGCGACGTCTGGGAAGATGATTGCGTTGAGGTCTTCACCGCTCCCAATCCCGATCTGCCGATGGCCTATTTCAATATTGAAATGAACGTCCGCGGGGCGCACTTAGACGGGTACCACCCCTCAAAAAAATTAACGCCGCTTGAGACGAATTGGAACGCTGAGGGTATCCAAATCAAAACATCGGTTGTCGGCACGCTCAACAATGACAGCGACACGGACACCTTATGGATTCTCGAAGCAGCAATTCCCTTTGCCGCGTTCGCCCACGTCGCCAAGCACACACGGCCGCTACCGGACGATGTGTGGCATCTCAATCTCAATCGTCTTGGCGGCAACACGAACAGCCAGTACAGCCAATGGTCACCGGGAACATCCACCAAACCTCAATACCACCGCCCGCAAGATTTCGGCCGCGTCATATTTTCGGACGCAACGCGCCCCGTACAGGAGGTACGTGATACGAAATAGGCTCCGGCATCATTGGCCACAGATGAAACACAGATGAAACACAGATGAAACACAGATGAAACACAGATGAAACACAGATCAAACACAGCGTTTTTTTATATTCATCACGATCCCAACCAGAGTTTGGGATCCGACGTGTTCCAAGAGCAGATTTCATCCGTGTTCAATCTGTGGCTAAATTGCACCGCTAAGATGGCGAAACTCGCGGTGCGGATTGGTGGGCGATCAGGCCGGCGAGGTAGCCTCCCTTGAAACCGGCGTCGATGTTGACGACGGTGACGTTGGCGGCGCAGCTATTGATCATGCCCAACAGTGCCGCCAAACCGCCGAAACTGGCGCCGTAACCAATGCTGGTGGGAACGGCGATCACCGGGCAAGCGACATGTCCCCCGACGACTGAGGGCAAAGCTCCTTCCATCCCGGCGGCGACGACCACCGCATCGGCGCCGACGAAATTTGGTTTCTCCTGCAGCAAGCGGTGCGGACCGGCCACACCGATATCGACAATCAACCGCACGTTGCAGCCCATCCAACGCGCGGTTTCGACCGCCTCCTCCGCCACTGGACGGTCACCGGTTCCGGCAGTGATCACCACTACATTGCCGACCGGTTCGGGGAGAACGGGTTGAGGAATTCGTATCGTACGAGCAACGCCGTTGTGCTGGGCCTCGGGAAACCATTCCAGCAAACTCTCAGCTTTGTCGGCTGACAGTCGTGTGCCGAAACAGTCCTGCTCCTGCGCGATCAACACGCGAAAAATATCGGCAATTGCCGCCGCCGTTTTCCCCTCGCAAAAGACGACTTCCGGAAAGCCGCAGCGCTGTTGTCGATCGACATCGACCTGTGCATCGTGTGTGCCAACGCTCCGCGCCGTTTCCAATTGCTCAATCAGCCCCTCGGGGGAGACGTCGCCGCGACTGAGTGATTCGAGCAGTTCCAACAGTTGTGTTTTTTCGATTTCCACGTGATTCTATTTCGCGTTGTTCTGCCCGCTATTTGAGCGGGTGCTTTGGTGGTGGAGTGTCTAATAGCCGACGGCGGCGCCGTCTTTACGCGGTTCGGTCCCGCCATGAATGGTGCCTTGCTTGTGGTCAATCATAATCGCTTGGTAACCGCCAAAGCCACCGACGGAGCGTTCGACACGATGCCCCTTGGCTTGCAGGGCATCGATCGTCGATTGCGGGATGGTCGGTTCGACATTCACAGTTCCGCCTGCGGCGTCCATGGGAATGTCGGTGGGTGTGCGCGAGCCCAAATGCCGGATACGCGCCGCATCCCCGGCTTCTTGAACGTCCATGCCGAAATCGATCATGTTGATCAACACCTGCGCATGTCCTTGCGGCTGCATGTCGCCCCCCATCACACCGAAGCACAGCCACGGTTTTCCATCCTTCGTCGCCATGGCGGGAATGATCGTGTGGAAGGGACGTTTATGTGGTTCTAAGCGATTCAGGTGGTCTTCTTGCAGCGAAAACAATGCCCCACGGTTTTGCAGGACAAACCCCACGTCTCCCGGCACGACCTGCGAGCCGAAACTGTAGTAGTTGCTTTGAATCAACGAACAGCAATTGCGGTCTTTGTCGACGACGGTCAGATAGATCGTGTCACCATTTTGCAGGATCGGATCGCCCGCCGGCACATTGGCCGCTGCCCGAGCAGGGTCAATCAATTGGCGGCGGCGGTCCGCATAGGGTTTGGAGATCAACTCAGCGGTTGGCAGTTTGTTGAAGGTTGGATCGGCATAGAATTTCGCGCGATCGGCAAAGGCCAGCTTTTTCGCTTCGACGAATAGGTGTGCGAATTCCGGGCTGTTATGCCCCAGCGATTTGATGTCGTATGGCTCCAACAGATTCAAAATCTGCAGCGCCGCAATCCCCTGGCCATTGGGGGGGAGTTCCCAGATATCGTAGCCGCGGTAATTTGTTGAAACCGGTTCGACCCATTCCGAGGTATGATCTTCAAAATCGCGGAGGGAAAAATAGCCCCCGTTTTTTTCGCTGAAGTCGACAATCGTTTTAGCGATGTCTCCATGATAAAAAGCGTCGCGGCCTTGTTCGGCGATTTTACGGTAGCTGGCAGCTAGATTGGGATTTTTGAAAATTTCCCCGATAGCCGGCGCGCTCCCGCCGGGGAGGTAGGTCTTCGCCGAGTCGGGCCAAGCACTGAGCGATCGCAGCGAGCCTTTCCAACCGAGGCCGATGATTTCGCTGACGGGAAACCCCGCTTCGGCATATTCGATGGCAGGTTGCAAAATCTCTTTGAGCGGCATGGTTCCAAACCGCTCATTGAGTTCCGCCCAACCATCGACACATCCCGGCACCGACCAGGCGAGCGGGCCTTGCGTGGGAATCTGCTTCAAACCTTGCTCGGCGACAACTTGGCGATTCAATTTGTAGGGGCTGCGTCCGCTGGCGTTGAGGCCGTATAGCTTTTGCGATTTCGCATCCCAATAGATCACGAACAGATCACCGCCGATGCCACAGCTCATCGGTTCGGTCAGCCCAATCACGGCGTTGGCAGCGATGGCAGCGTCGGCGGCATTGCCCCCCGCTTTCAGGATATCCAACCCCGCTTGCGCGGCCAATGGTTGGCTGGTGGCGACGATGCCGTTTTGGGCGATGACTGCTGATCGGCTTTGGCGTCCGTTGGGCGCCGGCCGCACGTAGCCGCTGTCAGCAACGGCTTGTTCCGTATCGAGATAAGGTTGAAAGTCCCTCAAGATTGCTGCTCCACAAAGAAGGTACAGGACCGCAATTCCACAAATCAGTCGCTGTCTGGTCGGGAGATACCGCATATCGGCCGCCGTTCTCAGGAAACACAGGGAAACAGGGGGAAAGCAAACAAGTCACAGTTCAAGTCGTTTCAAAACCCTGGAGCACGACCCGCTGACACGGATCTGCAAGTGAACTGATCTTACAAGGTACCGGAACAAGCCCTGCCCGGTTTTAAAACTGGTTTTAGCCAGTTTGTCGATTCGGCGGTCGAGATTCAACCGCGCATCTCGAAACGCTTGAGCCTAGCTCGCGCCTCACAATCGGAAAAACCGTCAAATCTTTCCAAATCGGCTTTAGCCGTACGATTGAAACAACCGATACCAACGACAATGGATGATTTGTGTGTGTCTAGGTCGGTGATGAATCATCGGCTTTGCCACAGGGCTGCGACGGAAGTTGAATCCTCTTGGGGACCCTCAAGGTCCTACGGGAGAATTCAGAAAGCGTCTCTCAAAAACCACTTTTCCGGGCCAAGTACCGGTCAGCGATGTTTCGGTTTTCGGGATGACTCGTCGCAACGGACCGGTCACTACTTTGAATGAATGAGGTATCTAGGATGCGAAGCGGGATGTGGATGCTCGCGATGGCAACCATCGTGGGAATGACCAGTGCGGCCTGGGCCGCAGACCAAAACGCGGGAGTGGATGACACCGCCTCACGCTACGAAAAATTCTTGGCAAAAAAAACGAGTGCCAAAAAAAGAACGAGCCAAGCCGTACGCCGCTATAGCCGCGATCGTGCAACCGCCGTCAAAAACTATCGAAAACTCTTCGAAGCTGAAGACGAGAAAGCGGTGCAAGCCACCGCGAAGGTGAAAACTGACGACGTCAAAGACGTACGTCACGCCGATCACCGTAGTGACAATCAATTGGGTCGGGACGAGAAAGTTCGTCAGGCCTCCGGTAAAATTGAGGTCGCTCCGAAACCTCCGGTTTACAACGCCGGCCACTTTTTCGATGAAGGGGCTCGTGCAAAAATCAACCAGACCCGTGCGGTCGACTCGGCCAGTACCAAGCCGGCCATTGATTTTGTTGAGCCGTCCGCTGCGGACAAGCGTGTCTCGACCACCGCACACTCCATCGTCCACTCGACCGGAACGCCAGCGGTCAATTTGACATGGAAAATGTATGATGAAATCAATGTCGGTCAAGAATGCGAATGCAGTCTGATCGTTGAGAACACCAGCGACGCTGCCGCACAGGAAGTCATTGTTGATGCGACATTCCCCAACTCCGTCCGCTTGCTGGACGCCGAGCCCAAACCGGCCAACAGCGTCGAGCGGTTGACCTGGGAATTCGCTGAATTGGCTGCCGGTTCCAAAACCGAAATTCGCATTCGCTTGATCCCAAGCATTCCGGGAGAATTGGCGACGGCTGCGAATGTTCGCTTCACGGGAACATCGATTGCCAATTTCCAAGTGGACGAACCGTTGCTGAAAATCGAAATGAAGGGACCGGAATCTGCTGTCATCGGCGATCCGACACCCCACATGGTGACTGTTTCCAACCCGGGAACTGGTGTGGCTCACAACGTCGTTCTGCAAGCCACGATTCCCGAGGGACTGAAACATTCCAAAGGGACCGACCTGTCCATCGGCGTCGGTTCATTGGGCCCGGGTGAAAGCCGCTCGATCCGCCTCGCCATGGCGGCTGTCAACGGTGGCGAACACATCGTACTCGTACAGGCCACCGGCAAAGGCGGCTTGAAACAACGGGCCGCGTCCCGTATCGACATTGTCGCGCCCAGTCTGGACGTGAACATCGACGGACCTTCACTGCGGTACATCAATCGCCGTGGCAAATACAGTGTGACCGTCACCAACGACGGTGGTGCTGCTAGCAACAACGTTCGTGTCTACCACGAAATCCCGGCCGGATTCGAGTTTGTCAAAGCCAGCAATGGCGGCAAAGCGGATTCAACGGGCAAAGGTGTGACCTGGTATGTCGGGCACTTGGACGCCGGACAATCGGTCGATCTGGACATCGAATTGCTGGCCCGAACCATTGGTGACTTCAAACACCACGTTCGTGTGACATCGGATGAGGGCAGCCACAAGGAAATCGAAATGGCTGCCAACGTCGAAGGCAGTGCTGCCTTGGTCATGGTCGTCGACGACCGGGACGATCCGGTCGAAGTCGGTGCAGAAACATCGATCGAAGTGCGTGTGGAAAACCGTGGCTCCAAAGCCGCCGCCAACATGGGCATCTCCATCGAACTGCCCAACGGTATCGAGTTGATCAACGCCGAAGGCCCCTCGGCTCACATTGCTGAGAATGGCCTGTTGGTCTTCCGCTCGATTCCGGAATTGGGACCGTCGGAAACGGTGACCTATCAGCTCCGCATCATCGGTAGCGATGCGGGCAACTTGCGGTTCCGTGCCCGGTTGACCAGTGACTCGATCCAACAGCCACTGATCGTTGAAGAACTGACGAAGTTCTACGGCGAATAAAAAGAGACGTGATCCGAGGGCCTACGCCCACGATCATCCAGAAGCGTCAGCCCAGGCCGTTCACCACGCGTGAACGGCCTGGTGTTGATATCGGGCTGGTTTTCGAAGGATTCACCGTCTGTGCAAAACCGCCAAGTCAGTAGAATGCTCAGAAGCGATTACGATTTAGGTCGCTTCGATGAGACTGTCGTCACTACCATCGATCCAGGGGACCGTATTCGGGGCGAATGTTCGCTTGCCGAATTTCTGGGTTCTCATTTCTCGCGGCAAGAATTAGCGAACGCGAACGAATCATGACTTGCGGCGACGCGGGTCGTGTTGTTTCAAGTCGGCATGACTTTTCCCGGATTATTTCAGCGTTTCAGAACTTCGTACCGGTCTTCGATATCATGCCACTGGCCCATTCCGAGAATCAACTGACTCCTATGAATCGTTCGAAGCGTCTCTTTGGTTGGTGTGTTGGTGGAATGTTCGCCGCTTGGACGCTCTGGTCTGTCTTGATGGCGTTCGTTGGCGAACCGTTTTCTTCGCCGTTGCTCCGCGCCCTGGTTCGCGTCTCCGTCGTCCTCATCCCGGCACTGGCCTATGTTCATTTTGTGGTCCAGGACCGTGAAGACTTTTGGGCATTCCGCCGGAACTGGCGACAGGGGTTGCTGGTGGGGGCGGTATTGTCTTGCTTATTCGGCGTTTTGATTGTGGCGCAAAATTCCGGACGGACATTCGCGCTACCTGTTGGATTTGCCATTTGGTTTAATTTCATCATCGTGTCGCCGCTCGTCGAAGAAATGATGTTTCGCCGCGTGATCTTGGTGCACCTTCAGTCGGTGACTTCTACGTTGCGTGCGATTCTCTTGGAATCCTTACTCTTCTCCTTGCTGCATCTTCCCTGGTGGTTTCTGTCCGGAGAACAACAAGGCGTTGCGCTGGCCACGGCTTTGGTGTCGCTGTTTATTTACGGCGTTGTTTTTTCAGTCGCAGTGCATTACACAAAATCAATCTGGGCCGCATTGCTTCCGCACTGGATCAATAATTTGATCATCCTGAGCTTTAATTCGTAGCTCAGTCCTATTGAAGGGAAGGCACCTCAGGTATTAGGCAGCCGCGTCACACCTATCAAGCTTGAACTAACCGTCGGTTGGATAGGGACTGGGCGAGGGGGAGCTGGCCTTCTCTAGGGCTTCGACGGACGCTGAAAGGCGGGGGTCGTCTTCGACAGCTTTTTGGAATCTGATTTTTGCCGCAGCAAAATCCTTCTTGTGGAGATCGATTTCGCCCAGTCTCAGGTTGATGGCAGAGCGTTCCTTGCCGGTTTTGGCAAGGGAAAGCGCCGTTTGAAAACGGTCGGATGCTTGTTCGAGATTGCCCTGGTAAAGATGGATTTCAGCCAAGATTGTATGCGCGTCGAAATAGTCGGGGTGCTGTTTTAGCAGCTCTTCCAGTCGATTTGCCGCCTCATTATTGCGTCCGAAGTTTGCCAATAAAATGGAAGCCCGCAATTGCGCTCGCCGGTCGTCCGGGACGGTGGCTGCAATGTCTTGCGCTGATTGAAATTTCTCGTTTAACCAGCTGATCTCTTCTGGTTTTTCAAGGCGTATCGGTTTGCCGACAACGGTCTGAGCGTAGCTCTTGTCCATCTTGTCTTTTTGGGCAGTCGTCAACGGCGGGTCAATCAGGTCGGATAGGAATAACAAGCCTAAGACAACAATCGCCGGCGCCCACTTGAGAGCATGAGAAGACCTGATGCCTGAGAACCATTGGCTCCGTGGCATAACCGCACCTTGGGCCAAGCCCAGATTGGCTTGGTTGGTTTTTTCGCGGACTTTCCAAATAAAGCCATCGTAGTAATAGTGCAGGATCGTTGATGTAAAAAGTACGCTGTAAACGATGCTGCTGATCGTGCCATCCTTCACCAGAGGGGCAATGTAACCAATGGTCCCGTAAGCAGTGATCAGCCCCAAATACAGCAACACCATTCCGCGGCGGAACACATAGCGCATGAAGCGGTTCAATTTGGGGTTTGCGTTGACGCTGCGGCAGTTGTACAGCCAAACAATCGCCAGATACTGCACATCATGGCAGATGTCAAACAGGGCAATGCCTAAGATTAGCTCATCCACAAAGCACATGGCGATCCACCACGTGCCGATGCCGCTGATCAGCATCACGACCTTGAGGGGGTTCGGTTTCGGTCCGCGTCGCCATTGCACGATATAGTTGACAGTAAAGCCGATAAGCACCGCAACACAAATTGCCAACGCTCCCCAGCGCACTGTGGTCAGCAATGTCGGTGGGATCAATGGGCCGCCTGCCGAATACCAGTGGCCTAAGGTGTTCGAGACCTGTTCTGGACGCATGAGACGGGCGGTCGCAAAACCACACAGGCAAACCAACCAGTCCCAATTCGCCGTTGCCTTGGCCGTCGATCCCACCTTGGCGTCGTAAATTCTCACGAAGCCGTAAAGCTGCATGAACCCGTGCCAAGTCGCCCACACAAGGATGATCAGTCGGTAGAGATCGAAGTGGTAGTTGTAGAGCGGAAAATACGCTAAGAACACCAGGGGAGGGGCAAGAATAAATCGCAGCTTAAATCGCTGGAAGAGGTCGCGATCCCCGTAGGCTCTGATCATCCCGGGCAAATGATGGCCGGTGGCGAAGAAGGCCGTTACGATCAGGGAAATGGTCGCGGCGTCGACACCAACGGTGGATGATGAGAGCAGAAACACCGCTGGGACTGCTATCAGTGGCGTGAGCAGAATCAACAAAGAATCTACTCGCCAGTTGATCATCCAGCGTCGCGCAGAATCGGTTGGCACCGCATCTGGCCGTGATGTTACAGCAGAGGTGTCTGACACGGACAAGCCTCAGAATACAGACCAGCAGCCATGACCATATTCATCGCCATGGTCATGGCATACAAGTCACCCCAATTGCATCGCTCAATCAATAACTTCACTCGCGAGCGCAAAGTAACGTGTAGGCCGCCTGGGTATTGGCAGCCTATTCCCCGACAAAGGGACACGCCTGCTCTGCTTGATTACAGTTCGTAGTTGACGTCGACTTGCGGGGAACCGCTTTGGACACTCAACGTGAAATCATTTTTGTTTGGATTGCGATATTTTCCTTCAAACTGGTCCGGGCCATCGTCCTTCCCCTTGCCTTCCGCTGCGATGTGCTTGAACGCAAGTCGGTATTCCCCCGGGACCATACCATCGCAGGGAACGTATTTGGTCCAGCAGTATGTTCCATCCGCTTTAGTTTGAGTTTCAGCAACCGGTTTCGCTCCGCTTGCTTCAGTATATGCAGAAATTTTGACGCCGCCTGTAGGTGTCCCGTTCACGGTGACTTTCCCGCTAACTGGAACGACTTCTTTGAGTTCGTCTACCTCCACGCCAGCTTGCTCTGCGATCTCTTGCTGGCTGATTTCTTTTTCATGACCACAGCCAGCAAGGAGTAGCATGGCCGACAGGAGCAGCAAAACATCTTTACGAAAAAACATCATCATCCCTCGTATGACATTACTCAAGTGTGAACTATTTGTTTACATAAAAGCCACCAGCCCGGCCGACGCCGGGCTGGTGGAGCAATTCACGGTCTAACTAACTCAGCAGGAAAGTATAATAATACTCGCCAGCAAACGATTAAAATTCACCCGTAGTTGCACCATCTTGGAAAGCGTGCAAGTTCAACAAGGTGGTACGTTCTGTACTTTGGCTGAGGAACTGAACAGATCCATCAGCGAACAAGAAGAAGGCTCCGCCTGTGTGGAAGCTATAGAAGTTATACTTGCTATTGCAGTTGATCAGGCAGGTACCACCCGGACGACCACCCGGACAGCCAGCGGTAAAGTCGTAACCTGCAGACCCCATTCCACCGCGGCAAGCGCCAGGTGTGAGTCCACGCCAGAAGTGTCCAGTACTCCACTGCCAGTCATTCCAAGCCGGTCCCATGAGGCCGGTACCTTCGTCCAACAGATCATTAACCGGTTTCCCCAAAACCCATTCTTTTGAGTCAGGAGAAGACTTTTCGCCGATGATGAACGTGTTTGACGTTCCGTCGACGATTTGACCGATTTTAATACCGTCGGATCCGGCTTCGCCCACACCGTGTTCGATGTCAATAATTCCTTGACCGCCATTCAAGTCGGACGACAGCCAGTCAGCAATTCCGGTGTAATCCAAAGCACCACCGGTGTAATAAACCTGGGCACCGTAGCCAGAGCTCAACCAGTCGTCGAGGTACGGAGCAACCTTGTTTGAGGGGTGCGGAGAAGACGGGCAGATAAACGCCGGGATAACAGCGTTCAGGGCAGCCGGATCATGAGCCTGTGTCCACACACCAGAAGCGTTTCCACCTTTGGTACTCACGCCAACACATGTCGGAACGCCAGTTCCGTCAGGATTGAGTGAACCCATCATGGTATCAAACTTAATACCTTCGTAGACATTGCCTTGGTCCATGTAGGGCAAAATGCGTTCGACCCACGTATGGATGTTACTGTCGATTTCGCCGCTATCGGTCCGTGGTCCCGGACCTTCGCCAATGTCAAAGGTTGAATCACCAGCGTTGGCTGAGAAGGCAGCCGGGAAGCGACCAAACACATCGTGATAATTATGGAATGCAAGACCAATTTGCTTGACGTTGTTACGACAAGCTGTTCGGCGGGCCGCTTCGCGGGCCTGCTGAACGGCCGGCAAGAGCAGCGCGATGAGGATTGCAATAATCGCAATCACCACCAGCAACTCGATGAGCGTAAACGCTCGTTGCCGACTTCGTAATTTCGGATTCGACGGTGTCATCATGGAATGTTCCCCTTTGGGAAAAGAGACAGAAAAACGGAGAAAACAGAGAAAACAACTTGTCGCCTTCAACCAAGCAATGCAGTGACCTAACTGGGGGCGACGTTTAAAACCGTGAATTTTGCCCAAACCGGACTTGGAATAAAAAAAGAAAAAACCTAACTCTCTATTCACAACCCAGGGCACCGCAAACAGCCACTGCGAGTTCACCTAACACTTGGTCGACCAGAATTGGCTCGAAGCAGCCCATTCAAGTCGGGCGAATGTAGATGATTAACTAGCTTGGATTCTTGAGAAATGATCTTAGCAAAACTAGCTAAACCATAGCCGTATTGCTGTGTTACACAAAAAATAAAGAAACTTTCTTGAAGCATCCTAGAATGTCGAATCGGGGACTGAAAGTCAAGTGATTTCCTGGAATTGTCGTCAAAATCAAAAAAATGCCCCGAGCTATAAACGACCATCGATATGAAAGACACCGATTGTGAGTTCAAGCAGTATCCATAGCAAAAAATGGTTCTTTGAAAGTCGTTTGTGATTGCATTGTTGCGATTTTGCGTTCGCGTTGTTTTTTTTCCCCGCATGTGAAGTCATGCCAAATTGAAGGCTGGACTAATTCAATCCTGGGGGCATTAGGGAAGTGGCTCTAAAAACCAACTGTCCTGACCAATAGTCATTGGTTTGGGAGTCGGTAGTTCGTCGCCGGTCAATTCCTTGACAGCCCAGAGCAGAGCCATTCGCAGACGCATCCCTGAATCGTCACTGCCTGAAGTTGCAAATAGTGAATCATCTAGCGCGAATCGACGCAGCATCGGGGCGTGATCGACAGCTTGCATTCGAGCAAGAGCAATGGCAGACATCTGCTTGACGAGAGAGACTTCGCTGGGGCGGGGCTCAAAATCAAGGATTCGATCGGTGAAGGCGTCTTCGAGCTTCTCATCGCGGCTGCCTTCGTTGATCCGGCCCAACGCCCAGATTGCAGAGCCTCTTGAAAGATTATTCATCCGGACGCGCTTAGGGATATACTGGACTAGCAACGGTGTGGCATCTTTTGCCTGTAGCGCGCCTAACGCTTCAAACAGATGGGCCACCTGCTCATCCATGCCCGGTTGATTGGTGCTTTTGCGTCGTTGGGTCAATTCTGAGGCTTGGGCAATCAGGGCGGGAATGGTCTCTGGGACCGCTAGTTTGCGGAGCGCCCAGGTGGCGGGAAGCCGAACTTCCACGCGCGGGGACTCCATCAATTCAATGAACCGATCAGCTGCTGGTTTGTGTTCGAGTGCTCCCAGCAATAATGAGGCTTGCTCTTGTCCTTGCCATCGGTCTTCGGCGAGAACCTGCATGGCGGCTGCGCGAATCGGTTCGTTCAGGTCTGGTTTTTCCGATAACTTAAGAAGACCCTCACTGATTTCGCTGCGAACTCCGGGGTGCGGATCCGCCATCAATTTGCTGAGCGGCACGATGTGATCAACCGCCGGAAGCTGCAGCATGGACAGCGCTCCCAGCCGCCGGACTTCCGGATCGGGGCTCTGCATCGCTTCTTCCGCCATGGGCAGTACCAGGGCGTAATCGATCTCGTTCAGCCGTTTCAATGCAGCGGCGGCAATCGCTGGCTCGTCATGATCGGCCAACTCAGTGATGAGTTTCTTGGCTCCAGCACTCGAATGACCGGCGAGAAGGCGAATGGCGCAAAATTGATTGATGAACCGAGGGCTTCTGGTGTCACCAGCAAGACGCTCCGCATCTTGTTCGAGACCGGACTCCGCGATCTTTCCTGCTGCAGTTGCTGCCTCCAGGCGTACGGCCGAAGTGCGTGTCAGGTCATTTGCAATCGCGACCAAGCTAGGCAAAGCGGATTGGTGTTGGAGTTCACCGAGACCACGCATCGCCAGAACCAGGTTGCGTGGGCCTGTTTCCTTCGCGGCAAGGCGCTCCACCCAGACCGTTTTTGCTGCGGGATTTTCCCAGGCGGCTAGGGCGGGTTCAATGAGTTGCGCCAAGTCAGCTCCGTGGGACTGCGATGTCTCGAGCAGCTTGTCGCTCGAAGCACGCGAGTCCAGAGCAATCAACGCGCGAGCCGCCGCATAGCGTGCGGTCGGGTGCGATTCCTCAGCCACGAGGATTTCCTCAAGCCGGGGAACCGCTTTGTCCAGACCGGGAATGTCCCGCTGGCTCGCGCGGGCGATCGACTCAGCCGCCATGCGCTGCATGTCGATCTCGGGGCGATTGAGTGCCTCCAGCCACAGCGTTGTCAGGTTGGGATGGATATCCTTGACAGGCTCGGGGATTTGAATCCCCGGATCGGAATCCATCAGGAAATCAGTTTGGATTTCTGCAAAGGCCACTTGCCCGGCACAACAGAGAGAGGCGAGAAGCCATGCCGTTGTACAAAGCAATTTCAGCCGACGGTAATGACACATGCAAGGTCGCTCACTGGGGTTTTGAAATATGATAGGCCCAGGCAGGCAACACGATCAAAGATATTAGCGATCCGATTCCCATAAACCACCAGTTTGCGGGAATGAGATCGTAGTTATCAAAGCCTGGCATTCTGATCGCCGAAAAGGCAGCAGCAATCGAACTGAAAGATAAAGCCGTTTCTACAACACGATGTCCAAACGGGGCGTCTTTGCCCATCCAGACCAATAATGGCAAGCAACAGATGGACAGCAAAACTCCGTAGGCACTGGCAATCGCAACGGCAGAGCGACGGAAAAAACAGCCGACGGCCGCACTGCAGGACATTGCAAAAAATGCGGTGAGCACCAGACAAACAATGACGCGCTGGACCTGCAGGCTCATTCCCGGTTCGATGTAGGCAATCACCATATATCCCGGCATGGTGGCACAAAGCAGGAGCATCAATGGCAAAATGGCGCTGAGCAGTTTGCCCCAAATGATGCGGGTCATGGACAGGGGTGTTGTCTGTAGCAATTGCCAGCTTCCAAATTCGCGTTCCGTGCTGAGCAGCCCCGCGGACAGGCTGGGGGCGATCAGGACGATCAATGCGACTTGCATCACAACCATGATGCCGCCAATCGTTTCCACGCCCCAGTCAGTCGTGCCGGCGGTCGTCGCGTATGTGAGTCCCAAGGAGAGCATCGCACAGACGGCGACTAGTCGCAGGAGCCAGTTCAGTCGCCCGAATTTGCGACAGCGAAACTCTTTGACCATCACGGGATTAAGAAACAACGGGATGGGCTGGGACCGTTTCTGAGGATCCACCAGAAAGAATATTCTTCGCAGGAGCTGACCGGACTTGGAGAGGTCATCGCTCATCGTTCCGGAGGCCCGCGATTTGTCGAAGATTTTGTGATTCAGGCGACTAATTGTCCAAACTGACGTAACGACGGTGCAGAGCAGAGACCAGACCGTGAATTGTCCCATGACGTTTGTTTTGGTCATCAACCCTTGGCCGCCAATATCCGCCGCACCGGTGAGTGACGTCAGCGCCGCCAAGGGGGACATACTACGTAACATTTCGCCCAGACTGGCTAGACTGCCTTCGGTACCTTGGAAGAAATAGTGGGGGCCCAAAGTCAAAACGCACGTCACAAGCACAATGCCATAGGTAATGCGAATCGCCGAGTCGACCGATTGCGCGTAGCTGCTCACGAGCAGGCCAATGGCCGTGTATTGCAGCGCCACAAGCAGGAGCAACAGGTAGACTTTTCCGATTTCTTCGTACAGCGACAGGCCGCCCATCGAATAACAGGCCCCTGCTGCTGGGAGGCTCATAGCGAGAATCATGCCCGCCAACGACAACGACGCCAGCAGTTTTGCAAAGAAAATCCGCACGGGACCTAACGGAGTATTGAATAGCAGGCCCAGCGTGCCACTTATTTTTTCGCTCACGATGCTCGCTGCTGGAAACACCGGCAGCAATAACAGCAGCGTGGCCATCAGCCCATATCCGAACAAGCGGAAAATCTGCTGCGAGCGCGCTCCTAGCAGCGCGACTTGTCCGTCGGTTGGCCAGCGGGCGGCAATCAACAGGGCAAACAGCGTCGCTATCGCAATCTGAAAAACAATCATCCGTCGGCGACGCAGCGGCGTGACCAACTCTCGCCTCAACACCGCACTAAACATCTGACGTTACTCCAGCAGGGCTCTTTGTTGAGGAACTTGGTGGTGTCGATGTGAACGACATAAACGCTTCTTCCAGGTCCGTTTGAACTTCACGAAACTGGCTCACGAAGACACCGGCCTTGAATAGCTTGACCAACATTTTGGCGAGTTGTTCTTCGGTACTCGCAGTTCGAAAGCGAACGATCGATTCGGCGCGAGCCTCAACCACTTCGGCACCATCTTCGATAGAGGCTCGGATGACTTTGGCGGCCGATTTCACGTCCTCTGCTTTGAGGAGGTGCGCTTCCACAGTACGTTGCTGGCTGACGAGGCTGCCGATGTCTTCGACCGTCCCAAATGCTCGCAATGTCCCGTTGGTAATAATCGCGACCTGCTGACAAATACGCGCCAATTCCGGAAGGATATGGCTAGTCACCATCAAAGTCTTTCCTTGCCCAGCCAATTCGATGAGCAGATCTCGCATTTCGATGCGTGACTGCGGGTCGAGACCGTTGACGGGTTCGTCTAGGATTAAGACTTTGGGATCGTGCAGTAGCGTGCGGGCTAGACCCACACGTTGCTGCATACCGTGACTGAGACTTTCGACGAACCGATCCTTCATGTATTCGGTATTTGTCATTTGCATGACATCCTTGATCCGCGAGGCGCGCTGCGCGGTGGACATCCCGAAGGCGGCACCAAAAAAGTCAAGGTACTCGCTGACGCGCATGTTGTCATAGGAACCGAATTTGTCGGGCATATAGCCGACCAATCGCTTCATCTCCCGGGCATCCTCGACACAATCCACACCGTCAATAGTGGCGGTTCCTGAAGTCGGGCGGCTGAGCCCCACCAGGATTTTGATCGTTGTCGTTTTGCCCGCGCCGTTTGGACCAATGACACCTAGGATTTGGCCCGCATCCAGGGAGAGGGTCAAATCATTGAGTGCCGTGAAGGAACCATACCGTTTCGTCAAGTTTTTAATGTCGAGAACGGGTTTTTCGCCGGACTTTTTAGGCGATGCTTTCGCATTCATGCGTCAGTCTTCTTCATTTGTTGAGTCTAATGTAGTGCCCCAGAGTCGCAGTGAAAGCGAATGGACTTTCCAGGAATTGGCAGGTGTGTCCGCATTAATATTGGCGTCGGCTGCAGCGGCATCCTCGGGGACACCGGCGCTCAACCCCAAGGTGAGTTCGCCATTTTCCGAAATCGTCAAGGCCTCGGGGTCGTCGATATCAATAACCACTGTCCCTACGGGATCCGTAACGGTTTCCAGGCTAACCACTTCATCGCCTTTGACACCCAGGATCTCAATCTGGCCCATGAGCCCCGACACACCGATCTCGATGCGTGCTTTGTTAGCCGTTAGCGGCAGGAAGGCCGGGGGGACCTGAACGCTGAGCCACGTCGTACTGAGACTGGAACGCGGCTGCCATTCTTGTCGGCCGTCGTCCCAAAATCCTGAGGGGGATGAACCGTCCGGTGGGCGAGTTGTGACGTAATCCAGTAATGGCGACGGAATGACAACGTCAGTCCCCGCAGGGGGGCGGCTGAACTTCAAAGGTGCAATGACCAACGTGTCACCTTGCTGCTGTAAATTGTCCCCAAAATCAAAGCCATGCTCCCAGTCATTGACCCAGACCAAAAGCTGGGGTTGATCCAGAGAGGATTGCCAGCGCTGATCGCTGAAGAGTTGTTGCAAAATTCGCCGTCTGCGGTCCTGAGCGTCATTCAGCAGAGTGGCATTGAGGAACTGATCCGGCTCCAAGACATCTTCAGCACTCGCTGTGAAGTTGCCACCTTCGGCCATTTGTGCGCTGATCCGTCCGCGACGCGTCGCCACCATAGCGTCTGAGCCTGTGGACATTTTGCCGGAAGATTTGCCCACAATTCCTTGCCCGTCCAGTGTTGCTTGCGCTTCTAGCCGGTCGGCATCTTCGCCGGACGCAACGAATTGATACGTCGCTAAACCGGTCGGCTGGGTCAGGCCATCCCAGTGATAAGTCCCTAGATCGGTCGTAACCATCCGAGACGTTTCTCCGCTTTCCCCAGTCAGGTTCGGTATCAACTCGCCCCCTTGGGATGTCTGGATCTGGTCGTCTCCCCCTTCAGGCCGATAGACCACAATGGCTCCATGCGACAGAACATCGTCTGTCCCGGCAATGGCCTGCACAAGCTGGACATCTGCAATTGTCTCAGTCGTCCCATGACGATTCGAGAGTCCGACGCCGAAGAACAGCATCGCAAAAATCATTGCTAATAGGGAACCGCACCAGCCAAAATGTTCTAGACGGCCCAATTTCCATAACCCAACTCCGGCGGCAGCCAGGAGAATCAAGAAACCGCACATTGAACCAATAATCAGCGTCGCCGACGGGACTTCGTAGGAGACAAACTCTTTTGCGAACACTTCCAACGCTTCTGGAGGAAGCGGTTCGTCATCGCGTCTGGCGAAGATAAAAGGAGCAATGTCTTCCATCGGCCCGTGCGGGGCAAATTTTGCCACCATTTCGGCCATGCCGGGAGGTGGTGTCTTCATCGTTTTTGTAGGTTTGAAGGGCGGTGGCGGAGGAGCCAATTTCATCCAGCCCCGCGGGCCGAGTGTGGTGATCAGCACGCGTCCGTCGCCATAGGATCCGGTCAGTGCGGCAGGCCATCCATTGACGGTGTTCCAGACAGTCATGCCCGGCACATCGACACGTGCCATTTGGACCGGCTCATCGTATTCCAAGGTTTGCCCCACGATCCCTTCGGGAACCTGCAGCGAGGGTGGATCATCGACCCGTACGGACGTAAGTCCTACCTGATCCACAACCGTTCCTTGAAATTCGTCACCAAATAACCGCTCCAGTAGCTCCGGGCCGGTCCGATCGAGCATGATCCATAGCCGTCCCCCGGAGTGCACCCAGCGTCGCACAGCTGTGAGAGCGGCCAAATCATCCACAAGGCGATCGTCAGCGATCACTAGATGGTCCAAGTGATCCAGGCCATTTTCCTCAGCGGGCAGAAATTGACCTGCCAGAAAACTGACCCGATTATTAAGCCCTTGGTAGACCCGGTTTGCGATGACAAGGTCCACGACTTCCCTCGGCACGTCCCCGGCCGAATCCCATCCGGACACAATTCCGGTATTTCGACCGTCTGGAGTAATCGATAATGCCTGGCTGTGCTGAAGTAGCCCGGCACGATTTTTGAGCAATACCTCTTTCCCCTGCGATTGATCAAACAGCAAAGAGATCACGTTCGCGCGACCGCTGGGGAATTTGTCCGCTGTGGGGAACAAGACGGGGTGAGAAAGCACTAACTTGGAATGAGCAGGCAACCAGATTTTTCTGCCATACTGAAGAGTCGAAGCACCATCAAAATAGCTGGTGCAAAGTAGCTCCTTAGGAGTGTCCCCATCATTTTCCAGCCGCAGGGAAAACTCGCCCCAATGCTCAGGCACATATGTAAAACTGCCGAGCCTTGAGTTGGCCTCCAGCGTCAGCCTGACCTCCGATGAGTCATCCGCTGCGGGAGCGGCCTGACTGAATGCAGATCGAGTCAAACCCAGAACCAACATCAATGTGATGGACAAGGTTGTCAGACGGATCACAAAGTTATTGCGCATGATGGACAGGCCAGGCCTTCATAAGACAAAGGTAAGGCGTCGCGTTCCTTTGTCTGAGGGGCTTTTCAACAGGTCGCGAATCCAGTTGTCAATTCCAACGATTTTACTGGTATTTATTGGCGATTGTACTGATCGATATTGGCTGTCGCAACCCAGCGAAAAACGCAACGGCCAAATGTCGGCACCGCGGAGAAAGCCGGCTTTTGATCAGATCGCCCTCAAGCGACACGCCCGGCATTACTCACCAACCTTGCATTTGTTAAACTACCTTCTCCATCTGTATGAATTGCCGTCGTGCCGACGTTCGCGTGGTCTCGCCGCAATCCTGATCCCGGCTAGCACAGGCATAATTGAGATTCGCATGACCGCCATTCTGGGCCTTTCGGCGTTTTATCACGATTCGGCCGCCGCGCTGATCATCGACGGAGAAATCGTCGCCGCTGCGCAAGAAGAGCGTTTCACCCGCATTAAACATGACTTCGCGTTTCCGCAAAACGCGGTCGATTATTGCCTAGCCGAAGTGGGCATCACACCCGAGCAATTGAATTACGTCGGTTTTTATGACAAACCGGTCACCAAATTTGAACGACTGCTGGAAACCTATCTCGCCTTTGTCCCGGCGGGATATCGCTCGTTTCGACAAGCCATGCCGCTGTGGCTGAAGCAGAAACTACACCTACCGCGCGAACTGAGTCGCGGTCTAGGGGGGGGCTATGCGGGGCGGTTTGTCTTCACCGATCACCACGAGTCGCACGCTGCCAGCGCGTTCTTTCCGTCGCCATTTGAAGAAGCAGCCATCTTGACGATCGATGGCGTCGGCGAATGGTCGACAACCTGTTTCGGCGTCGGTCGTGGCAATAACATCCAACTGGCAAATGAAATCCGCTTTCCACATTCGCTGGGCCTGTTGTATTCCGCCTTGACTTACTACACGGGATTTCGCGTCAATAGCGGCGAATACAAAGTCATGGGACTGGCTCCCTATGGACAACCGGTTTACAAGGACCGGATTTTGGAACATGTCTTGGATTTGAAGGCGGACGGCTCGTTTCGCATGGACATGAGCTACTTCAACTATTGCCAAGGCCTGACGATGACGTCGGAAAAGTTCCATAAACTATTCGGCGGCCCGCCGCGTGAAGCCGAGTCGGAGGTCACGCAGCGCGAAATGGACTTGGCGGCCTCGGTGCAGGCCGTCACCGAAGAGGTCATGCTCCGCATGGCGCAACACGTTCATGAGGCGACCGGACTGAAGAACTTGGTTCTGGCTGGAGGCGTCGCCTTAAACTGTGTGGCCAATGGGCGGATTCTCCGCGAAGGGCCGTTTGAGAACATTTGGATTCAACCCGCAGCTGGAGATGCCGGGGGCGCCTTGGGGACGGCGTTGTTTATCTGGCATCAACTACTAGAAAAGCCGCGTACGCCAAGCACGCCCGATCAGCAGCACGGGTCCTTTCTCGGTCCGCAGTTTTCCGAGGCCGAGATCCAGCAAACGTTGTCCCAGCACAACGCTGTTTATGAAGTCTGCGACTCGGATGAACAACTTTGCGAAGAAGTGGCGGAGTTGATCTCGCAGCAAAACGTGATCGGCTGGTTTCAAGGACGCATGGAATTCGGACCTCGCGCGCTGGGCGGACGCAGCATTTTGGGGGATGCCCGCAGCCAGAAGATGCAGTCCCTCATGAACCTGAAAATCAAATTCCGAGAATCGTTTCGCCCTTTCGCCCCGATCGTGCTGCGGGAATATGTCGATCGCTATTTCGAAATGCGGCCCCAGGAGGACAGCCCTTACATGCTGCTGGTGGCCCCCGTGCACCCGGACATCCGCACGCCACCCAGTCCGGAACAAGAACAGGCCTTTGGGATCGACAAACTCAATTTTTGCCGGTCAGAAATTCCAGCGGTCACGCATGTCGATTACTCCGCACGTGTGCAGACAGTTGACCGTGACCGCAATCCCCTGGTTCATCAACTGCTGACGTGTTACTATCAAAAGACCGAGTGTCCGGTGCTGATTAACACCAGTTTTAATGTGCGGAGCGAGCCGATTGTCTGTACTCCGGAAGATGCGTACCGTTGTTTTATGGCGACCGATATGGATGTGTTGGTCCTCGGGCGACACGTCTTGTTGAAAGCACAACAGCCTCAGCAAATGAGCGAAGCGGAACGCAACGAACACCTTGGTCAATTCCAACTGGACTGACAGCAGGCAGCCCTATGAAACTTGTTGAGATCGACTGGCAGCCCACGAGCCGAAAATTGCGGCAGTTCGGCGGCATCTGTGCGTTCGCCTTGCCCTGCCTCGGATGGCTTTGGGGCGGCAGCAGTTCGGTCATCATGGCATTGGCTGTCGTGGGAGTGACGCTGGCAATTCTTGGTCTGGTTTGGCCGCGCGGAATCCAACCGGTGTTCTTGGCAATGATGATCGTGGCCATTCCGGTGGGATTGGTGCTCGGGGAATTGGGAATGCTTTGTGTCTATTTTGGAGTCTTTCTACCCATCGGAATCATCTTCCGATTGATGCGCCGCGATGCCCTGCAGTTGAAAACCGCGCGTAGCTCCGCCAGTTACTGGCAACCAAAATCGCAACCACGCGATGCCACCAGGTATTACCGCCAAACGTAACATACAAATGTGGTCATGCCGCTTGGCATCCACATCTCAGGTAAGGAAAATTGAGCATGTCGCCGCAGGCCGAACCTGAACCGACTGAATCAAACACCGAAGCGAAAACTGAATTCGAACAGGCTGGCGAGGAAAAGCCGCTTTCGCTTGTGCAAGAATTCGGCATGTTCATCATCGAAAACAAGGCGTGGTGGATGATTCCCATCGTCACCGTCTTGGGCTTGGTTGGACTGTTGGTGCTATTGGGGTCCACCGGGGCGGCCCCGTTCATCTATACGTTGTTTTAACAGTCGCCGCGTTCATCCCGGCGATGTTTGCCGCATCGCCGCCGAACCCCGTTCACCCTCGTCCGCTCGAGTGGGGCGAGCATGCTGCGCCCATTCCAACGCCGACTTCGTTGCTTGTCTTTCGTCAAACCACTTCCGTCAGCCCGGCATCTCCCATGACCTACAAAATCCCCAAAGTGCAAGCCGTACCGATTGCCGATTCTCAGGTCTCCTTTGAGGTCGAGGGGACTGAACGACTGCGGTGGCATGCGGGGAGCCGCTATACCCGGCCGCATTTTTATCCTCTGCTCGGTCCCAGCGGAAAACCACTCACCCGGATGGGACATCCCGCGGCGCCGGATCATGATCATCACAAATCGATCTGGTTCGCGCACCACAAAGTCGCCGGTCTGAATTTCTGGGGGGATAACAACAACAATCGCGCGCGGCAAGATAATTGGGTGCATTACCAGGATGGCGATGAAGAAGCGGTGATGGTCACCGACATCGGTTGGTACGATGGACATGCGGCGAAGTTGATGCAACAACGACTGTTCGCTGCCTTGCGCCCTCTCCCCGACGGGGAAACCTGGCTTGAATTGCAAACCCGCTTTACACCGACTGGGAATTCGTTGCTGTTGGAAAAAACCAACTTCGCGTTTTTGGCAGTGCGGATGGCCAAGTCGATCAGCAATGCCTACGGCGGCGGACAACTAACCAACAGCCAGGGAGCAATCGGCGAAGCAGACATTTTTGGCAAACCGGCCCAATGGTTGGATTACAGCGGGCCGATTGCTGATGAGATCACCGAAGGTATCACCTACTTCAGCCACCCCGCGAACCCCCACACGCCCAACAGTTGGCACGTCCGCAAGGATGGCTGGATGGCTGCGTCGGTCTGCATGCACAACGGCATCGAAATCACCAAGGACCAACCGCTCGAATTACGCTTCGCTCTCCATGCCCATGCGGGAGCCGTCGACAACGAGCGCGCGCAGTCGCTCTTCAACGACTACACCGCAAGTCCCCCCTACGAAGTCATCAAAGCCCTGCCGCCCTATCGGGTGCTGGTACAGCGCCGTGAGGTTTGATCTGCAAAACACGCTTTCGTTTGAGGGCCTGCTGGCCTCAGAACGCCCGCTCTAAATGTCAGCGCGTTTTGCTGCAATGATGTCATCCAAGATTTGGTCCAGCGGCATGACCGGTTTGCGGCCGAGCGTTTTTTCTAACTTGGCCACATCGGGGACGCGGCGGCGGATGTCTTCGAAATCGTCGCCATAGGCTTCGCTGTAGGGAATGTATTCGATCGCGATTTTGGGATCGATTTTCGCGACGACCGATTCGGCCAACTCTCGAATCGAAACCGATTGATCGCTGCCAATGTTGAACACATTTCCCGCGGCCGAAGGTTCGTCCATCAGATCCTTGACGATGCCGGCCACTTCGCCGACATGCCCAAAGCAACGTTCTTGCCCGCCATCGTCGTAAACAATCACTGGCCCACCCGCCAACGCTTGATCGACAAAGCGGGGGATCACCATCCCATAATTCCCGACCTGCCGCGGCCCGACGACGTTAAAAAATCGGCCGATCACCACATTCAGATTGTATTTTTTCGAATACGCTAGCGCCAAAAATTCATCGATTGCTTTGCTACAACCATATGCCCAACGGGGCCGCGTCGTGGCACCAAAATGCAGGTCATCTTCTTCGGCCCACGATTCCTTGAAATTCTTGCCGTAGACTTCGCTGGTCGAGGCGAGAAAAAACTTCTGCCCCCCTTGGACCGCTAAACGCAGCAGGACTTCAGTGGGATAGATGTTGGTTTCGATCGTGCGAACGGGGTCTTCAGCAACCAGTCGCACTCCAACGGCAGCGGCCAGATGATAAATCGCGTCAACACCGCTGACCGCTTCGCTCATCATCACCGGATCGGTAATCGACCCGGCCAAAAAGCGAAACCGTGGATGCTCACTCACGCCGCGTAGGTTCCCCTGCTCACCGGTGGAAAGGTTATCCAGCACGGTCACTTCATGCCCATCGGCAAGCAACAGTTCCGTGAGATGACTCCCAATAAACCCGGCGCCGCCGGTAACGAGGCAATGTGACATGAGATGGTTGGTCCTGATCGGTGATTGCAGCCCGTGCCGCGGGAATTCATAGAAGGAATTGAAGAGGGTACATTATAGGCGACGCGGCAAATGAGCAACAGCGGCGAACATAACATCGCCAAGGATAAGCAAACGTCAGTCTGACGCTGAGCGGCGAATCTTTCATAAAACTGTCGGCTCACGGCGAGTCGAGATCGAAACACCGCAATTGGTTTTACAATTTTACACAACCCGTTAGGCTGATAAATGCATGACGTGCAAAACATTGGCATCATCGCGAGCTAAGCAACCAGTCCTAACAGTGGGGAATCCGCATCGTGCTGCAATTCAAGCGATTTTCGAGGTTGACCTACAATTTGCCGGTACGTGACTTGCCGCAACTGGGAATCAGCCGCTCCTCAAACTTCGCCTTTTGCCTATTCGCGACGCTAGCCACTATTGGCGCTAACCCATTGTTTGCGCAGGACGTCGAATCGCCGGATCCCCATCCGCTCAAGACGGCCGATACATCGAGTCCGCGGGCGACCTTGACGAGCTTCTTGGAGACGTTTGATGAGGTGCATCGTCGTTTTTATGGGGAAGGCAGAAGATTTCGCAGCGACGCAACACGCCGCGCATTATCGGCCCGTGCCACGCGTTGTCTGGACTTGAGGGACGTTCCGGAGTCAGTTCGCTACAACGTGGGCAGGGAAGCCGCAGTCTGTCTGAAAGAGGTACTCGATCGAATCGAGTTACCGCCGGAGGATGACTGGCCTGATGCCGAGCAAGTCGCGACTGAGGAACTCACACGTTGGACGATTCCGGACACGGAAATCACGATCGCCCGGGTCAACGAAGGTCCTCATGAAGGCGAATTCCTGTTCACTCCTGCGACCGTGGAGCGGGCCGTGGATTTTTATACGATCGTCAAAGACCTTCCGTACCAGGACAAGGAGATGGTGACACCATACATGATTCAATTCTACCTCGCCGAACCGGGCTGGATGTTGCCCCGGCCGTGGATACGAGCATTGCCGTCATGGGCTCGCGCGCGGTGGTTTGGTCAAGCGGTGTGGCAATGGGTGGCTCTGATTCTCACGTTGGTGGCGGCGTTGGGACTGATGTTGACAATTTATGTGTTCGGTCGACGGCGTGCGCACGTCTTTCGGTCCAACGTCATGCGGTACTTGATAACTATTGCATTTCCTGTCGCGGCGATGTTGGTTCCTTTGGCTGCGGTCTATTTCATTGGCGAACAGATACGTGTTAGCGGAACCGTGCTGTTAGTCGTGGGGTTTTCATTACGTCTAGTCTTCTTTTTTGCGTTGATCGTTGTATTGCTGGGAGCCGGCAATCGTATTGCGGCGTTGGTGATTGCCACGCCCTGGATTCAGCCTCGGGGACTGGACGCGCAATTCGTGCGTCTCGTTAGCCGCGTGGCCAGCATTGTCGCAGCGATCATCGTCTTTTTAGAGGGCGGGCAGCGGTTCGGGATTCCGCTCAGCACATTGTTGGCCAGTGCCGGGGTCGGCGGGTTGGCGGTCGCATTGGCCGCGCAAGACACACTCAAAAATGTGTTCGGCAGCGTGATGATCACGCTGGACAAGCCGTATCGGGTTGGGGAACGGATTGTTACTAAAGGCTACGATGGCTTGGTGGAAGAGATTGGTTTGCGATCCACCAAGATTCGGTTGCTGAACGGCCATCAAGCTTCGATTCCCAACGAGGAGATGGCCCGCAGCGACATCGAAAACATCGGCCGCCGTCCCTATATACGACGTGCGGCGACGATCGAAATGCCTTCCTTTACACCCGTCGCCAAAATCAATCGCGCTTTGGAGATCGTTCGTGATGCGCTCCAAGATCATGAAGGAATGAAAGAAGATTTTCCGCCACGAGTATATCTGCGGGACATTAACCCGGCATCAATCGGTATTTTAGTGATCTACTGGTATCACCCGCCCGACTATTGGGAATACCTCGCCTTCAGCGAAAAACTCAATCTGCAACTTATGCAGCAATTTGAAGCGGAGCACATCCCGTTTGCCAAGCGGACGCTGACGGTTGAAATGTCCGACACGGGCAAACAAGGCGTGGCTCAGGGTGAAAGCGATGAGGTTTGAGCCGCTGTGACGCGACGGCTTTTCCTGCGCAACCCTCAAACCTGCACATCACCATTGATCACACGGCTATTGAACCGCAGATCAACGCGGTCGATGCACAATGAGACCGGGGGCGTGCCGGCGGGGATTTTTAGTTCGCCGGGGGACGTCTTTTCCAGCAGCACGGCGATGGCTAAGCCGCGGCCGATGCTGAAGTTTGCGCCGGGGGCGGGGCTGTCGAGGCGGTGGGTGAGTTCGAAGCTACTGTAGTGCGGAGCGCCGCTTGGGGAAAATGGCGGTTGGAATTCGAGCGTGCCGAGTTCTTGCCGCTTCGTGGGGTTCTTGTCTCCATCGGCAAAGCGAAACATCACCATCCGGCAGCGGAAATGATTCGCGAACAACTCTTGATAGGCTTGCTCACTGGCCGCCGTCGCACAGGCGCGGACCGTCATTTGGAAGGAGCCTGCACGTGGGTTGCGCATCTCTTGGGCCAGCAATGCCGTCGCGTCGGCGGGAATTGTCACCGCGGTTTCGCCACCAAATCCGAGGGCGACATGGTGCGCATCGTTGCTGACGATGTGACGCACTGCGAAGGCGCTTTCCGGTTTCCCCTCCGGCAGAGGGGCAGCTCGCCAGCCCTTGGGGCGCGAACCGGTGGTCACCGGCATCAACGGCATCTCGCCAGCGCAATCCTTATCCAGCAACAGGTCGGTGGAGTACATCGGGACCCGGGCGATGTTGCCGCCCGGGGTAGCCGGCTTTTTGAGTGCCGGTTCGTTGCCCATCAAGCCATAAATCGGTTGGCCGCCGGTGAGCGAATGTTCGCGGCCTTCGGTGTCTTTGAACCGTGTCGTGTGGTCGATCCCCAGCAGGTGGAAGATCGTGGCCGTCACGTCGCCGCCACTCACCCGATCGCGCGCCGGGTACCCGCCGGTTTTGTCACTGGCGCCGTAGACCTGCCCTTCGGAGATCCCCGCTCCAGCCATGGCAAAACTGAACACCGGCCCCCAATGATCGCGGCCGCCGGAGCTATTGATCTTCGGCGTGCGTCCGAATTCACCGATGGCGACCACCAATGTTTCATCCAGCAGACCGCGTTGATCCAGATCATCGATCAAAGCGGTAAAGCCGACATCAAACATCGGACATAACACGTCTTCAACACGGTCGGCGTTTTGAGCGTGCGTGTCCCACATCGGATTGTCGACAGCCGAGTCGCCCGGTTCGCGAGTCCAGTTTACATGCACCAACCGCACGCCGACTTCCACCATGCGACGCGCCAGCAGCAAGCATTGCCCCCACTTGGTCCGGCCGTAGCGCTCGCGGACTTGGTCCGGTTCGTTTTGAATACGAAATGCCTCGCGCACCCGTGCGCTGGTCAGCAAGTCAAGTGCTTGGCCTTGGAAGGTGTCATACACATCGGCGGCGCGATCGCGCTCGATCGTGTCGAAGCGTTGTTCGAATTGTTTGAGCAACGAAATCCGCTGGTTCAGCCTGAGCGGTTCAATGCCGGTGAGGTTCATGCCTTCGATTTCGAAGTTCGGATCGTTGGGGTCTCCTTTAAAGCGGTCGGGATCCCATTGCCGTCCGAGAAATCCGCCCGTCTGCCCGGCGGGGGTCACGTTTTCATTCAGCCGCATAATGTCCGGCAGCCAGACCGTCGACAGTGCCGGCAGCCGCTCGCTCGGTTTCAGTTTTTTGACCAACGAGCCGAAGTACGGCCAGTCGGTCGGTGTGATCGTGCGCGCGTTCGGCCCGCGATAGGGATATCCGGTCAGCACTTCGTAGGCGCTGGAGGAGTGGATGTTGTTATCCGTCGCCAACGAACGCACGATGGCCAACTTATGCGCGATCCGCGCCGTGCGGGGGAGCAACTCGCAGAAGTTCTCACCGGGGATCGTTGTTTGAATCGGTTGAAACGGGCCGCGGATTTCCAGCGGAGCGTGCGGCTTGGGATCAAACGTCTCATGCTGCGGCGGACCGCCCTGCAGCCAGACATAAATCACATTCTTGGCCCGTCCAAACATCGGATCGTCGGTGACGAGCGAGGACTGTTCTTTTGCTTGCAGCAAACCGGGCAGCGTCAGCCCGAATGTGCTCAGCCCCCCAATACGCAGCACCTCGCGACGGGAAATCCCGTCACACAAGGCATGGGGCGTATCGTGGATGGAGAACATAGAAGTCACCACTTTCCCGTAAGTCGGCCGTCATTGGCTGGACATTTCAACGAATACTAATATATCGGCGACCGAGGCGGACGGCAATATTGGGTCGTGGTATACTGTCGGGGCGAGGCAGCCGGAGTGTTGTCGTTACGTCAAGAACCACGGAGGTGTACTATGACGACTGATAAGGAAAAATCGCGGCGGAGTTGGGTTGTTTACTCGGTCCTTGCGATTCTTGTGACGGTGGGACCGTACGTGAGCGGGTATTTCTTGCTGAGCGACTCCCATGGAAGTCCGCTCAGTTCTGGCATTTGCGTTCGCGACTTCGATCATGACATTCTACGGCGGGCATTTGTACCGATGGGATGGATTGAGGCCAAAGTACGGGGCACATTGGTAACTCTTTGGTCGGTAAATGGTCATGACGTCTATTACCCCAGTCGGTGAAACCAAACTGTACGACTCTCTAATATCCGAAGCTTTTTATACGACTGTTCGTGATGGTCCAGCCCGGTATCGTCGTAACTCAAAAGGTGACCCATGACGACGGATAAACCGAAATGGTGGCAGAGTTTGGTTGTTTACGCGATTGTCGCGTTGCTGGTGACGGTGGGGCCGTATGTGGGTGGGTACTTGTTGTTGGGGGAGTATTCACAACTCTTTATGCCAGACATGCATAATGACCTTACTTTCCACACCCGGAGATTCAAAAGTAAAACAGAGAGTATAGTATTTTTTCCCTTAGCGTGGGTGGAAGCGAAGGTTCGCAGTGAGAATGTTATTGTCTACAGCCCTGTCAACGCAGATTTTTACGAACCCGGCTGGTGAGATCAGCAATTCAAATTACATTACAGCTAGGTAACGGGTGAGCCGCCCGCAAACTGGTCCGCCGACGGCAAACATGCTAAATTATGCGTTCGCCGGTGAAATCCCCCCCTGCAGTCGTTGAGTCCGCTGTGCGGACCCTAGGGGCGAATCACCCCCCGGCAGAGCCGGGGGCTACGGGGTGGGCGTTTCGGCAAATTAACGATCTCTCAGCCCCCGGCTTTGCCGGGGGGTAAAACATATTTCGCAAGCAGAAAAGCAGAAAGACCACGACCATGTTGGGTGCGACACTGAATCCGAAAGAATACCTGGACCGCTGTAGCGAAGTCTTCGATACGCTCGACCTGAGCCAAATCGAAGGGCTGAGCAATGACATTTACGAAGCCTACGAAAACGATCGCTTTGTGTTCATCATCGGCAACGGCGGCAGCGGGTCGAACTCGTCGCACTTTTGCGAAGATCTCGGCAAAAGCACGCTCAATCGCGAGGACTTTCTCAACGACGACAAAAAGCGGCTGAAGGTGCTTTCGTTGACCGATAACACCCCCTACATCCTCGCCTGGGGCAACGACGAAGGGTTCGACCGCGTGTTTGTCGAGCAACTCAAAAACTTTGCCTCCGCCGGCGACGTGTTGATCTCCATCAGCGGCAGCGGCAACAGCCCGAACATTCTCAACGCCGTCGAATGGGCCAACAAGCACGACCTGACGACCTGGGGCATCACCGGCTACGATGGCGGCAAATTGCAGGGGCTAGGGCAAAAGAATCTGCACGTGCCGCTGGACGACATGGGCATGGTCGAATGCGTACACCTGATCGCCTTCCACTGGGTCCTGAACGATTGCTACGCCCGCATCAATAGCTGCGGACGCTATGAAGCAGCAGCGAAATAACCTGTCGGCGTCGAGCTAAGAGACGGCAACAACGCCTCAGTCTGCACCCATTGCCAATGGCCAGCGCTGCGGTTTTGGTTCTTTTGGTGATTCGCGTAGTACGCCCCAGCGGCTGGCTTGCCAGGTTTGGCCGCTGGTGACATCTAGCGCCGTCAGCCAGCCATAGTTATAGCAGGCGGTGTCGATGCACTTGACGTAACCCAGGTCAAGGATTTCGCCATCGCGCTGTTCGGTATGACCGACGATAACCGTTTTGCCCGACATGTGCGGGCCGGGCAGGGGGGCGTCGAGTAGTGACCAGCGGAGCACATACTCGGGCCACTCTTCCGGTGGCGCATCGTCCAAATAGTTGGCATGCACGAAGATGTGGTCGTCCGTTTCGTAATAGTCGCGGCAGCTGCGGATGAAGTCGAGATGAGCTGCGGGGATCACGTCGATGCCGCCACAGAATCGATACGAATTGAGCGTTTGCACGCCCCCGTACATCAGCCAGGAATTCTTGGCCGATTCACTGCCCAGCGAAGCAAGTAGCATCTCTTCGTGATTCCCCTTGAGCATGATCACTCGGCATCGCTGACTCAGGGCGATCAGCGTGTCGATGGCCTCCCTCGTTTCGCGCCCCTGATCGATAAAATCGCCCAGGCAAACAATCGTGTCGTCGGGCTGGGGGTCAACTGCAGCCAACACCGCGTCGAGCGCATGCGTGCATCCGTGGATGTCGCCAATCGCCACAATGCGGCAGGGTTGTTCAATCACCATTGCGGTCATGCCCCATCGCGGTAATGCCCTGTGGGTGGCTGCTTGGATTGCTAGCGTGCGACTGCGAATTTCGGACTATCCCAGATCCCGCAAAGTGCAACAAGAGAAGAGTTTACGAGATCACCCCGCACCTAGTCGTGTGTCATCAGCAACATAACGCGAATTGCTGTTCAGTCGCGGTAGGGCTGCCCTAAAGGCGATGCAACTAGTTGCAAATAAAATGTGTCGGATCCTGGGTATTCTTGGGCTGGTCTTCATAGTTCGAGAATATCACAGGGTTTGTCTAAATTACCGGAGTGCAAACAAGTGCAAACAGCATGGGGTTTAATCTTAGTTTCCAGTCGCTGCGCTGGACGTTTCACCTGCGCCGCGGTTAATATGGCGGGTTCTCTTAAGAAACAAGAACATCGGCCTCTCTGTCCAATAAATGAACCGTATCGATATGAGTGACGCGACGAATCCTCCGCCCGATGAACTCGTCCCGGACGAAGTCATCCCACACCGGACGTTGCCGCCGCTGCGCTACCGCGATATGCCCCGGCCGATTTCCTGGAAGAAGATGATCGGCCCGAGCATCATGCTGGCCGGGTTGTCGCTCGGGTCCGGGGAATTCGTGATGTGGCCCTACATCGTCTACAAGGCGGGGTTCATTTTCTTTTGGGCCTGCGTGCTGGGGGTGATTACACAGTATTTCCTCAACATGGAGATCGAACGCTGGACGCTCGTCACGGGTGAAAGCGCGATCACCGGGTTCTGTCGCCTGAGTCGCATTTGGGTGCCGGTGATGCTACTCATGAACATCCTCCCCTGGGCTTGGCCCGGTTGGGCCACCGGTGCGGGGACCATGCTGAGTTGGTCGATTTACGGACCGGTGATTCGGGCCGAAGCGGAATTCGCGGATGTTTCTAATGCCGAAGTCCCCCCGGGCCTGACCCAGCTGGCGGCGATATCGTATGGCGAAACCGGCAAGGGCTCCGGCTTGCTCACCTGGAGTGGACCGATGACTGTCGAACAACAAGAGCAACTGGCTGCAGCCAGCAATGCGCCGCAGTTTCAACAGGCGGTCGATGAGGTGTTTTCTAAAATCACCAACAAAGAGGGGGTGGATTACGATGCGCGATACGTTCCCTACCTCGGCATCGCTGGACTCTTCATCGTGGGCGCGATTCTGACCGCTGGGCCTGTGGTCTACAACACCGTCGAACGCATACAAACCATTCTGGTCGGACTGATCTTCGTGACCGCTATCGGCTTGGGCATCATGATCATCAAGCCCTATGCGATTGAGCAGATGCTGACCGGCGCGATGAGTTTCGGGCAAATGCCTGCTGAATCGGCCGACTTGGGGACGATGGCTTTGCTCGGCGCGTTGGCCTTTGCAGGGGCAGGGGGGACGATGAATCTCGGGCAGAGTAATTTCATCAAAGACAAAGGCTACGGCATGGGCCAATACATCGGCCGCATCACCAGCCCGCTCACCGGTCAAGAAGAAGCAATCAGCGACGTCGGGTATCACTTCAAACATACCGACGAAAACATGGCCCGTTGGCGGCATTGGTGGCGGGCGGCGGGGATTGAGCACTTCTTCAGTTTCTTTCTCACCTGCCTGATCTGTCTGATGCTGCTGACGTTGATTTCGTATTCACTCTTTTACGATGCCGACGGCAATCCGGTTGCCGGAACTGAAAGCTACGGCAAAGGCCTGGGCTTTGTTTGGGGGCAGGCGGAGCTCATCGGAACACAACTGGGCGGGGGCGTGAAGTACGCGTTCTTGTTGATGGGCATTGCCATTTTACTGACGACCGAATTAGGCGTCCTGGACGCCACAGCCCGGATCTCCACCGACATCGTCAAAGTGAACTTACTACGCGACAATGAAAACTGGTCCGCCAGCCGTTTGTATTTTCTGTTTCTCTGGGGCGAAATCATTCTCGGCTCGTGCATCCTGCTGTACGGCACGATCGACCCTTCGTTCAAGGAACCGTTGTTCTTGCTCAAAACATCGGCAGCGATGAATGGCGGCGTGATGATGATTTATTCGGTGTTGCTGTTGTATTTGAATAACAAAATCCTTTCGCGCAGTCTCTCCATGACGCCGCTGCGATTTGTGGCGATCATCTGGTCCTGCGCATTCTTCGGCTACTTTACGATACAAGCGCTACAGCTTTCGGTTTTACCCTACTTGTTTGATTGATACACACTCAGATTACCCTCTGAGCTCATCTCGGAGGCAAAGGATTCTCACATGACACGTTGTCGTTTGATTTTCAGTCTGGCCATTTGTTTCGCCGCTCTGAACACTGCCGCTGCCACAGCCAGTGCCGAGGAATTGCAGCGACTGTCGTATAACGATCCCGACTTAGTGGTCGATTTAGGAGTCGGACTGTGGGCGTTTCCGTTGCCCATGGATTACGACGGCGACGGCGACCATGACCTGGTAGTCTCTTGTCCGGATAAGCCTTACAACGGCACGTACTTCTTCGAGAACACGTCCGGCGACGTTGCCATGCCGGTTTTCAAACCGGGTGTTCGCTTGGGGCCGGGGCACCACCATATGCAGGTCTCTTATGTCGATGGTGAACCGCGTGTGTTGCGGCCCGCTATGGAGTATCAAAACTTTCGCCAGTCACAGCTTTCCGACGAAAAACAACTGCAGCTGTCGGCGAAGGTTTACAAGCCTAAGGGAAGAATCCGCGCCAATCAGTGGAAGTACCTGGATTACAACGGCGACGGGGCGCTGGATATCATCGTGGGTGTTGGCGATTGGACCGACTACGGCTGGGACGATGCCTACAACGAAAAAGGGGAGTGGACCCGCGGACCATTGCGCGGGTTTGTGTTCGTAATCGCTAACAGCGCGACGACGGAAGAACCGGTTTATGCGGAACCTAAACGCATCGAAATCGACGGCGCGCCGCTGGAGGTCTTCGGCTGGCCCTCACCGAATTTCGTCGATTACGATAACGACGGTGATCTCGATCTGTTGTGTGGCGAATTCCGTGACAGCTTCACCTACTTCGAAAATGTGGGGACGCGCACCGAGCCGAAATATTCCGCCGGCAAGACGTTGATGCATGGGGGCAAAAAGCTAACCATGGACTTGGAAATGATTACGCCGACAGCCTTTGATTGGGATAAGGACGGCGATTTCGATTTGATCTGCGGCGACGAAGATGGCCGGGTGGCCTTTTTGGAAAACACCGGGAAGCTCATCGATGGCGTGCCGGAATTTCTGCCGCCTCGATACTTCCAACAACAGGCGCAGAATGTGAAATTCGGTGCACTGTCGACCCCCTATGGTGTCGACTGGGACGGCGACGGTGACGAAGACGTGATTTGCGGCAACACCGCCGGCTACATCGGTTTCATTGAAAACCTGGGCGGCGAAGGAACCGCCACAAAATGGGCGGCACCGGTTCGCATGCAAGCCGACGGCGAAACCATCCGCATTCAAGCCGGCCCCAACGGTTCGATTCAAGGCCCCTGTGAATCCAAATGGGGTTACACGACCCTGAGTGTGGCCGATTGGGATGGCGATGAATTGCCGGACATCATGATCAATTCCATCTGGGGCGAAATTCTCTGGTACCGCAACATCGGCACCCGCACCGCTCCCCAATTAGCAGCTGCTCAACCGGTTGAGGTGCAGTGGCCGGGAGAGACTCCCAAACCGGCTTGGACCTGGTGGAATCCGCGCGGCAAACAACTCGTCACTCAATGGCGGACCACTCCGGAAATGGTCGATTGGAACGACGATGGCTTGATGGATCTGGTGATGCTCGACCACGAAGGCTACCTCGCCTTTTTCCAGCGCAAAAAAAATGGGGAGCAATTGCAATTGTTGCCCGGCGCTCGAGTGTTCACAGATGAGAAGGGAAAATTGCTGCGACTCAACGAGCGGAGCGCCGGTGGCAGCGGCCGTCGTAAAATCCATCTGGTCGACGTCGACGGCGATGGCCGGCGCGACATGTTGATGAACAGCACCAATGCCGATTTTTATAAAAACATGGGCACGCGCGACGACAAGACGGTGCTAAAAAACACCGGCGAAATCGACAAACGAAAAATCTCCGGCCACTCCAGCAGCCCCACGACCATCGACCTGGACGGCAAAGGCGCTCGCGATTTCCTCATCGGAGCGGAGGACGGATATTTGTATTACCGGTCAAATTCGCTAGCGAAGTAAAACGGTGATTTTCAAACTGAAATTGCACTTGGCCTCTAGCAGATTGTTAGGGGCCAAGTGCATTTGTACGGGGGATTATAGAGGGTGTGTTTTGACGTTGGACGTTGCTGGTGAACCGCGTCAGGCGGCTGCCTGACCTACTGGGCTAATAACTAAAGCAATCATTCTTCAAATGTAAAGTTGCTCTCATGCAGATTCACTTGCTTTCCATTCGAAAGTCGCATCTTAGCATTAGCAGCAATTCCCCATATTCGATTGTCACTATCACAATACGAAGTTAATTTTCGCCTCCATCCTTCCACGTCTCCTTTGAATGAAACAGCAATCATGGATACTCCTTCTTGGAGGACCAAATGTACATTGTGTTCGATTGCGCCCCCGGAATGCGGGAGAGGCACATCTTCACACGAAGACATCGCGTTATCCACGAGACGATGGAAGTCCTCTCCTGGACGTGACTCAATGTAAAGGAATTCGCGTCCTTTCACACTGACGGTTCCTGGTATCGTGTGTTCCATGCGTTTTCTAGTCTGTGCAAAATGGAATAAAATTAGATATACCTACAACCGTTTTTTAAACCTTTAAACACAGTGAAAGAACACGCAAGTTGGGTGAAGACCTAGAAGTGGTGGCTGTTGTACTCGTAACGTGTGAGCAGACGCTGTAGTGTGGCTACAGATTCGGGCTTCCCCCAAACCTATTTCGCTTCCCGCTGTGCGGGACCGATATCACCGTTCAGGGGCGCTGGCTGTTTTCGATCAAAGGGCAACACCAAGATGAAAAAGCCAACCAGAAATCCCAGCACGCCGCCGTAAGGCCCGCTTAGCGGCTCAAAGATACCGAGCGCTCCAGCGACGCCGGCTACAAACGGCACGGCATATTCGATCCAATATCTCTTACAAATCAGCCCGGCGACAGTTGCACTGAGTAGGCACAACAGCACGTTCGGAAATGGAATCGGCGTGCCCTTTGCTCTGCCGTGGTGATGTTCATTAATCCACCCAAAAATCACAGCCGCTATTGCCAGCAGCGCCAATAGACGAAACGCAATTTGGAAATATTTCGAGATGGTAGCGATTCGTGCCATTTGGATTTGCCTTAGAAAGTAGGTCAGGCGGTTAACTGACCTACAGAACTGCCTCTTAACATTGATGTGCGACTATCCACCAGACATGCCCTCGTATTCCCAGTGCATTATCTGGCATAACTGATCAACGAATTGCTCCCATGAATGGCCTTGTAGCGATGATACGACTCGTCGGATCTCATCGTTCACCGTGTCAGGGTCAAAGTGGTTAACGATGATCCCAGGTACTTCACCGTGCTGCGATTTAATGCGAGAAATGGCCTTGGGCGTTGCGACAAGGACCTGGAAGTTATTACCGCCTTTCTCTTTTTCTCCTTTCACGCCGATGGTGAGTGTAAACCAAGCAAAATCGTCATAGGGATCGGGCGACTTGTAGAGGGAGAATTCTTCCCAATCCAGGAAGCCGTTTAGGTCAATTTGCTGTACTTCGACTTCCACAATACGAGTCGCACCACAGGGTCTTGGTGTCATTGATTTTCCCCAGATCGGCTGCAGGACCGTCGAATCGGTACTCCCGCTATAACAAACTCCTGCGGCTGCGCCGCCCCGAAAGAATCTTTCGGGGCCACCCATTTAGCCAACTTACTCCAGCGCCTCTTCACGCTCCTCGACACAGGTATCCGGTGGGGTGAACTTGAAATTTCGGGACTGGCGGAAGAACTCTAGCGGGTTGTCGTAGACGATTTTTTTGATCTTTGAATCCGGCATGCCGCGTTTGCGGAGTTCCTGGATGAAATCGGGGACGGCCAGTGGTTGTGAGGGGCCCCAGTCGCCGGCGGAGTTCACCATGATGCGGTCGTCGCCGTACATTTCGATGATGTCGGCGGCGCGTGACGGCGTGCATTTGGTCACCGGGTAGAGTGTCATCGCACACCAGAAGCCTTCTTCCTTGGCCAGCCGCACGGTGTGTTCTTCGACGTGGTCGATCAACACCCGCTCCGGTTCGATACGATCATCTTCGAGCAGCATGTCGACGATCATCCGCGTCCCTTTGTACTTGTCTTGCAAGTGCGGGGTGTGGATCAAAATCAACTCGCGGGTCTTCATCGCCAAGTCGACATGTTCGCGAAAGATCGTCGCTTCGTTTTTTGTGTTTTTGTTCAACCCGATTTCACCGATGCCCAACACGCCGGGCTTGTCCATGAATTCGGGGATCATGGCAATCACTTCCCGCGACAACGAAACGTTCTCCGCTTCCTTGGCGTTAATACACAACCAAGAGAAGTGTTGAATCCCCGACCAGCTGGCCCGGGTCGGTTCGAATTCGGTGAGCTGTCGAAAATAGTCGCGAAAGCCATCAACGCTGCCGCGATCAAAGCCGGCCCAAAAGGCGGGTTCGCTGATAGCCACGCAACCCATCCGCGCCATCCGCTCATAGTCATCCGTCACACGAGAAATCATGTGCACGTGGGGATCAATGTAATACATAGTCTCGCTGCTTTCTCAACTCTCGCTGTTGCCGTTTGTCGGGCGCTATTTTCTCACGGGGTGGTTATTTGGTATTCCAACCCGGTTGGTATTCATCGCTGAAAATCATTTGAACGCGTTCGGCGCGGTCGAAGCCCTCGGTATTGAGCACCTCGATCGCGCGGCGCAGATTTTGGACACGGGGATCGGCAGCCGCATGATTGTCATCATCGGCACGTTCGATACGATCCAGCGCGGCGGCGACTTCTAAAACGCGGGCCCGTATTTCTAAAAACGTGCGTTCCAAGATTTCATCGGCTGTCTGCGTGGCGGACATCGAGTCTACTCCTCTATTCAATTCTTTCTCAGACGTCGTCTGTTGAGACAATCTTCCGGATGCAGAAATTGTCCCTGCGTCATGTGGTGCAATGCTGGCGCACTACTAGCACTCTGCACTGTCCCCCCCAAAATGGGACTCCCCAGCGATCTGAAGCGAGTACGCATCGCATGGGGGGCAATGGAGACTGCCTACCCGATTGGGGCGCTACAATTGTTTCACATTCGTGTCACAAGATTGTCACATTAGTAGTTTCCGCTGCACGGGGGTGGAAATCAAGCGGTGTTGACGGTTGTAGCCGAAAGTCCTGCATTTCAAGTCCGATTTGAGGAGTTTGGGCGCAATTGCCGAATTGCAGAAAGGACGATTTTGTTTTGAGACACGTCGTGCGGTGAGGTCGCGCGCTGTTGGCGTCCAGATATCCAATATCGGTGTGTGAGGCAACAACTGCTCGGGGAAACCCTGCCTGCACTCCTCCCTACGGTCTAAGTCGACCCCTCACGTTCCTGTGAGCGAAGCGGATGCGAGTAAGTGACAAATCCATGACGAACGGATTTTCAAAAACGTTTGACTGCCTAGCCCGCACCACCAATTCTCACGCCTTGGACGTGTTGATTGTTGCGCTCGACGTCCCACGTGAAGAAGTTCGTGACCATGCTGTCAAAGCGGTATTGAAACGTCGCAATCCACGCGGGCACGTCGAATTATTGCGGCGTTTCCACATCTTGCCTGACGCGACCCGCAATATGCTGGAACCCTACGCGGGCACAATGGGCAAGGCCCTGCGGCAATGCGCGAATTCCGGCGAGCAACAACTCGAATCCAACGCGCTGCAATTCATCCGCGAATTCGAGGTCTACGACCAAGTACCGATCTTGTTGGAATTTTTAGCCGAGCAGTCGCAGCAGGAACATCATCGGTATTGCTTGGAGACGGTCGAGGAACTTGCTAACACGCTCTACGAGCATGTGAACCAGACGACGAAGGACAATAAGTATCTTCGCGATGCGCGATTGATTCAGTTACGGATTGTTTCGGCCTTGGAAAAAATATGCGGTCAACCGCACATCCCCGGCTTCGAGCGTCTGTTGGAAAGCCTGTTTATTCTGGGCGATCTGGAAGTGGGTGAAATCCGCAAGATGTTGCGGCAAGACGGACATCCGCGGCGGAAGCACGCCGAAGATTTACTTCGCAGCAGCGACCATCCCGGCATCATGCAGTTGGTTGTGGATTTCATGGCGCTCAGCCATCCCAGTTATCTGTCCTTTCGCTGTTTGGCGGAGCGCGACGATCCGCAGTTTATCTGCCATTTGCTGCGGACGTGGCCGCGGAGTTTGACGATCTCGCAGCGAAAAAACTTCAAACAAATCGAGACGGTCTGTTGGTTGGAAGCGCAACCGTTGGAGTTGGAACTGATTCCCACTGAGCTGCATGCCAAGCTGCTGCAATTCGTCAATGCGACTTCGATCAAGCGGGAGTTCAAGCTCCACGTCGCCGAATGGGTCGTCAGTCATGGCTGCGAAGAAGCGCGGCGCGCGGCGACCGACATGCTCGACGAGTTGGACGGCGGACGGATGCATACGTTGATCGAAGAAGGTTTGGAATCCGATGACGAAGAGGTCCAGGCATGGGCCACCTCACAACTCCGCGCCAAACGCGTTCCCGAGGCGTTCACGAAATTGATCGAGCGATTGGACAGCCCAATGGAGCAGGTCCAACAGGCGGCACGTGAAGAATTGGAGGATTTCAATCTCCGTCGCATTTTGACGTTATACGATCTGTTGGACACACAGACCTGTCGGCTGGCTGGGATATTGATTCAAAAAATCGATCCCGATGCGCTACAGAAGTTGAGCCAGGAAATGACCGGTCCCATGCGGAGTAAACGGATGCGGGCCACTCAAGCGGCGATTGCCATGGGGCTGCAAGAGCCGTTATCGGAAACATTTATCCAACTGTTGGAAGACGACGACGTGCTGGTGCGGCGGACCGCCACCGAAGTCGTGGGCCAAATCCCCGGTGAACAATCATTGACCGCATTGCAAGGCATGCTGGACGATTCCAATCCCAGAATCCGAGAAATTGCCCAGCAAGGAATCGAACGACTCCAAACGACGCCCGCACCCGATGCGCTCGCCGGCGAATGATGTAGGGCAGGCTCCCGCCTGCCATCCCTGATCTTCACCTGTTTAGACGCAGACAAGTGCCTGCCCAACCGAGGCCTGACATGTTGAATCACATTTTCGCCCGCGCCGGTAGCCTGGATGACATCGCCCGTTCGTCATACCACTCGACCACGATGAGCGACAATTTGTTTCTCATCACGTGGATGGGATTGATTGTCGCCTTTTGGGTCGGATTGTATTATTTCGATAAATGGCGAAAGAGCCGCAGTGGCCTTGTCGGCAGTGCCAAATCGTTGTTTCTCGAACTGTGTCGCACGCATGGACTGTCGCGCAAAGAGAGGTCGCTGTTACTCAGGGCAGCCAAATTGTACCAGCCACTTGAGCCGGCGGTGATTTTTGTTGATCCGCAAATTTTGGCACGCTGCGAAAAAGCCCAATCCCCTGAAAAGGAAGGCTATGCCGGCCTGTCTGCGAAATTGTTTGGGATCAAGTCCAAATAGTCCGCAAGCAATCAGACGCCGCTGACAAGCAAGCCGTTCGTCACTCCCGTGTCCAATGCCATGCACCCCGTGTACCCCACGGCAATCGCGGAATCGTGTTACTTTTGAGATAGCCGAGCCCGGTGTGCTGGCTCCCCGCTTCGGATTGACACGCCTGCGGCAATTCCTTATAGCTGCGGCCGATTTCCCGACCGGTTGAGCGATAGGTAAAGGCGCTACGCATGCAAATCAGACGGCTTTCCTCATTATTTTCGCCCGTGCGCTATGGCTATTGCCGCGAATTGTTTCAATCGCCGTTGCGCGCATTGTGCAATTTGGCGTTCATGGGGAAATCCGCATTTTCGCTCACGCTCCGCTCGGGACGCACCGCGAAATTTTCCCGCCAAGGCCGCGACCACAAATTGTGGGACTGGTACTTCGAGCATCGGCCGCCGATCGATTTCACCGAAGACGGTTTGGTACAAATCGAGTGGCGGGGACAATCGGTGCTGCTACGGCCCGGCACGCAGGATTTTTTCATCTTCCACGAGATTTTCATCGACGACGACTACAATCTGTCCGGCCATGACCAGCGGTTGGGAACGGTGATCGATCTGGGAGCCAACGCAGGGTTGTTTTCATCCGCCTTGCTGAGCAAAGCCGAGCGGGTGATTTCTGTCGAAGCAGTTGGCGAGAACTATCGGCACACACTGCGGAATCTGAAACTCAACGACGGCGTCGCTGAGGATGTCTTGCATCTGGCGGTCTCAGCTCATTCCGGGGAAACGCTGAAGTTGTATCACAACTCCCGCAACTCCGGCGGGCATTCCGTGGATCGCAATTGGTCCGAACAACAATCCACCGACACGGATTACGAAACGACCCAGAGCATCTCTCTGGCGGACCTGATCGCCTGGGCGAATTGCGAAACCGTCGACTTGTTGAAGTGCGATATTGAAGGTTCGGAATACGATGCCTTTTTGGCGACCGACGAGCAGACCCTCCAAAAAATCGAGCGGATCGTGATGGAGGTGCACATCTCGGAAACCTATCCGCCGTCGCGACTGTTGAAATTGATCGACCATTTGCGTTCCGCAGGATTCCAAGTCCAGCTCGACCGCGACATGCCGACCACGACGGCGACACAGGCCAGAATGCTCTATGCGGACCGTCGCCACGCGGTTGCGACCAAGGCGGCGTAGGCCGACCGGGGCGGCGCACTCCCTTCCGGGGCCGATTCCCCGTATACTTCATGTTGCAGCCGTTCCCATCCCGACCCTCCTTCTGGCCAAATTCCGCCATGTCGCCGCCACCGTTGAAACTGATCATCATCGCTCGTGACCAAGCTCCGCACGTTCAGGCCGCTTGGGATGCATTGCGCCCGGTGCTGGAGGCGCAGGTGGGCATTGAAATTGTCGGCGTGGAATATGGCGAGACCGATTTTAAAGACTGTCCTGCGGACATTGCCGTGGTGCTCGGCGGAGACGGATCGATTTTACGCGCCTGTCGGCAGATGGGGATGCATCAGATTCCCATCTTGGGCATCAATCTCGGCCGACTCGGATTTCTGGCCGACGTTTCCCCCAAGGAATTCTGCCAGGATATACCCAAACTTCTGGCCCGGGAATACACGGTTGTCGATTACCTGATGTACCAATGCCGCTTGATCCGCCAGGGAGGCGAAGAGCGGGTCCATCTGGGACTGAATGAAGTCGCCATCTCGGCTGGCGCATCGTTTTCGATGATCGATGTGCATCTGGAGATCGATGGAGATCCGGTCACGACTTACAGCGGCGACGGGTTGATTATCAGCACGCCGGTCGGCTCTACAGCGCACAACCTTTCCGCGGGCGGTCCGATTTTGCGACAGGACTTGCCGGCCTTTGTAATCACGCCGATCTGCCCACACACCTTGACCGTTCGTCCGCTGGTCGATCGCGCCGACTGCGTCTATGCCCTGACCGTGCCCAAATGCGCCGAAGGGGTCACGCTGGTCATCGATGGGCAGATCCACGAACCACTGACGGCGGCCGACCGTATCGAAGTCACCCGCGCATCGGTCTCGATGCACATGCTGAAGCTTCCCGGCCACAGCTACTACCGCACACTGCACAGAAAACTCGGCTGGGCCGGCCAACCCCGCTATCAGCAACACTGATGACACCGGTTGAAACCTCGTCCGTAGGCTGCCTATCGACGCACTTATCTTCGCAGGACGAGCGATTCTCCCCCACGAAGAAACCTCATGCCACGAAGCTGTGCGACTAACCAGATTTGCGGGAGAGAAATCCGTTGATTACCAGTGCGGTCATCAGCACCACGCCCATCAACAGCGGTCGCATGCGGTCTTCCAGGAAATCGACTTGGGAGATCAATCCGCTCAGGCCGACGCCCAACACGCTGAAGGTGAGGACACCGATCACCGTCCGGCCGATGCCTCCTTCGCCGCCAAACAGGCTCGTCCCGCCCAACACCACACAGGCCACGGCGCTGAGCAATAACTCGCCGTTTTGATCCAACGTCACGCTCCCCAACCGTCCGGCATTCACCAGGCCGCCCAAGCCGGCCGTCACAGCACAAATGGCCAAGCAAGCGATCACGATCCACCCCGTTCGCACCCCCGCCAACCGCGCGGCTTCGCGATTGCCACCGGTCATATAAACGTAACGGCCGAAGCGGGTATGTTGCAATACCAGGTGGCCCAGAATCATCACGGCAGCTGCCAAGATTGCGGAGTACGGCAAATAGAAATCGTCCGTCACGCGCAACCGCCCGTTGCCGATCTCTTTGAGCACCTCGGGCACGGAAAATTTTTCGCTCTGCGTCAGCGTTTTCGACAACCCGTCGGCGATGTTCATCATGGCGAGCGTGATGATAAAACTGGGCAACCGCGACGAAACCGTTAACAGCCCCGAAATCAAACCCAACAACAGACTGCTGACCAGCGGAACGACGATGACCACCACAAGGGTTGTCACCGAAATATCTCCTTGACCGCCTTCCCCGGCAGCGAATGGTTGTTCGTACAACACACCGCAAGCGCATGCGGTCCACAGCGCCAACATGCCGACCGACAAATCAATTTCCGCGCACAACAGCACGAACGTCAATCCGGTCGACACGATCGCTAATACGGCCCCTTGCTGCAGAACAAGCCGTAAGCGTCCGAACGACAGGAACTCGTCGTTGGTCAGCGTGAAGAACATCACAATGACAAACAGGCTGATCAGCGGCGCGAAGTCGCGTAGGCTGAAACGGCTCAGTACCGAATGGTTTATCTTCTCTTCCAATTCCGTCATGCGTCAACTCAGTTCTTCAATGCTTCGTGGTGTTTGCAGTTTCGGTTGGTGATGTACGTTTTAGTTGCCCGCATTAATCGTTCGTAACCGGCCATGTTCTAAATGCACGACGCGGTCGGCGACCTCGTCCATGCGTTCGCTATGCGTCGCCACAATCACCGTGCCACCCAATTTTTGATATGCCTTCAATTGCTCCATGACCACTGTGGCATTTTTCGGATCGAGATTGCCGGTCGGCTCGTCCGCCAGAATTAACTTGGGAGAATTCAAAAACGCACGCGCCAATGCCGTCCGTTGACATTCCCCCGCACTCAACTCGGCCGGATGATGTCCCGCGCGTCCCGACATTCCTAGGTGGTCCAATAAACGAATCGCCTCATCGCGGGATGACTTGCCCGTCCCGGCCAACAGCACATTGTCCAACACGTTCAGATAGGGGACGAGGTGAAACATTTGAAATACAAAGCCGATCTCATGGCTGCGAATCGTCGCCCGTTCGTGTTGTGGGAGCGCGTATAACTCTCGGTCCCCCATCAACACGCGCCCGCTTGAGGGACGCAACATGCCGGCGGTCGTCAGCAGCAAGGTGGTCTTGCCGCTGCCGCTCGAACCCCGGACGGAGACGAATTCACCAGTCGCAATTTCTAGCGAGACATCGGCCAGCGCCGAGACATCCGCTGATTTTTTGCGGTACGTTTTGGTGATGTGTTCGAATCGAATCATGACGTCAACGAAGTTTCTTATACTGAGTGAGCGGCTTATTTTTACCGTGGCGCGGTCTAGGTGTCACGCAATACCACAGCGGGGTCTTGTGCTGCGGCTGCTGCGGCGGGCAGAAAACTGGCAATCACCGTAAACCCCGTAGCCGCCGCTAATGATGCGTTGAGTAGCGGCCAAGGCCACTTGATGGCGGCGGCGGTCACGGGGAAGATTATCGGTCCGAGGTTTAAGGCCAATGCCCCACCGAGGAAAAAACCGGCCGCTGCGCCGCACAAACCAATCACAATCGCCTTTCCAATAAATAGCGCCATGATCCGTGCTGAGGACCGTCCCAACGCGCGATACAGGCCGACCTCCTGGCGACGATCGTTGACGTTCATCATCGCCAACGCCCCGACGCACAACGCGCAGCCGATGAGAATGATGGGCGTCAAATAGGCAAAAAACTTTTCCGCCGATTGCCGTTGCCGCGCCCGTGCTTCGGCCATCGACTTAAGCATGATGACCTTGGCATCGGGAAAGGCCGAATCCAATTCGCTGCGGAGAATTCCCAATGGGTCTTCGTCGGGTGTCATACACAAACAATCAATCGCTTGAATTTCATTGATTCGGCCCGGCTCACTTAAGATGTCTTGCACGTCCGATAGGTTGGCAGAGACGCGCACGTCCTCACTGGTTCCCGTTTCAGAGAGCGTGCGTTCCACCACAAAGGACTTTCCACCGACATCGAGCGTCTCTCCGTTTTTGATGTTCAACCGCTGCGCGACTTCGAAACCAACATAGACCTTGCCCGGTGGAACGGTGAAGATCATCGGTTTCTTTTTTTGACCCGGTGGGGCATATTCGTTGGAAATCCCTGTCAGCAACACCGGGACTCCGCTCAATTCAAAATGTCGCTGCAATGTGGCGACCAGATGGTTGTAAGACAGACCCGGATATTCGACCAAGCGATGCACGGCTTGTTCGTCCATGGTGAGGTCCGAGTAGCCGGTTGCATAAAACCGATCCATATCGGTTTCGCGAGGAATCACGCGGAGATTGAAGCCCAGGTCACGGGTCACGCGGCGCGTCTCTCGCTCTTGCGCCGTTGTGATCGTGTGAAAGGCAACAAAGATCGCCGTCGCCGCAGCCACAGCGCCGAGACTCAACAGAAAGTTGAATTTGCGATAGCGGATCTCGTTAATGATTAAGCGCATTGTCCCGATCATGCCTGTCCCTGCCTGCGATACAGCAAAAACAACCCGCCGCCTATTGCGACGATGCAAAGCAGGGCGGTCGTAATCACTGCCATGTCTCTCGATGCTAAGCGTGATGTTTCTTCTGGCTCCGCCGCGGTCTCGTCAGTGGTGGTTGTTGCGTTGGGTTTTGACGCGACAACCGCAGGGGGAACTTCGGTGGTTATCGGCTTCTCGGGTGCGTCATCCGCGGTCGAGAGGCTGTCGGCCGATTCCTCATCGAGCGGCGCTTCATCGAGTGGAGATTCATCAATTGAAACGGTATCGACATCGAATTCTCCGTATCCGAGCAAAGGGTCGATGGCAATGGCATCGACTGCATCCTTGGCTGAGCGGTTTTGGTCGCCGCGGGCGATGATGCGGCTGATCTCGACTTTGATCAGCGGGTTTTCCGCATCAAACCCCAAGGCCCGAGTTACGTCTGCTTGCCGGTTGATGTCCCAGGCGTGCGGAAACATCGGTCCTTGCATCCAACTGCGGTCCAATTCGCACTCACACGACTTGCCCACGAGCGCCAAGGTCTCAAACAATTCCGTGCCGCTGATGTCACTGCCGGTGACGACCGGTCCGAGTTGGCGTCCCCGTCCAAATAGCGTCACCACCGCCGGTTCCTTACGTTCTTCCGCACTGAGTCCCCAACTCCAAAGCAACACCGGTTCCTGCGCCGCCTGTTCCGCGGAAACGGTTAACAACTTAGGAGGCGTATCGACCGGTTTATCCATCTGGGCCATAATGCCGTTCAACTGCTTTATCGCGAAACGGCCCGCGTCGGCAGCGCGGCGGTTTTCTTCTGCTGATTCCCCTTCGATCACAACCACAACCGCATAAGCCTCAACGATGGAATTCCAAATCTGATCGCGCAAGGGAGAGGCGACCAGACGACTCAGTTCATTGCCCATTTCTGTTGCGGAGACAGCTACTGGCAACGGATACAAATCGGACTCTGGAGCGACCAACACGAGTTCCGGCGCGTCACTCGCTGCTGTTGCGGAGCGATATTTCAATGCAGGGTGATCGGGATTCGCGACGACGTCGATGACTTCGGCGATCACATTGCTATCCGCAAACCGTGACTGGGCGGTTTTGAGAAATTCCGCCGCGAAATCCGCGTGTGAGTCGCTATCCAGAAAACAATACAAACGATACGGCTGCGAACTGAGATCCACAAAACCGACATCCCGCACCGAGTACTTGCAAGCCGTGGCGGTCGCCGGCGCTAAGCAGAACGCGACACAGACGGCGCAATACAAAATTCGCGCCGTCCGCTTCAGCTGGTTATTGCAAAATCGTCTCAACATGCATGCCAATTCTGGAAAGAAGTCGCGTTGTCTCCTGGTTATAAGATAAGTGGCCGATTCGCTGTTGTACATGCTCAACGGGCCGAGGGCTTTTGAGATGGGCATCATTCCTGCCGTGGTGGTCGCTGCCGGGGCAGGGGAATCGAGAGAAGTCGGGCGGACCGTAACGACGATAACACTTTAGCCGGTCCGCTCGGAATTCCGACACAAGTGTACAGGGCGAGAGAATTTCGCTCTTCAGCAGCCACCGCCAAAAAGCATTGTGCATCACGTAGGTAGAGAATTGCCATGGATGACGAACCTGCGGGCGTCCCAGAATGGGTCGTGACTTACGGTGACATGATGTCACTGTTGTTGACCTTTTTTATCATGCTCGTCTCGCTCAGCGAAGTCGTCGCGGATTCGAAATACCGCGCCGTGATGGCGGCGCTGCATGGATATTTGGGATACAGCACGGCTCCCGCAGCTCCGGCGGGGAAGAACTATCCACTGAATAGTCTGGTGGAGAGGATGAAATCGCTGGGCGCCTTTCGCGACGATGTCCCCAAGAAAAAACGGGGCACCGGGGGCGTGCGTATCAAGGCACCCGACGGGACGCATCTCCGTGTATTCCGCGGGCGTGAAGGGACGGCGATTACGATCGGGGGCGAGCTTTCCTTCAAGAGGGGAAGCAGCAAAGTCTCGCCGGAGGTAGCCGCTATTGTTCGCACGATTGCCGAAAAGCTTGCCGGCAAACCGAACAAGATTGAAGTGCGGGGACATTCGTCAAACGACGAAGTCCCCCAGGATCCTCAATTGGATAAGGTGCAGCTCTCTTATCAACGGGCGCGCGCCGTTGCCGATTTACTCGTCCGCGATGGAGTTGAACAACGCCGATTGCGGATCAGCGCCGCCGGCGACACCGAGCCGATCGACGACATCGGAGATGAAGATTCCGTCGATCACGCCCGTGTCACCGTCTTCGTCTTGGACACCTACGCGCAAGAGTTCGTAGGGACAGCCGATGCCGAAGAATGACGCAGCGCTGCGGTAATTCGAATTCGCCGAATTAGCTGTTCGGGCTTGCCGATTCAGCGGCGGAATCGATGCGAAACAGCAAGGTCCCTTCCGATTTGGTCAGCGCGGGTTGCCGGTGGGTCGCCAGCGTTTGATGCGGTGCAAGGGGCACCAGTGCGCCGGAAAAGGCATGCGGCTTGAGCGTCATCTCATGCTCACTGTCGCGGCGGCGCATCTCGTCGAGCACAATCGGATGCCAAGTCGCATCCCGCTCTTCGCTCGCCACATGGTGTTGCCTCGCCCATCTCCGTAATCGTAGTTCGTCTACTACATCCATGCCAACGTCCGTGGTCCCGGCCATATCGCGCCTCCTCGGTGAGTTGGAAATATTAATGAGAAAATCAACCATCCCCGGACATACACTTTGGCCAACCATCTTCCGATCTCGGTTTCTAGACCGACAGCAAATAATGGTGGCCGCCCGGTTCCCCGTCTCGCTGGCCGAGAGAAGTCGCGAGCAGTTGAGTCCCGTGCCTTCAAGGCGGGGCTCATGGATGAACGTTGCCGGCCCCCTCAGAAAACAATGGGGGCCAGCACGTGTGGTTGATTGATCGGAACAGAATCAGCGGGGAAGTTCCCAACTATTCGTTCCTGCTTTTACATCGGCTGGGCTTGTCTCAAAACGTCGCAAAAACCGGCGCGGACTGAAGGCCAAGTCGGTTTTGGCCGGCATCAACCCGCATGCCGCGATTGACCGGCAGGACTTTCCTGAGCAGCCAACTGCATACCGGCGGTAAGGTCGGGAAGCTGTGCCTCCGCCTGATCGCCCAGATACCGTGTCCGCAGTAAGGCAATGCCGGAAACCATCCACCCCAGGGCTTCAAAATGGACCAACGGTTCAAGCGTCCCATACCACACCGAAGCGGAATAACCCAAAAACATGCCAAAAAATACGCCATTGCCCAGAATACCGTCAATCGTGGCAAACGGCCCGGCAAAATGTTGACGGCTGATCGTGATGGGCCACCAACGCGGCACGGTTTTGCAATAGGCGTCAAACTGAGCGCCCCATTCCTGTTTCAAAAAGCCTTCTTCGTACCGGATCACGCGACCGTAACGCAGCCAATGCACGGCGACAAAAATCGCGGCGAACACCGGTCCAAAGAACATTCCAAAACCGGCAAAAATCAACAGCGTGCCGACGTACAGCGGGTTGCGTATGGCGGCAAACGGGCCCCCGACCACCAAACGGTCATTGCGGGCCGTCAAACCGGTGACGACTTCCGCAGTTAAGAAACTCGTCCCCCAAATGCGGATCGCCAGTCCGCAACCGGCCAGCAACGTGGCGATGAATCCATAGGTCGGATCAATCGGGGGCGCGTACCAGACGCCCTGGGATCCATTCCAAAAATAATAGATGGCAGCCAGCACGGGTTGGCTCAAAAAGAGTATCGCGATGCGCCATCGGTATTCCCAAGGTTGTGCAGCTTGAAATATGTTCATATGGGTTCCCCTGGTGTCAGCCTCGGCCGATGTAAAGTTGTTCATTGGGTAGCACAATCGCCTCCAACATATTCACCTCAGGCGGTAAGGTGGCCATCGTCAGCGCGACTTTGGCAATCGTTTCCATGCTCATCATGGGTTCGTCATCAGAATTCAAACCGGATTCAACACGACGTTCGACCCGCACGTTTCCGGGGTGCAGGCAACTGCAGATGATTCCAAAAGGCCGCCCGTCCAGAGCGGTCGCTTGCGTCAATCCCCACACGCCGAATTTCGCCGCTGTATACGGACCACATGCCTCGCGGGTGCGTTGGGCGGAAATCGAACCGATGTTGATAATCCGACCGCCTCCCTGTTCTTTCATCATGGAGAAGGCACTGCGGCTACAAAGGAACGCGCCGGTCAAGCAGGCACCGATCACATTGTTCCAACCCTCGGTCGTCACCTGATCCAGCCGGCCCCCATCGAAGGCGCCCGCGTTGTTGATCAGCACATCCACACGACCAAACCGCTCCTGGATGAGGCTGAAAAACTGCTCAACCGCCGCATCGTCAGAGACATCGGTGGAAACCGCCAAGACGTCGGCGCCCCCTTGCGTCAATTCTTTTTCAACTTTGCCAAGCTTCTCCATGTTTCGCGCACAGAGCGCCAACTTGGCTCCTTCGGCGGCGAATGCTTCGGCAATGGCTTTGCCAATCCCTTGATTCGCACCGGTAATCACACAAACTTGACCGTCGAGTTGTGGCATAAACTACGCCTTTTCTATTCAGGTTGCCTGTTTAGCCTAGATTATCTTAGCGTCTCTAGTTGACAGCCTCAAGAATATTTCACCCAAATTTGGTACCTCGGCCCAGGCGCAACGGTTGCCAGGAGCACTGATTCCAGGGTGGCGAAGGTCGCTATCTCAATTCAGCCGCTGCCATTACGGTATATCGGGCACCCCGGGACGTCAGTTCAGACTGATACAGTTCCAAGGATTCAACGATGTGACTTCCGTAATCGGTGTTAGCGTTGTGGGCGACATAAGTCGCGAGTTCCACCGGTGCAGTCCCTTTAATACGAGCGACCGTGAGGTGTGGAGCAAAGGGGCGTGATTCGCGGGAGAATCTCAACGGTGTTAGGCGTTCATGGAACGTCTCCACCAATTCCCCCAATCCGGCATCTGTGCGCAATCCAACCCACACAACATTTGGACGGCGCAGATGCGGAAACGCTCCCATCCCGTGGAGATCGACCAGGAATGGCTCCCGTCCGGCCGCCGCCTTGTTGAGGATGTCTGTGAGGGGGGCAATCAACTCCTCTTGGGGGTCGCCCAGAAATTTAAGCGTCACGTGCCAATTCTCTGGCGCGACCGGGCGGACGGATCGTCCCAGTTCACCCAGATCGGCGTGCACGCGCTGCAATTTCGGATTGGCAGCGATTCGGAATGCAAGAAATGTCCGCAGCAAAGTTACACAACCTGTTCGGTTTTGACTTGCCGGTCCGCTGTCGATGACGTCTACTGCTCAGGGACCTCCCTGATGACTTTATGACAATATGCTTGACGATTCCACAACACGATCGATTTCCCGCGGGCGACTGCTGGTTGTTGCGGCGGCGCTGCTCTGGAGTACCAGTGGTGTCATCGTCAAGAGCCCTCCGCTGCAGCAGTTGATGCCGCAGTCGGAACGCGGCCCGACGATTGCCTGTTATCGGGCAGCAGCGGCGGCAATTTGTCTGTTGCCGTTCGTGAATTACAGCCGCATTCGATTTCGCCCTGCGCTGGTTCCGTTGGTTTGTTCGTTTGCTGCGATGAACTGGCTATTTATTTCGGCGATGACTTACACCACCGCAGCAGCGGCGATTTTTCTGCAATACACCAGTACGTTTTGGGCGTCGCTGTTCGGCGTGGTCTTTTTGAAGGAGCCGCTGGAACGCCGTAACATGGTGGCGCTCGGATTCGCCTTGGCCGGCATTTCTTGGATTGTGGCTGCTGATTGGAATAACGAGCGGTTTTGGGGCACGTTGATGGGGTTGGGCAGTGGGTTCGCCTATGGCGGCGTGGTCGTCAGTCTGCGCGTCCTGCGTGAGGAAAACGGTCCTTGGCTCATTGCGCTTTGTCACGTTGTCAGCTGTGGCGTGCTGTTGCCTTGGGTCCTGTCGGGCAGCGCGGTTCCGGACGGCATGCAATGGAGCATGATCATCCTGTTGGGAGTCATGCAAATGGCAATTCCCTACGTGTTGTTTTCGCGGGGTTTACGCTACATTCCCATCCAAGAAGCCGCCTTGATCCCGTTGTTCGAGCCGATTTGCAATCCGTTGTGGGTCTGGCTGGTTTGGAATGAAAGCATTCCTGGCCCAACGCTGATCGGCGGCGCCATGATTGCGGCCGGATTGTGCCTGCGCTCACTGAGAGGATGGAAAGTCCGTGGAGGCGGGCAGTGATTTTCTCGGAGTGCCGCGCGCTCCCGTCGGTTGAACGAAACAGGGCACGGGGAATTGGCCCCCATGCCCTGTTCTGTTTTACGTTCAACATCGCGACAAACGTTACCCTTTGGCGGCGGCCAGGGCAGCGTCATAGTTGGGTTCGTCGGCGATTTCGCTGACGTATTCAACGTGTGTCAATTTGTTGTCCGGACTGATCACAAAGATCGCTCGGGCCAAGACGCGATCCAGTGGACCGCCGGAAATGGTCACGCCATAATCGTCACCGAATTTCGTGCAGCGGTGGCCGCTCAGGCAGGAGACGTTTTCCACGCCTTCGGCTCCGCACCAACGTTTTTGACCGAACGGCAAATCCATGCTCACGCACAGGACTTCGACGTTGTCCAACGTGCCGGCGACTTCGTTGAATTGTTTGGTTTCTTTGTGGCAGGTCGGCGTATCCAGCGACGGCACGGTGGCGATGATCCGCGTTTTACCAGCCGAGCTGGCCAATGTGATGTCGCTCAGGTCCGCGCCTTGCAGTGTGAAATCGGGGGCATCGTCGCCAACTTTGAGTTCCGGTCCGACCAAATCCACCGGACCGCCTTTGAGCGTGACCGCTCCTTTACGAGTATCAGCCATGGTTGTGCTCCTTGAATCCTATTTTCCAAAATGGTGATCAGCGCGTTTCCACAGCGTGGTTCGCCGACGCGGCCGACCGGCCGCTACTGAGTGCAAAATCCAATATGCCTTGAAGTATGGCGATTCAAACTCGACTTGCAAGCGTTACAGGTGCGCAGTTTCTTCTTCGGCCCAAGTTGCTTAGAATGGCGGCGGCCGAGGGTGATTGCGAACCGGAAAGTGGATGTGTAGGTCATTTAATTCCGGGGGACAGCCCTGTTCTCGGTCCTCGAATTTCGTATCTGGTTGTGGAAGTTGTCGTGAGTTATGACGGACTCGGTTTATCATTTTGATGTGGTTGTGGTGGGGGCGGGGCACGCCGGTGTTGAGGCTGCGCTAGCGGCCGCGCGGATGGGGGCCAAGACCGCGCTGCTCAGTATGAGTTGCGACACGGTCGCCGCCATGAGTTGCAATCCGGCGATCGGCGGAATTGCCAAAGGGCAAATTGTCCGCGAAATCGACGCACTCGGCGGTTGGATGGGGCGGGCCATCGACGAAACCGGCATCCAATTCCGCATGCTCAATCGGGGCAAAGGCCCCGCCATGCACAGCCCCCGCGCACAGGCTGATAAAAAAGCGTATCAGTTCTACATGAAATGTGTCGTTGAGGATCAAGAGAACCTGACCTTGCGGCAAGAATTGGTCGAGCAGTTGTTGGTCGAAGACGGAATCGCGACGGGCGTCCGAGTCCGCGGCAATGCGGTTTATCGCGCCCCAGCTGTGGTGTTGACGACCGGCACGTTTCTGCAAGCAGTGATGCACACCGGCGAAGCCAAGACGGCTGGCGGCCGCGCGGGCGAAGGGACCACCGGGACGTTATCCGACAGTTTGCGAGAATTGAATTTCGAACTCGATCGTTTCAAAACCGGTACCCCGGCGCGATTGAACGGACGCACGATCGATTTCGCTGCCACCGAACGTCAACCGGGCGACGACGATCCGCAACCCTTTTCGTTCCTCACCGATCGCATCACACAACCACAGATGGATTGCCATCTGACGACAACTACACCCCAAGTGCATGACCTGATTCGTGAGAATCTGCACCGCGCGCCGATGTATAGCGGACAAATCCAAACCACCGGTCCGCGGTACTGCCCCTCCATCGAAGATAAAGTCGTGCGGTTCGCCGAACAAACGGGGCACCAGATATTTCTGGAACCGGAGGGCCGCAATACGCGGGAGTATTATTGCAACGGCATCTCCACCAGTCTGCCGCGCGATGTGCAGGACAAAATGATGCGCATGATTCCCGGCTTGGAACGAGCCGAAATTATGCGTTACGGCTATGCGGTCGAATACGACTTCGCCGTCCCCACGCAGTTGCATGCGACGTTGGAAACCAAAACAGTCGCTGGATTGTATTTTGCCGGACAAATCAACGGGACCACCGGATATGAAGAGGCGGCCGGGCAAGGGCTGCTGGCGGGTTGCAATGCCGCTTTGAAAATCGCCGGAAAACCGCCCTTGATTCTGGACCGCGACCAAGCGTATCTCGGCGTATTGATCGACGACTTGGTGACCAAGGGAGTCGATGAACCGTATCGCATGTTCACGTCACGGGCAGAGTACCGGTTATTATTGCGGCACGACAATGCGGATCGACGGCTGACGCGATTGGCCCATGCCGCGGGACTGGTCGATGACGAGCGGATGCAACGACTGCAATCGTTGGAGGAAGAACTGGCCCGCGCAGCCGCATTGCTCTCGACGAAATTCCACGAGGGGAACAAGTTGGAACAAGTCTTACGACGACCCGAAGTCGATTGGACGCAGTTGTGCGCAATTTCTTCCGAAGCGGCCGCGTTGAATTTGTCACCGCAGGCACAAACACAAATCACGATTGAAACAAAATACGCGGGATACATTCGTCGCCAAACATCCCAAATCGCCAAGCAAGCACGATTAGCCGCCGTCCCCATTCCGGCAGAGTTTGATTACCACGCGGTTCCGCAATTGCGGACGGAAGCAAAAGAAAAATTGGCGAAGATTGCTCCCCGTGATATTTCGCACGCGGAGCGGATCAGCGGGATCACTCCGGCGGATTTGGCAATCGTGCTTTTGTATCTTGAAGACCCAAGTCGGGTCGCATCTTAGGGACCATAAGACGAGTAATATTGTGACTCTGCAAAGGGCACCATAAGCCTCGCCATTTGGGGGCGCACGGCGAATACGAAGGGTATTGCACGATTCCGCAGAATGGATATAATGTGGATCAACGGTAAAATCGGTAAGCATTCTGCAGTCTTCCCGTTTGCCTGAATATGCCCATTTGGCCATATTTAAGCAGCTTGGCGTTGACTCGGTTATTGTTTATTGACTGTTGACACTGAAAAATCAAATTGGCACTGAACGTAATTGGCATTGGAAGTCACGTTCATACGACGATGAGTGTTTTGGACTGGAGCGGTTCACCAGGGCCATCCAGTCACCCGGATTGTCCTGATCCACGCAGCCTCCCCACGTTTTGCCCGCAACGTTTCGAGATCTTTGCATGCAGATGTGGTGTGGATGCCTTGAGAGGTCGGTCCGAAAAGCGGTTGTCGCGGTCAGGGAGGGCTTGGCCTCTCTTCGCGGAGGGATTCACGAGAGGTTCTGTTACGTCGGATGCGGGATCGCAGACCGATGGTGAAGGTGGACGAGCACCATGAAAACAGTCTTTACGACCGGTGAGGCGGCAAAGGTCTGCAAAGTCAGTCAGCAAACGATTATTCGTTGTTTCGACTCAGGCCAACTCAAGGGGTTCCGGGTTCCCGGATCCCGGTTTCGTCGGATTCCTCGGGACTTGCTGTACAAGTTCATGAAGGAAAACGGTATTCCAACCGATGCGCTAGAAAGCGGACGCCGCAAGGCGCTGGTAGTGGATGACGACGAAGAACTAGTAGAATTGATCAGCGACGCATTGGAAGCTGACGGCCGTTTCGAAATCCGTACGGCCAACAACGGGTTCGATGCCGGGATGATGGTCAAGGAATACCGGCCCGACGTCATCGTGCTGGACGTCATGCTTCCGGACATCAACGGTAAAGAAGTGTGCCAGCGCGTACGCAGCGATTCGAATTTGGACGATACGCGGATCATCTGTATCAGCGGTATGGTCGAAGAGGACAAAAAAGGGGAACTGATTGAGGCCGGCGCGAATGTGTTTCTGCAAAAACCATTCGAAGTCGACGCGCTTGTCGATGAGCTGTGTAGCCAGTTGGACATCGAACCGACCAGCGGGAAATAGTCAGCGAATTCAACGAGAGGCCCAGCCCGGCAAATCCCGGGCTGGGCTTTTTTTACTACAAGTCGTTACAAATCAACGCGGCAAACATCCCCCGGTTCAATTTCACGTTGTCACCGGAATCAATAATCCATGCGCCCGCTTTTCAATGATCCACCGGCTCATTCCGGCAATACAGGCCCGACCATGGACTCCGAATTGGCGCAGCAACAGTTATGGCAAGCCAAGTTGGAGGCATTGGCCGAATTCGCCGCCGGGGCGGGTCACGAAATTAACAATCCGTTGGCCGTGATCATCAACCGTGCGCAGCGTCTTCTGGATGAGGAGTCCGACCCGCGACGTCGACGGGAACTGGCTGCCATCGGTGCTCAAGCGTATCGCATTCGCGACATGATCGGCGATACGATGCTGTTTGGCCGACCTCCCGAACCAGTTCCCCAAGCGTGTGATTTGGCGGCCACGGTCAGCGAAGTTGCGGACAAGCTCGCCGAAGTTTTCGCCGCTACGGGCACGACGTTGGAACAGCAGATCGAGGACTGCCCAGCACTCCACGCCGATCCGCTGCAACTGAAAATCGTCATCAGCAGTTTGTTGCAAAACGCCGCCGAAGCCACCGGAGAACAGGGCCGCGTGCGGGTCACCACGACATCTGTCTTGGAAGGCACCGCACGGTTTGTTAGGCTGTGCGTCATCGACAACGGCCCCGGCTTGAGCGATATCGACCGGGAGCATTTGTTCGACCCGTTTTATTCCGGACGGCAAGCTGGTCGTGGATTGGGTTTCGGCCTGTCCAAATGCTGGCGGATTGTCGATGGTCACGGCGGACGGATTGACGTTTCGCGTACACCGTCGGAAGAAACGGTCTGCGCGGTGTTTTGGCCCACGCACGACAACGGCAACAACGACAAGTAGGTGAGTTGCCGCGGCTGCATTTGATGCAAGGGTGCGCCATTTTGTCGTACGATGGAGCGGCCTCGTTTTGCCTCATCGAGAGTATGCCAAAGGAATGGTGGCTGAGTGATGAAAACGTTCTCGGCGAGTTGTCTGCTACTGCTGTTGCTGGCGCATCCCGCCTGTGGGCAAGTGCCGGCCGCCGAGCGTAACCCGCCTCCGTTGCCCCCGCAATTTCGCATCCTCAATCCGGGTGTGGTCATCTCCGGTGTCCCGGTTTCAAAAGTGGTCATCGAAGCCCTCGATCCGGACGGACAACTGGATACCGGTTTCAACGACCGTGCGATGATCGAAGGCATCATCATTCGCACTGCCGGCAAACCCAAGGCGATTCCTCCGTTTCAACATGGTCTCCTGACGCTCACCACCGACTTCGCCCGCGAGACGAAGGTCTACGTGGAAAGCAACAAAATTTCCGTCCACCGATTGAAGCAGCCACAGCGGACTGTCGTGTTGTCGGTCGTACGGATTTCGGGACTGCTCAGCCTATTGCCGCCGCTACTGGCGATTGGCGTTGCCGTTTGGCTGCGGAACGTCATTGTCGCACTGTTTGCCAGCGTCTGGGTGGGGGCGGTCATATTAGCGCGAGGCAATTTTTATGCCGGCTTCGTTCGCACGCTCGATACGTACTTGCTGAATCAACTAACGCAGCCCAATGATCCAGCGCACTCGCATTTGCTCATTTTACTGTTCACGATGTTTCTCGGCGCGACGATTGGTGTGATGTCGGCCAGCGGCGGCACGCATGCGCTGGTGGACTCGATGTCGCGGTTTACGCGGACACGTCAGCGGGGCCAGTTGATGACGTGGTGTCTCGGTATGGTCGTGTTCTTTGATGATTACGCCAATACCATGCTCGTCGGAACGACGATGCGGCCGGTGACCGATCGTCTGAAAATCTCGCGTGAGAAACTGTCGTTTCTGGTCGATTCCACAGCGGCCCCGGTCGCCGGTTTGGCGTTGATATCCACGTGGGTGGGATTTGAATTGGGCCAGATCCAGGACACGTATACGATCTTGGGACTCGATTCACAGAGCGTGTACGAGGTTTTTCTGTTTAGCATCCCTTTTCGATTCTATGCGGTTTATTTGCTGGTGTTCGTCGCTTTGATTGCAATCGTGGGTCATGACTATGGTCCGATGCTCAAAGCCGAAATCCGTACTTTGGTTTATGACCAACCAGCCGCGCCGGGATCGGCCGTTGCGGTCAATGACTCGCCATCGGTCGACCTGCCCGATCGGCCGACTGCTTTCAATGCGATCATTCCCCTGGTCGGTCTCGTTGCATTGGTGTTGCTGGGCCTATGGTTCAGCGGGAGCCGTCTGCTGGATGTCGCCAATGCGCAGGCAGTTGCATCGGGTCAGCCGGTGTTGGAAAAAACGATCTGGCGGGTCATCGCATTGGCCGAATCGAACCGCGTGTTGTTTTTTGCGTCCTTCACGGCCTCACTGGTTGCCATGGCAACGGCATTGCTCTTCAAGTCGTTAACGTTGAATCAAGCGGTCGAAGCTTGGCTGAATGGAGCCAAGAGTATGTTTTTGGCCGTGGTGATTTTGATCCTGGCGTGGGCCTTGGCCGATATTTGTCAGGCAGGCCAATTGAATACAGCCGGTTTTCTTGTCGAACATACGCAGCAAACACTCGCCGTCCAATGGGTGCCGGCCGTGGTGTTTGTTTTGGCGGGTGTGATTTCCCTGGCAACGGGAAGCTCCTTCACGACCATGGGACTGCTGATGCCGCTGGCGATCACCATCACGCACAGTAAACTGGCCCTGCTCAACCAGGGAGATCCCAGCCATCATTTGATGGTCGCTTCGATCGGAGCGGTCCTGTCCGGCGCTATTTTTGGTGATCATTGTTCGCCGATTTCCGATACGACGGTCCTTTCGTCGGCCGCCACAAATTGCGACCACCTGGATCACGTCGGCACGCAAGTCCCGTACGCGCTGACCGTCGCCGGCGTCTCACTACTGTTTGGTTATATCCCCATCGGTTTTGGCTATTCGTTTTTAGTCGCCCTGTTGCCGATGGGGGCCATTGTGTTGCTGTTGATCATTCAATTCTACGGCCGATCGGCTGAGACCCAAGCCAATATCATCCTGGCTGAAATCGGCGAAGCGACTCCGGAATCCAACGTCGCAGACGACGAATCCGAAGAGGCGAATGAGGATGAAGAAAAACGCGAACGCCGCCTGGAACGTGAGGCCGCCGAAGCGGCTGAAGCCGAAGCAGAGGTGGAAGAAGAGCCGTCGGAAGACGATGAGGGCGGAAAGTATTAAGTCCCCGCCCTCAATCGCTCAGTCAATGAACCGCTTGGTCTGCAACTACTTGGTTTCGTCCACGATCCGCACCTGCATCTCGTCGGAGTTGCCCTTTAGCTCCGGAGCATACATCGCATAGCCGCGCGTCGGCAGGGCGTTGAAGAGGCCGGGGATCTCCGCCCGCATGCGATAGGCGATGCTGTGTTTACCGCGAGCCAAATGCCGCACGAAGAACGTGACACGGTCATCGCGCAGTTCCATATAGGCTCGCATGCCCTTACCGCCGTAGCCGCTACGGACTTCGTACGGTTCAAACCCGGCCGCTTTCATGTCTTCGAAGACGAGGTATTCGTAGTCGTTTTTGCTGTCGATTTCTAATTCGATTTCGATCAGGTCGCCGCTTTGGATTTGTTCCAGATTGACGAGCTGTTGCCGATCATATTTTTCGACTTTTTGATCGACCGCTTGCCCGCGGGAGCCGGCGACTTTGACCGTTTTTTCACGCTCGACCAACTTGTAGTACTTGCGATTGACTTTGACTTCTAAACCGGCACGCTTGATGAATTTCTCTAGCGTGAAAGTCGTCAGGTAGCCGTTGAAATAGAGCGGGCCGGTTCCCTTTTTGCGGAGTTCAATCGTATGCCGACCGGTGGTGATCGCATCGCCCACCAGAACGACTTTGTTGTCGAAGCTGAAGAGGTTTTCGGCGTCGATTTTGACTTCCTTCTGTTTTTCGCCGTCGTAGTAGATCTCGACCGTCATGTCCGGCCGGTCTTCGCCGCTGGCGACCATGTAATCGGCAAGGGCTTCAACACACAACGCCGTGTCGCGAGTGCTGTTCCAGTAGGTGGCGTGCTTGCGATTGTTCAACAGATATTTCACCAGCCGCGACGCCTTGCGTGACTTCGGTTCTGTGCGAGCCAGCAATTTGAGGTACATCGCATGCGCCTCAAATTCGCTGCCGTACCAAGACCACCAATACCCGCCGTTGGGGAGGTTGAGATACGCGGTTTGGTTTTCGTCATCTTCGACGAGGTATTGTTCGATGTTCCGCATGATCATCGCCAACTGTTCAGCTTGCTGTTGTTTTTGCAGTGCCAAACCAAACAGCGCCATGCCGTAGACCGACAACTTGGTGCGATCGCGATACAAAAACTCTCGCATGTCGGCGCTGGCGATGTCGGCGTCGACGAGCACCATATAGACCAGTGCGTCGAGATTATCGGCCCTCGTTTTATACGGTTTCTTTTCGGTGGCTGCGTTTTTGAGCAATTCGATTTGCTGATCCTGGTAACGCTTTAACCACTCGACGCCGCGTTCGTACATCCCCGGTACCAGGGCGACGTCGTTGGCCTGGGCCAGTTGCAGGCCGCGAACGACGTTGGCTGTCGTGTGCGGATAGGAATGCTCGCCCCATCCGGAGAACCAACCCCAACCGCCGTCGGCCAGTTGCATCTCGGTCAAAGCTTGCAGGTTTTCGGCAACGATCTCGCGCATGAGGTCCTCGTCGAAGACCGGATCCACGTCGAACCGTTTCCATTGCGTTGCCCGCTGGGCATCGTCGCCGATTTCCTGGGCATTGAGATTCGTCCGTTTTTCGCGGATGTCTTTGAGGTTCAGTTTCATCCGCAACAAAATGTTCTGCGTGATGACCGCCGGCAAGAACCGATTGAGCGTGCTTTCGGTCGTCTTATAAGGGTAGTTGATCAGATAAGGCAGCGCATCGACCATCGCGCCGGCCAAACTGGGGGAATAGCGGATTTCTAAGATCGACTCATTGATCCGTCGTGCCTCGGGAACGTCGATCGTAAACTTTCCGCTCGTTTCGTCGGGCCGCAACGCACCGGAGAATGACTCCAGCTTGAGCATGCCATGGACGTACACCGGGAACTTCATCTGCATCGCGTCCGATTCTTCATCGGTCAGTGCTTTGACGCGAATCGTTGCTTCACCGGGATTGACTACGCTGACCCGCCAATCGACACGGACATCGCCGCCGGCCGGCACGGTGATGGTTTGCGTGGTGCCGGATTGTGCTCGCAGCGTGTCGCCGTCCAATTCAAGTTCGACGCGCACTGATTTGTCCTGGTCCAGATAATTATGCACGTTGGCCGACAGAACCACTTCATCGTTTTGCATGAAAAACCGCGGAGCCTGTAGACGGACGAGCAGGTTTTTGGCGGTTACGACTTCTGATTCACCTTGCCCGACTTTCGTCCCCTGTCCCATCGCCCAGCTACGGATTTTCCAAGCGGTGAGGTTTTCCGGCATATCCAAGGTGACTTCCGCTATGCCGTTCTTGTCCGTTTCAAGGGTTCCGACCCACAGGGCGGTATCGGCGAAGTTGCTGCGGACCGTCGGTTCGACAACGTCCCCTCCGCCGCTGTCTTCGGGGACGGCATCGGCCATGGCCAGCCCTTCAGACGCTTCCATCCGCGTGGCAGCCGGTGCCGCCATGGATTTAGACATCGCGCGGCCTCGAGATGGGCCGAATCTTGCGCCGCCACCGCCGCGGTTCTCTTTTATGGCACTGTCGGCAATTTCATCGACAACCGTCGCCCCGAACGCGCCCAGAAACTGCATGGCGACCTCTTTGGGTTTCAGCATGTTGCCGAAATACCGTGTGAGATTCGATTCGGTCCGCGGTGTATGTCGCCTCCGCCATTTCCAGAAGAAGGCTTTGATCTCCGGTACGTTTGATCCGCCGGAAATGTATTCCACGCTCTTATCGTAGATCGAGAGCACTGTCGATCCCATGAACGGTTCGCCATCGGTGTCGGTCAATTTGATGCTGACCTTGGCCGGTTCTCCCGGTTTATACGATTCGGCCGAGGAGGTGACGTCGACGTTTAACACTCGTTTTTCGGGCGGAACGATGACTTCGCGCATCCCGGTATGAATCTTGGCGTCGGAAATGGTCATCGCTTCGACGAAGAAGTTGGGCATGTCCTTTTGGACGACCGTCACATCAACAACCGTGCTCTTCCCATCCATACGGATCACTTGCGGCGGCAGATAGACGCCGTTGGTGGGTCGCACAAATAACAAAATGGTGGCGTCGCTACGATTGGTATTGAGCGCCATCCGTACCGTTTCACCCGGTTTGTATTCCCGTTTGTCGGTAATGATTTCGATGTCATCAAAGCGAAACTGTCGGCCGTCAAAGCCATCGCCACGGACGATGAAGACGTAGGCGCCTTCGATTTCGTGTCCGGCGGCATCGGTCAGTTTATAGGAGAGCCGAAATTGCCCGGCGCGGGAGGCGGCGATTTTTTGTGACGCCTTGCCCTCGTCATTCGTATTGACGTCCCATGTCTCTTCAACGGTTTCAACCGGTTCATTCTTTTCGTTATAGCTGACGCGGTACAAGGTTAGCTTTCCGGTCCCTTGCACCGGTTTGTTATCCAGGGTGTGGGCCGAGAAACTGGCGTTGATGTCGTCGCCAACGCGGTAATACCCACGGTCGAGCCAGGTGAAGACCTTGAACGGTTTGCGGGCGACGAGCACTTTGCCTTTGCCGACGATGGTTCGCCGCGACTCGTCTACGACTTCAGCGGTGATCTCGTAACGGTGGTCGCTGTTGCCGTGAATTTCTTTGGCCAGCGCCGTATCGATTTCCAAGGCGACGGTGCCGTCTTCGCCGATTTCGACTTCGTTCTCCAGGACCACCTCGGGCGGATCGTGACGCGCGGGCCACCACCAGCCGACCGGGCGCCGGCAACCCCAGTCGTTCCAACCGGGGTACCAAGTGTAGTCATACCCAAACCACCAGTATCCCGGACCGTAGAACCAATCCCAAATGCTGGGCGGGTACCATTGTTGTGAATACTTAGAACGCAGGACCTTGTATTTGACCGTTCCGTTGGTGACCGGTGCTCCGAAGTAATATTTGGCGACGATTTTGGCGGTGATTTTTTCGCCCAGCATGACCGGTTCGTCGGGCGCTTCGACGGTGACTTCGAATTCGGGCTTTTTGTATTCCTCGACGCGAAACGAGCCGCCGCCGTGCCCGATGATCTGCAATTGATATGCGCCAAGCGTGGCGTCTTTGGGCAGCGAATACTCCCCGACGATTCCGCCGTAATCGTCGCTCTTCAGTTTTTCTTCGAAGACTTTTTGCCCACGGCCATCGGTGATGCGAACCGTGAATTCTTGATTCGCAAAGTCCGAGCGGTCCGCTTGGTCATACTGCGCGTGCCGCACCCAGAACTTGAATTCGACCTTTTGGTTGGGGCGATAGACCGGACGGTCCGTGATCGTAAAGACCTTGGTCTGGTTGTATTGCTGATCGTAGTACTGACCGTACCACACAGAATTGAAACCGTAATACGCGAAGCGTCCGTCTTTGGTACGAGCGGTGATCAGCCACGTGTAATCCCTCGGCTGACGTTTGGCGTCGGTGGTGACAATACCGTTTTCGTTGGTGAACTCCGCAAAATTATTGGTGAGCACGCGGAATTGATTGCGGCGATTCTTGACTGGTTCCTGACGAAAGCCGAAAAACTCTAAGTTGGCCTTAGGGATCGGCTTGCCGGTGACGGCGTCGGCGACGTAGTACATCACTTGGCCATCCAACTGCTTCTTGGCGATCACCGTATCGTCCAGCCAAACGATGATGCGGCTGACGTTGCCGTCCTCCAGTTTCGCCGTCAGCAAATAGGCGCCGGCATTTTGGAGCGGCGTGGTGATGGTGATGCGTTTGTCGAAATGGTTCTCACGGGGCTCCAAATCGAGCGACCAATCGGCGACCTGCTTGCCCAGATATTTGCGTTCGTTTTGCTGAACAATTCGATACCCAATGTTATCGATGTTCATCTTCTTGTAATCGAGCCGTTGCGGATTGTCGGAGATATATTTTTTAACGTCAGCCAACAATTCGGGGATGCGGAGTTCATATGCGGTCAGTTGCAAGCGTTTGCCGTTGCGAAAACGATAGTCGATCGTCGCTCCGCTTCGCGCGGGTTGAACGCCGGAGGCATCAAACATCCCCCAGTTGTCAACGATCTGCGCCAGTTGCTGTTTTTTGTTGGAGCCGTTTCGATTGGGAAAGCGTTCCAAGCTTTCCCGCCAATACTCCGCCGACCGGTCATACTGACGACGGTCGGAAAACAGTTGTGCCAATGTCATGAGCGCCTGATCGGCGTAGTGATCCTCCGGCATCTCAGCGACTGATTGGTAGATTTTGATGAAGTTGAATTCATCGGGGAGCGAAAAGCGTTTGATGCCGGTGGCTAGGCGGGCGATCGTCTCGGTTTCCTTGAGCGTGTGTAGTGCATAGGTGCCGCTTTCATCCCCCTCGTCGTCGGTTTGCCCGAAGAATCTGGAATAATGAGCCAATGTCGTCACACCAAATTGTTCACGAAGGAACTGCGCGAAGAACGTGTCGATTTCCGCACGTCGCTGCGGCGCGAACTCCACCACTTGGGAGAGCAACCACCGCCAGCGCTCGCCGTCGGATTGTGAGGCCGCGTAACTTTCCGGCACATGATAAAAGACCGGTTTGCCCTCGGCATCGACCGCCGCCCCTTGCGTGCTGCCCCCGTAACCATAACGATTTCCGCCGACCTCGTAGTCGGGCAGCGTCGTCAAGTCGGTCAAATACTGCAACCGCCACGCCTGCCCGCCGCGGCGATTTTGTAATAGCATATTGGCGAAGTCGCGATAGTACTGCGCGACCTCGGGCTTTGATTGTTCCTCGTCCAGCAGCGGCATGGCTTGCTGCATCAATTGCAACGCCCGCACGCGGTCGCGCTGCTGAGAACTGGCATGTTGCCCACCGCCGCGATGTTGCCCCCGCTCGAATTCTCCGGCAATCATGAAACCGTAGTGCGGGCCGTTCTGCAGCGACTGAGCCGCTGCTTTGAGCAACCGCCAATTGTCGGCATGTTGGGCAATCACTTCGTCGCGAAACGCATCGATCTCATTGGCACGATTTAAGCGCTGCAGACAATTCAAGGCCATCAGGAGATCGGTCCCGACCTCCCGCGGGTTCGCATCCTTGAGTAAGGCACGCCGGCGGAAATCGTCGTATGCCTCTTTGTAATTCCCTTCGTTGAACAATTTTTGGACCTCGCCCTGTTTGGGGACCACTGAGGCTTGGGCGGCATACGCGCAAGCGGCGCCGACCAGCACGATCATAAGCGATTTCACGTAGAATTTCTGGAACATGAATCAACCCGATATATGATGGAGATAGATTTTGAATAAAAACGGGCGTGCAAGCGTACAGCGATAGCATATCGCATAGCCGAATTTGCCCCAACTACACCGCATGAGACGGCAGCGACGCGGCGAAAGTTCCGGAAAAACGCCCCGGAACATAAAATCGCGGCCTGCTTCCACGGTTGTCGGCGGCGCAACCGTTAGGATAAGTTATTGCGGACCATTCACGATCCGGCGATGCTCCGGTTGAGCCGCATCGCTACTCTAGGCGTGATTTGCAAAATCGTTAGCTCGCATGACAAAAATGGGAGTCACACACCACAGCATTACCCCAGCCCAATAAACCCTATAGCAAGCCCCTTCACGCACACCAGCGACCAACGGGAGCGGACCACGCCACACCGAGCGGAAGCTCGAACCCGCCGGCGGTCGTCACCGCCCGCCGCCTGGAAATGCCGACAAGCCTTCCGTGGGGGGCGGAAGGCTTGTCGGTTTCGTTTGGCCCATTTGAGGAAGGCAAGAACCAGGGTGGGGGACAATGCGGGGGGCATTCACCTGTGGTTATCGACAATCCGATGGGCGTGAGTCGACGCTCGGTTGGGGAGGTCCGAACGCTCGTTCGTACCGGCTATTGCCGGCGGCACTGGGTCATTGTCGCGATGTTCGGTCGGGGAATTCCGAACGTTTCTTTGTGCGACGGTCTGCGGAGATCTGTCGTTGATTTGAGGTCTTGCTGCCGGGCCAGCTTCTAGGCGTCTCGGTTGTTTCCGGCAGGTCTGTGGTATTGGAATTAGTTCGCCGTCGTGAGCGAACATTTGTTTGTTCTCTGCGATTTGCAGCAGCAATGGTTTGCGAGGTAGCCATGGCCGGCAGGGCGCGGCCGGAGGTGCGAATGGCAATCCAACCATCGTTGCCGCTACGCGAATTGGTCTTCGTGTTGGGACGCGTTTGTCGTGCCGCCGCTGCCAAGGCGGTTGGCTGTGTTGTGCGACGGGGGCGGGCTGCGACTTTAGGCCGCGGAGCCACTAAGCGGCTCAGTGGACCGTTTTTGGCGGCCACACCGGATTGAAGTTCTGCTTCCGGCTCATCGGGCGTTTGCGAGCGGACGACCAGGTTTTCGTTGTTACGATTGTTCGAGTTTCCAGCAGCTAAGAGAGGTGCTTCCTGTCTGTCGAGGCGCGGGCATCCCTCTTCAATCCAATTCTCCCAACGTTTTTCCAATGATTCCAAATTGTGGTAACCGTAGTGTTTTTTGATGGCACGATCCCAGCCCAGTTTTTCTGATTCGGCGAGAAATTTCAGGTAGCACTCCTTGCCCTCAGTTTGCACCAATAACTCGGCCAACGTATATCCCTGAGCATACAAGCTCAACACGGCTTGCGGGTCTTTGGGATATTCTTTCATGCTCAATAATTTCCGCAGCGGAATTCGCTGGCTGGTATGTAGGATTTGTTTGACGGTCATCAGTTGGCGTCTTTTTTCCGACTCGTGTTCGGCCAACGTGGCCGCTCCTTCATCGGCCCAACGCGGTAACGGACGGCGAAAGTGACAGGCGAAGATGGTGTGGCTGACTTCGTGGGGAATGACCGAATCCAACACGCGTTCCAGCGAGCCTTGGACGACCATATTCCAGCCAAAAACTTCCATTTGGCCCGACTTGCCACGATCGAAGGAGAACGATGTATATCCGCCGGCTCCCAGTTGGCCGACTTTGACTTTGACAGGGCAGGGGGAATACCAGTTGGGCAATTCGTGTCCCAACCAAGCCATCGCCAATTCGCGACGATGATGCTCAGCATGTTGAGCCACTTGTTGGGCCATTTTTTCGGTGGGTGCGGTAACGGTAAAGTTCGGGGATTGATAACTTGCGCCCATCGATGTGATGGCAGCGGCGGCAAGCGCGAGTCGAATCAGGAGAGCATCCATGCTCGATGTATCCTCCAGAGTGGAGTGCGGTCTTCGCTTCCTGCGAGGACCGTAGTGTTTGAAATGAGTGACGGCTGACCAGGGGACGTGTTTGTAAATGTCAGCCGCGTCGTGCGGTCAGATCAAAGAAGCAAACTTGAGGCCAAATCTGTGAAAAGGCACATTTCACCGCAGCAGCATCGCACGCACCGCGCGGTAAGAGCTTACACGGCTGGAAGTTGCAGGTTGGGAAAGTTTTTATCTCGAAACCAGCGCATCGCAGCCTTGCCAAGGCCCGATTGTAAAAAATGCAATGTTTACATTTTGGCTTCAAGGAAATTGCGAGCGCCACTCGGCGAATGCCCGGCGCAGAGAGTCGGCAACTTCCGGCTGTGAAGAGGCTAGGTCAACTTTTTCCGACACATCGCTGCTCAGATCAAACAGTTGGGCAACGGGCCGTCGTTTGGGGAGAATCCATTTGTAGCGGCCCTCTCGCACAGCTTGCATGCCGCGAAATCCCCAAAAGAATCGCCGCGGCGACGGTCGCGTATCATCGCGTAACTCTGGCAGCGGATCGACCCCGTCCAGTACCGGCGTCTCGGGACGTTCAACGCCGGCGACGGAAAGAATGAGGGGGAGGATATCGAGACTGATCCAAGGTTGGTCGCTGAGCGAACCCGGTTTGAGTCGCCCTGGCCAACGGACGATGCAGGGGACGCGAATCCCCCCTTCCCACAATGTGATTCCCCCATCACGGAGCGGTCGATTCGAGGCGACCTCCAAGCCACGGCCCGGCAACATGAAAGCGCCATTGTCGGAGTAGAAAATGACCAGCGTGTCGTCGGTCAGGTGGAGTGCGTCCAATTTTTTTAAGACGCGATCAATCCCCGTATCCAGCGCGGTGACGACGGCGTGATATCGCTTTTGCGGATCGGCTTCATCCTCTGCATATCCGTAGGCAGCCAAAGCGGTTGCCGGGGCTTGCCAGATATTCGGCTCGCCCGGCCCTTTGTTCCGCGAGCTGGGGAAGTGCGGTGCATTGAAGGGAAGATACAAGAAAAACGGGGACTGCGTATGGCGGCCGATGAAATCGCATGCCGCTTCGGCGAACAGATCGGTGCTGTATCCTGCGACCTTTACCGGTTCGGTACCGTGATAGAGGTCGTTGCGGCCAGCATAAATGTGTGTGTAATAGTCGAAGTTCCCCGACGCGTTCCCGAAAAACTCATCGAACCCTCGTTCGGTCGGGCGACTGCCGGGCGCGAAACCGATATTCCATTTACCGAAACAAGCGGTCGCGTAGCCCAATGGTTTGAGATATTGCGGAATCAGTTTTTCGGTCTGCCGCAATCCAATGCCTAGGTTTTGCTTGGCACTGAGTTGATGATTCAGCCCGATACGCTCTGGATATCGTCCGGTGAGTAACGTCGCCCGCGAAACAGTGCAGGTGGGAGAGGCCGAATAAAATGAAGTGCAGCGCACCCCTTGTGTCGCCAACCGATCAATGGCGGGCGTTTTGATCGTGGAGTTGCCATAACAACCCACGTCGCCATAGCCCAAATTGTCAGCGGTGATCAGTACAATGTTGGGCAAACGATTTTGCGGTGCCTCGCCACCGGAACTCATTTCCGGCAACCCCGCGAGCAGAATGATGATCAGCCCTGTATTGACGAGTCGTTTTCTATCCATGTGGTTTCACCTATCACGCGTCACGTTCCCACCGCGTTTTTTTGAAAACGCGACGATGCTAATGTCGTGATTCATACAATTGAGCGACGACTCCATCCAGGAAAATGGCGAGACGCTCGGCGGCAAAATTGGCTGATTCGCGGAGCTTCCATAAATCCTTAACGGCGGCGGGGCGTTTCCACATGGCTCCCATAGCAGCACCCACGCGATACGTGCCGGTCGCCCCTAGAATCGACAAGACTTCCGGCGGCAGGTCGGCCGACATATCGTCGCTGATCACCCGCACAGCTAAAAACCGCGTCTGCGTATCGCGACAGACTTGAGCGACAGCCAAGCTTTCCATGTCGACGGCCAGCGCGTGATGTTGTTCGGCCAATTGCCGTTTCTCATCCACGGTGCGGACGATCTCGTCGGTATTCAGGATCCGGCCCACGTAGAGTCCACCGTCGGGGTTGGCCGGCATGTTGATGTCGACACGTAATTCCTGTCCATGCACGTCGCAAACATCGTTGGCCATCACAATGTTGCCAATTTTCATTTCCGGTTGTAATGCGCCTGAGAAGCCGGCGGAGAGAATCCAGGAGGGCGAGTGCGCATCGACCATGGCCTGCGTCGCCCGCCGGGCAGGCGCGAAGCCGGTGCCGGTTTCCACAATGGCGACTTTAATGTCTCCATAACGACCGCCGCGAAACACGAAGTGATCGCTCTTGTATTTACGGAGTTTTTCGCAACGTTCCAAAAACGGTGCGATTTCCAGCGGCAGTGCGCAGACAATGCCGATGTCGGCATGCGCGGCATTCTTTTCGGGTGGGGGCGGGGTGGTCATTCTTGGTCCAGTAGCAATTTCACAAAGTGGACGATTCCGGGACGAACGGCAACGGTCCGCTGCGAAATCTCCACCCGCACTGTATCGCATGTCCACAGGATGATCCATCCGGCGGCCGATTTGTGCGAGTTTTCGAAAAGTCGGTTAAGATAAACGTGCCTCGGACGAATGACTGGTTACGGGGCGTTGCGCACGCGCTCGCCGGCGAATTCACTCACAGCAAAAACGGACGAAACGATGTTCATTTCCCGCGAAAAAATCCGCAAACATCGCCACGTGTGGTTGTTCTTTGGCGTTTGGCTGCCGATGACGATCCTGGCCGTACTGTGGTTCGGCTTTTCGCCCGATGTTCCGAACCAAGCGATTCGAGCCGAGCGGGATGCCGAAGGAAACTTCATCGAACAGCTGTTGGGGGACGAATCAGAACCAGCGGCCGGTGTGACATTTGAGGCCCAATTCGGCAAGCTGAATGCCAAGAACAATCTGGCGTCCTCGGCGAGCTCGACTTCTAGCAACCCTAGTTTTTTTGCTGACAGCCATATTGCGATCATCAATCGCAGCGACCACACCTTGATGAAACGGGTTGGAGGACTAGTACTGGAGCGGCTGAAACAACAGCCTGCGTTCCAGCGAATCGACTACTACCCGCTGGGGGAGTCGATGCCGCAAGGGGAACGAGCGCCGGACATTTTTGTCTCATTAGACCTCAAGAATTTGGAAGAGTCCGGGTTGCTCATCGAACATGCGGTTCAGGCCAAAATCAGTATTGTGGCATCAGACAACGTGGTCCGTAGCCACAATTCGTATATCGATAATCTCACACCGCCGAAAATTGAGTTTGATTGGCACGGCAAGCTAGAACACGATTCGACGACGACTGGTATTGGATCGTCAGCAGCGAAATACAAATTGGTGGCCGAAGACATTGCCAAGCAAATCGCGGACGCAATGGTCAAACATTTCGACGGTTTGCGTGAAAAGCATAGCATGCTACCGCCGCTTCCAAATTATTTTTATCCGGATTTTAAAGAGACGGAGCCGCTGACGTTTTTAGAAAATCACAATGCAGAGTTGCTATTTTCCGGACACGGGCTGATGAACCGCAACCAGTCGGTTTGGACCTTTCAAGCTGATGAGCCGCCCCAAGACCTTCTACGTGCGATTTCCGACGAATTGGCGACCCAGGGTTGGGACGTGCCCGAATTGGCAGCCGACGAGAGCGTGCAACATTTGCGTGTCAAGCATAACAACTTCGTCCTCGAGGTATTCCCGGATCACGAATCTCGTACGGACTTGGACATCAATGGAAATCTGAATGGTGGCGGTCAATCCAGGCGGTATACTTACTACGTGTCGTATTTGGACCGTATGCAGCGTGAGGAAATTCGTGCGGCCTGCGAAGCTTTTCTGACAGAGAAGCCTCCAGTCGAGGCGCTCGTCTTGTTCCACCGTCATTGGTATGGTGATCGAGATTTGGAATCACGAGTTCTGTCGTATCTGCAATCTCAATCCACTACATCGATTGAGGCATTGATCGCCACAGCAGAGTTGCTGCACCGGCTCAAACGAGCCGACGAAGCGTTGCATGTCATACTGACCGCACACGCGCTCAGCGAAACGACGTCAGATCCAGGGAAATACAAAAACCGTCTGAAACAACTCGCCAAGACCATGAAAATCGAGGACTTTCCTCCCAAGACAATCGATGTCGAATTGTTGAAGGAGCTGGGGATTCGCGAAGTTGAACAGGGGAGCAAATTCGCGGACCTTGAATTCGCGGTGAATGAGCCGGCGGTATTTATCTATCGTACCCTCGAAGGTACGACAAAGCTTCTTAGTTTCCGCGTGGTCCCTCTGGGAAATCACCAATTCGAGTTCGCATTTGTCGATTCCGAACCGGACAAGGGTTCTCGATCCTGGGGCAACGGCGGGCTTGTTTCTGAGGATCGCTGGACCAGCCATCAAATACGTTTGGGTGACTCATCGACCCTCCGGTTCTACGCACGCAAGTTAGAGGGGAAGCCGCGATTTCGTGTTGCCGTTGATGTCATCGACAGAAAAAATCTGCCACCGCAACTTCCCTATGAATAGCCGTGTTCCTAGAGTCAAGAATGGTGCAACCGTCTGACGCCCCGCATATTAGTCGTTGCACCAGCAGCCTCACACTGTTGCGGTTTTCACTGCCGATTGATTTGGTATGATCTCCCCGCCGATCCCGCACAGGGGCCGCGCGGATGCGATCTTGAGTCGCACATCCCAAACCATCGTCGAGAACCACTTTCAAAACCCGGTTGAGCTTGTTCTGGAAACTTGCAGATCAGTGTCAGCGAGACGCTGCAGAGGGTTTTGAAACGAATTGCAGTGAAAGTGCCGTGATTATGAACAACTCGGAGGATCCAGATACATCGCAAGTTGGACTGCGGGGCATGATGCCGATTCTGCCCACAGCGATCACTCGCGATGGTGCTATTGACGAAGCGAGCCAGCGGCGGTTGGTGCAATACTGCCTGAAGTGCGGCGCCGTGGCGATTGGCCATTTTGGGATCGCTTCGGAATTTCACAAAATCCCCGACCATGCCCGGCAGAGTTTGACCGAGATGATTGTCGACGAAGTGGCCGGCCGCGTGCCGGTGTTTCTCGGTGTCACTGCTCCGGGGGTCGGTACCTCGCTGAACTATGCCCGCCAAGCCGAACAACTTGGCGCGGATATGATTATGGCGGCGCTGCCGTATGTCGATCTGCCCGATGCGGAGGGCGCCTTCGACTATTATGCGTCGCTGTCGGAGGCAACCACACTGCCAATCATCATCCAAGACACCCCCGCTAGTTCATCGATTCTGACGGCCCAGTTATTGTGGCGGATGGATCAAGAGATTGCCGGCGTACAACACGTCAAAGCCGAAGGCAAAAACTTTGTCACCAAGACTGCACAGCTGCTGGAACTTTCCGGCGGGAATATCTCGGTGATCGGCGGCGCGGGTGGTAAGCACTTGCTGCATCTGTTGCGCTTGGGTGTCACGGCATTCATGACCGGGACCGAAGCCCTCGACCTACACGCCGCCGCCGTTCACGCACATCTTGAGGGCGAGACGGAGCAAGCGGCCAAGATTTACGTGGAACAGATTCTGCCGTACTTGCAGTTTTATCTGGACTATTCCGAGGAACTACTCAAAACGATGCTGCACGAGCGTGGCGTGATTGATTGCCCTGACGTGTTGGCTCCCCCAGCAGCGGCGGCGATGAGCGCCGTGGAACAAGCGGAGTTGGATTGGATCCTGGACCGCATTGGTTGGCGAAAACATTGGCCGAACATCCCCTAACAGCGGCATGCTCTGCTGACAGAGGTTGAGACAATGCACGTTCGCGGAAAGGCGATTTTCATGGAGGACAAATCGGCGAAACGGTCGTCACTGCTGAAGCGGCTGGCGCTTTGGACGGTGCCGACGTTACTGGTTGCGGCGGCGGCGGTCTATTGCTTCCAACTGTACCAATCCCACGCTGCTTGGAAGGCGGAGATTCGCCGCATCGAAGGTCGTGGTGAACCGGTGCGTAGCGCGGACCTGGCAATCAAGCTCGACAACCCTCAGGACGATGCCGGTCCGTTGTTGCTGGAAGCGATCGGCGCGCTACAGGAACCGGAACAAGCGTATTTGCAATTGATGACGGCCGAAACACCAACGCGCGCCGGTGCGCACGGGCCGCTACGTGATGAATTGCAGGCGAATCAAAAAAGTCGAGAGCTGATTGCGCAGGCGGTGGCTCGCCCGCACTGCCGACTTTTGGTCGATGCCTCTGCAGGCGATCCGCGTCGGTCCAAGATATTGAAATGCCGGGCATTGAGCGATTTGCTACACGCGGAGGTCCTCTGGTCGTTGGGAACCGGGGAAGACCAGGCGGCGTTCTCGTCGACGATTCAAGGGTTTCAGTCAGCTAGGCTGGTTGGGGAAGAGTCGCTGACAGAATCTCGTTTCACGGCGATCGCCATGCAAAACACGAGCCTCAATTCTCTAGCAGAACTGCTCTCCGGGGGAAAAATCACACCGGCGGATTTTTTAGCACTGGACGGCGAACTCTCGCGCGCAGCAAGCGACTGCCGTTGCCAACCGACGTTGATTGCAATTCGAACTTATTTGATTGACGGAACCGCGCTGCCCCGGATTCGAGAAGCGATCAGCATGCCAGGAGCGCCTGCATGGATTGCTTGGTGCAAACGAGTGCTCTCTGAGCCACAGGTGATTGACAATGCCGTGTACTGGATACAGATGCTTTCCGAATTGGCAGCGATCAGTGATCAACCGGGGTTAGACAATCCAGACATCCGCGATTGGCAACAGCGGGTCGCACAAAGTTCTTTTTTGTACGTTAAGCCTTACCTCGCAGCTGCCCCGCAATTGCGGGGGCCGATTCTCGCCATGCGGCAACGGTTCATTCTGGCCCGTTGGGCGCTGCGAGTGGATCGCTTTTACCGCCAAAATGGCCGCTTTCCAGCCGAGTTGTCGCAAGTTTGCGATGCAGAGTGCCGGATCGTCGCCCCCGACTTATTATTCGGTCAACCGCTGGTCCTGGAGACCTATGAACGGGGTTTTGTGATCCGAATCGAAACCGAGGAGCACTCCAGCCAAGAATTCGTCAAAAACTGCCGGTTCGAAGTCACCTATCCCGCAACCGGCGACTTGCAGGACACGTCCGATGTCAGTACACAGGAGTGAATCGACGCCGCGTAGGGGGCGTCGCGACGCACCCTTCTATGCAGTACGATAGACAAGCATTCCAACCTGCGACGCGCCGCAGCGGAATTCCAAACGAAGCTCAGTTAGAAATCCAAACTCAGCAATTGCCAAAACGGCAACTGAAACCAGATTGTTAAAACGTTCGAAGCACACGTTATTCTAGGAAAGACACAGTTCGATGTATAAAGTCGTTTTATTGCGGCACGGTGAAAGTCAGTGGAACCTGGAAAACCGATTTACCGGTTGGACCGATGTGGATCTGACGGAGGCTGGAATCGGCCAAGCCAGCGGTGCCGGAAAAATTCTCAAAGAGCAAGGATTCACTTTTGACCAGGCGTATACGTCGGTGCTCAAACGAGCGATTCGCACGTTGTGGTTGGCGCTGGATGAGATGGACTTGATGTGGATTCCGGTCGAGCGGGACTGGCGGCTCAATGAGCGGCATTACGGGGACCTGCAGGGACTCAACAAAGCGGAGACCGCTAAAAAGTTCGGCGACGAGCAAGTTTTGGTTTGGCGACGAAGTTACGACACCCCGCCGCCGCCGTTGGATGCCGGCGATGAACGGTGTCCCGGCAATGACCGTCGTTACGAGAACCTGTCCGCCGAGCAACTCCCGTTGACGGAATGTCTGAAAGACACCGTGGAACGAGTCATGCCGTATTGGCACGAGACGATTGCTCCGGCGATTAAGGCAGGCCAAAAGTTGATCATCGTCGCCCACGGCAACAGCCTACGTGCGCTGGTCAAGTATTTGGATGACGTGAGCGAAGAAGAAATTGTCGGCCTGAATATCCCCACCGGCGTGCCGTTGGTTTATGAGTTGGATGAAAACCTCAAACCAATCCGGCATGAGTACCTGGGGGATCAAGCAGCGATCCAAGCGGCGATGGATGCCGTCGCCAAACAAGGCCAAGCCAAAAGCTGACCCGCCCACGAAAATCGGCCGCCGAATAGAATCGGCGGCCGATGGTTCATGGTTGCTTGAAGCGAACGTAGATCAAAATTCTTCGGAGATCCGTTCCTGGCCATTGCGAGTGGCCAATGCATTGAGAATGGTTTTGTCCATCGTCTTGGCTAGCGGACGAGCGGAACCGTCGACGAAGAAGAAGTTCACCGCATCACCGTGAAAACTGCCGAAGCCAAAATATGTGAAAACCGCGTTTCTATCGGGAATCGGATGATTCTCTTCGTCGTCGACATCGTCTACGTCATCGCCGTCGTCATCGACATCGGGAATATCATCCATCTCCCAACCCGCTTGGAAGGGGGCGCTGTACCAGTCCCAAAGTTTTTGATCCCTTCCATTTCGCAAGGGGTCGTTTTCGCTGTAAGTGTCGTCCATGCGGGGGACACGGGCACAGCAGGAGAGGGCATCGCCCCAAAAACCGAACCGGCTTTCTCCGAAGAGAATCGTCATCGTAGTTCCATCCGTGCAATCTCGATCGCTGTAGGTACTATTCATATTCATCATCCCATTGTCGGCCGTGTTGCCCATGCAGCCGCGATAGGTTGCGTAGCCCAACTCGCCGGCGCGCTGGTCGGGGAGTGTTGCGCTGGGGCAGACATAGGTGGGAATCACCATTTGAATGCCCTGCAGGTTGTAGTTCGTTGATTTTGGCTCGTTAAACTTGAGGTTCACCGTGCCTTGATCCATCTCCGAGAGCAGGAACGCTTGCCAACCCCACATGTAGGATACGCTCCATTTGTTGGAGCCTGTCGGAAGGTCCAGGTCAACCTCGCCGGTGGGGTGTGGTCCATTAAAACCCGCAACGATGCCATAACTCGCTGGCGTGGCAGGATTCTGATACTCCTCGAAGTAGTCGCCTTGAATCCAACCCGGCGGAAACGTGTTGTACGTCGAGAGGTAGTTATGGGAGGCGATGCCAATTTGGTGCAGATGATTTAAGCATTGCGCGCGGCGAGCCGATTCACGCACCTTTTGTACGGCCGGCATCAACAGGGCAATCAGCAAGGCAATGATGGCGATCACCACCAACAGTTCCACCAGGGTAAAACCTTCGCGGATTGTCTGCCGCGGAAGCCAAATCTTGCGAACGCGTCGTCGATTCATCATCATAAAATTTTGTCTCCAAAGTTTTGGGAGCGCAACACAGTCAGCGTCTCACGCTACGGTTTTGCCGCATCCGAAAAACGTTCCAGAGTGGATTTGTACAACTCCGACGCATGTCTCCGCCTCAACGCAATTTGTGGCAGTGCGTCATTCGTGCTTTATACAGTTTAAGCACAATTCACGGCCGATGCGACCGTAATTTGCCCTCTTCGACAAACGTTCCTGCTAGAAATCCTGCCTGTTAGCAAACGGTAATTATCCCCTATTCTGCCGATCTTGGATCGTTCGTGTTCCAGTCCGATTATTTCGCTGGATGGTGGGGTTGCGAAAAAGCTATCCCTGTTTGTTCTCCTACGATACGATGTCGACCGGTTCGTCCGGCAGCAGGACGGTTCTTTTCGACGATTTTCAGGTTATTGAATCTGTAGGCGAATGTGAAAAACCGGCAAAGCATCCTCATACGGCTAGTCATCATTGTGGCATTGGTCGTCGCTGTGATCCTGTTCGGACGTTGGATGGGGAGCGAAATCCCCAAAATCGAGGCCGATATTGCCGCATTGGGCTTTTGGGGACCGCTTGCGCTAGCCGTTATCGTGGCCTTAGCCACGCCGCTATTCGTGCCCGATACACTGTTCGCCGTCGCGGCGGGGGTGCTGTTTGGATTGATCGAAGGGACCGTGGTCGTCGTCACCGGTGCGCTGGGGGCATCCTGCCTGTGCTATATCATCTCCCACTTTATCCTACGGAAACGTGTGGCTGCGGCATTGAGTCAGCAGCCAAAAATCGCCGCAGTCGCCGCCGCTGCGGAACGTCGGGGGTTGAAGTTTCAGGTGTTGTTGCGGCTCACGCCACTCAGCCCAGTCGCCATTAGCTATGCGTTAGGCACGACCAACACGCGCTTCAGCACGTTTATCCTGGGATGCCTGGGGATCATTCCGGGGATTTTTGTCGAAGTCTATTTCGGTTACGTGGCAGGGCATGCGGCCAAAATCGCCGGCAACGCCAGTTCGCATTCCCGACTCCACGAATTCGTGTTGTTCGCCGGGCTGGCAGTCTGCATCGTGTTGATCATCTACGTAACCCGCATGGCACGGCAAGCACTGACCGAAGCGGACCCTGCGTTGGATGAAGACTTGAGGCCTGAGCAGTGAGGCCTGAGACGCGAGCAGTGCGACATGCGGAAATTGCCCCGTCAGTCCTCACGCCTGTCCCCTCAAGCCTCACGCCTACAACGTCCCTTGATTCTCCGGCGCTGCTTCGCGAGAATCGACGCCCGTTTCAAAACGAATTGACTTTTAAATAAAGGTGCTGAAAGCAAGCTATGGGAAACAAAAAAGTACAAATCGCCGTCGTGGTGTTGATGCTGGTCGGAATGGTGATTTACGTAATGTCGATGGATCTCTCAGAAGATCCGGTCAACGAAGGCGACGGCGTCCCGGTGCCGGCGGCAGCGGAGTAGGTTACGGGAAACAGAAATCCGTATCAAAGGATCGACGACTGGTCACCTTGTCGTTTTTTTTGAGACCGGCTGGGGTGACTTGAGTCTGTTCTACTGACAACTCATAGAGCTTTGGCAGTTTTAACAATCGCTCGACACCGGCATCGGTGACTTGCGTGCCGTTGAGTGATAACGTTTCTAATTTGGACAGGCCGAGGAGCGACTTCAACCCCGCACTATCGATGGAAGTGCCGTCCAAAGCTAGGTCTGTCAGCGTGGTCAAAGCACGCAAATGCTCCAACCCGGCCCCAGTGATTTTCGTATACATGAGGTCCAGAGATTCCAGCGAGGTGAATCCGCCAAGATGTGCGAACGCCGCATCGTTGATAAGGGTTCGGCGAAGATTGAGATGCTTCAGTCCGTTTAACCGCGCAAGGTAGACCAGACCCGGTCCAGCAACGGTTGTCCTCTCCAAGTCGAGGTATCGGAGATTCGTCAGATCATGCAACTGCTCTAATCCGGCGTCACTTACTTTGGTGTTCGAGAGCGAAAGGGTTTCCAATTTCTTCAACTGACCGATGTGCTGCAGCCCCGCATCCGTGACACGAGTTTTGCCGAGCGCGAGCATGTTGAGTTGGTACAGATGTCGCAGCTCCGCTAGCCCCGCGTCACTAATCTGCGTATTGTAGACGTCAAGACTTTCTAACTCGCTAATTCCGCCAACGTGTCGCATCCCGGCATCGGTGATCTGCGAATATCTGAGGCCAAGACTTTTAAGGTGCTGAAAGTCGCGCAATAGGGCAATATCCTCGTCCCGCACCCTGGTAAAGCTCAAATCAACGTATCTCACACGCTGAAACAGCTCCAGGCTATCCTCATCGTCAATTAGTTTGGCCAGAGGCTTCGGACAAACGAGTTCGTAGTCGACCCTACCGCCCAGACGTTCTATAGCGGCCACCGCCTGTTGTTCGCGGTGATACGGCAACCACACGCTGAGCACTCCGCCGACGAGTAGCAACATGACGCCGACGAGCAGCATCAGCCCCGCGCGGGGCCAGCGAGATTTTTTTGGGGGGTGGGGTTCGGACATGGCGAGCGCTCCTATTTTGTGTGTCCGGGAAGTCTACCAGAAAAATGCGCGGCGGCAATTTTTGCTAGATCGTACCACCAGCGCGCTCGCCAAATTAGAACCACCGAACAAAAACAGACCGCCGACGTATCTACGCAGGCGGTCTGTTTTCATTTCGTGTGTAGCGGTCGTCTCAGACCGTTCGGCGTTTGCGTCGCCAACCGTAGCCGCACAGGGCGATGCCGCCGATGGCCAACATTGTGATGCTGGCTGGTTCGGGGACCAGCTCGGCGCCGGTGGCTGTTGTCAGATGGGCGCCGACGACAAAGCCGTTGATTTGGTTGATGTCCATGTTCCCATCCGAAATTCCCAATCCATAATTGGTCAGGAATGCGTCGAAACTCAACGGGCCGGTGAAAGGGCCTTCGGCTGGGAAAAATCCGCCGTATACCAAATGCGCCGGATTCAGCGGGTTGACCTGCGGGGCTCCCAATCCGGGAATGGTGGTGATGTTTTGTGCGGCGGTGCCGTTGATGGTCCAGTAGATGAAGAATCCATCGTAAATCACCGGAGTGGTGACCGGAACATTAAAGATTTCTGTTTTCCAACCACCGGTGGTCACATCGGCCAACGGCGCATCGGTCTTTTCAAAGATCCATTCAATCCATTGTGCTTCGGAGCTGGTGTCGGTAATCCGTTCACGCACCGTCAGACCTCCCGAACCGGCGCCGCCGATCGGTTTGGCTGTCGAGTTGATCGTCAGCGGTCCGCTCGTAAACGAATTGGGGAAGTTCGTATTCGTAACGTTATACGTGCCTCCCACCTGAATCGGTCCAGCTTGAGCCGCTGTCCCCGTCGTGACTGTCATCGCCAGAGCGACGACGATAAGTCCTGTTTTTTTGAACGCCATTTCTGTGCCTCATCGTTCGTTGAAAATCTTTGAAGAAAAATCCGTCTGGTTTCGCCGGGCACCTTCCCCACGTGTTTATCCTTCCATCATGTCCCAAGCTGCTGGCAACGACAAGCAGAATCAATGGGGACGCCTCGTGCTTTTTGCAAATAATTCCGAGCAAATTGGCGAGCCATTGGTCCCGAATTTGCCTTGAAACCTAGGCAAAACTGCCCGTTATCAACATTCCCGCTCCATTCGGTCGATGCCCCGCAGGGCTGTTGATACAATGGGGAGAAACCCGCTCGCGACGGACCGTCCGCGCTACAGGCACACCCACTGAAGGATCGTTATGAACGACGCACGTCCCTTTGTTCATCTGCATTGCCACACCCACTACAGCTTGCTCGACGGTGCCAGCAAGATTCCTGCTTTGGTTCAACAAGCCAAAGACATGGGTATGAATTCGCTGGCGATCACCGATCACGGGAATTTATTCGGCGCGCTGGAGTTCTACCAAACCTGCCAACGAGAAGGGATCAATCCGATCCTGGGCTACGAAGCCTATATCGCCCCCGGCAGCCGCTTTGATCGCAATGCGTCGCGCATGAAAGAGGCGAGTTTCCACCTCACGCTATTGGCCAAAAACTACACCGGTTTCAAAAACCTGGTCAAGCTCGCGTCGGCCGCCTACTTGGAGGGGTTTTATTACAAGCCCCGTATCGACAAGGAACTCCTGGAACGGCATCGCGAAGGTTTGATTTGCCTTTCCGGATGTGCGGCCGCGGAATTGTCGCAGCAAATCCTCGGCGAACGGATGCAAGAAGCCGATAACACGATTCAGTGGTTTCACAAGATGTTCGGCGAGGATTACTACCTCGAGATTCAAAATGCCGGATTAGAAATTCAAAAAATCTGCGCCGATGCAACGGTCGACTTCGCCAACAAAAAAGGCCTGCCGCTGGTTGCGACGAATGACTCGCATTATTTGTGTGAGGATGACGCAGCCGCTCACGATGTGCTGCTGTGCGTGAATACCAAGAGCTACCGCAGCGACACGCGGCGGATGAAGATGGAAGGCTCGCAGTTTTTTGTCCGTTCGCCCGAAGAGATGTACGCCGCCTTCCCCGATCACGCCGACGCCGTGGCCCGCAGTCAGGAAATCGCCGACAAGGTCGATATTCAAATTGACCTAACCGCGCGGCATTATCCCGTATTCAAACCACCCGAAGGCAAAACCGATGTCGAGTACCTCCGTGAATTGTGCACGGACGGCATTGAATGGCGGTATGGAAAAGACGCCGACCAGAAGTACTTCGACCGCTTGGACTACGAGCTGGGCATCATCGAGCGGATGGGGTATTCGAGTTACTTTTTGATCGTGTGGGACTTCGTCCGCTTTTCACGGTCCAAGGGCATTCCGAATCTGGCCCGCGGTTCGGCGTGTGGAGCGATCGTGGCCTATGTGTTGGGCCTGAGTAACGTTTGCCCGTTGGAATATGACCTGCTGTTCGAGCGGTTTCTCGATCCCAACCGGGCCGAGGCGCCTGATATCGACATCGACTTCTGCCGCGATGGCCGCGCGGACGTGCTCAACTATGTGAAGGAAAAATATGGCGAAGCCAACGTCGCCCAAATTGGCACGTTCGGGACGCTGAAAGCCAAAGCGGCGGTCCGCGACGTGGCACGGGTGCTGAGCATTCCCATCGATCGGGTGAATCAAGTTGCCAAAATGATTCCCGAAACCTTGGGGATCAAACTCAAAGATGCCATCGAAGAGAGCGGCGAGTTGAAAGCCGTTTACAACTCCGACCCGGAAATCAAAGAGGTGCTCGACTTCGCGATGCGGTTGGAAGGTTTGGCACGCAATGTCGGAACCCACGCCGCCGGTGTGGTGATCGCCGACCGGCCATTGGACGAGTATGTGCCGCTGCAGAAAATCACCGGCAAAGACGACATCCTCACACAGTGGACCGACGTCGAGACTGCCGGGCTGCTGAAGATGGACTTTTTGGGGCTGCGGAATCTGACGATTCTCGACAAGGCGGTCAAAAACGTCAAAAAGCACGCCGGCCACGATATTGATCCCTCTAAGTTTCCACTGGACGACAAGGAGACGTTTGCCCTGCTGCAACGGGGCGAGACCAAAGGCATCTTCCAGCTGGAAAGCGGCGGGATGCGGGACCTGTTGCAGAAAATGCGTCCTGACCGGTTTGAAGATATCATCGCCACCTCGGCCCTGTATCGTCCCGGCCCGTTGGAAGGGGGCATGGTGATGACCTACGTCGACGTGAAAAACGGTCGCATGGATCCACCGACCGTGCACCCGGTGGTCGACGAGATCCTGGCTGAGACGTACGGCGTGATGGTCTACCAAGAACAGGTGATGCGGATCCTCAACCGGTTGGGGAATATTGAACTTTCGTCGTCGTATCAATGTATTAAGGCGATCGGTAAGAAAAAGCTGGCTGTGATTGCCAAGTACCGCGAGGAGTTTTTAAACGGGGCGGTCGAAAACAACATGGATCGGAAACAGGCGGAAGAACTGTTTCAGATGATCGAGTTCTTCGCCGGTTACGGATTCAATAAATCGCACTCCACGGCCTACGGAGCGATCGCTTATCAGACGGCCTACCTCAAGGCGCATTATCCCTGGGAGTTCATGGCGGCGCTGTTGTCCTGCGGCATGGAAAGTTCCGACCGCATCAACGAGCACATGGACGATGCGCGGCGGATGAACATCAAGGTGTATCCTCCCGATGTGAATCAATCGGTGGAAGAATTTGGCGTCATCGAGGATGGATTGACGTTTGGATTGAATGCCATCAAAGGTCTCGGCGAAAGCAATACCAAGGCCATCGTCGAGGAACGGCAGGCCAACGGACCGTACAAGAGCATTTTCGATCTCGCCGAACGGGTCGATCCCAAGAACATGACCAAAGGGACGTTGGAGATCCTCATCAAAGCTGGGGGACTGGACAACCTCGACGGCACCCGCGCACAACAAATGGCTGTGGTCGAACGAGCGGTGCAGGGGGCGGCTGCGATTCATCGCGATAAAGCCAGCGGTCAAAAAAGCTTGTTTGGCGACGACGACGAACCGGAGAACAATACGACGGACGAACCGGTCTGCACATTGCCGGAGGTCCCGGACTGGCAACACGCGCAGCAATTGGCCTTTGAAAAAGAGGTTTTTGGATTTTATCTGACGTCACATCCGTTGACGGAGAGTGCGGCCGTCTTGAATTTGTATGCGACGCACACGACCAGCGACCTGCATGCCTTGGACGATAAAGCCGAAGTTCTGTTGGGGGGCATCATCAATTCGGTGAAGATGGCGGCGACCAAAAAGCCGAGCACCAACGGCCATTCCCGCTACGCCAACTTCGATTTCGAGGATGTCCAGGGCATTGTCCGGTGCATTTGCTGGCCGGAAGATTATGCCCGGTATGAGGAATTGATCAAACCGGAAATGATCTGCTTTATTCGCGGGCGAGTCGACCGGCGTGGTCGCGAGCCGAATTTGATCGTCAACGAAATGGTGACCATCGAGGATGCCAAACGGAAGTTCACCGAACAGGTGGCCATCAAATTCCAAAGCGGTCTTCACAGCGACCAAGATATCGAACGCGTGCATGATGTTCTCCGCCGGCATCCCGGCAAATGTGAAGTTGTGCTGGTCGTCGAATCGGTCGATCAGGAAGATCGTTCCCGGCAGGTGCGGTTTATCCTCTCAACGCCTCCAGAGATGCGCGTTTCCGGCGATCCCCGCGTCGCAGCGGAATTGCAGGATGTCGTCGGCCAGGCAAATGTCCGCTTGCACGGCGCGCGACGTCGACGTCGGCGGACCGGTTAAGTCGATATTACGCCCCAGTTCACAGACCTTGCCGGTTGCACGAATTGGGTGACCTGATATAAAACGGCATGGCTCGACCAACAATTGGCGCGGTTTTCCGTCCGATAGATTCAATGCCCAAAAGGAACAGCGGCGATGCCCGACTCTGATGACTCTCCAGTGTCCGATGACTCCTCGGTCTCCAAAGACGCGCTGATTTATCCGCGTGTGTTGCTCAAATTGAGCGGCGAAAGTTTTTGCCGCAGCGGCGAATCGGGCATTACCATGTCCGAAGTTGCTGCCGTTTCACAACAAATCAAACGGGTCGTCGAATCGGGCGTGCAATTGGCGATTGTGGTCGGCGGGGGGAACATTCTCCGCGGCAAGCAATTTTCTGCCGTGAGCGCCTCGATTAAGGCTCCCACAGCCCACTACATGGGGATGTTGGCGACCGTGATCAACGGGTTGGCACTGCAGGATGCCTTGGAAAACGCCGGGGTCCCCACGCGGTTGCAAACGGCGATTCGTATGGAGGGTGTGGCGGAACCGTTCATTCGTCGCCGCTGTATTCGCCATTTGGAAAAAGGCCGCGTGGTGATTTTGGGAGCGGGGACCGGCAGTCCTTTTGTGACGACCGACACCGCCGCCGCGCTCCGCGCCCGGGAAATCGAAGCGGATGTCGTGTTGAAGGCGACCCGCGTTGACGGCGTTTATGCCGAAGACCCTGAAAAAAATCCACATGCCGTCCGTTACTCGGACATTTCCTATCAGGATGTGCTTGCTCAAAATCTGCAGGTGATGGATGCGCAGGCTTTCCATCATTGCATGGAGCATGGCATTCCGATTGTTGTTTTCAATTTCAAACGGGAGGGCAACTTAGAACGGGCCGCCGCCGGAGAGCGGATTGGCACCCGTGTCCTCCCCGCCGCACAAATTCGCAAAGAGGCTGCGGAATAACTGTTCTGCCTCATCGAACCGTTTTTACGGACATTATATAAGCAGGAACTTCAACTATGGATCAAGACGAAATTTTGCTCGATGCCGAGGAGCGGATGGAAAAAGCCGTTGAAGTATTTCACGGCCAACTGCAAGGGCTGCGCACCGGCCGCGCCACTCCCGGACTAGTCGATTCAATTCGCGTGGAATATTACGGCTCACAAACACCGATTAAGCAGTTGGCGAGCATTACTGTTCCCGAGCCGCAACAAATCGCCATCCGCCCCTTCGACGCCTCTTCGATCAGCGCGATCTCCAAGGCAATTCAAGCCAGCGACGTCGGCTTAGCGCCTAACTCCGACGGCCGCATCATTCGCCTGAACATTCCGCCGCTGTCCACGGAACGCCGTCGGCAATTGGTGTCGCGGGTCAAGGAGTTCGCCGAAGAAGCCCGGATCTCGATCCGCAATATCCGCCGAGACGGTAATAAACATGCGGAGCAGGCGGAAAAAGATAAGCTGATGACCGAAGACATTCGAGATACGACCAAAGACAAGGTGCAGGAACTGACCAAAAAATATGAAGGCCGCGTGAACGAACAAGCGACGACCAAAGAGAAAGAGGTCATGGAAGAATAGTCGCGGCGAAGCGAAAGCCGCGCTCTCCCGGGCCGCTGCTAAAAAAACGCGCCAAGAAAATCTCCCCCTCTCTCTCTGGGAGAGGGCCGGGGTGAGAGTTTTCGATCGCCAAGCGACAGGCCATCCCACAGTCTACGGAACACATTCAAATGCGTTCGGTGCGATGCGCGGGGCGGAATGGTTTGCGTCGCTGATTAGGCTGGGGGGGATCTTTCATGCTACGCGAGAAAGGTGCGTCGCGACGCACCCTACGTTTTTGTTTGCTGTGCGGTTTCGACCAAGGCGTTGAATAAACGTTGTTGGTGCGCGTCGCGGGCGGCGGTGAGTTCGGGGTGCCATTGTACGGCGAGTAGCCAGGGATGTTCGCGCGCTTCGACGGCTTCGATTGTGCCGTCGGGTGCTCGGGCGGTGACTGTTAGCGCTGGTGCGACGTCGCGAATCGCTTGGTGATGCCACGAAGCGGTCGAGACATCGGTTTCGCCCATGGCGGCGGCCAAACGTGAATCGGCGTCGATCGTGACTTGATGTTCGACTGGTTCACGCGGCGGTAGGCGGTGGAGAATTTCTTCGCCGACCACATCGGGAAGATGCTCGTGCAAATTGCCGCCCAGCGCGATATTGACCAATTGAGCGCCGCGGCAAATCGCCAATGTGGGAAACCCCGCTTTGATAATCGTGCGCGCCAATTCCAGTTCGCTGTTGTCCCGTTCGCTGTCGACCATGTAGATCGATTCGTGCATGCTCCCTCCGTACAAGGTCGGACAGAGATCGCCGCCACCGGCAAGGACGAGTCCGTCGAGAATCGCGAGCACGTCATCCACCTGCGATTCGCCGGGAGCAATCAGCAACGGAATGCCGCCGGCGCGGCGGACGGCATCGACGTATTCGCCTGGGAGCGTAAATCGGTTTCCCTCATCCCGCCCATACGTCGTGATGCCAATCAGCGGGGCCGTCCGAGAGTTATGTAATGGAGTTGTCATGTCTGCTGCTCTGAAATATTCACGTCGCCCGTGCCGCTGCCTGTTGTACGCGGCTCAGTCTCACCAGGTCGATCAAATCCGTTCGAAATACCGCTGCCGTTCCCAATCCGTGACCGCCTTGTGATAATCGTCGACCTCAGTGCGGAAGAAGTGTGCGTAATGTTCGACAACCTCCGCGCCAAAAGCCGCTTTGGCGAATTCGCTGTTTGCGAAATTGTGGGCGGCTTCTTCGAGGGTGCGGGGGACATGCTCCAGTTCTTCCGCAGCATAGACGTCCCCTTCGAAGATCGACGGCGGCTCGGTTTTGTTGGCGATGCCGTCCAAACCCGAGGCGAGTGCAGCTGCGTAGGCCAGATACGGATTGCAGTCCGCACCGGGAATGCGGCATTCGATCCGCAAGCTCGGGCCATTACCGACGACGCGAAACCCAGCGGTCCGATTATCGCGGCACCAAGCCAAACGCGTTGGTGCCCAGGAGCCGGATTGATAGCGTTTGTAGGAATTGACTGTGGGGGCATAACAGACCATCAATTCCGCCGCATGGCCCATCCAACCAGCGAGGAACCAGCGAAATAGGTCTGAACATTGGATTCCAGCGAATTCCTGATCACCGGCAAACGCGTTTTTGCCATCTTTCCACAGGCTGAGATGGATGTGGCAACTGGAACCGGCATGGTCGTGAGAATATTTGGCCATGAACGTTACGCTGATGCCTTGCGAATCGGCAACTTCCTTCACGCATTGTTTATAGATGCCCTGATTGTCGGCCATGGCCAGGATGTCGGCGTATCGTACATTCAGTTCGTGCTGCCCGAGTCCCCATTCCCCTTTAGTGCATTCCACCGGAATTCCCGACCGTGACAAATGCCGACGGACGGCGCCGTTGAACGATTCCTCCCGCGTGCCCTGCAGTGTGTGATAATCCTCGATGTACCATCCCGCCGGTTTGAGATTTGCATATCCCCCTTCGGCAGCATCACGGTAGGAATTCTCGAAGATGAAGTATTCCAATTCCGAACCGGCCTTGGCGGCGTATCCCAACTTTTCCGCCTGCTCGATTTGTTTTTGCAACAACGAACGGGGTGCCACGTTGACGAGCGCGTGGGCCGATTCATTGTGGACGTCGCACAGCACCATGGCTGTGCGGTCCAGCCAAGTAGCGACGCGGAGCGTGGTCAAATCGGGCACGAGATGAAAGTCACCGTAACCACGCTCCCAGTTAGAAAAGCGATAACCGGCGACCGGCGTCATCTCCATATCGACAGTCAGCAGATAGTCACACGCGTGCGTGCCCGATTTTTCGATCTGTTCGACGAAAAACGAGGCATCGAAACGTTTGCCAACGAGTCGCCCATACAGGTCCGTAAATGCGACCAACACGGTGTCAATCGTTTCGGCCGTGACAAGTTCAGCTAATTCGCTGGAGGTGAGAAGACCTTGCGGTACGGTCATGGTATTTTCGTTTTCTCGGAAACAATTGTCGACAATTTTAACAGCAACGGAAGTGAGGCATCGTGCCGACGCTCTAGGCGTCGCAAGTGGTGCCAGAGTCTTACAGAATATACAAACTGCGGCAACGGGACCATAATGGACGAAAAATAGACCCGCCCGCCGATGTCCTTTGGAGATCCCTGTTGTCTATGCGCATCTTGGCCCTCGAACCCTACTACGGCGGCAGCCATCGCGCTTTTCTGGATGGTTGGCAAGCGCAGAGTGAGCATGATTTCACACTGCTGGGGCTGCCGGCCTATAAGTGGAAATGGCGGATGCGGCATGCTGCTGTGACGTTTGCGGAGATGGTCGCCAAACGCGTCGATCAGGGCCAGCGGTGGGATGCGATCTTTTGTTCCGACATGTTGAATCTGCCGGAGTTTCGCGGTCTGACCGCGCCGCACGTGGCGTCGTTGCCAGCGGTGGTCTATTTCCACGAGAACCAATTGACATATCCGCAACAACGAGCAAAAGAGCGGGATTTACATTTTGCCTACACCAACATCACCACGGCGTATGCGGCTGAGGCGGTGTGGTTCAATTCGAAGTATCATCACGACATTTTTCTCGAGGCAGCTGCCACATTTCTGCAGCGGATGCCGGATTACTCGCATGCGGACGTGTTGGATGGTATCCACGACAAAGCGGTCGTGCATTCGCCGGGCATTGATGAGTTCCCTGCACGCGGTGCGCGGCGTGACGGTCCATTGCGGATTTTATGGGCAGCGCGCTGGGAGCATGACAAGAACCCCGACGATTTTTTCGCGGCGCTCGAAATCCTTCAGCAGTCCGGCATTGAATATCGGCTGAGCGTGATCGGCGAATCCTTCGCACAGGTTCCCGCGGTTTTCGCCGAGGCGCGGCGCCGTTTCGCTGACCGAATCGACCGGTGGGGCTATCAAACATCGCGCGAGGAATACGTCGCAGCGCTGCTGGACGCGGACGTCGCTGTTTCAACAGCTGTGCATGAGTTTTTCGGAATCGGCATCATCGAAGCAGTCACCGCCGGCGCGTTTCCGGTCGTGCCGAGACGATTGGCCTATCCGGAAACCTTGGCGGCACTTGAGAGTGATGAGACCGCCGCTATTTTTTTCGACGGCACTGTGGGCGGGCTGGCGGATCGTTTGCAAGAATTAGCTACCCGGCAGCAAGCGGGCCGTTTGTGGGGTGCGACTCCCCAGCGCGGTCGTCTGGCAATGCGCCAGTATTATTGGGATCGTATTGCGGCGGAGATGGACGCTGCCATGGACAACTTGCGTTAGCGAACGACGTTATTCGTTTTTATCATCCTCGGTTTTGCTTTCCTCGTTCTCTTCGCCATTGGGGTCGGCGACAAAGCGATAGCCGACGCCGCGGACTGACAGGAAGTGCTGCGGGTTGGCTGGGTCGATCTCGAAGTAGCGTCGCAGGCGGACAATGAAATTGTCGACCGTACGGGTGATCGGCGATGAATCGACGCCCCAGACGTTGTCCAACAAATCACCGCGGGACAACACTTGTCCTTCCCGCGCGACGAAAAACCGCAACAGGTCCAATTCCTTGGTCGTCAATTCCAATAACTCGCCATCGACTGTGACCTCATGCCGCTTAAAATCGATACGGGCATTGCCGAAGGTAAAGACATCGGGAGTCGGCAGAGCAGCGGGTTCGGGCTTGCGGCGATTGACGAGGCTTTTGACCCGGCTAATTAGCTCTGGTAGTTCAAACGGTTTGGTCAGGTACTGGTCGGCGCCGGCATCGAATCCGCGGACCTTATCCTCAGTCAGGGTCCGCGCGCTGAGAATCAGCACCGGAATCTGAATGCCGCGGGCACGGATCTCTTCGAGCACGGCATAGCCGCTCATATCGGGGAGCATGATATCTAAGATGACGGCGCAAAATTCATCGGGTTCGTCGGCAATCAATTTCAACGCCGACGGACCATCTTCGACCAACGTCGCCTCGAGACCTTCAGCCTCACAATTGAACTTGATCCCGATGCCGATGTGCGCTTCGTCCTCGACAATCAAAACTTTCTTGTTCATGTGTGTGGGGACGGCGGAGTCTCCGCCGAATGCTGGGGTGTCAGGTTTTCAGCCGGTTGTTCCGGCGTCGGTGGCTGTTGAGCTGCTTCTATCATACGCCCCGGCAGCTCGACTTCAAACGTCGCGCCGGAGAACGGTCCACGATTGTTTACCGAAATCTTGCCTTTGGCCTTTTTGACCAGCGAACGGACCAGATACAACCCCAGTCCGGTGCCGACGGTGGTGCGAACCAACTCCGATCCACCGCGGAAAAAACGCTGGAATATCTTTCGCCTTACTTCAAACCGCACACCGCGGCCATTGTCCGAAATGCGAATGATCACGCGATCTATGCCGCCGGGGCGGACTTGTACGTGGATTTTTGGATTTTCGCCGGCATACTTGGCGGCATTGTCCAACAGGTTGGTGAAGATCATTTCCAAATCGCGGTTGCGGGCATGCACGGTGCAAGGGACCAGGTCCATTTGGACTTGTTCCGGTTGCAACTGAAAACGTCGCGAGACGATATCAACGCAGTGGGTCAAACAATCCACCGCATCAACATCCCGCGGCGCTTCCTCCTGTTCTTCAAAATCTAGCCGCGCCGCGACCAACAGATGATCGATGAGCGCGTCGAGCCGTTGCACATCTTCGAGCATAAACCGATGAAATTCCCGCTGTTGCTCAAGATCGACTTCGCGCATGTCGAGCGTCTGCAGGTACAACTTGATTGAGGCAATCGGCGATTTTAATTCGTGCGTGACCGCGTCAATAAAATTCGCCTGTCGCCGGCTGAGATTGACCTCTTTGATCGTGAGGATGAAATACAGCACGACGCCGATCAACACCAGCGAAAAGAAGATGGCGCCGAGAATCAACATCCCCCACTGTTGGGAGGAGGCTTGATTGACGATCCAAATCACCAACATCGCCACGACCAGCGCGACGAGGATCACACCGAGAATGATCGGCCATTTGCGTGAGGAGTAATGAACCATGATAAATCCAGCGCCGGGAACGCGCCCCTGGAAATGAAGGATGGCAGATTCCGAGAAACCGTCGCCGGTCTCGCTGTTGGTATTGTATCAGGAAACCGTCCGCGCGCCCCCCTCGGTACCCGCAGGGTTTGCTGTGTCTTCCGATTCAGTTGTGTTACCCTCAAGTATCTGTCATACGCGGAGGTTAGATAATGTTTGGGGCAGCGAGCCCGTTGGGGAGAGGTTGTGCGACGATGCGAATCTGTTTGCTGGTAGTTTTTTTGATCGGGGAATTGACGGTCGGGGCCATCGCTCGGGCGGAGGATCGGATTCCTGACGTCGCAACGCCGTTTCCCTATGGCCGTCCGCCGATCGATTACGAGGATGAATCCAGCGCGGATCCAATTGCCCAGCTCAGCAAAAAATTAGACGCCCGGCAGGTGCGGTTGAAGCATGAACCATCGCGCGGCTACCTGCGGTCTCTGTTGCGGGCATTGGACATTTCTGTCGAATCGCAGGTGTTGGTTTATTCAAAAACCTCACTGAACCGCAAATTGATCAGCCCCAAAACGCCGCGGGCGATTTACTTCAATGACCAAACCTACGTGAGTTGGACTCCCGGGAGTCAGGCTTTGGAAATTTCCACGGTCGACCCTCAAAAAGGGGGGATGTTTTACACCATGCCGCAAACTCCGGAACAGCCGGCCAAGTTCGTGCGCGCCAAAAACTGCCTCACCTGCCATGTGACGACCAATACCTTGCAGGTTCCCGGACATCTTGCACGCTCCTTTTTCACCGACCATCGTGGCGAACCGCTCAATGGTCGCTCCCTCATTAACCACGACAGCCCGCTCATCAAACGCTGGGGCGGATGGTACGTCACCGGTGACCATGGCGCTCAACCGCACATGGGCAATGTCATCGGCGCCGACGCCGCCCGTGAATTCCGTAAGGACCCGTTGCTGCACGGCAACATCAACGACCTCTCCTCGTTTTTTGACGTCCAACTCTACCTGACGCCTCACAGCGACATCGTGGCTTTGATGGTGATGGAGCACCAAACCTATCTCCAAAATCTATTGACGCGGCTGAATTATGAAACGCGTCTGGAACGCGAGTCGACCGTGGAGGAGTTTTTGTTGCGGTATCTATTTTTCATCGACGAACCGCCGCTGACGGAGGAGGTGCTGGGCGATAGCGGATTCACCGGTGCCTTTGAATTCAACGGGCCGGAGGATTCTCACGGCCGTAGCTTGCGGCAATTCGACTTGAACACGCGGCTGTTCAAGTACCGCTTGAGCTACCAGATCTACACCCCCGCATTTCAGCAACTCCCAGCCGCTGCCAAGGCTCGCTTGTACAAACGCATTTGGAAAGTGCTGAGTGGGGAGGAGCCGGGGCAGGATTTTCAGAAAATCCCGCTGGCCGAGCGGAAGGCCATTCTTGAGATCCTGCGGGAAACCATTCCGGATCTGCCCGCGTATTTTCGCTGAGCCGCTTGGCGTGTAAAAAATCATTGAGGCGGATAAACAATACGGCCGCGCCGCGAGGGGACTCGGCGCAGCCGTTCCAATGATTCAGTGGCCCAATGCCGCTTACTTGACCTCGTCGATCGTGTCGTAGGCCATATAAAGCACAACGGCAGCACCGATGATCATGCAGATGTCCATCACGGCGCTAAATTTGCCAAACGGGAATCCTGTGATCAAGTCCACCAACGCGATGGCTCCCACTAGTCCCGATGCCGCTAATGATACAATTACGATTTTTTTCGCCATGCCTCGTCCCGTTGCCCGCAATTTTCATCAGGAGGAAATCTTGCCTTAAGTTCCCAGTATATGCGGCTTGGCGTATCGGATTCCAGTGGGGAAATCGCCAGATCGCCTTTTTTTCAGTTCTTAATCCCCGCGAATTCGGCATAGTCCGCACCACCTGCCGCTGAGCTGCGTTATTCACTAGGTCCGCCGCTTGCATTTTCCTGATCCGTCAGACGCGCGCCTCGGCCCAAGGCCGATTCGCCGAACTTCTCCCGAATCGCGTCCCGCACAACATCCAGCCGGCTATGCCGCTCCGTGTCTTTGTCGGCAAACAACGAACCTTGCTGCGGACCACGATTGTCAAAACCGCTCACTCCCATCCCCAATAACCGCACCGGCGGTGTCGCGGCCGACAGGTTCGACGCTAGTAATTCCGCCGCCGTCTCCCACAAGGTCTGCGTCACATTTGTCGGCACCGGCAAGGTGTTCGCACGCGTGATCGTGCGGAAATTGGCAAACCGAATTTTCAACTGAATCGTCCGGCCGCTAAGTTTCTGTCGTCGCAACCGCCGGGCAACCTGTTCTGTGAGATCCAACAAACAGGCCCGCAGAACGTCGAAGTCACCCACGTCCTGGGCAAAGGTAGTTTCGTGCGAAATCGATTTCGCCAAGTGATCCGGCACCACGCGCCGCTCGTCGCGCCCATGTGCCAGATCCCACAGATGGTCCCCCTGTTTCCCAAAATGGTCCCGCAGAATACTGACGTCCATTTGCCGCAATTGACCAATCGTCCGCACCCCCAATTTGTGCAGAACCTGTTGGGAAACTTTACCAACGCCCCACAACCGCTCGATCCCCAAGGGTTCAAGAAATGCGGCCACTCCGTCGGGCGGAACGTACACAAACCCTTGCGGCTTGCGGAGGTCACTGGCAATTTTGGCAACAAATTTATTCGGAGCGACGCCAACCGATGCTGCCAGATTCAACTCTTCGCGAATGGTTGTCTGGATCTGTCGTGCGACATCGCAAGCGGAACCAAACAGTTTTTCAGTCCCCGCCACATCCAGAAACGCCTCGTCCAATGAAAGCGGTTCGATCGTCGGTGTGTAGCGCTGAAAGATTTCGCGAATCTGCGCGGAGATGGCAGCATAATGTCGCATGCGAACCGGCAGACAGACGGCTTGCGGACACAGTCGTCGCGCAGTGATTGCCGGCATGGCGCTATGGATCCCGAATTGCCGCGCCTCATAACTCGCCGCCGCCACCACGCCCCGCCCTTCCGGCGTACCCCCCACGATCACCGGTCGCCCCCGCAACTCCGGCCGATCGCGTTGTTCCACTGACGCGTAGAACGCGTCCATGTCGACGTGTAGGATCATTGTGTGTTTTTTTAAAATGCCTCACGCGAAGGCGCTAAGGCGGCAAAGGTGTTTAATGGCGTGCAAGGGGTTGGATTTACGTTTTGTGATTCTAGGGCGTTATTCTTCTAAATTATTTACTACGCGTGAAACTCCGTTCTTGAATAGTTCGCAGCCAAAATTGATCAATAACCCAAGACGGCAATCGGTGATTCTCAGATACGTGAGTAGCTGTTTTTTGTGGACAGGTGCAATTTGCTCTATGGACCTCAATTCCACAATCATTTTGCCGTCAACAATCAAATCAGCGCGATAGGCGGTTTCAACTTCAATGCCACCCCACAGCAAAGGAACAGAAGCTTGAGATTCCACACGGAACCCCCGTTGTTTCAATTCATGAACCATGATGGCTTCGTAGGCCGATTCCAGCAGTCCTGGTCCTAATTTGCGGTGTACGTGGTAGGCAACATCCACGACCGCGGTCGCCAACTCATTTTCACTAGGCCTTCCCACACGTTTATCCTTTTAGATTCTCTTAAAAAAGTGTCCCCTAAAATATTTGCGTCTTTTGCGCCTTCGCGTGAAGCCCTTTTTGATTACGCCGAACGCGATCAACACGATTGTTACCGTCACGGAATTGATCCGTCGCATAATAACAACTATTGTCGACGAAATTCTGGTTCGAATGGAACGACGCTCTCTGGCGAAGCTGAGGGATGGTGACATCTATGTATTGCGTTTCTGACATTGTGCGATTTCTCCGGCAATTCGCGCCACCACAATTGGCCGAGGATTGGGACAATGTGGGGCTGTTGCTGGGGAGCGGCGATGCGGCGGTGACTAAGGTGATGACTTGTTTGACGCTCACGCCGGATGTGGCTGCTGAAGCCATCGAACAAGACGTCCAACTGATCGTCAGCCATCATCCGATCATGTTTCGTCCGATTCAACAAATCACCGACGGCGATACACAAGGCAAAATGTTGTTGGATCTGATCGCCGCCGGAATTGCCGTTTATAGCCCGCACACCAGTTACGACAGCGCCGCTGCCGGGATTAATCAACAACTGGCGGAAATGCTGAACCTGCAGCAGATCGCGCCGCTGCGTCCTCGGATGCATGCGTCGTCGAAAATTGTCTGTTTTGTCCCGGAAGCACACCTGCTCGTTGTGCGACAGGCACTGTGGGACCACGGAGCGGGCGAAGTCGGTGACTACTCGCAATGCAGTTTTGCCGCACTAGGAACCGGGACCTTTCATGGAGCCGAGGCGACCTCTCCCGTTGTTGGTGAAGCGGGGCGACTGGAACAAGTCACTGAAATCCGTTTGGAAGTCCAATGCTCAAGTGAGAATGTCAGCCGCGCTGTCGCGGCCATGCTTGCCGCGCATCCCTACGAAGAACCAGCCTATGATGTTTACCCGCTCGCCGAACAACGTGCGGATATCGGAGCCGGACGGTATGGCGTCCTGGCTGACGAAATCACGCTGAGAGAATTCAATAACCGCGTGAAATCCGGTTTGGGCGTAGAGCATTTGCAATTTGTGGGAGATCCCAAGCGGACTGTCCGCCGCGTCGCCATGGCTTGTGGAGCGGCGGCGGAGTTTATGCGGGACGGGCACCGCCTTGGCTGTGACGTCTTACTGACCGGAGAGGCCCGATTTCACGATTGTTTGGAGGCGCGGCATCTGGGGATGGCGCTGGTCTTACCCGGACATTACGCGAGCGAACGCCCGGCCATGGAACGTCTGGCCGAAACGTTGTCGTCCCAGTTTCAGGAATTATTCGTCTCGGCCAGCCAAATCGAATCTGATCCGCTAAACTGGGATATCTAAGACCGCGTTACCACAGGACCCAACCTAGGCCATCCTCACCGAAGGCAAACTCTTGAATCGACTTCCATTAGATACGATTTTATCGAGGGCAGTTCATCTACGCTGTCCGCGTTGCGGAGAAGGGCGGTTGTATCGCAGTTTGATTCGCATGCATGACAGGTGCGACCATTGTGCGCTGAAATACGAACGGGCGCCGGGCTACTTTCTCGGCTCGATTTACATCAACTATGCGATCACAGCGATGACGATGAGTTTTTCGTACATCCTGTTTCACATTGTTCTGGGATATGAAAATCGCGAAGTCCTTCCGCCGGTGATCGCCTTTTGTTTGTTGTTTCCGATCCTCTTTGTGCGATACGCGCGTTCATTCTGGATCGGGCTGGATTGCTATTTCGACCCCGAAGGTTTCTCGCGCGACGATGCCGCTGATGACCACTCCGCACAGTACACGAACCCACCCGTTCCACCGGCTTGACGGATTGCAATTGCCGATGGTTCCTGTCGTCACTGCAATAACTTTAAAATCTAAAAGCTCACATCAGACACAAGAGGGCATTTCCCGTTGTCACTTGCCATTACACTTGCCGACTTGCAGAAACAATCCGGCGCCGTTTTCGCTGAGGATTCCGTCGCGGCGCCTCTCCACTACGGCAACCCCCATGGGGAATACGCAATCGCCGATGCCGAAGCAGGCGTCGTGGATTTTAGCCAGCGTTGTCATTTCGAATTGACAGGCAACGATCGTGTGAAATTTCTGCAGAACTTCTGCACCAACGACCTGCTGCCGTTACAACCTGGGCAAGGCTGTGAGGCGTTTTTGACCTCGCTCAAGGGGAAGGTGCTGGCGCATTTGTTTGTGTTCGTCGATGAGAATCGCCTCGCGATCGAAGCGGCCGCAGGAACCGCTGACGTAATTGCCGCGCATCTCGACAAGTATCTGATCGCAGAAGATGTGGAAATTCTTCCCCGCTCAGACGAATGGGGCGAGTTTTTTTTAACCGGACCGGATTGTGTGCATCGCTTGTCCGGGTTGGGAATTGCAGTGGAGGACCTGTTGCCCTACGGCCATCGGGCTGGCGATATCGACGGCATCCCTTTGAATATCCGCCGTGTGAATTGGACGTCACAGCCGGGGTTTTCGCTCGTCATGGCACGGAGCGAATTGGCGGCGATTTGGTCGCGGCTGATCGACGGCGGAATTCGCCCGGTCGGCAGTCAAGCGTTTCATGCGCTGCGCATCGAAGCCTGTATGCCCTGGGACCGGGTGGACATCACCGATGACAATCTGGCTCAGGAAGTCGCCCGCACTGATCGGGCGATCAGCTTTAGCAAAGGGTGTTATTTGGGACAGGAACCGATTGCCCGCATCGATGCGCTGGGGCATGTCAATCGCGAGTTACGCGGCCTGCGGCTATCGGCTGGTCCGATCCCGCCGACAGGAACACCAATCCTCGGCAAAGAGGGCGGAAATCCGATCGGTGAAATCACCTCAGCTGCGCTCTCCTATCGCAATGACCTGCCGGTGGCCCTGGCCTACCTGCGCCGCAATCATGTGCAACCCGGGGTGACGGTTCTCGTTGAACACAGTGACGAGCCAACGCCCGCCACCGTGTTTTGGCAAGAATAAGATCCGCCGACAATTGTCGGTGAGTGATGTTATTTGCGGTACGCTTTGTGGCAGCCGCTGCAGGATTTCGCCAGACGGGTGTAGGCTGTCTTGGCTCCCTGGCCATCGTTCTTGCGAAACGCGGCAGCAGTTGCGATCGCTGCCGTTCGTTGCTCGTTTGCGTAGTTTATCCAGCCGGCGATTGTAGCTTTGTCTTTGACGGGATGTGTATCGGCGACAGCAACCATTGCGAGCACAGCGAGGATGTCTGCGTCGTTGGCCACCTCGTCCCGCGCGGTTTGATCCAAGCCGCGTCGCATTTTTCGGACCGCGCGGCCGACACTTCTGTTTCGCAGCGCGACCTCGTTCATCAAGCTGTCGAATTTGATGAGCTGTGCCCAATCCATGGAGACATCGCCGCCTGTCTCTTTGCCTGCCTGAGCCTGCTGGAGTTCTTTGAGAGATTGCGTAGCGTCTTCTAGGGTTTTGGCCTCGGCTAATTTTATAGCAGCGTTTCGCAGCGGCACAGCCGATTGTTTTGCCGGAGACTCCTGATCGTGTTCGGCGATCACCTGCGCCAAGATGGCCACCATCCCCGCATCACGCTTTAATTTCCGCGCGGACTTGTCGAAGGCTTCGGGAGTGGCAACATATTTCTGCAGCGCGACAATTTTCTCATCAGCAGCGGAAGTGAAATTCTCAACCGGGGCGATATCCGACATTTTGGGTTGCGTTTCACCATCGGCTGAAACGGTGACGGCCGCGACAAACAACAGGGCGGTCAGAACTAGGGCTGTCAACTTGGGCATGCGCATGCTCATACGTTGGAGAACGTTATTAGGAATCTCACCAAAGGCAACGATCGAAACATCGTCTAGAGTGATCGGTGCCTTGGGTGTGAGCTGTCAGGTCACTTGAGATTCGCGTTGATTTCCTGGGCCAGCACTTTGCCGATGAATCTCAACAGGCCGGTGTCGATGTCTTCGTGAACGACGACACGATTCTCCGCCACTTTTTCGAGTGTAAGCACCAGAATATCATCTTCGACATTTCCCAGCGTTTGCCAGGCAATACGGCCGATGTCGTACGCTTCCTTCTTCTTGGCTCCCCGGGCGCGACGGCGGCCGCGGCGGGGGCGTTTTGATTTTTTCGCCGGAGCTTCCGCCTTTTTGCTTTCCGGATCGATCAGGGCATCGACCCATGAACCGACTTTAATGCGGAGTTGCGCAGCGACCGGACCAGCCGCTTCGTTGGCCTCGATCGCTTTTTTAATTTCGGCGACGGCGTTGTGTCCCATGCCAACCCATACGCGGTCCTGCAGTTCTCCTGCACCGGTTGCAATGTAGATCGCCAAGTCATCGCCGAATTGCCCTTTCAACCCGTCGTAATCGCCGTAAATGGCTACTTTATGTATGTCCGCTTTGTCCGCGACCTTATCCACGTTCAGTTCAGCCACGCCACTGTCGGTGAGAATGGTGGCGATCTGCGGGACGTTCTTAACCGTGGTTTGCCCCAACAGCGTGTGCTGTTTTTCTTCGTTCTTGAGAACCTTCATCCAGCCGAACAGGGTGCCTTCATTGGTATTGGCATCCAGCAGGCTGAAAATCAGGTCGCTCACCTTTTTGGCATTCTCTTTATCCGCATCGGCAATCTGTTCGTCTTCGCCGATCAGCTGGTGCGCCTTGTCTCGGAGCAATTTCGAAATTGCCAGCATGTGCTCCTGCCGCATTTTGTCGAACAGAAAATGGGTCGAGCTATAACTGACGTAATCCTTGGTCACCGTTGTATTGGCGTCGCCGTCGGTCTGTTCCAAGACTTCAATGGTTTTGGCCAACTCGGTATCCGGCAGCGCTTCCAATTCAATATGCACCACGCCCCGCTTGCCTTCGACGTCGGTCGTCCAACCTAATTCAATGGTTTTGGATTCGGAGAAATAGCGTTCAATTTCGTCGAGTTGGAATTCCACGACAGACTTTCGAATCTGAAAATCAAGCTCCTCTTCGTCCTTCAATTTTTTCAGCGAACCGGTGGTTTCCTTGCGAAATTCTTTAAACGCATCCCGCCGTTGTTCAATCGATGTCGACGAACCGTCGATATGAGCGGCCACATCGTACTTCTTTTCCAAGAAGTCGTGAAACAATTCTTCAGGTTTGGGAAGGTCTCGCAGCAACAATGCCTTGGATTCGGCAAAATAGACGTATCCGTTGGCCAGCCGAGCGTGGCTGTTGGGGAAGACCTCGCCACTGATGGCGTAAAAGCCCCCGCCGACTTCTTCGTTATCAATGCCGACATCGGAAATGGTGTCAAAGAATTCTGCTTCGTTTTGAACCGGAAAGAACAGTACGGTTTGGAGTTTGGCATCTTCCAAGTAGACCACTGCGCCTGATGGCTTGTCGCTCGGTACCGGCGGGTTTTTCGGGTCCAGGCCGACCAGGTAGGGATCTAACAACAGTAATTGCAGGTTTTCAAGCGCCTTATCCTCATCATGTCCTTTGCCCATCAAAAATTTCAAATCGGCCAAAAACTCATTGGCATTGGTGAACATAAAGGTCACCAAGGGACCCGACCCTTGCGGTTCCGCTGCGGCAGCGGGTTCAGTCTCCGCTGCCTGCGTTTCTGCAGCTGCTTCCGTAACCGGAGCCGGCGTCTCTTCTTGAGCAGAGACGCTGGGGGCAGCTAAAGCGACCAGGACAAACGACGCGAACATCAAATGAAAAATGCGGGCCACTACGGACTCCTTGATTCGATAGACAGCGGTATCGGCTGTATGCAGGATGGCACAAATGCCTAGAATTAGTTTCAAAACTCGGTTGCGCTTGCTCCGGAAACTTGCAAATCATTCTCAGCGAGATGCGTCAGAGGGTTTTGAAACGATTTGTCGTGGCACAACCACTCTAAAATGTTACGTTGCTCTTGGTGAATTCCGCGCACAATCCTATTGGATTTGTGCTCGTCCAATACAAAACAACCTGACATCACAAAGTGAATGCTGCACCAGTACTTGAATTCAGTCAAAAGGGTGAGGAGCTTCAAACGACACAGAGCGCATGGGGCTTGCCCAGCTATGCGGCACCACCGGATTCGATGAAAAATCGAGTGGAAGGACAACATCTACTTGGCTTATCGAGAAAACTCCATCGATGCCATCAACACGGCGACCGAACCCCGTAGATCTAGACGAACTGAGGCGAATGAACGAACCGCCTGATTTCACCTAATCCGAACCAAGCATTCGACCCGCTTGAAGGCAGCGCGTGATTTTATTCGGGCTGCGTAGTTTAGGGAAGTCCATCACAAAATTGCCCCTAAGTTTTCCCGACAAAAGGAATTCTACTCGTTCGATGCAGCTGCGTCGGCGCCCTCTGGGGGGATTGGGGGGGTAGGGTTCGTTGGTTTCTCGACCGTTGAGCCCAGCAAGATACCTGTGTAGATCGAGACTTTTTCCGTGTACTGCGGTTGCAGCTGGTCGGCAAATTTCAGGATTTCTGCACCGTGACCCATCGTCGATGCCTGGGCAGACACTAGTAATAATGCCTCCTCGGACAATCCGGCATCTGACAGAAGATGAGCGATGGATAAGGCCGATTTCCAGTCACCTTGGCGCACAAGACGACTCAACAGTTGATGCACGTCATGGTCACGTTGGTCAGCGGTTCCGGCCAGACGATTGATCTGATCCGCAGCATCGTCAATCTCTCCATCAGCGATCATGTTGCGGATTTGCGGGAGTTGCCAGGCATTAGATTTTGAATCTTTTGCCATTTGGTTGTAGACCTGCTTGGCCCGGTCATTCTCGCCGGTCGCTTGGAATTGTTCGACCAACATCCATGAGATTGCGGTGTCGCCGAACGCTTCATTGTCGGGTATTTTTTGTTTGTCGGTAATGAATGCGACGACTGCCTCCAACGAGGTGGGAGCGATGGCCGCTTCGATAGTGGCGACTTGCAATTCAAACCGCTCATCAGCCATCTCCTTCAGCACTTTGCAGTTGCGAACATAATCGGCGGCTTGTTGCCGGGCCCGGTCGTTACTGGGAAGCGACAATTCCGATTTGATACGGGATTCTATGACCGACATTCCCAACTGATTGATTTCATTAAGCCAACCTTGTACGACCGCTGGAGCAGGACCCATGGCTCGACAGAATTGCAGTCCGCGGTCGACCGCATCGATACCCGCTTTGGTATTGCCCAGCGCAATTTCCAGACGGGCCAATTCAGCGGTGGCCCGTGCCGCTGTTCGGATTTCACCCAGTTCTGGTGCGCGAAAGTTGATGATTTCTTTTTTGCTCTTTAATTCCATGGCCGGCGGGATCGGAATGCCCGCCAACTCTGCACGGGCTGCCGTGGCCCAAACATCAGCCGTTTCGGCTTGTTCACGTTTCAGAAGGGCCAAGGCGGTGCGACCGCGCACCAATGCGCGACCGGCAGGTGAAAGGTTTTTGATTGCCGCGTCGATCGCTGCAAGTTGATCGGGCAGTTCCGCAATTGTTGTCGATTGGACGAGGAAATCCGCCCAGACCATCGTGGCTTCGGCGAGTTTTTCAGGACCGTCCGCCAACTTTGCCCAGCGCAACGCTGCGTCTGGTTCGCCGCGAGTGACCAAGGCCGCAGTCATTCCACTGAATTGCGGTGCATGCCAGCCGCCGATCGGGGCTGCTTCAGTCGCACGGGCAAAGTCAAAATCCGTTGCCTGCATGGCGACAAAAACGTCCGCCGCCGCACGACCTGTCATCGACGAGGTGTGATGCTGGCGAATCATATCCAGCGCCTCCTGATCCCGATTGGCAGCCACCAACAAACTGGCCAAGCTCATGGCCGCGTCATAGCGGAATCGGCCCTGAGGCCGCAATGTTTCTGCCGCCTGCAATGCTTCTTCCAGTGTGGCCGCAACTTCGGCGTCGCCCGCTTTTTCCTGGCGTTGTTGCCAACCAATTTCTGCCAGGGGGGGGACCTTGAGGAAGAATACTGTTCTACCGACTTCTTCTAACTTTCTCAGCTGTCCATTCGCTTCGCTCACTTTCCCCATTCGCGCAGCTGCTTCAGCCGACCAACGTCGCGCAAAGGGTTTGCGAGTACGTGGGACACGTCGTGCCGCGCTTGCGAGGTCTGCTGCCAGTCTTGGTAGGTTGACTACAGGCGGCGCCTTGACCTCACCTCCCGCATCGGGAACGGGCACTTTTTCGCCCTTATCAATGGGATCCTCTGAGTTGGTTGGCGGAATGATGGCAATCGGACGGTCGGCATCGTTGATCGGGGGTTTATTGAAAAACAGAAAATAGCCGCCAATACCCAGCGCAATCACAACACCCGCAATGGCGCCGTACATCCACACTGGTAAACCGGAGGATTCCGGTTCGGCAGCGACTTCTTTCTTTTCGATGGCCGGTGCTGTGAAAATCGGGACGAGACAATCGGGGTTGTGACATTTGACGTCGTGTCCGGCCCCTTTGATGGGAATGTAACCCGTGGTCTCGCACATGGGGCACACAACCTTGTGGCTGCATCCTTTGACAGGCTGCGCGCGCACTGGAAAGGCCCGTTTGAGGGCTTCTTGATCCGTGGCGATGATTTCATCCGGATCAACTTCCTTCTCGTCAAACAAACCAAGCCGCTTCGGCGGTGTGGTGGCAGCAGAGGCCGTATCGGATTTTGCGACCGGAGCGGTATCCGAAGTGCTGGTTGATTTCGCAGCGGGCTTGGTCGACGATTTTGTCGCAGAGGCAGCTGCCGATTTTGAATCGGGCTTTGACGCCGTATTTGCAGGCGGATTTTTTTTGTTTGCAGGCGCTTTGCCGGTCGGCGCCGCACTCATCGACGAGCCGCAGAACGGGCACTCCGTCGCATCATCATCAAGCACTGATTGGCCACAAGCGGGACATGTGGGCAAATCCATAAAAATCTATTCCTATTTATCGTCGTTTAAGCGGCCGAATGGCAAACCGTCGGCGCGGACAGACCGGCCAACGGCCTACATCCAGGACACTTTTGTGATGGCATTGTTGTGGAGCAGGGAAGTGGGATCAACGTCACTATAATATGGAACGCGGATCTCCCCCAAATGTTTACTGTTCACTGTTCGCTGAGATAAGAATAGCACGAACTCAACATGGCCTGCCAGTGAAGTTTACGGCGATATGCCCCGTAAATACCCGGGGAATCTTCCGTCGGCAGACTCGCAGCGTGTCAACAGCCAATTTTGCGGAATCGCATGGCCTTTAAGGATATGTCAAAAAGCCGTACTGGTATTATTCGCGTTAAAATCGAGATTGTCCACCGCTGAACACCGCCGGTGTATGGCTGTGACGCGTTATTCGCGGTTGTCGCTCACTTGCGTCGAAAACCCTTGGATTTGGTTGTCTTCCAATCGCAGATCTTTGATTTGTTTGCCGATTTGAATCCCCACCCGCTCGCCCGCCCCACGCGTTTCGCGGATGTCGTTGCCGCGGATCGTGATTGATTCTAGTTTGCCTTGTAAGTCGACTGCGACTCCCTTTTCGGCACCACTGTCGATAATCCGATTGTCGGCCACCGTGTTGCGGTGCGGCGCAAAATTTTTGCCCCGTTCATCCACCCGAAACAACACGCCCACCTGACCGCTGCGCAAGATGTCGTTATTGCGGATCAAGTTGTCCGTGTCGCAATGACCAATGGAGATACCGTACTTGGTATTGGCCTCGATGAGGTTCTTTTCGCACAAACCGTATTTGACGCCCCAGCAGAAAAAGACGCCAATGCCGTTCCGCTCCAATTTGTTCCCCACGATAACCGGTCGCTGGGAGCCGGAGCCGGGGTGTAAACCCAAATCGGCGTTGTCATGGCTGTAGCAATTCTCAACGACGACGTCGTGGCAAATCTGCCAGCTGATGCCGTCGCCGTTGTAATTGCGGGTCGTGACATTGCGAAACGTGATGTTGTTGCAATCCTGCAAAAAAACGCAGCCGCCGTAATTGCCGTTGAAGTTTTCATTGTTTTCGCGGTTGCCGTCGAACGTCAAATTCTCGATCACCACATTTTCCACATGCTCACCATTGAACAGCGCATGTAGCGCCGTGGCAGTCGGCTTGCCGGACAACCAAAGGTTCTTCCGTAGCCCCTTGTCGAGTTTGAAGCGATTTCCGGACCGGGCAACGAACGTACGTTTGAGCACCTCGTTGCTGCCGTTGTCAGCATTCTTGGTTCGTAAACAAACCGCGTCACCCACACGAAACCCATGCCCAGCAGCCAACGTCACTTCTTGATCATACCAATCGGAATCCTCGGTCAGCTTTGCGGAATGCGAGGGCTCTTTGATGATCACAGAATCCGTGCCCGAACCGACGATCCGCACACTCGATGCCAACTGTACGGCGCTGCGGGTTTTGTAGATACCCGGCAGGATCTTCACCGTGCCGCCCCCCAAGCGGGCTACATAATCGACAGCCGCCTGCAGCACTTTGTCATCGCTGCCGACAAGCTGCGCGTTCTTGGGGCCGACAGTCACCGTCAGTCGTTCTTCCCAGTCCGGCTCGGCAACGCGATCGCCTGATGTCGCCCGTGGTGAGGTAACCGGGGGACGTCCTTCCGCGCCCTGAGCGGAACCGGTCAAAACCGCAGCACCCAGGCCGCTCGCTGCAAACAGAAATGAACGTCGGTCCAATGGCGATAGTCCGGGAATGTGTGTCGTCACTGCGCATGTCTCCTCAATGTGAATGGCACCGGCCCGCGGAAACGCCGCCAGGTTTTCTCTCACTCCGTATTGGTGACATTGTAGGTTCTTGCTGTCATCAATTCGAGCCGATCTGCCGATCAGACTCGATCCTAACTGGGGGCACGTCATACGAGTCGACAGAGATTACGGGCTGCTGTCCGTATACAGACCGGGCGAACTGCTATGCAACAGGCTACGGCACAACGGCTAAAACGGCCTGAACGGCCAGATTTGCGGCGCCAACAGGACTGTGACGATCCATAGAATGATGCTCAATGGCGCTCCGAGTTTGACGTAATCGAAAAGCCGATATCCCCCCGGACCGTAGACCATCAGGTTGGTTTGATAACTCATGGGTGTTGCTAACGCGATGGAAGCGGCGACCATCACTGCCATGACAAACGGAAGCTGACTGACCCCGACATCGTTTGCGGTCTTGATAGCGATCGGCACAATAATCACAGCAGCCGCCACGTTGGTGATTAGATTCGTAAACACCATCGTGATGAAATAGATCGCTGCAAGCGCTAAGTAGGGGTGATTATTTCCGACCGCCTTGACGAGCAAGTCGGACACCCCCTCGGCTGCGCCGCTGCTTGTCATGGCTTGACTCAGAGCAAACCCGGCGGCAATGACAATCAACACCTGCCAATCCACCGCGCGGCGCGCATCGGCTCCGCCGCAGCAACGGAAGATCAACATCAGCCCGGCGGCCAGCATCGGAGCCAACGGCATCGTCATGAAATCCAACGACACCACCGTGACCATCGCAGCGAGGATACCCAGAGCAATCCAAGCCCGTTCGTGCCGCGGCTGGGCTGAATCTTGAAGCATGCTCACGAGAAAGAAATCACGAGAGTTTTTTTGCCGTTCTAAAAACGAAGGATGCGCTTCCAGCAACAGCGTATCGCCGGGCCACAAGGAAATGTCGCCAATCTTCTTTTCCAGCCGTTGTCCGTTACGAGCAACGGCAATGACCGCCGCGTTGTAGACGGTTCGAAATCGGCCTTCGCGAATCGTTTTTCCCACCAACGGGCAGGTCGTCGAGACGACCGCTTCCAATAGTCGCCGTTCCGAACGTGGGCTTTTGAGTTGAAAGATCTGATCGGGGGCCGGTTGCAGGCCGCGAATTTTCTGCAAGTCAATCACCGAATCGATCACGCCCACAAACACCAAGCGGTCGTTGGCCTGCAAACGTTCTTGTGGCGAGACCGCCGGCAAGACGTGTCCACCCCGATCGATTTCGATCAGGTACACGCCTTGCAAATGCCGCAGACCGGCTTCCTCAATCGTGCGGCCCACCAACGGGCTGCCCGGTTCGACCAACAATTCGATTGTGTATTCCCGCGCGTCATCTCCATGGCTGATTGCCGGGCGACGATCCGGCAACAGTCGTCCACAAAACAGAATCACATAGGCAATGCCAATCAATGAGACCGGCAGCCCCAACCAGGCAATCTCAAACATCCCCAAACCGGGGTTGCCCGCTTTGATCAACAGGTCGTTGATCACCATGTTTGTGCTGGTGCCGATTAACGTGCACGTGCCGCCCAGAATGGCGGCATAGGAGAGTGGCAACAGCAATCGCGAGACCGACTGTCCATACTTTTTGGACCAGTCCCCAATCACCGGCATCATGACGGCTACAACGGGGGTGTTGTTCAAAAACGCACTCATGATCGCGACGGGAAGCATAATCCGCGCCTGCGCAGCGCGCTCCGTCGACGGTTTGCCAAGGACATACTGCGACAGAAATGCCATCGCACCGGTTTCCTGCAAGCCGGCCGCCACAACAAATAACGCACCAATCGTTACCAACGACGGTTCGCTCAAACCCTGCAGGGCTTCTTTTTCGGTAATGACCCCAGCCGCGATTAATAGCGTCACGCCACCGACAAAGACAATGTCAGCCCCCACGCGTCCAAAGGCCAGCGTGCCAACAATCAGTGCCGTCACCGCCAGCGTATACCAAGCTTCCCAGCCCATGATCGATCGTCTCTTCCGCTGTTGTTACATTCACCATCGCATCCCATCATGGAGAACAGGTGCGTCTAAGCGTTTGCATCGGGAATAGGCAGTATCTCAATTCAACGTTCCGGGGGCAACTTCACAAATTCTCGACAATGTTTATCGAACTCGTTTCAAAACCCGGTTACGCGCCATCTCGAAACTCGTAGCTCCATTATTAGTCGGACGCGGCAGATGGTTTTGAAACGACTTGTAGAGAGACCCCTATCCAGGCAGCTAGGTTCGTTGAATTCCGTAGCGGCACAGTGTCTTGTTTCTGCGAACTGGTTGCAACTTCAACATATTCCAGTTAGCTTCGGAAATTAAAGAATTCCACAAATGAATGCCCCTGAATCAAACGCGGAGCTTACACCGATGAAACGCTTTACGAAACCTGGATTGTCGATGTTGCTGGGCTTGTACTTCGCCCTGTTGGCTGGCGATGTCGTTGCCAAGGAACCCATCGATATCGGCTCGCGACGTGAACTGTTTGTCGACCGCCATCTGATCGGCGAATTGGAGGACGCCCAATTGGTCCTCAACCGCCCCCGCGACATGGGTAGCGCCGTGGAATTCGACGCCCCTTGGGAAGGCGCTTTTTGCGGCTACTGCACGATCATCAAAGATGGTGACACCTACCGTGCCTATTACCGTGGCTTGCCGCAAGCCCGCCGCGACGGGAGCAATTCCGAAGTCACCTGTGTCGCCGAATCGACCGACGGCATCGCCTGGACCAAACCCAAACTGGGCCTCTTCGAGGTCGAAGGCTCCAAAGACAACAACGTCATCTTGGCCGATCACGCACCTTTTTCGCACAACTTCTGCCCCATGCTCGACACGCGGCCCGACGTCCCCGCCGACCAGCGGTATAAAGCACTCGCCGGCACGCGCAAAACCGGACTGGTTCCGTTCGTTTCCGCCGACGGTCTCAGCTGGAAAAAGCTGCAAGACGAACCGGTCATCACCGCAGGGGCCTTCGATTCCCAAAACGTGCCAATGTGGTCCGAATCCGAAAACCAATACGTCTGCTACTTCCGCGTCTTCGTCGATGGTGTCCGCCGTATCTCCCGCACGACCTCCAAAGACTTCCTCACCTGGACCGAACCGGTCTTGATGGGCTATGACGGCGGACCAATCGAACATCTCTACACGAATCAAACCTCTCCGTACTTCCGTGCCCCGCACATCTACGTCGGCATCGCCGCCCGCTTCTTCCCCGGACGCCGCGTGCTCACACCCGAACAAGCCAAAGAAGTCGGTGTTGATCCCGGTTACTTCAATGACTGTAGCGACGGCGTGCTGATCACCACCCGTGGCGGCGACCAATACAGCCGCACCTTCCCCGAAGGTTTCGTCCGCCCCGGCATCGGCCTAGAGAACTGGGTCTCGCGGACCAACTACCCCGCGCTGAACGTGGTGCAAACCGGCGATGATACGATGTCGTTTTACGTCAACCAAAACTACGGCCAGCCGACTGCCCACATGCGTCGCTACGAAATCCGCCTCGACGGCTTCGCCTCGGTCCGCGCCCCGTACACCGGCGGCGAAATGATCACCAAGCCGCTGATCTTCTCCGGCAACCAACTGGACCTCAACTTCGCCACCTCCGCAGCCGGCGGCATCCGCGTCGAAATCCAAGACGCCGACGGAAAACCCATCCCCGGCTTCACGCTGAAGGAATCCCAAGAGCTAATCGGCAACGAAATCAGCCGCGCCGCCAGTTGGAAGGGAAACAAAGACGTCAGCAAACTCGCCGGCAAACCAGTGCGGTTAAGATTTGTGATGAAGGACGCGGATTTGTACGCGTTGCAGTTTGCGGGCGAGAAGTGATTTAGTCCACGGGTGGCCCCGAAAGATTCTTTCGGGGCGGCGCAGCCGCAGGAGTTTTGGCAGAGAATCACGCTGAAAACAAAGCTCCTCCAGCCGACTTCGTCGGCCCACAAAGAATCTTTGTGGGCCACCCTGTGACCGAACGTCTTTTCTGGTAGGAATGGAAAAACGAGTGGAATTCGATGTTTCCTACAACTTGACCTGCAAGCTCACACTCGATTCGGGCCGTGACATTATTTTGGAGCAGTTGTATCAGGAACGGACCTACCGTGGTCTGCTCGAAGGGACACCCAATCGGGTGGCGAACGATTGGGGAATCGAACATAACTTGAGTTTTGCCAGAAAGTTGGCGGGCAGCATCGGTGACCCCTATTTGATTGCACCGAATCGTCGTGATTATGTTCGTGTTCCTGGTGACATGGATCAGATCCGCGAGGATATCGAAAAACGGCTTGGGGATTGGGAAGAGGGACTGCAACAGCGGCTGCCGGAATGGATTCCGTTTGTCTGTTGCATCGGATGCTTCACGTCGGTGAAGCCGGCGCGTGATCCGAGCAAAGACTATTCCGCGCTGACCGTCGTTTGGTACCAAGACGATTTTGCGATGCCAATCGATCCCGCGATTCAGAACGAATTGCGTTCGTTGAATTGGAACAAACATGCGACGGACGGCGAGCATTAGTCCTGGTTTTCGTACGTCACGGGTGGCCCCGAAAGATTCTTTCGGGGCGGCGCTGCCGCAGGAGGACGTGCAGAGAAACACACATAAAACAATCCACCTCCTGCCGACTTCGTCGGCCCACAAAGAATCTTTGTGGGTCGCCCTGCGGGAAGTAAATTACCGCAACCGAGTGGCATGTCAAAGTTAAAAAGTGGAGTGCCACTGGCGGCTAGTCCGCCAGTGTTCGCGGACTACGGAAACGGCTACCCCAAGATCAAGATTTGACAGGGCACGGCATGGCTGTGTTTGAAATGTCGCGGTCCATTCATGAAGTTCTGTATGGCGAGGAATCTGGATTTCGGAAATCCATCATTCTCCACAGCCATTCACCTTCGCGGCAGTCCTGATTGAAGACAGCAATAAGTGCGGGCTCGGTCTGATCCGCTGCGTCATCGCAAGTGTCCGAAATCACAGCGATATTGAGCCAGTTCTTAAAACCGTGCGCTAGGCAAAGGCGATGAAGTGTATCCTCTTCGGCCTCGGAGTGGGTGGTTGGAACCGCGACGATACATTGAGTATCAGCCTCATACCGATCGACTGTCGGTAGATAGACGGCACACCAACGGGGAAATTCGTAAATGTGGGATAGCACAAAGCCAAGGTTGTGAAATGTAAGTGGCATAAGATTTGACCTGCGACGGCGTGAAACCAGATTTTTGCGCTAGTACCCGCTTCGTGAAGACTGCCCGAGGTGAACCAGACCACCGAGAATAAGCCTAATTGTACCAAGAAGCGGCGGGCCATGTCCGCTGTAGCGCGAGTTCACTCGTCCTCGAAAGTCAGGTGTAGCCGCTAAAATCCACCCACCGATTCCATGGCAGCTTTCAGACCTTCGAACTCGCTATCGGCGAGGTCAAATCGGATCTCAATCTCCTCGTCCAGTTCCAACTTTTTTGCCAGCTCTGGCGCGAACCGCAAGGTGATGCTATCGCGATGCACTACGTAGTCCACAAGGCCAATCCCGGAACGGAACGGCATGTTCCGAGAGCAATGCCCATACATATCGATCGTCAGCCCTTCGCGGCCGTACAAGTGATCCTCCCATTGGAAGCAGATCCAACCTTCGCCGTGATCGATTCCTACAGAGTCCGGCCAGCCGATGTCGATTGCTCTGAAGGTTTGCATCACGGTCTATCCAATGGAGACGGCTGCTGCGGCTAGTTAGCCCTCTCATCATCACACACGAAACGAACTCCGCCAGTCTCTGCATCGACGATTCGATCGATCTCGTCCGCCAAAAAGAAATCAATCTCGTGCGGGCAATTGGGCTCCGGGCTGATATTTGTCGTGATGTGGGCCACCGTCTCACCGACGTCGTAGCCCCAAGCGATGTTGTGCACAACGCGAATGGTTCCGTCACACAAGTGGACGTTGAAAGTGTCCCCCACTCGCATAGTCCGGAGAATGTCTAACGCTCTTGCGTAGGGCGGCATCACAGAGTCAGGCTAACTTATTAATAAAATGGACGGTGTCTCACCTGTCGGCTATAAGTTTGTAGCCTAACGTGCAGTTACTCGATTCTCGCAAGTCGTATCTTAACAATGATTTTCTCGTTTTTCACATGTCTTGCCACGGATGGCCCCGAAAGATTCTTTCGGGGCGGCGCAGCCGCAGGAGTTTTGGCAGAGAATCACGCTGAAAACAAAGCTCCTCCTGCCGACTTCGTCGGCCCACAAAGAATCTTTTTGGGCCACCCTGCGAATGGTGTTATTCTGGAATATTCTAGCAGAGCAAAACGCAATTTACTCCGGCAGGGGCGCCGCTATGACGGACAATCTAGACCTAACCGACTTGAAATGGGACGCAGAATGCGAGGAGTGGTGTTCGCAGATTACCATTCCGGAACTCGCCTCATGCGACGCATCCACTGAACAACGCATCCCAATATCAACGGACCTTTCGCAGGCATCTTTCCCGTTGTTGGTCCACAACCGCATGGGCAACGAGCAACCCACGGGTTGGCAGTGCGAAGCTCTTTCGTTTTTCAACGGGCATCGTGCGGAGATTGTTGGCAATTCCCTGCAAGCGATCCTGGAATGGTATGTTCCTTATGTTGATGAATACCGCCAAGTGTTCCAAGCATATTCCCCACCGGACGACAGCCTTGATGACTTGGACAAAGACTTCCCGGTAATTGACAACACCGACCAGTTGCGTGCATTGATTGCGCTGGATTGTGTGGTCGTCCACGAAGCGTCGCGCGGCGGAGTCTCCGACATCGGGCTCTGCTTCGATTGTTGCTGGGATGATGAACACGGACTGGGGGTGTTGGTAAATAAGCTAGACGTAGTTAAAATGGGAGGTGCGGATGTTGCCACGGAGGACCGGTATGAGACATTTCTCAATGGCACGGAATGGAAACTGGCCCCGGAGACGTCTGGTTAACCTATTATGAATGAGTTGAACACTGGAACTAGGTGAGTCGCAATAATGTCTCATATACCGTGCACGGGAGATCAGGATGCGGACGCTTTCATTCATACGATTCGGCGGCGACTTATTGCAATTGCCGATGAGCCTCCGTATCGCTACATCAATACTACACCCGAAGATCGTGCGGAGTACGAAGCTAAAAAACGATCGTTCACAGGTTACGCGCTCGAAGAAATCCTAGCGGTTGAGTCTCGCCTCGACATTCGATTTCCCGCAGTCTATCGTGCGTTTCTTCACATCATGGGCATCTCGAATGGAGATCTTTTCTGTGGATCGAATGTCGCATCACTCGAGAACTACGATCAATTGCAGGAATTTGCTCAGGATCTCATACACGAATGCCACGTCAATTGGCAATTGGATAAAAAGGCATTCGTTTTTCTAGGACATCAAGGTTATACATTCAATTACTTTATTGCAGACGGTCGTTTCGACAGCCCAGTTCACCAATATGTCGAGAATGACCAATCGGGGACGCAATGCTCTCCGGGTTTTGCTGAATTCATCGATGCCGAGGTTAGCTTGGCAGAACAAAACAACCAAAATATCCGTGACGCCGGTGGCTATTTTCTCACGATTGCAGATGGTTGCGTTTCGCAAGAACATCCGACTCGTAATTCAGGCATTCGCCCACTTGATCTCCCAGATCAAACCTCTGAAGCTAGCAAGAATGAAAAACACATTCGCAGTCTTAAGCCTTGGTGGCGTTTTGGTAAGCCCGTAGTAAAGGAATAAGCCTGCCCTATGCCTTGCCCTGTGTGGCAATTGAATGCAACCAGCGAGCCGCCGCTCGCCGGGTCGCGCGCAATCTGGCAACGCCTCGCAGGAGACTGCTTGAATGATGAAATCCACTTTCGAAAAGATCGAACTCGATTCCTCGCGTTTCTGGTGTCTGCACGTCGCTGACGAGGCCGAACGCCAAGCTCTCTCTGGGGAGATATTCCATCACTACAAGCTAGAAAGAGTAAGCTGTATTATCGCCCAACCAGCCAGCCTGGATTCCGTGCGTCGTCGTTTATTTCGCCAACCAACTGTCATCGAATGGCTCACTCAAAACGCCGACATCTCAGCAGATGATGCCGCTGCCATTATTGGTGGACTCCCCGTTCACGTATTGCCGCTGTTATCGTACAACGCAGGGAATCCGCGTGCATTCCTTGGTCTCGCCGCTGCAATTGCCAAAAAGCCAGATGTCATCGTCTATTCAACTTCCGGAATGGACCTGTGCGGTATTTTGTTGATGCACAACTATGCTCCGGCCCATTATCCCGATGGCTGCCTTATTCATGTTTCACCACAACTGATTGGTGACGGCCCGCATTGTGCGAATGACGCCCAATGTGTGACGATTCAATTCCGCGGACAAACCTCATGATACATAAGTGCAGTAGGTTGGGATGAAAGCTCCCGGGTGGCCCCGAAAGATTCTTTCGGGGCGGCGCAGCCGCAGGAGTTCTGGCAGAGAATCACGCTTAAAAAACAAAACACCTCCTGCCGACTTCGTCGGCCCACAAAGAATCTTTGTGGGCCACCCTGTATCTTGACTCACTTACTGTTGCGAATCACCGATGGGGATCTCTGCTTCGTATTCAATGTCGTAGGTCTTTAAAAAACCTTCCACGGCTTCGCGTGAGGAGGAGATTGTTTCGTAGGTGGGGATGACTTTTTCGTTGAGAATTTCCAGTCGCTCTACCATCAACGCAGGGTCGTGCTCATCTTCGCTGGTAATGGCCACCAGTCCGCGCGTTAGATTCTTCAGGATATTGTTTGACTGGATGTTTCCGTTCAGCGACCCGATGTATCCTCCTCCTGCAAACGCTAGCATGCAGAACCCGATCACAAGCAAAGTTTGGACGGTCACTCGAATTCCGCGGTTGCGGAAACCGAACTCGACGCCAAACCAAACGATTGCTGATAGTACTATCCAAAACTCTAAGTACATCGATTAACTCCTATCAGCCCCTCGTACGCGTTATCATGTGTCTTACGCCCGCCAGTCGGCCAGATTGCCCACGACTAACGCCGACGTCGCGGTGGCGGACGGCGGCCACGACCACTGGGTGGGCGGCGGCGTTCGAAGTCGCGGGAGGGGGTGCCGCTGAAGGCTCGAGGGATCACCGGCCACTCTTCGGTCAGAAAATAGGCATACGTCCCTTCGGGAAAATCAGGCGTGACACAAAAGCGGCCGTTGCACTCGTCCAGGTCTCCCGCGCCCTCGACGAATTCATAATCGGCGACAAATGTGCCGTCGTATTGACCGCCCGGTTCGCCGCGGCCGCTGGGGCGACGTCCTGATTTCAAACGATAACTTGAGGCGAGTGCTTTTACTTTGCTTTCGGGATTCTCAGCATCGGCGTAGCCATAAACGGCATAGATCGGATACCCGTCCGCTGCCCAACCGACCAACGGAGAATGGCTCTGCTTTTTGAGTCCAAGTATTTCAAGCAACTCCGTGGGCAGTCCGTGATAATGGTAAGCGCCTGTCGGTTGCACGTGGGCGTAGTTTCCATCGATTCCCAATCGAACCGCTCCCGACAGTGCTTCGTATTGCCAACCGCTTTGCCGATTCCCGAGAAAAAACTCTGCTGCTCCCGGATCAAACGGAATGCCGTTGACGGCAATACCAAAGTCCTGCAATCCCAGCGGCGTAATCCGTCGGGCTTGTTCAGGCTCGGCCGGAATGCGGAACAAGTATTTTTGTGCAGTGATGCGGTGCGGATTCCCGCGATTGGGGAAAGCCCCGGTCGAATGATTCGGGATGCCGTTGGCGCGAATCACGCGCACGTCACCGTCGACCTGGATCGACACGCTATTCTTTCCCGGCGGTTTTTGAGTGTCAGGAACGAGCTGCAGTTTCCCGGTCGACTGCGTCGTCGTGTGCCGCCGCGCCGGTGGCGGTCCCCCGGGAAATTGCGTCCAGGCAACGGTCGCCAGCGAGAGGACCGTGATCGCTGCCGCGAGCAGTTTGCGTAGTGGTTTCACTAGGAGTTCCTTCGACTGAGTACTCGAATCGGTTTGCCTTAGTGGCAACTCGCAGGTGAGCTTGGACAAGCCTCTGGCAAGCTACCTGTTGGATGTCCAGTTCTTGCGAAAATTCGGTCGGCCTTCAATATTCGCAATGAAATGAATATTGTTCAACCCCGTGATGTTCACATCCCAATGCAAGGCAATGTAGTAGATGACCGCCAACTGCCAAGCGGCATTCGGCTCGCCTCCGCTTATCGGAAATGCCCACATCGTGCGATCCGGATCATCAAACCAATCATGCATTTCGTCGCGGAGTTCTTGGGGAACGACCGAGGAGGAAAGGTCTAAATCAATTCCGAAATATGAAAGCCAGACGGGAAGCTGGTCCAACAGTTTCAATGTCTTTCGCTTTACTTTGGGAAGAACTAATAGATAACGCTCGTCGGTCAAGCAATCCGCATGCTCAGCAGTAAAAGCCACGGTGGGAGTGCGATAACGTTTCGCCAATCCTGCGTCGATGGCGAATGCAGGAGGCTGTATCGGCAAAAAATAATTAACATAATTCGACAGCTTTTCTCCGGCCTCGTTTCCTAAAACCATACCATGAGGATACATTAAATTGGCATCCAGACCGTCTGGTCTCGCGAATCCGTTCCGGCTGCGTTCGGGAATATCTCGCGGCTGCGCAAGGATACCCCCACCAAACTGACCCGGTTGAAAATGCCAGCCATCGGTTCTTCGCTCGGCCCATTCTCGCTTGATCGTGCTCATATCTTGGCACTCATAGATGAGTGACGGGAAGATATGATAGCTGTCATTGCCGACAAGTTGCATCTGATGTCTCCGCATTGGCTCGGAGAGTTTCTAAATCATGATTCGCGTCAGGCGGCGGTCTGATCTACACAGGATTGCATCTCAATCCACCTCCACCGGTGCCTCATCCAGCAAGGATCGCACAATGCGACCGCAAGCGGTCGGTTTGGGATTTTCGATGTGCATCCTGGAAAATCCGTGTTTAATCTGTGTTCCATCTGTGGCTAAGAAAATTGCCACTTACCGACTCGTTACGTTGCTTAATTCTCCTGAATCCGCACGTTACGAAAATCGATTTTCCAATCTTCCGCTTGGAAGCCAATTGGGCCTTCGGTGAGGGGGCCGGGTTGGCTTTCGGCGATTTTTACGCCGTTGAGAATCGACAACAGTGCGCCGTCTTGGGATTGGATTTCCAGGCTGTTCCATTGTCCGGCCGGTTTGCGGTGTTGGATGCGGGCTTCCTCGTCGTCGGTCGCTTCGACGGCGTCCGCGCCGCCGATGGCGACGATTTTTGCGAGTTGTACATATTTCCCCTGCACCTCAACGCAGGCCGGCCAGGGGGTGTTGTCGTTGTTGATGTACATCATATAGCCGGTATTCCCTTTGAACTTGTCGTCGTCCTTCAGGTTCTTGGGCCGCTCATAGCGAAAATCGAGCCGCAGCGTAAAGTTGCGGTAACTCTTCTTGGTGGCTAAGTACCCACGGGGGCGGCCGCCGCAGCGAATGGTGTGTCCTTCGATGGACCACGTTGCTGCCTCACCGACCGGGACGGTGAATTCGCTCATGTCTTCGTGATTGGCGAGGAATACGAAGCCCTCTTCCAATTCAAACGGCGGTTCCTCGACGACTGGCGCCGGGGTTTCTACTTCGGTCGTAGCGGGCGGGTCGATTGGTTTGTCGGCGGCGGAATTGCAGGCGGACAACAGCGGGCCGCAGAGCAGGAACAACATACGACAAACTGTCAGACGATGACGAGACATCACAACTTCCTTTATGGCGGGTTTGAGTTTGACCTCAATGTGAGACGAGAATTGCCTATTGCAGCCAAAGCGGCATTGTAATCGTCGGTTGCCGGGAACATAAGTCAGCTTCCTGTTTTGCGGGCGTGCGATGGGTTTGCTTGGGTGTTGCTGTTATGATGGCGGCGAGTGATTTACAGCCGTCCTACAGAAGAGCAACACCATGAACGAACCACGTCCAGCCGCTTCCGGGTTTTTCAGTATCTTTCGCGCCGTCGGACCGGCGATCATTGTTGCTTCAGTGGTTGTCGGACCGGGCAGCATTTTGACGAGTTCGCGTATCGGCGTCGAATTCGGCTACAGCATGATTTGGGTGTTGGCGATTGCGGTGTTGTTGATGATGGGTATGACAGCGCTCTCGGCTAGGCTGGGTGTCGTCTTGGATGAGACGTTGTGTGACGAATTGGCTCGCCGCGCGGGTCGTCCCGTGGCTGCGCTGGCGGGTATCTCGCTGTTTCTAATCGCCGCCTGTTTTCAGTTCGGCAACAACCTCGGCGTGCTGGCCGCCATTGAACCGTTTGTGCAAAACGCTGATGCGGCCGTTGCCGCCGATGCCGGTTTTTTCGCCAAATTGACCACCTGGCCAAATCTGTTGGTGATCGGCTTAAATGCGGTGATTATCTGCGTCCTGCTCGGTTTTCAAAATCTGTATAAACCGGTCGAGAAGATGATGATGTTCCTGGTCGGTTTAATGTTCGTCGGATTCGCTGCCAATCTCATCTTGGCCGCCCCGTCACCGGCGGACATCGCGCGGGGTTTGATTCCCAGTCTCCCCGAATCCAAAGAGGGCGTCGACATGATGACACGATTCGCGCCGCTGATCGGCCTGTTTGCGACGACGTTCTCCGTGGCTGGAGCGTTTTACCAATCGTATTTGGTTCGCAAAAAAGGTTGGACAACCGCCAATCTCCGTCAAGGAGCGATTGATTCCTCCGTCGGCATCGCCGTGTTGGGGACGATCACCTTGATGATCATGCTCACAGCCGCGTCGGTGCTGCATGGAAAAATGGCCGGCAGCGACCTCAAATCGGCGACCGATGTCGCTCTGCAATTGGAACCGCTGTTCGGGGAGCACGCGTTTTTGGCCAAAAGCCTGTTTTGCATGGGGCTGTTTAGCGCCGCATTCAGTTCGTTTATGGTCAATGCCATGATCGGCGGCTCGATGCTGTCCGACGGTTTGGGATTCGGCGGCGACATGGATGCCAAAGGTCCGAAGGTGGGCACGATCCTCGCACTGCTGACCGGCATGGTCGTTGCTGTAGCGATCAAGGCGTTTGACTTCAACACGGTCACTCTGATCATCTTCGCACAGGCGATGGTTGTGGTCGGCTTCCCCATTTTGGCCGGCGCCATGTTGTGGCTGGCAACACGCCCCGACTTAACGGGCCAGCGCGCCGTTCCAATGTGGTTAAAAGGGGTCGCAACGGTGGGACTATTGATCACCCTTGGGCTGGCGGTGCGCACGTCGCTGTCGGTCTACGAAAAAATCGCCGCTATGTAGCCTCAACGGTTCTTAGTGCGGGCGTTGTCAGCAGCGGCGTGATTACGACGCGGCCGTTAGTTGCCGGCCGTTGTCTTGGGGGCCGATGCCCAGGATCAATTCGGCGGCGGCGTGACTCCACTCCTCGGCGGTACCAAAGCGATTCGCCGAGTCTCCAAAACAAATCTGGAGCATATCGGTGTTGATGATTCCCGGGTTGAGCGGCACGGCTGCCATGCCTTCGGGGAGTTCCTGGGCTAGTGCTTGCGTGAGGCCTTCGATGGCCCATTTCGTCGCGCAATAGGGCGCGACATCCGGTCCGGTTGCGCGGCCCCAGCCGGAGCTCAAGTTCACGATGACGCCCGCTGTCCGTTCCACCATTGCTGGAACAAACTGGCGGATCACATTGGCGACGCCGTTGATATTGATGGCGGTGAGTCGGTCGAATTCCTCGGCGGACACCTCCCACAACGGAGCGCTTTCGTTCATGATCGCCGCATTGTTGATCAGGATGTCGGGCGGGCCGTATTTGTCGAGTACAGTTTCTGCCCAGGCACGGACGCTGTCGTCGCGACTGACATCGACGGTGGAGAAATGGTGCGGTGCACCGTAGAGTGATCGCAATTCGTTAATAGGACCTTGGGAGCGGCCGCAACCGATGACAGTCTGTCCACTTTCGACAAATCGATCGACCAGCGAACGGCCTAAGCCCTTGGTGACGCCGGTGAGCACAATGATTTTTCCCGCAGTCGTAGTCATGCCGTATCTCCAACCAATATCCGTACGAGTGATTTTATGAATCCTCGCCGGAAAGCTTATCGGAGCACGAAGCGGGGCTCAAGAGCAGCATAAACGATGCGCGTTCGCCGGATGCACGATGACAGTGCAGGACAACGCGCTTAGCTGTGGGTTTGCGGATCGAGACCGAATTTTGCCAAGCCTTGGCGGATAAAGCTTTTGACGTAGCGAGCAACGGCGGTGGTATTCAGCAAGCGCCGCCATTGTGTCGCCACCGCTTTGCGAAAATAGCTGCGCGATTCCGCGTAATATCCCGAGCGATAAAATGACCGGGCCATTGAGAGGTATTTTCGCGCGGCGAACAATTTGCGGTACCGCAAAGCCGGTTGCGGCATGTGCGCCGGATCGAACAATTCGTCGATCACTTGTTCGGCGGTCTCGCGGATGGCTTGGATATTTCGCCGCACACGCCCGTCATGCGCATTGACTTCCAGCAACGTCTCATTGATCGAGCGGCAGGGGAAATGTAACAACGTCGCAGCAAAGACGGGCAGGTCTTCGCCGTTGCGAATATGTTCGGGAAAACGGATGAAGTCAAAGACATCGCGCTTCACAGCAGCGGTGCCATTGCAAATGCCAAATTTGCGGTCCAGGAAGTCACGGAAGTTTTCCATCGGCTCCCCCATTTCAGGGTGCAGCTTACCCGAGACGCGTATGCCTTCCTCACAAACGGCAAAATGCTGGCCGAACACCATGCCGACTTCGGGATGCGCTTGTACCTCACGGCGTAAGTGCGCCAGTGCATGGGGCAACAGTTTATCGTCGGCGTCGAGGAAAATGAGATAGCGGCCGTGGGCTAGATCGATGCCTCGGTTGCGCGTGGCGGACTGGCCACGGTTCTCGTGGTGGAAATAGCTGACACGATCCTCATACCGGGCAACGACCTCGCGGGTGTTGTCCGTGGAGCCATCGTCCACAACCAGAACTTCGAAGTCATCGCCGCTTTGCTGCAGCGCCGATTCGATGGCCCGTCCGACAAAGCGACCGTAGTTGTATGCGGGAATGATCACCGAAAACAAAAACGTCTTCTGGGCAGCGGACTGTCTTGGAACCGCGCCCCGTTGCCGATTGACCCAAAGTTGACTGGGGCCTTTCAGCGGAGGGTGAACGTTCTTGTCGCCATGTGGCGCAACGGAAGCGTTGGACCGAACGTCATGTCGTGTGGCCTGTCCTGTCATCAGCGATCCGTAGCTCCGTCCCTGGATTGTGCGGCGGTATATTGAGGATATTTCGGAATCCTGGCAAGGCCATCTCCAGGTGGAATACTCTCGCAACTTAACAAATCCGCGGAAAACGGCGGAAAACTACTGAATACTGTTATCCGAACTCAGGCTGGCGATCGGTGCATTGGGGGCCAATACGAAGATCTCGACGCGACGATTTTTCTGTCGCGACTCGTTATCTTTATTCGGGGCCAGGGGTTGGTACGGGCCGTAACCGGCAATCCCCATCCGTTCACGCCGCAACCCGTGGCTTGCCAGAGAGTCGCAGACGTTAATCGCACGGTGGGCGGAAAGGTGCAAGTTGCTGGGGTGTTTGGATTTCGTGCTCGCTTTCGCAATGCGTCGATCGTCGGTGTGACCCACAACTAAGATATTCAAATCTTGGGCATCCCCTTGATTTAAGATATTAGAGAATTCTGTCAGCAGTTCTTGCGAATTCTTTTGCACTTGGGCACTACCGGAAGAGAACCAGACATCGGAGTGAAACTTGCTCACGCCGGTTTGCGGATCAAATTCGAAGTTCGGGTAGCGACGGGCCAAATCTTGAAACTGCCGCGTCGATTCAGCCGAGAGCGGGTTGGCCGCATTGCGAGTGGTGTCTAACAGATTCGTGTACCGCGACCGCAATTTGTCCCGTTCACTTTGAGCGCTGACCAACAATTGCTCATCCGTTTGTTTGGCCACGCGTAGCGATTGGAGTTCTTGCTCCAATTGTTGCTGCTGAGCAGCCAGCGTGGCAGCTTGGTTATGGATTTGTTGGCGGTCGGCGGCCAAGGCTTGGTTTTGTTCGTACAATTGCCGCGCCCGGTTTTGGCTTTGCGACAACTGATTGCGGGGAACCGCAGTGCAACCCGAATGGCTAAACGCCATCGCGCCTACAGCACAAAACATCATGATTCGCAGAGGGGAAGACACGTAAGGACTCCTTTCCCGTTCGATATCGCGGGGAGCAGGTCGGCCCACGATGAATGCGGGCAACCGGCGTGCGAAGACCGGGGAATTGGCGATACACAGCTTGCTAGCGCATGCTGAGGATCACACAACATTCGATTGAGTTTTGAGTAGTCGGTGTTTTTGAGAGACTGGAAGTGGCTGCCGCAAGATGCTTGGAATCGAATTCCAACACAATGCTCGCGGCGAGCAGCGGCGATTTATAACGACAACGCCGCAGACTGCCAAGAGGAACTTGATGAAAACATCGCGCATTTTGCAGGTTGATTTATCTTGTAATTGCGAGCAACGCATCAACAGCGCATAATGAGTAAAAGACTTTGTGCAGGAACCGGAATTTCCACCCTTGCAGGACGTGCCCGATGAGCGGATACAACCCACAAGCAGCACAACATCCGGTGTTCGCCAGACGGACTGCATTGCAGGCCGGTGCGGTGGGATTGCTCGGTCTGGGAATGAATCACCTCGACGCGCTGCATGCAGCGACACGGGTCGAGGGAAAATACGCCGCCGTGGAACCGACCGCTAAGGCGTGCATCTATATCTTTTTATCCGGCGGCTTAGCGCAACAAGATAGTTTCGACCTCAAGCCGCAGGCCCCTGCCGAAATTCGCGGCGACTTTCAGCCGATTGCCACGCAGACACCGGGAATCGAAATCTGCGAACATCTACCGTTGTTGGCGCAGCGGAGCAACGACTGGTCGGTCGTCCGTTCGTTGACGCATCCCACCAACGGACACACGCTCGGTCATTATTATATGCTCACCGGTCGCTCCGTGACCAATCCCGGATTTGTGGGAGACCGCAAACCGCGTCCGGGCGATTGGCCCTCCATTGCTTCCATGGTCGGGGATGCCTTGCCACCGCGCAACGATAACCTGCCGCCGGCGGTCGTCTTGCCCGAGCGACTCGTGCATTGGTCGGGCGGCGTGATTCCCGGTGCCTATGGCGGGCAGATGGGCCGTCGCCGTGATCCGTTTTTTATCGAAGCGTCTCCCTATGGCGATCCCATGTGGCGGGGTGCCTATCCGGAATACACCTTTCCCAACCAGTCCAAAAAACCGCCCGGCAGTCCGGATGCCCGTACCTATCAAGCACCCAACTTAAAACTGCCACAGGGGCTATCGCCCAAACGCATGGATCGCCGATTGGATTTGCTCGCTTCGATTGATGACCAACGGCGGGCGATGGAGAGATCGGCCGAAGGCCGGTCGTACGATCTGCATCGTCAATCCGCCATCTCGCTGTTGTCCAATCACAAAGTCCAACAGGCCTTCGATGTGACCCGCGCTGATGACAAAATCCAAGAACGTTACGGCCGCAACAGTTTTGGCTGGTCGTTGTTGATGGCTTATCGCCTTGTGTCGGCGGGCGTGAATTTGGTGCAGGTCAATCTTGGTAACAACGAAACCTGGGACACGCACGGCGATGCGTTTCCGCGACTGAGGGACAAACTCTTCCCGCCCACCGACCGAGCCTTGTGCGCGCTGATGGATGATCTGAAAAACAGCGGTCAATTTGATAGTACGCTGATCGTCATGGGGAGCGAATTCGGCCGGACGCCGAAAATTTCACATTTGACCGACAGCTTTTTTGGTCCGGGCCGTGACCACTGGGGAGCGGTACAATCGGTTTTCTTTGCCGGCGGAGGTGTCCGCGGTGGGACCGTCATCGGCTCGTCGGACAAACAAGCCGGCTATCCCGCAGCCGACCCACAGACACCGGACAACATGGCGGCCACCATCTATCACGCACTGGGTATTCCCAAAACAGCGGCGTGGTACGATGACACCGGACGCCCACACCATATCTACACCGGCGTACCGATCGATGGACTGTTGGGTTAGCGTTCCTCGGCAATGCCGGGGGCTGTGGAAACACCGCTTGCGCCAGCAGATGCCATATCAGCGGTGGCCGTTTGAAAAATCCGCACGCTGTCGTCGACCAACGCATCGGTGCCGTACCGCTCATGCACGTGGGTATGCCCCGCCTGTGCCAACTTCAGTCGATGTGTAGGGTCCAGGATCAACGATTCCCAACCCTGCATCAAGGCTTGCGGGTCATCGGGATCAACCAATAGGCCGCCGCCTGAAGCATTGATCAATTCCGGAAACGCTCCGTGCCGCGGCTGCACGACGGGGACACCGTTGGCCAATGCCTCTAACACGTAGATACCCTTCGGCTCGTGATAAGTCGTCGGTACCGACAAAATATCCAACGACTTGAGGAACGCGACTTTTTCCGCATGCGTTTCCGGACTACCGACAAATTCAAACGCCGGCCCCAAGGCATCGATTGCCGGTTGCAGTTTTTTGAAGAACGCCGCATCCCGTTTGCCCAAGTAGCCCCCCGCACGAAACCGCACGTGCGGATGCCGTTCTTGCAGCAATCCAAACGCGGTGAGCAGTTGATCAAACCCCTTCTCCGGACAGATGCGCGCGAAGTAACCGATTGTTGGCGGTTCATCGCGCTGTAACGGTTGGCCGTCGTGACCCATCAGATCAATGCCCAACGGCAGGTGAATGAACTTCTCCCTGGGCAGCCCTAAAAAGCCCGACATGAAGTCGCTGTAATAATCGCTGTGCGTCAAAAATCCGTCGAACAATTGCCCGTGACTGTTGATCAATTCCAAGGCACGGCCGGCGAATGGCTCCGGTAAATCGGCAAGAAAAATATCGTCGCCTTGTAGCAGACAAAACACCGGGCCGGAAAACGATTCGCGTAGCCGGGGCATCGCGCCGGAGAGCAAGATGTTACTAAAACAAATCACATCCGGTTGGAGGTCTTGGCCGAGAAAATCGGCCAGTTCGTGTGTTTCGCGAAAATTGGGGCCGTCGCTGCCTTGCAGCATGGCGACGGTCAGCGCGCCCAGTTCCTGAGCATCGTTGCTGATCGCGAACCGTGTGACCAGATTCAACAGTCCGGGGGAATCGAGCCAACGCGTCCATCCGCGGGGGATTTTTTGCCAGATTGGAAAGCGGTAATCCAAATAGACATTCAGCCCGCCGAAGAAAATGCGATCGGTACTGACGTTGGTTTCGTCGACACGAATCGGCGTATAGGTCGGGATTAAGCTGACCTCATGCCCGGCATTTTGCAAAGCCCGCGCCCAGGTGTTGTCGTGCATACACGACCCGCAAAACATTCCCGCGCCGCCGGCAGTGATGATGGCAATGTGCATAGGACCAGTTTGAAAACTCGGCTGCCCCGGGTGCCACTGCTGGCTTGTCCAGCTGTGCTTGTTCCGGTCTAGTGTGTGCGTCGGGTGCCACTGGCTCTGCCAGTGCTTTGAAAGGAGTTCCGACTTTTATGGTCTCGCACTGGCAAAGCCAGTGGCACCCTAATTCCGGTTGGTTTTGAAACGGCTTGCGTGAATCAGGGTACCATTGCTTTAAAACAATTCAGCAATGGGCGAACCTTCATCGACGATGAAGTTCGGGCGACCACGGGGATCGAGATAGGTGGCGTCCAGGGGAACGTCCATGTGCTTATAAATCGTCGCCGCCAAATCTCCCGGCGTGACGGGACGTTCTTTGATTTGCCCGCCGTTGTGATCCGTGGCGCCAATCACCTGTCCGTGCCGCATTCCGCCGCCGGCCAGTGCCATCGACATCACCACCGGCCAGTGATTGCGGCCGTCGGTGCTGCCTTGTGTTCCCATATTGGGTGTCCGCCCGAATTCCCCCATGCCGATCACCAGCACGTCATCCAGCAGGCCGCGCTCATCCAAATCGCTGACTAATGTTGTGACGATGTGATCAAACAGCGGCAGCAGCGGCTTTAAGCCTTTGGAAATTCCCCCGTACACGCCGCCGGGAATTCCATGGTTGTCCCATGTGCCCGAAGCTGTGTGGTAACTCAAGTCGAGCGTGACAAAACTGACTCCCGCTTCGACGAGTCGCCGTGCTAACAACGCTTGTTGGCTCCACAGATGTTTGCCGTAACGCGCGCGGACGTCATCCGGTTCTAGTGAAATATCGAATGCCTGTTGCGCGCGGCGTCCGGTGACCATCTCCACCGCTTGTTGGCCGAATGTATCGACCGCACTCATCGAGCCGGATTGATCCAGGTCGCTGCGCAAACGGTCAAATTCCCGCATCAGTGCGCTGCGGCTGCCGAGTCGGTCTTGATGCAAACCTAACGGCAAATTGAACAGGCTCGCGCCGCTCGTCTTGCCTGTATCCTCGCCCAGTAAGGAATAAATCGGCAGGTCCGATGCTTCGTTGCCGATGAAGGGGTCGTATTGTTTGCCCAAATATCCTGCGTAACCGATGTGCGACTTGGACCGCATGAAGGCGACATAGGGGGGCATGCCGGGCTGATTGGCACCGTGAAATTTCGAGACGACCGAGGCGATCGCCGGATACTTGTCGCCGAGCGGATTCGTCCGCGGTGCCGCCAAACGGTTGCCGGTTTGAAAAACGCGATTGGGTTCGTGGCTGCTTTTGCGAGCGTCGACCGAACGGATGATCGTGAACTTGTCCAGCATCGACGCTTGCTTGGGCAAGTGTTCACAAATTTGCACGCCGGGCAGGGCGGTGCTGATGGGTGAAAACGGACCCCGATTATTGAACGGCCGGTTCGGCTTCATATCCCAGGTATCGATATGACTGGGACCTCCGGTCATCCACAACAGAATCACGCTTTTGCCACCCGCCATCGCGCGGCCGGTTTCGGCGGCAGCGGCACGGGTTCGTAATAATTGCGGCAACGACAGGCCGGCCATTCCCGCCAGTCCCGCTTTGAGCATGTTGCGGCGACTGTGCACCGTTAGCCCTTCGGCACGGTCCGCGTTCATGGCGGTAAAGGCATGGTCGTGATTGTGCTGTGCAGCGGGCCGACGCATAGCGAAATTCCTTACAGGTTCCACAACCCGCCCCGGGTGTTACCAGCGTCTTGTTCGCCAGTGCCGGATGCGTGATTTCAAAACAGATGATTCGACGTCAATCAGCTTTCTTCTTACCCTCTTTCAGGGCCTCTTCGACGGCGTCGAGCATCACATCCATGGCGAATGGCTTGCGCAGGTAATTCGCCACCCCTAACATTTCCGCATACGCCTTGTGGCGTCCCCCTTCGTTGGCTGTGATCATGATCACCGGCGGGGGATTGTCTAAGTTTTTGAGGAACTCCAACACGGGGAAGCCACCCAATTGCGGCATCATCATGTCGGTGATGATCAAATCGGGGTCAGCGGACTTGATTAGCTTTTGGCCTTCGATTCCGTTTTGCGCAGCCGATATATCATAACCGGCAGCGGCGAGCACACTGGTGAGTGTCGTCCGAATCTCGCGGTCATCTTCGATCAGTACAATCTTTGCCGCGGAAGCCATGGGAGTGAATCCTCGCGTCGTATATCTTTTCAGAATGGGGAATTCGGTCGAAATTTCATAATCCGAAGCAGCGTACTGTTGGCGTCGTCCGTAAATCAGAACTGTCGTCATTGTTTTTCGAGCAGTGCCGACGGAATTTGCGGATTGAACCACCTAAATGGTAGCATAACGCCGGTCGAGTTGTCTCGGTGGGACGTGCCGCAGAGGGACGATTCTAAGGAGGGAAACTGTCGTGGCATGGTTTTGTCCCATCCTATGGGACACCGGAGCGTTTCTCAAGTCCGACTTTTTCTGGTTGGTCAGAATGCTGTGTTTGCCTACAAAACACTAGACATACAAGCAAAAACCGAGTGATCTGCAACCAATTTTGCTGGAAATCCGCTTAACATTTGCTCAAACTTGGATATGATAGTCATTACGACTGAAGCGACTCGCGCCTGCAGGATCGATAACTAATGTTGCGATTCGTGCCGGGTGACCGAAACGTTTCACACTCACCGGGGTTTATTCTACTAGCCCTGGAAATTCCCCGCCTCAATCTGTCCGTCCTGCTGAAAGTGAGCAGATGCCACACAACATCCGCCACCACCGTCGTCAAAGTTCCTCCCGTTTTCCCAAATGGGGCCGCACCAATAATCGTGGCTGCCTAGGTGGATCGGGCCGTGTTGGAAAAACCAGCCGCACCGGAAAAATCGGTAAAGGGACGTTGTTTTTACTGACCGTTGTCGTCCTGGTGGCCGGCGGTGTCGCGTATGCCACTGTTGAGGGCAAGCTCCCGAATTGGTTCTCGCGCACAACCGTGCGGACGGACTTGGTCACCTCGCCGGTGAAACGGGGCGATCTCCGCATTTCGGTCATCGCCACCGGAAACCTAGACAGTGCCTCCAACGTCACGCTCAGCAGCAATGTCCAAGGCCAAACGAAAATCATCTCGATTGTTCCCGAAGGGACTCAAGCTTACGAGGGGATGGTGCTGGTCAAACTCGACGCATCGGTATATCAGGACAATCTCGACCAACAGGTCATCGCCCTCAAGCAAGCGGAGTCGCTACGTGACCAAGCCAAAGACGCTGTGCAGATTCAGCAAAACCTAAACGACAGCGAAATTGCTACTGCGCAATTGGAACTAGATCTCGCAGCCCTCGATTTAGAAAAATATGAGTTGGGCGATTACCCCGTCCTGAAGACGGCCGCAGAGTCCAAAATTACTTTAGCCAAGGAAAAACTGGCGCAAAGCAAGGACGCGTATGCCTTTGCCAAGCGGCAAAGTAAAAAAGGCTATGTCAACCAAAACGATTTGGAACAAAAACGTGTCGCTGTGACGACGGCCGAATTGGAATTGCAGACCGCTGTGTTGGAACTAGTCGTTCTGGAAAATTTCCAGTACAAACGCGATATCGCCGAAAAAAAATCCCAGGCCGAACAAACAAAAAGCGAACTGGTACGCGAGCAACAAAAAGCTGAGGCCGCGCTCAATCAAGCCAAGGCAAACTACGAAGCCTGCGTGCTGACAGCCGAAGTCGAAAAAACCAAGCACGACAAACTCGTCGAACAGATCGCTGAATGTACGATCGTCGCGCCGCAATCGGGACAGGTGATCTATGCGGTCTCTGACAGCCGCCGTAGCCAGGAACGCGTGATTGAGGAAGGGGCGACTGTGGACAACCGTCAGGCGATTATCAAATTGCCCGACCTGTCGCAGATGCAAGTCGACACGCGGATTCACGAATCAAAAATCGGTCTCGTTCAAGCCGACATGCCCGCCGTTATCAAGGTCAGTCGCAAATCCAGTCGTTTTCACAATGGCTATGTCAAATCGGTGGCGTCGGTGCCGAACTCACCAAGTTGGCGACAACCCGACCTGCGCGAATATACAGCGGTCATCTACATTGAAACCGACGATTCAAGCGCTGAGGGGCTCAAACCAGGTTTGACCGCGGAAGTCGAAATTATCTCCGACGTGCTCCACGATGTGCTAAAAATTCCAGTGCAAGCTTTGGTTGCCCGCAATGGCAAACAATTTGTATTCGTTAACAAAGTGACCGGCCCGGAGATCCGTCGGGTCTTTGCCGGAGCAACCAATGATGTCGAAACCGAAGTTCGCGAAATCGAGACTCCTGTTGCTGATGCAAAATTTCCCGTTGGCGTGACTGAAGGCGAGGAAGTCATCCTCGCGCCTCGCACGTCGTTGCCGGAGTTATTCACCGTGCTGGAAGATGCCGAACCGGAAAAAGCAGTCAAGCAAAGCGACGTGCCTGGCGGCAAAGACCGCTCCGGCCGGAGTGGGGCACGTGATGGGAAAGCTAGCGGAAAACAATCCAAAGGCCCCGGTGGAAAACCGAGTGGGAAATCACCGAAAAAGAAACCAGCAGGCGGCGCAGCAGGCGGTGCCGCGGCCATCTTTAAGACAATGGATAAAAACGGCGATGGTGTAATTACCAAGGATGAAGTCGCCGGCGGAGCGATGGCGGCCGGCTTTAGTAAGACCGACACGAACAGCGACGAGAAAATCGACCTAGCGGAATTTGAGGTCGCAATGGCCGCATATGCTAAAAAACGTGGCGCAGGCGGCGGTGGTGGCAGCCAATGAGTATCGTGGCCGAATTGATCGCACTGGAGAAGCACTACGACCTGGGCCCGGTCGTCGTCAAAGCCCTGCGGGGGGTGACGACACAATTTGCCGAAGGCGATTTTATCGCCATCATGGGGGCCTCGGGGAGTGGCAAAAGTACGATGCTCAACCTGCTGGGCGGTTTGGATCGTCCCACCCTCGGGACGTACAGCCTCGGCGGTGAAGACGTCTCGCTGCTCGATGATGATGAGCTCTCGCGAATTCGCAACGAGCGGATTGGCTTTATCTTTCAATCCTACAACTTGATCCCGCAGTATACCGTCTTGGAAAACATTGCGGTCCCGCTGTTTTATCGGCCGGGGTACCCTGCGATGTCTGTGAAAGATCGCGATTGGTGCGAAGAGTTGGCCTTGCGAGTCGGCTTGGCGGACCGGTTGGATCACCGTCCTCCCCAACTCTCCGGTGGACAACAACAACGCGTTGCGATCGCTCGTTCCATGGTGAATGATCCCGACATTATTCTCGCGGACGAACCGACGGGAAACCTAGACTCGACCACCGAGAAAGAGATCATGCGACTGCTGCATGATCTCAATCACGAAGGTCGCACGATCATCATGGTGACGCACGAACCGCTCGTCGCCGACCAAGCCCGGCGACGGATCATCATGAAGGATGGACTGATCGAACGGGAAGAGTTTGGGCAAACACTCCCCGACGATTTTCCGCACCCTTTAGAATCCAGTGAGGCGGTTCGTTAATCACCTCTGAGCCGCTGCCATTCGTCTCATTAAACTTTCCCAACACACCGCTTACGGCTCCTCAAACGAGACACGTCTCGATTCTCGCTCCCGCGTCGTTTCGATTCGTGTGAAAATCTTATGTTGCGACTACTCCGTACGATTCGACTCGGCCTTAAAAACCTGCTACTGCACAAACTGCGGTCGTTGCTGACGATGTTGGGCATCGTATTCGGCGTATTCTCAGTGATTGCCATGTTGGCCATCGGTGAAGGGGCCAGTCGTCAAGCTCAGCGACAAGTGCTTGAGTTGGGAGCGACGAACATCATCGTCATCAGCCAAAAACCGGCTGAAGGTTCCAAGAGCAACAATGCTCAGACACAGGTTTTGCAGTATGGGATTCTGCGGGATGATTATCGACGCATCAAGCAGACAGTTAACACCATCGTCGACGCCACACCCATTCGCGAATTTTCCCAACCTGCGCGGTATATGCATCGCAATATGGACGTCCGTCTTGTCGGCTGTACACCGAATTATTTCAGTGTGAATCACCTCAACATGGATGCCGGACGGTTTATTTCCTACCGGGACCAAGAGGATACCGCGAACGTCTGTGTCATTGGTCATGAAGTCGCCACGACTCTGTTCCCCGGCGAAGAACCCCGCGGCAAGTCCATCCGCATTGGCGACGTGTTTTATTCGATCGTGGGAATGACATCACATCGCACCGCGTCGGCGGCCATCGGTGGCAGTATGTCGGGACAGGATTTCGATAAAGACGTTTACATTCCCTTGGATACGTTGCAATCCCGCATCGGCGATGAAGTGATGATCATTACCGCCGGCAGCCGTAGCAGCGAAAAAGTCGAACTCAGTCAAATCACGTTTCGTGTTGCTGATGCCAAGGACGTCGTGCCGACCGCAAATGTGATTCGCGAAACGCTGGCACGCTACCACGCGGATTCTAACGATGTCGATCTCGTCGTGCCGATGGAATTGCTCAAACAGGCGGAGCAGTTAAAAGTCATATTCAACGTCGTTCTGGGGGCCATTGCGCTCATCAGTTTGGTCGTGGGAGGCATCGGTATTATGAACATTATGCTGGCCACCGTTACCGAGCGAACCCGCGAAATCGGCATCCGCCGTGCTCTGGGGGCCAAACGGGGGGATATCACCGAACAGTTCCTCACCGAAACAAGCGTGTTGGCCGGGACCGGCGGGTTGTTGGGTGTCTCCTTGGGATTACTCACGCCGGTCGCATTTTCAGCAATTCGCTGGTTGGCCAAAACAGCGATTATGGACTCCTCAGTCCAATCCAGTTCGAAGATGTTTCAGATGTTTGACGGCCTGGAACCGGTCGTCGCTTGGTGGACCTTGGCCGTCGCATTCGGGATTTCAGTATTCATCGGCATACTCTCTGGAATCTATCCGGCCCTTGCAGCCGCCAAATTGGACCCGATCGAAGCCCTACGACACGAATAATCAACCGTTACTCTGGTTGAGTGCCGTCGGCGTGCACCGAGAGACTCAAGTCGATTCGGTCAAATTCTCGATGACGGAATAAGTCACGCTGCGCGCCGGGGAGACTCTGCAATCAGCGTTGCGGGCCATTCTGAAAAAACGCGTCCCGAACACTCGATTTTCCAAGCACCCCTGATGCACAATATGCGGATCCTCGCGTTATTCGACTCCCGCCGCCGCGTCGCCGCATGCATCCTGCTGTTGGCGTTCTTCGCTCGCGCACCGACCGCGGCGGCACAGACGCTCCCCGCCCCGCAATTCATGCCCGTGGCTGGAGGACACCAAGCCGCATCCACACCGAATCAATGCGGACCCGCAGCCTGCCAATGCTGCCCCGCTGAATCGTATTGGATTGTCAGTCTGAGGTGTTGCCCGCAAAAGACGCCCTGTCCGATTTGCCCGAACTGTGTGGACTTCCTGTGCCGCACACCCGACGGCTGTCTGACACGCTCGAATCACGCCGCGTTTCTGGCCTCCTTGCTCCCCCGCGTTCCCGTATGCTTCATGATCCACGGCAGCTACGTCACATGGCAAGACGTACCCCTCGATGCACAGAGCACGTTCTGCTGGCTCCGCGGCGCTGCCCCGCATCTTCCACTGAACTATGTCTACGTGACTTGGCCCAGCGACCCGACGTTGCCCCCTTTTGATATTCAGGGGTTGGGACGCAAAAGTGCCCGCAACGGATTTCAACTGGCGACTTTGACTCAAACGATCCCTTGCGACCATCCCGTCAGCTTCATCGGTCACAGCCACGGTGCCCGGTTGACGTTGTCGACTTTGCACTTACTGGGCGGCGGAGTCGTGCAAGGATGTTGCTTGGCACAGCCGCCAGGCGCATCGCATCGATTCCGCGCGGTGTTGGGAGCCGCAGCTGTGGATCATCATTGGATGAATCCCGGGGAACGATACGGTTGCTCCATGCGTGTTACGGAATGCTTGTTGAATTTTCGTTCCCGGCAAGACGGCGCACTCTCCTTGTACCCCTTCCGACGGCCCTTCTCCAAAGCCGCCTTGGGCAAAAAAGGCTTGACGAAACGGGACATACGAAAGCTAGGACCGCTCGCCTGCCGCATCGCCGAATGCGATGTCACCCCTTATGTGCGGCATCACCACTTCTGGCAATACTACAACAACCATCCCGCACTAGCGCTGTCGGCCGTACCGTACGTCTACTTTCCCGACGTGCAAGCGAGTCAAGCTGTCATTCCGCCGGCACCGGTTGAGTAGGTGACTGGCCGAGTAGGTTTGCGGCGCGAGTTCGCGGCAACGTCAATCGTTTTTCGTCACTGGGCCGGTCACGGGCATGACGACGCCGATGTCCTTTCCGTCGCGCGACCGTTTGATGGAAAGCACCTTGCAAACATGGTGAATGTCGGACCCTAAGCGGGCGATGGTGGCGCTCTCGACTTCTCGTCGGTTTTCATCAACCACAATCGTTGTTTTCCCGATCCAACTTTTGTGTTTGGGTTTGGGCGTCAATTCCCATTGCAAGCGACCGCCGGGAAGTGCGACAACGCGGCTGCTAAAAAACCTCAACGCATATTCATACGGCCGGGCCAGTCCGACACAGCCAAAAATGATCGGGTCTTCCTCCGGGAATGTGGGTATCGAGTTCATGCTGTCGATGAGCGAAGACATTGGATCATCCGGCGACAATGGTTCGCCGTTCAAGTCATTCCCGTCGCTGTCGAGGAGGGCCACCCATTCACCTTCTTCAAAGTTGGCAAGGGCGATGTCTTCATCTAACAGGGGATCAATTTCTTCTTGCAAAGGCATACCGTATTCGATGCCCTCGGAGAGAATCACTTTCCATTCAGCCGGCAATATTCGGGTTTTAAGATAAGCCAAACAGTCTTGCGAAGTCGGCGGACCAATGCGACGCGTGTCGCTGTTTTTCCCGTTGAATTGTATTGTTTTTTGCGCGTGTTTTTCCGTCTTGTTGACTGTGTCCGCCTCGATCACGCAAAACGTACCCACAAATGTGGGCGTCAACAACTTTTCCGCAAGAATGCTTTTCAAGCGGTCTTCAGGGGATTCTGAGACGGTCCGCAGCTGATCTCGCTTGGAAACATCGGGTTGAATGGCAATCCAGCCTCCCACGCACATCGCACAACAAGTAAACGCTCCCACCAGAAATACGAAACGTATTGAGTTCATCGCGACATCTCCCCGTTTTTCGAGCGACTGCGGACACGGTCGAATTGGCATTGCGAATGCCGGGGAAGTTATCAAGAGAAGCGAGATACGAATAGGTCGCTATTTGCGCTAACAAATTCGCGTTACTGACCCGCCGCCCACCGACAGGCGTTTTGCCAAAAGGCGGCGTATTCGTCCCAATAGACGAAATTGCAGGCCCAGTGCGGCGCAGGATCCGACGTGTAACTAAACACGCGGCCGCTGCCAAATGAGCCGACAGCGATCGCGGGGTCGCCAGTTTCTGAAAACCGCGCGACCACTTCGCAGCCCGTGCGGGGACGTGTTATGTTGTAACCCAAGATCGGTGGTGCTGCGGCGACATCCAACCCGGCCAACACCGGATGGTCGGGCAGTTCCGGCACGATGGCAAAGCCTTCGCTGCTCTCGGCCAGATCTTCGATGTCGAGGCACTGTAGCGGCAGAATCTCCGCCAACTTCGTCCGTCCCCAGCCACCGCGGCCCAGTTCGCCGGTAAAGCTCATCCACCCGCCCAGGAACATCACCCCCAATCCACCCTGAACCGCTTCAATGGTCAGGCGGATACGGTCGGGAAAGGTGAGCACCTGTTTGCCGAATTGCCGGCGATCAAACATATCCGGACAGAGCTGGAACAGCTTGGCTTCGACGTCGGAAAAAATCAGCACGTCGTATTCATCCAGAATCCGCTCGTACTCACCGGGCGGGAGTTTATAGAACTCCCAAGTCGGCACGCACGTCACCCGATGCTCGCCGCTGCTCTCCAACGCCGTTTTCAGCCACGTGCTGTCATTAAAAACCTCCGCCCCCTTGTGCCCACAATTGAACGGCGATTCCGCATAAAGCGGCCCAATCGCCAGCGCCCAATCCCCGACGTAATAGACGTTTGCCATGTTTTCCGAGCCTGAGAGGAATTGTTAGTACGGGTTCACAATGGAGGGGAAATAGGCTGTAGACTTTAGACGATAGGCTGTAGGAATTGACGGTTGCGTATTTTGCTGCAGTCTAAAGCCTCTTCCTTCTCAGTGTCCTCCCTGTCTCCGTGGTGAATTCTCCGTAGGCTGATTAAGGCAGGGGAATTAGTCTTCCACAACATCCGGTTTCTGTCCCGGCGTGCTCTGGTCGCCGGCGGTGATTTTGCTCCACATGGTGGCTAAGAAACCGGCGGCGATTACTGCGACGACTGTTAGAATAATCGCGTTCGTGGTTTGGCCGTATAAATAGTATCCGGTGGCAAACAGAGCGGAATAGACACCTAGGCAACCAACGAGCATGCAGGCGACACCCAGGCCGATATGGGAGTTGCCGTCCTTGGGCAGGGGGACCCCATCCGCGGCGGCTTTGTCCAATACGCGTTTCCAGCCGAGGCCGCCCGGATGTACGAGGCGGTAAAAGCTGCGTAATTTCTCTTCGTCATCGGCAGGTGTCACCAGCGTCGCCAGGATCCAGGCCACGGTAGTGATTCCGACACCGACTGAAAGTTTGACCCATGAAGGCATGTCTTCCGGAGCGGCGAATGCTGCCCACAGAGCGACCATGAATGAAACGACCATCGCCACGATTTCACTGTACGGATTAATCCGCCACCAGAACCAACGCAGGATGAACAACAGCCCCGTTCCCGCTCCGATCTGTAATAGGATTTCAAAGCCTTGATAGGCATCCTTAAGAAACAATGCCAAGATGCCCGCAAAAACCATCATCAGCACTGTGGAAAGTCGGCCGACGCGGACCAGTTCTTTTTGCTCAGCATCGGGACGCACGAATCGTTGATAAAAGTCGTTGACGATATAGGACGATCCCCAGTTGAGGTGTGTTGAAATTGTTGACATAAAGGCCGCGATCAACGAGGCAACCACCAGCCCCAGTAGGCCGTGTGGCAGGAACGCCAACATCGCCGGATAAGCCAAGTCGCCTTTGACCTGATCGGCGGGCATGTCGGGATAGGCCAGTTGCAGCGACGCATTGTCGGGAAAAACCACAAGCGATGCTAAAGCGACAATGATCCAGGGCCAGGGCCGCAGAGCGTAGTGCGCCACGTTAAAAAATAACGTCGCGCCGATGGCGTGCTTCTCATCTTTAGCAGCCAACATCCGCTGCGCGATATAGCCGCCGCCACCCGGCTCAGCTCCGGGATACCACACGCTCCACCACTGCACTGAGAGTGGAATGACTAACAGTGTCATCAACAGGTCTCGACTGGCCGTGGTGCTGAGGTCAAAGGCGGGCAGCATTGCCATTTTGTCTTGAACGTTGGGATGCGTGATCAATTTCGCCATGCCGCCAATATCAGCCTGTTGCAGAGCGACGATGGCGGCGCCGATGGATCCCACCATGGCGATGATGAATAACAAGAAGTCCGTCAGCAATACCCCTTTGAGTCCTCCCATGGCGCTGAAGATTACGGCGACTGTGGCAGCAATCACAATGGTCTGGGCCGGATCCAATCCAAGCATCACATGGCCGATTTTGATCGCTGCCAGCGAGACGTTGGCCATGATAATGATGTTAAAGAACACACCCAAATACAACGCGCGAAACCCGCGCAAAAACGCCGCCGGTTTTCCGCTGTAGCGCAGCTCATAGAATTCCAGGTCCGTCGTAATCCCCGACCGCCGCCACAATTTGGCGTACACGAAAACCGTCAACATGCCGGTCAGCAAAAATGCCCACCAGACCCAGTTGCCGGCGACGCCGTTTTCTCGCACGATGTTCGTGACCAACCCCGGCGTGTCCGCGGCAAACGTCGTGGCCACCATCGAGAATCCCAACAGCCACCACGGCATGTTGCGGCCCGATAGGAAAAAATCCGCCGAGCTCTTGCCCGCTTGCCGGCTAACGACGGCTCCGATGACCAGTGAGATCGCGAAAAAACCAAAGATGATCGACCAGTCAATGAAATCCAGTTGCATCTTTTTCTCTATCCTTGTGGGCGGTGGTACGCCGTTTATCGTATGGACCCCCGGCGGAGCCGGGGGCTGAGGGAATTGAATCCATTTAACGTTGGTCGCTGAAACCCTTTTGGCCGGAACGAAAGTCCGGATAACTGATCCACACCGTTGGTTTCTCATCACCTTGAGCCGACGGCCAGTTCGCATCATCGTAGCCGGTCGACGTCCAATCGTCACCCGGCTTGTTACTGACTTTCCAGGACGAGTCGGAAAAAATCGGCGTCACCTGCCCATTTTTGCCAATCAATTCACCGTAGAGATGAAATCCGCCGCACCGCTCCGGTCCGCCCGGTTCCAACTGATGGTTCTCAGTGCCGTAGGCATGTGCCTCGACGGAGATCACATTTTTGCCCGGGTTGAGGTATGGCTTGATGTCGTACAGTTCCAGTAAATGCGGATTGACCGGTGCCGAAAAATTCCGCCGCGCGAACTGTTCGCCAATCAGTTTGCCGTTGACGAACAACTTCACATGTGTGTCCCCTTGCACTTGAATGCCGGCTAACTCGATGTTCTGAGGATCCAATATCAACGTCTTGCGGAACGACGCATGTTGAATTTGCTCTTGCTTCTCGAATCCCAGTGGATGATAAATCCACTGCGACGCCGGCCGTGAATCGAATGCAAAGACACCCTCTTCGGCCCGCGTCGCCGTATCGTCCCAAGCTTTGATCAGCATGTCGTACTCATCGACGGCGTATTGCAGATTGTCCGGCTGGTTGGTCCGCAACCACAATTCTTGAAACGTCTTTCGCAGCGCCAACGTTTCATCGCGCACCGCCCGGGCCTCGCGCGTGAACCGTTGTTTCGCAGCGGTGATTTGTTCCGGGGACGGATCGCTCGAAGCAAAGTCCCGCAAACTGCGGACCAACAGTTGCCCGTGTACATAATTGCGGTGCATGCGAGCGCAGTATTCGTAGTAGTCCAGGTCGCCCTTGCGGCGTGTAATCACCGGGCGTAACGCGGCGATCAACGCTTCGGCCACGCGAGCATCCTCGCGGACCCGCCAGAGATCTTGCTCGGAATGCCCCGTTTTGCTGGCGTTGGGTTTGCGTCCGCCATACTCATACCGCGGCGCAAAAGGATGCCGGAAGTAATCCACAATCGGCAATCCGAACGGCCACTTCTCTAGCAACGCAAACACGGCTCGCAAGGGCGTCGCCGTCCCCGGGCCGTTGTGCAGCGTGAAAAACCGATCGTAGAAACTCGCCACGTCGGTCGATTGCGGCGACCACGTCACTTCGGCTCCGTAAGCGTAGCCGAAATAATTCATCTCTCGCAGATTTTTGGAACCGAAGTCCCCCCAGGTCGACGTGAAGGAACCGAGCGCATTGTGCCGAATGCCGTCCAGCGTGAAATTGCGAATGTTGATCAGCGCCGCCGATGTCGTGGGGAAAATCCGACTCCAGTTGTTCAAGCCCGGGAGCACCATCAAGGGGAAATCATGTGCCGCCAATTTGTCGACGCTGTCGTAATGTTGCTTAGGACCGTACACCCAATCCATCAACACGATATCCTTGGGGATCGCGTTTAAAATCACCGACGGATCCTTGCGGTTGACGATCACATCGCCGTACATGATCATCGTTTTGTCGTGGTCTTTAAACAATTTGTTCAACCGGCGGTAGTGTTGGGCATGCACCAAGCCGCGACCGTCTTTTTTGACTGCCGCTTCGGTTTTGCCAAAACCCAGATCCCACGATTCGTCCAATCCGGCATGGAAATACTTGGAATCGAAGACGTCGATCAATTCCAAAAAGCAGTTCTCCAAAAATTCAAAAGCCGCATCATCGGTGGCAAAGGAATGCGAACCGGGGTATTCGCTGAAAGGCAACACCTCGGCGTTCATCAACAACGTCCCTTGGTTGCCCAGCATTTCGAAAATCGGAATCAACTCGATGTGATACTGCTTGGCATACGCTTCCAGTTCGTTGATTTGATCCGCATCGAAAGCACCGCGGCCGACACCGATTGAGGGGTATTTCTTGAAGCGGTAGTTGTCTTCCAAATAGATGAAGTAGGTGTTCATCTTATATCGGGCGATGAAGCGGATGATCGCTTTGTAATTCTCCATCGTCGAGGCTTGTCCGTAGGCGGTCTCCTCCTGCACGCCTCGCATTTTTACGTGCGGCCAATCGTGGATCCGGACAGACGGCAATGGCTTTTCCGCTCCTTTGACCTGCGCGATTTGCCGCAGACTCATCGTGCCGTACAACAGCCCCGGTTCGTTTTCCGCAGCGATCACGATTCCCCGATCGCTGATCCCCAGCACATAACCTTGCTCTTTCGTCTTGGCTGAAAACGACAAGCCGTGTTCCTGCATCAACTTGCTGACAAGTCGATTCGTGTCCGGTTTGCCGATCACGATGCTATTCGGGCGCGACGTGCCTGGTTCGCCCAGCGGTAGTGGGAAGCCGTAGATCTCTTGAAGCGCGGTTCGCAAATCCTCGGCCGCGAACCGTTCCGCGTCGGTGGCATCTTTGCCGAGCACCACTTGGGTTTCGCGATTGATCGAAAAACTGCCGTTTTGCGATTCGACTTTTTGCGGCGTGGGAACAATGCCCAAATCCTCCGCGGCGTGCGTCGGACCTGCTGCGGTCATACCGATCACCAGGATGATCAACACAACCCATTTTTGCGGCGACCTGTTACGCATTCGATGACCTCGGGAGTTGGAACTTATTGTTTCGCATGCAGCGGCGAAGGGTGGAAACGACCTACCATACCCCACCCGCCTGTTGCATCCAACCGTACGGACGTGCTTAGAGTGCGGAATGCGCAAACAACTGGCGCGGTGGTAAATTCTCGGCCCGGATCGCACGGAAACCGGGCGAACGTTGACTCGAAATGTGGCACTTGTCACGATTGACCGGTCGGCAATGCGATTCACGCGATCACTGAAAATAGTGTTCCTCTCATTTTGAAAAAGAACCCGTGACACATCCTCGGTTTTTTCTTCCCGCCAATTTGAAGGGCCCAACGGCTGAGTTGCTCGGTCCCGAAGCGCACCACTTGCACAATGTGCTGCGGTTGCAACCGGGCGATGAGATTGAATTGTTCGACGGCGACGGAACGGAAGCGACAGCGCGGGTCGAGTCGGCGAGCAAAAAACGGATCGTGGTCTCGATCCTTTCGCGACAACCAGGAGCGGCGGAGCTGCCGGTGCCCTTGATCCTAGCCACGGCTATTCCCAAGGGGGACCGTTTTCGTTGGTTGGTGGAAAAGGCGACCGAATTGGGAGTGACGCGGTTGGTCCCTTTGCAAACTGAGCGGAGCGTTGTTGATCCACGGGCGACGAAGTTGGAAAAAATGCGAGCGGCGGTCATCGCTGCCTCAAAACAATGCCGCCGCGCCCGATTGATGGAAATCACCCCGCTCCAAAACTGGGCGGAGTTTTTAACATCGCGTCCCACGGATGATCCGTTGCTCATGGCACATCCCGGCGGCGCAGCGTGGCAAGCGGATTGGGTGGCGGGTGAGCGGCCGACGACTATTTGCATTGGCCCCGAAGGGGGGTTCTCTGATGCTGAGATTTCGCTGGCGAATTCGCGCGCAACGTTGGTGGATCTTGGCCCGCGCATCTTACGCATCGAAACCGCGGCATTGGCGCTGGTCGCGCTGTGCGGTGCGTCGCTGCGATCCTAGACGACGTCGGCACAACGCGCGGATCCCGCCGAACAGATCGCTCGACCGGCAGAACGTGCCGAACGGACCACGATTCTTCCATCACGATTCGCCGAATCTCCCCATGAAGGCTATCGGGAATAATCGGACTATTCGTCAGAATTGACTGAAGTGACGCCGCCACGGTTCCGATAATAACATTGGCTGTCCGGAAAGCCGGACCTCAGCCCGCGCAACGGCGATGCAATTCTTTTGAGATTCTAGATGGATCTGGCACTCAAACTCGCAACGCAAAACGGCGCGTCGCCCGCAAGGGCGGTGGGGGGAAACGAATTAACAAAACCTCACAGTTGTCATGGAAAGACATTGAGATATGCGTCATCGACTGAGATTATTTACTGGTGAAGACGAAGGTACCGCCGTCGCCGAACCAGGCATGACCGTTAAGTTGAGCGAGATCACCCATATTCTGGCTGAAGCTGTCCAAGCCGACCGCGCTTGGTTGCACGACTTCGATAACGACGAAGTCCAAATCTCCGCCGACTTATACGATGTGCTTTCCGCCTATTGGAATCTCCGTCCCAGCGCCTGATCATCTCTTGTCATAGATGGGTGCCACTGGCGGCTTGTCCGCCAGTGCGATCGGACCCCGGGTGAAAACACCAGTCGGCATCAAGCCACTAGTGTGACCCGGTCTCGACTGTTGTTAGAGATTGCAGCGGGCTGTGCGAGCCATTGGCTTTCCATTGCATTTTCCGCCTCTGGAGATGGTCGAGTGACACCGAAATTGTGGAACGTGGCACTCGTCGGTGGCGGACTGCTGCTGATCTTCGCCGGTATACAACAGTGGCGAACCAACCAGCAGCCCACGCACGTCGCCACGGAATTTCTTGAAGCGGTCAAATCCAACGACCGTCCCACGGTTCTCCGTTTAATGACCCCTGAATTGCGCGAACAGGTGGCAGTCGTGGCGGACGATTACGCAGCGGCTTGGGCTCCGCCGCCGGCAAATGCTAGCGAGAACGGCGAGTTGACGTTTGATCTCAAATCGGTCCGCGTCCAAGGGGATACCGCCACCGCCGATTCGGTATTTCGGCATGCCGGCATGCCGTTCGTCAATTCGCAAATCGAATTGCGCCGCTCGTCGACCGGTTTGTGGAAAGTCGCCCGCGTCGACAATCGCGTCAACTTGGCTTGGAAAATGCTGGAAAACCAGCAGTTGACCGTCGAATTGCGCAACGCGCTAAAGGATCTTCCCGGCGCGCAAGTCGCCCAAGAACCACAACCGCAACGCCGTTGGGATTGATTGCAGCCGATATTTGCCAATTCACTTGCTAATGCAGGTGGGGCAGGCCGCGCTCCCATTTGTTGTTACGCCTTAGGGGATTTGGGGCGTGGATCGGCAAATGAATCGCGGCAACGTAATCTGCTATTCGAGATGATCGTAAGTTGACGTTTCTTGGTTGATCGCTATTGACCGAGCCTGCGAAATGGCGAAAATCCGCCCTCTCTCCTCTCAACTTTCGTATCAATCATCTCTCTTCTCTCAAAAAGCGCGGCGATCTTTGCGCCGGCGCGAGCATTACGTTATGAATCAACCGACTCAAATTGTATCCCTTGTCTTTCTTGCAGCCTGCTTGGGCGGATGTGGGACGACGCGGTGGTCCGATACCCCCCGCACCGCCACCGAGCAACGATTGATTTCCAACGCGATTGACGAATCTGTTAATAGCATCGACGTGAGTCCGTTGGCCCATCAAAAAGTCTACTTCGACACCAGCAACATCGACGACAGTGTACAACAAAAGTACTTGATCAGCAGCTTGAAATATCACTTGCTGAGAAATGGTTGCTATGTGTTGGAGAAAAAAGAAGAAGCGGAATACGTCGTCGAAGCCCGCGCCGGTGTCATCGGCACGGATCACCACGATCTGTTGATCGGTATCCCCGAGTCGTCGCTCGGAGCAGGCATCCCCGGCATGCCGGCGTCGCTTCCAGAAATGGCTTTGTACAAAAAGACCAATCAATTGGGCGAAGCCAAAATCGGACTGTTTGCCTATCACCGCACCGAAGGCAACCTCGTCTGGAGTTCCGATACCAAGATCTCCAACAAACTGGCCAAAAGCGTTTGGGCCTTGGGTGTCGGTCCGATGCAGCGCGATGGAACAGATGGTCCCATCCGTTGGGCGGGCGAAGCTCCTCCACAGTTGCCCAAGCTAGCGATGCCCGCGCTTTCAGTGCCCCAATTCGCACGCAAGGATGAGCCGGAAACGCCCAAATATGAGATGCCGGAATTGGCGCCGCCACCCTCTGAGCTGGATTCTGGAAAAGTTTCTATCCAACCGGCCGGGAATGAAATTCCTGTTCTCAAATAAAAATCGAACAATCTTAGAATTCCAAACGGCGCGGTATCAGCAAGATTCCGCGCCGTTTTTCTGATTATTTCTACCGCGACGTTGCTTGCGACGACGGGAATGCGACAATAAGGACGGACCGGACACAGCAGTGGTGCCGGTTGGCCTTTAAAACATTCCGTATCTCCCGTATGTCGTGACGATGCAAACACCCAACTCCGAATATACAGTCCTCGCCCGCCGTTTTCGTCCGCAGACTTTCGACGAAGTCGTCGGCCAAGGCATGGTGGCACAGGCGCTGCGCAATGCCATTTCCAGTAGCCGTGTTGCGCACGCCTATTTGTTTACCGGCGCACGGGGCGTCGGCAAGACGTCGACGGCGCGGATTTTGGCCAAATCGCTCAACTGCCCAAACGTGCAAGACGGCGACCCCTGCAATACCTGCGAAATCTGCCTGGGCATCTCCGCCGGGACCGACGTCGATGTGCTGGAAATCGACGGAGCGTCGAACCGCGGTATCGAGGACATCCGGTCCTTGCGAGCGAACGTAAACGTCAAATCGATGCGGACCCGCTATAAGGTCTACATCATCGACGAAGTCCACATGCTCACGCGGGAGGCGTTTAATGCACTGCTCAAGACGCTAGAAGAGCCGCCCCCGACCGTCAAATTCATCTTCTGCACAACCGAACCGAACAAGCTGCCCGACACGATTCTCTCACGCTGTCAGCGGTTTGACTTCGGGACGATCGACACGCCCAACATCAGCGTGCGACTCAAGCAGATTGCCGAGGCTGAAGGGATTGCGGTCGAAGATGCCGCCATTGAATTGATCGCCCGCCGCGCCGCTGGGTCGATGCGGGACAGCCAATCGTTATTCGACCAACTGCTCGCCTTTGGTGGCGATCCGATTACCCCGGCCGACGTGCATCGTCTGTTTGGCACGGCTGACGATCAGCGGTTGGTGGAAGTGTTTGAAGCGGTGATTTCCGGCGAGAAGGGGGCAGCACTCCAGACGCTCGACGCAGCCTTGGAAGAGGGGATTCAACTCGGCGAAGTCACGACACAGTTGTTGGACTATCTTCGCGACTTGATGGTCTTGGCAGCCGGAGCAGAGCAGGTCCGGCTCAGTTCGGTCTCCCCCGAACTGCGACCCCAACTGGTCGAACAGGCAAAACGGTGGGGCTTGGAGACGATCGTGGCCGCGATGGAGATCCTTTCGGAAGCCAAAGGCCGTATGCAGCGGGTCGCCTATGGGCGCGCCTTGGCCGAATTGGCGCTGGTGCGGATGTCGCTACTACAACACCTACACGACCTATCCGACCTAATCCGGCAGGTCAAATCGGGCGCAGTCAATCTCCCCGCTACGAATGGAACAGCACCAACTCGGCAGCCTCCGGCGGCGAATCTAACATCCGCGCCCCCACCTCAAAAAAAAACGGACCCACCCCCCGCTGAGACTCTCTCAGAGGCTATTCCCGCTCTAGAAACTCGGCCAACCATCGATTTTCAAACAGGTTCGGAAGAGGAAATATGGGCGGAAGTCCTTACGAGGGTTCCGGATATGGTAAAAACCAATGTTCAACGCGCCTCGGGAATAGCAATTATCGGGCCAAACGCACTGGAAATATCCTTCCCTAAGAGCTATCATTTCAATCTCGAGTACTGCCAACGCCGCGAGCAGATGAGTCGGCTGGAGGCCGCACTTGAGGAAGTCGTTGGGCGAAAGGTGGGAATTACCCTGAAATTGGCGGATGACCCATCTCCAGCCACAATACCAGACGAGAAAAAGGCATCACCTACGGGCACCAAACATCGGATTGACCCCGAGAATGACCCCTTGGTGAAGAAAGCCATGACCGTGTTCAACGCGACGGTGGTGAAAGTCGAAGAACGTTGACCGCGGCACCTGATCAATGTGAAGGAAGCGAGTCCAATGTTAAAAGGTTTGGGAAACCTGGCGTCGTTGATGAAAAACGCGCAGGAAATGCAATCGCGCATGAGCGACATGCAAGAAAATCTGGGCAAAATCCGCGCCGAGGGAAGTGCCGGTGGCGGGATGGTGACCGTGGAAGTCACCGGGAAACAACAGATTGTCAGCTGCAAGATCGAACAATCGCTGATTGACGATGGCGATCGCGAAATGCTGGAAGACCTCGTCGTGTCTGCCACCAATCAGGCGCTGAAAAAAGTGCAGGAAGCAACAGCGACTGAGATGGCCGGACTGACCGGTGACATGAATCTTCCCGGGCTGGGTGACGCACTGTCGCAACTCGGTTTGGGAGGAGGAAATCCAAAGACGTAGTCTGCCACGGTGGCGATTGTTCAACCGCGTGAGACTTCTCCCACATCCACAGTGCTCGGAAAACGCACTTCGAGACTGACTGTGGCGAAGCTCAACCGCGCGGGTTTTAGGGATCGGCTCAGCTGGGGCCATAAGCCAGGGAATAATGGTGCGATTGTGAATCCGTATGGACCGGCGGTCGAAAACTTGATCGATCAATTCCAAGCCCTTCCCGGCATCGGCCGCAAATCGGCCGAACGCTTGGCGCATTACATTTTGCAATCTTCCTCCGACGATGCCCTGCAATTGTCGCGAGCCATTGAGCAGGTCAAACAGACTGTGCGTCCCTGCTCTGTCTGTTTCAATTTAACGGATGAAGAGACTTGTAGTATTTGTTCCGATTCGCGGCGCGATCCACAGGTGGTTTGTGTGGTGGAACTGCCTCGTGACTTGATGGCCGTCGAGGCTGCCGGCGTATTCGGCGGCCGCTACCACGTCCTCCAAGGCCGGATTTCTCCCTTGGAAGGGGTCGGGCCGGAACAACTGACTGTTGATGCCCTGATTCGCCGCGTGAAAGATACACCTGTAACGGAAATCGTGATGGCCACGAATCCTACACTCGAAGGGGACGGGACAGCTTTGTACATCAGTAACGTTCTGGATGACCTGCCAGTAAAAATCACCCGTCTGGCGCGGGGAATTGCCGCAGGAAGCGTGCTAGAGTTCTCTAACCGCGAAGTCCTGGCTGATGCCATGCGGGGCCGACAACCTTTTTAATTCCATCGTAATACGTCAACACTAATAAACGGAAAACTTTGAGTTCGTCCCTCGCTGAAGCGGTTTCAAAATGCAACTGAATATTTCGCAACAGATGAAGATGAGCCAGCAAATGAAGCTGGCCCCGCGGATGATTCAGTCCATGGAAATCCTGCAGTTGCCGGTCATGGCGCTCAAGGAACGCATCGATCAAGAGCTTTCCGAGAACATTTTGCTCGAGCAGGCGGTTCCCGATACCGCTGCCGACATGTCGGATTCAGAATTGCAATTCGAACGGGACCGCGACCGCGACGACCGCGAGTCCGCCGACTTCGAACGCAAGGAACTTGTTGTCGACAACGACAAAAACAACGAAGCTGACTTCGAACGCTTGATGGAAATGTCGAAAGAATGGCCCGACCATTTTTCCTCGACCAACCCCTCGGCAAATCGAATCGACGATCTTAGCAGTAGCAAACACGACACGATTACCAATATCGAGTCGCGCCCCGAGTCGCTGCAAGAAAACCTGTTGGAGCAGTTTCACTTTTTCAATTGCTCACCCTCTGTTCGCGAATTCGGCGAGTTCCTGATTCAAAACCTCGACGACAATGGCCGGTTGCCGGACAATCCGCGCGGCACGCCGATCGTTGGGCAAAACGGAGCGCCGCACGATTCACTACAGGAGATGATCGAAGTCTACAGCGTGCGGATTTCTCCCGATGATGCGCAATCCGCGCTCTCGTTGATTCAAAAGCTCGAACCACGCGGCGTCGGCGCGCGGGACCTGAAGGAATGCCTGCTGCTGCAAATCGACGATGACACTCCTTATCGCGATGTGTTGATCGCCTTAATTACCTCGCATCTCGACGACCTCTATCAAAACCGGCTCCCGGTGATTGAGCGTAAAACCGGCTATTCGCTAGATGTGATCAAAGAAGCCTGTGAGCAATTGCGGCATCTTAATCCTTGGCCGGGACGCGGATTCGACGCCGCCCCCGCGCAAAGCATTGTGCCGGATGTCTACATCGAAAAAGATGACGAAGGAAAATACACGATCCGCTTGGAACGTGAATACACGCCCAATCTGACAATCAGTCGCAAATACCAAGAACTACTCGCCGGCGATGCCGATGCGGCGACCAAGGAATACGTCAAACACAAAATCAATGCGGCTCGTTGGATCATCGATGCTGTCGAACAACGATACTCCACGCTCAAACGCGTCTCGCAGGCCATTGTCGATCACCAGACGGAATTTCTCGACAAAGGGCCCGAGTATATCGTCCCGCTCAAAATGGAGCAGATTGCCGATGTGGTCGGTGTGCACGTCACGACCGTCTCTCGCGCCGTCGACGATAAGTACATTCAAACGCCCCGCTCGATTATCCCACTCAAACGGTTCTTCGGCGGCGGCACAACCAACTCCCAAGGTGAGGAAGTCGCCTGGGATGTGATCCGCATCAAACTGCGTGAGATCGTCGACGCCGAGGACAAACGCCAACCGCTCAGCGATGATGCTCTCGTTGTCGAGTTAGCCAAACATGGCTACAAACTCGCCCGCCGCACGATCACCAAGTACCGCAAGGCGATGGACATCCCTTCGTCCCGCCAGCGCCGCGAATACTAATTCGCGCCGGGATGCTGGTCTGCTGTCATTCGCAAAAAAAGCCTCACGCAAAGTCGTAAAGCTCTCAAAGAGATTTGCGATGTCGATGCGGTTAGCAGCAGTTCACGTCGCTCGCGTTCTACCTGCTAAAGCAATTTATTTTCAAAAACGATCTCCGCGCCACGCAGTTGTCATTCTTCAATCGGATTATCCCGGTCCCCCCTTTGCGTCCTTCGCGGTTTTGCGTAAGTCTTTCTTTTCCTGCAAAGAGGATAAGTGCACCACGGCTCGCATCACGGGAACGTCTCTCGTTTGATTTCCCGTTGCAATCTCATTAGGTTTGATAGGGAGGCGGTCCGCGCGATGGTGACGGAATTTGCCTGTGCTTGATGTTCCCCACCGAGAGGATACTACGTTGCAAACGACCCAATCGCAGTGGCACAAATGTACCGTGCTGTTTATCACTCTGATGGCAGTTGTGGCTATTGCAAGTGTTGCAGTCGCCGCTGAGGATAACGCCGATGAACAGATTTTGTTGGAGGACGGTTTTGCCGATTTGAAACCGGGGCAATTCTCCAGCCTTGTCGGCGCGCACACCGAATACCATTATCTGCCCGATAGTGCTCCCAAAGGCCATTGGAGCGTGAGCTCCTTCACCTCGCGCATTACCTCGCAGCGGGCGTGGAAGGTCTTTGAGCATGAGGGCGAAGCGGTTTTAGCTCAGATCTATGACAACGTCAAAACCAAACACGCGCATCCCATGGTCGTTGCCGGCGACGACGCTTGGCAGGATTATACTTGTGAAGTCCGCTTCGTTCCCGAATCGGATCGCGACCAAAGCGGCGTCGTGTTTCGCTATCGCAATGATCGCTGTTATTACTTTTTCGGTGTCGATGGCGATCAGGCGATTCTCAAAATGGTCAGGCACGCGACCGCTTACCACAAACCGTTTGAACGCATTCTCGCATCCGAAAAATTCGACTGGAAACCGGGTGAGCCACTCGTCGCCCGCATTCAAGTCGATGGTGACAACATTAAAGCCCAATTCATCGACGGCCCGACGCTGACCGCCACCGACGCCACCTACGAATCGGGCAAGATCGGTTTGATGGCAGATGTGCCGACCCGTTATCACCAGGTCAAGGTCACGACCACGGCTAAGGAGTTGCAGCGCGTCGAGGACGCAATCGCCCAGCGCGAAGTGGAATTGCAAAAACTGCAGAAGGCAAATCCACAGCCGGTCGTCTGGAAGAAAATCCAAACCGAAGGATTCGGCGTCGGCCGCAATCTCCGTTTCGGCGACCTCAACAACGACGGTCAGGTCGACGTGCTGTTTGGTCAAGTACGGCATCATGGCCCCAAGGATCGTAACAGCGAATTGAGCTGCCTGACCGCCATGACGTTCGACGGCGAACAACTGTGGCAAATCGGCGAACCCGATCCCTGGAAGGACCACCTCACCAACGATGTTGGTTTTCAAGTTCACGACCTTGATGGCGACGGCAAAGCTGAAGTCATTTACTGCATGAACATGGAGATCATCGTCGCCGACGGTGCCACTGGTAAAACTCTCTACAAAGCGCCCACGCCGAAAACGCCGCCAACGACTAAGGCTCCCTATGACAAGTTTCCTCGCATCTTGGGCGATTCGCTCTACTTCTGCGATTTGCGTGGCACGGGTCATGACAGCGACATCATCATCAAAGACCGTTACCGGCATTTTTGGGCACTGAATGACCGTTTAGAAATCATGTGGAGCGGCGAGTGCAACACCGGGCATTATCCCATTGCCTTTGATGTCGACGGAGACGGCCGCGATGAATTGGCCATTGGCTATAATCTGTACGACGGCGACGGCAAACACCTGTGGTCGTTGGACCACAAAGTCAAAGACCATGCCGACGGTATCGCCGTGGTCCGCTTTGGTGGCCCAGAAGATGAGCCGCGGATACTGTGCGCCGCTAGCGATGAGGGTATGTTCTTCGCCGACATGCAGGGCAACATCATTAAGCACCATTACCTCGGCCACGTGCAAAACCCGGTCGTCGGCGATTTTCGCACCGACATGCCCGGATTAGAGGCGGTCTCGATTAACTATTGGGGCAATCAGGGCATCGTTCACTACTACGACGCCCGCGGTGACATCTACAAGGACATCGAACCCTGCCAACACGGAAGTATGTGTTTGCCGATCAATTGGACCGGTCAGCCGCCGGAATTTTTCGTCCTCTCACCGAACGTCCGCGAAGGCGGAATGTGGGACGGCTGGGGCCGCCGCGTTGTCAGGTTTCCCAACGATGGCCATCCCGACATGTGCAATGCGGTCTTGGATATCACCGGCGATTGCCGCGATGAAATCGTCGTCTGGGATCCCAACGAATTATGGGTCTACACACAAAGCAACAACCCGCTCCCCGGCAAACTGTACAAGCCGACGCGCAATCCGCTCTACAACTATTCGAATTACCAAACAACAATCTCATTGCCCGGCTGGTCCGAAAAATAGCGTTTCGGCGAAGAATACGCTTCACATCTTGGTGACAAGCCAGAACCCAAAAGCGTCCCGGGAGGGCGAGGCTCCCGCTGAGCCGCGCGCGATCGATTCGTGTTATTCGTCAAATGATTTCACAAATTACGCCCAACGAACCGATGCGGCTCAGCAGGAGCTTCGCCCTCCCGGAACGCGTCATGCGTAGGGTTCACTCGTGCTCATTCGTGGGTAAGTGAATCGCTGCAATTGGTTGCGGCGGGGCGGTGCTGAGTTAAAATCAGTTTGTCAGTGCGGAGATGTCTCCGCCCACGAAATCTGTACCCTCGCATCGGCCCGCATTGTGCATAAAAATTCCCCGCAGGAATCCTCTGAGGTTCGCAGCCTGTTTTACGTCACGCTGACTGCAGTGGCGCTCACCGTGCTGTTCTGGCTGCCGCTTTGGGAAGGGGGTGGGTTGATCGGGGGGGATACGTATTCCTACTTCTTCCCGCAAAAAACCTTCCTCGCCGACAGCATCGCTTCGGGCGAATTGGCCGCTTGGAACAATCGCACCGGCTTTGGGTATCCGGCCATCGCCGAAAGCCAAACCGGCGTGCTCTATCCGCCCAACCAGGTGTTCTATCGAATTTTTGAGGCCAACGGCGCTTACGTTGCCAACCAGATTTTGCATTACGTGTTGGCGTTTATTTTCACGTGGTTGTACGCGCGCTCAATCGGCCTGCGCGCGCTGGCAGCGGTGTTGGTCGCGCTGGTTTATACCTACGGTTGGTTTCCGCCGCGGATGTGTTTGGAGTGGGCGATCATCGGTGGGACATGGCTTCCCGCATCACTGTGGGCGGCGGAGTCGTTCCTGCAATCGCGGCGTTGGCTGTGGCTGTTCGTGCTGTCGTTGACGCTGGCGTTGTCGATGTTGGCGGGGCATTTCAATTTGGCGTTTATCACACAGTTGGTGCTGCTGGCCTACATTCCATTGCGCTTGTGGTTCACGGCAGCCAGTCTTCCCGAAGAGACACGCGCCCTGCGTAATCGCTGTGCAACCGGTTTACTGACCGCCATGGTCTTAGGATTTTTACTCTCCGCCATTCAGCTGGCCCCCACCTGGGAACTCCGTGGCCGCAGCCAGCGCAGCGCGTCGGCGAACACCGGTTACGGACATTTGCCAGCTTGGTATTGGTCGCAGGTTGTGATGCCCTGGAAGTGGTACCGCGCGGACGTTGATCTCGATCGCGTGCTGAATGAAAACCTGCCACCCGGCTCAGCGATGACCAACAAAGTCGAAGCGCATTTGTATTTCGGTCTCGCCCCGTTGATTGTCGTGTTAGCAGGCATTGTCTTTCTGCGGCGGAAATTGTTTTCGCGACGTATCATTTTCTGGATCGGACTGGGCATTGCGGCATTGCTGTATACGCCGGGATGGTTGTTGCCGGTCACACAATATCTGCCGGGTTTCAGTTTCTTTATGGGACCGGGACGCTATGGCATCGTTGTGACATTGGCGTTCGCGCTGCTCGCCGGGACGGCGCTCGATGCGATTAGCCAGCGCATGAATCTGCTGGGGCGGTGGTTGCTGGTGGCGGTCGTGTTTGCGGCAACCACGGCCGATTTGTGGTACGTCAGCCGCGCGGTCACCAACGTTGTGATGTTATCCGACGCTCCGCTGCGGCACGTCGATGAAAGTCCCGTCGCGCAGAAATTGGCCGAATTCACGGGCCCAACGCGTCTCTATGCGCCAGGTGCGAATTTGACCAATATCCTCGGCACGGCGTCGTATCCCATCTATTTGGGGTTGGGGCCGGCGGAGTATTTTGATGAGTCGTTGTCGCTGCCCGCGCCGTTTCCGTTGGACGCCCCCCCTCCAGCCGATCAGTTGGCAGCCGTTCAGAAAGCGGGGGTCACGCATGTTTTGAGTGGGCAGTCGTTAGAGTCCTTGGGCTGGCCGATGCGGTTGTTGTGGTATGGAGTCGATCCGTTTCTACATCGCGCCTGGGCCCGCTCGCCGAACGATCCGTTGTTTCTCTATGAACTCAGCGAGACGCGCGGGCGAGCGTATTGGGAATCGCCATCGGCGGAGGCAACGGTTGAAATCGAAACCTATCGCCCCGGTCACATCGTCATCCGCGCCGCATCCGAAGATGGCGGGGTGTTGGTGTTAACAGATTTGGAATATCCCGGCTGGCAAGTCGATATCGACGGCAAACCTGCAGCAGCCACAACGGCGGCGGGACTCTATCGCGGCGTCGACGTCCCGCCCGGCACGCACACAGTCACATGGAATTACCACCCCGTCTCATTATACTGGGGGGCGGCCATCACGGTGGTGACGCTGCTGCTCTGGGCCATCGTCGGCCATCTACGGTATTGGCACCCCGGTCGATTCAATTATTTTGAAAAACAAGGCGAGACGCCATGAAAGCGGCATTCATCACATCCACCGGCAGCCCCGATTGCATTCAATACGCGGATCAACCGCAACCGCAGCCGACCGACAATCAGGTCTTGGTCAAAGTCGCCGCCGTCGCCGTCAATCCGATCGATACGTATATCCGTAGCGGCGCGGTCGCCTTGCCGCTTGAGTTTCCCTACATCATCGGTTGCGATCTAGCGGGAGAGGTCGAAGCGGTCGGGCAGGGGGTGACGCGATTCAAAATCGGCGATCGCGTGTGGGGCAGCAATCAAGGACTGTTCGGCCGACCGGGGACATTCGCCGAATATACCGCCGTCGATGAGCAATGGTTGTATCCCACACCCGCCGGCCAATGCGACGAAGCAGCAGCCGCCGGCGCGCTGGTGGGCATCACCGCCCACCTGGGACTGTTCCGCAGCGGACGTCTGCAAGCGGGTGAAATTGTGTTCGTCAACGGTGGCACGGGCGGCGTGGGATCTTCGGTGGTGCAATTGGCCAAGGGAGCCGGCGCCACGGTCATTGCCACCGTGGGCAACGCCGAAAAACAAGCCGCTTGCAAAGCATTAGGCGCCGACTTGGTCGTGGATTATCACTCGCCGACGATGGACGACGAGATCCGCCAATTCATCGAACCGCACGGCGGCATCGACCTCTGGTACGAAACACAACGGTCGCCAAACTTTGATCGGACCGTCAGCTTGATGCGGATGGGCGGCCGCATCATCTTCATGGCCGGCCGCGACGCCCGCCCGGAATTCCCCGTCGGCCCCTCCTACACCAAGGACCTCAGCTACCTCGGCTTCGCCATGTTCAACGCCAGCGCGGAACAACAACGCGAATGCGCCACAGGCATCAACCGTTTACAGGAAGCGGGCGGCTGGACGCCAATCATCGGCCAGCGATTCCCCCTCAGCGAAGCCGCCGCGGCGCATCAATTGCAGGAAGAAGGCACGCTGCAAGGGAGTGGGGGTTTGTCGGGGAAGATTGTGCTGACGGTTTGATTGGGGAGGGGGGCGAGCGTGCAATGCAAAAGTTGCTCGGCCATATATCGCAGCGCGTCTTTCGTCCCACTTGAGGTTGATAACCCTATTTACCTGGAGTAATCCCGGTGCGGATTGTTGATTGAAAAACAGGTTAGGAGGAAAACCACAGCGTGTCCCACGAAACGATCATCTACGGCTTCATTGAGGGCGCGACTTGGAAGCCGCCGGAATATCGACGCTTTCAAAAAGCCAACCTTGATGTTCTTGGAGCGTTGCCAGAGACCGACGAGTTTCCGCCCATTACGCGCGGTATGTTCTCGTGCACTCCGCTCGAATCACCCTGCACGTTTCGTGCTCAAGTTATCCACTTTGGAGGCTCGATGAACGGCCTAAACTTCGACGCTGTCCCTGAATGGATTCTGAAGTTCGAGTCTGTGTTGAGCCGGCTATACTGGATTGAAGCCACTGCCCACGTCTGGACTGACTACATTGATGGAGCTTACCAATTTTGGTGGAAGATCGGTGACAAATGTTTGTCTACCTATCACGACGGCGACCCGCAGCCGACGTCAACTTGGACCCGAAAACACCTTCATCTTGTCCGAAGCTTGGATGAGCCCCCTCACGATCTGCTGTAGTTGACTGACGAAGCCTGCGATGGACGTTAGCGATTAGGTCACTCATTGTTTACAAGCGAGTAGGGCAGGCAGCCGTCTGACGGCTTGTGAGATTGATTGTCGAACATGGTTTGTGTTAGCTAATCGGTTGACCTACGTCACTCACTGTATCGATTGTAGAGAAATAGAGGTTGTTTTTTTGAGAGATCCTCATGGGATACGATATTCACATCACACCAAACGATGAGTGGTCGGAGGAAGAAGTCAGCGGCGGAATCTCGTTTGAAGAATGGAGTGACTACGTTGCGGCGGATGATACCATGCGGATGGACAACGAGGCCGAGGTGAGAACACCACATGGCGACGTGATTCGATATGAAAACAAAGGGCTCGCTGTATGGACGGCATACTCGGGCTACGATGAGTCGGGCATCAAGGCTTGGTTTGACTTTCGGGAAGGCCGTATCTCGGTTAAGAATCCTGACGACGAAATCCTTAGAAAAATGTACCAAATTGCATCAAGTATGGACGCAAAAGTTTTGGGCGATGACGGCGAGGAATACGGCCCAGACGGAGAAACATTGGATCCCAAAGACGAAGTCTTGCATACGCACCAGAAGCCGTGGTGGAAGTTTTGGTGACACAACGGCAGGAAATCAAGCCATGCGAGTAACGTAGGCAGGCTCCCGCCCGCAAAGACTTATTTTCGCCCCCGCCCACAAGGATGTGAAATGGACCCTTCCATGATCCTAGACAAGTTGTTCTGGTTGATTGCAATTGCTGTGACCTGCCTTAACGCGGGCATCTTTCGCTTCAAGTAGCAACGCCACATTCGTGACAATCCAGAACTGGCAGACGGTTACGCCAAAATCTCGAAATGACACTTGTGCTTCAGGCTCTTTAAAATGCCGAACGACCCTCGTGCCCGAATCTTTATGCCACTACATAAATTCGAGCAATCAATTCGTGACGCTGATCCGATGGCGATACGGGAGGCGCGAATCGCATTCATCTCTGATGGCATCTCGCTATACCACGATGAGTTGCAGTGGCGGCGAAGTTTATCGCCGCATCGTTTCCTGTGGTATCTTTTTCCGCTGGCATGGCCAATTCTCTGGTATCGTAGTCGTCTATCGAAGATGGCGCTCTCGGCGATTAGTAGGGCGATCGCTGACTGCCGCGCGCGTTGGGCTGAGGATTTGCAAGACAGCGAGTTGGATTTCGACCAAATCATTGACCCACTTGAAAGCCAACATCACGGATAACTAACGCATGCACCCAACCGGAATGGGCGGTTGGGTTTTGTCGTGAAATCAATGTCACTCGCGCCCATTCTGGCCGTTGACGGCTGATCGTTATTTGGTAAAGACTGCCCACGCCATGAATGAACTTCAACAAGCAGCGTTTGAGCTTCGTTTGAATGATCTCAAGCGATTAACCCGTAACAATGCCGTTCTGGATGGCACATTGTTAGCAGCGTGCTCCGCGCATGATCCGGACCCCACAAATCAAATTCGCGTCATCCGGCATTTGGTCCAGTGTGGAGTCTCGGTGAACGAAACAGACAAGAACGGTGTCACGCCGCTGCACCGAGCCGCGCGATTCCGCAGCCCTGTCGCTGCAAAAGAACTGATTGCAAGTGGGGCGGACGTAAACGCGGTCGATAAACGGACCGGATCGACTCCACTGCATCGGGCTGTGACGAACACCGGCGCGCCTGCAACGGCGGGAAAGGGGGATCGAGCGATTGACCTCACGAGGCTATTGCTGTCCCATGGTGCCGACGCACGAATCAAGAACAAAAACGGAAAGATGGCGATCGATTACGTCAAGCATGCGGCGTTGAAAGACGTTTTCGCCGAGCTGAACGCCTCATAACCATCGCAAATACGTGAAACAAGGTCGTGGCCGCGCCGCTTTGAAATTCAACGTCATTCGCTGCGGCCCGGTGGACACAGTCGCTCCTGCACTCTGGATTCGCTGAACGCGAGTTGCGGATGTCCTAGACGTCTCAGCCGTAGTCTTTCAATCTCGTTTTCGCTAAAATCGATGTTGATGGGGCTTTGTCATCCTGACGCATGTTTAGCTTTGCACGATGAAAGCTCCCTAACGCATCCCCTGTTCTACCATTGCCGGACAACTCCAAATACCGCGGCGTTCATGCGGACGGTGGAGGTCCGGCATCATTTGCGTTGCAAATGATTGTTGCTGGACGGATTGCTTGCATTTCCAATGCAGGCACGACTGGGCATGTCTTTCGTGATTGTCTTCGACAAAACAAGTCGCATTGATTTTCTAGATCAGTCATTTCATCAAAATCAGGCAGCGGGATATCTGCACCGAACCGAGGTGAGCATTGAAGTTGAACCCGTCTACCTCTCTGATTCCCGCCCTGCCGGCGATGATAATCGCGTTGGCATTTTTCGGGTATTTTTACAACAAAGCATTCGCGATTGATGATCCCTATTTTTTGTTTCAGGCACAGCATGTCTTGACCGACCCTTGGCATCCTTCCTCGTTCGATATCGCCTGGAATGATCGCTTTGATCGCGCTTCGATCCTCTCGCCAACGGGGCCCATGATGGCCTACATCTTGGTGCCGACGGTGCTGGCGGATGGGGCGGAGTGGGTCGCTCATTTGACGGTGACCCTCTTCCTCTGCTGGTCGGCTTATTCCATGGTGCGGATTGCCTTGTTGCTCGGTTTTTCCCGCAGTGAGGCACTTGTCTCCTCACTCATGTTGGTGGCCACGCCCACCGTGATTGCGATGAGCAGCACTGCCATGCCGGACATTCCAGGGCTTGCGTTCGCGCTCGCGGGTCTGGAACGCTGGCTGGCATTTCAGGCTCATCAAAAGTGGCATCAGGCAATATTGGCTTTTGTGTTTTTGAGCCTCGCGGTATTGACCCGTTCGCATGCGGCGGGAATTGTCGGTATTTGCGCGCTGACGCTGGTGCTGCCTCTAAAGGGGCAAAATACAAAACGGTCTGTTTGGTGGTTGAGCGTAGTTGCTTTGGCTGCCATACCGGCCGCTGTGCTTTTCGTTTCTTGGGTGACAGGGGACACCGCGGCAGAGACAAATAATCTTGCTCAAACCACAAGCTTTTTGAACCTGCGAAGTGCCGCCAGTAATTTTCTGGCGTTCTGTGGTCACTTCACTTTGGCTTTACCGTTGGCCCTGCCGTGGTTGCTGATGCGGGGCAAGCAGCTGTTTCGTTGGCAAACACTGGTGGCCCTGCTGCCCACGACGCTGATCTGTTGGGTCACGCTCATGCCTTGGTGGGTGTTTGTGATGGCGGGGCTGGGGGCAGTCAGCTTGGTGGACATCTTGTATGACGCGTGTCAACGACGTGACGCGCTACGGATTCTTCTCGGCTTATGGCTGCTGATTACATTGCCCATCTGTTTATACATTCATATGCCCAGCAAATATTTGGTGTTGTCGGTCCCGGCACTGGCGTTGTTATTAATCTTGGAGAGCCGTCACTATTCACGCAGGATCCGTAGGGCCGGTTTGGGAGTTTGGTTAGCGGGATCGCTGGTATTAGGATTTCTCATCATTAATTTTGATGCACGCAGGACCGACTTCGGGCGCCGCGCAGCTCGCGAACTTGTCGCAAACAAAACTGTGGAAGGCGCCGTTTGGTACGGGGGGCATTGGGGCTTTCAATGGTATGCTGAAAAGGCTGGGGCCAAGTCAGTGCTGAGTCCCGCCTTTCAGCCGCGCAAGGGCGATTGCATTGTCTGCAGCGAAACGTTTTTCATCCAAACGGCCAAATATCACTGTCGGCCAAGTTCACTGCTGGAAGAGACGCAGCCGGGCGGGCAAGTCATGAGCAATGGGGCCGGGTTCTACAGCAATTATTTTGGGTATCTGCCGATCTCTTGGGGGCACGGCGATTATGAGCGTTTCCATGTATTGGTCATAACAGACCCCGGCACACGCTGGTAGTGGGTCGGGGCGGGCAGCGGGCTGGCCTTCTTTGCTCGACGTCACGCGGGCTTTCAGTCATGTTGCTAGCGATACTAAAATGCCAAGGGCTGTTGTACTTCCCCGAAAGATTCTATTGGGGTCTCTCTTGGGTAAAATATTATTTGACCATCGCATACACCGGAGTTGCCGTTCGGGCCGAAATTGCAGTTGAGAATCATTGGCGGCATCCCGGTGAATTCAAGCAGTATCTGGTATAGCAATGCAGAACACTGATCCCTACTACCTCTATGAAACGGTTGTCGATGGTCGCCATCGTTACTTTGCCTCGTTGCTACCGCCCAATAGTGGTTTTGCCGAAGGTCTTCCCGGTGAAGCAATCATGGGGGAATTCACAAGAGGTCCGGGCGATTTAACGCCCGACGCATTTCAACAAAATACACAGTTCCTCCAGTTTATGGCATTTGTGGTCAGCAAGCACTGTGCAGCTTGTCCGGGATTGATGGCTGAGGCGCAACGCCAACAAAACGGTTACGTTTACATTCTTGATAAACGGACGCCGACCCCTGACGACGCAGTGCCGCCGGAAGATATCATTGGCGGCGTAGAGATCCAGGACGGTCAAATGATCCGCTATCACGGATCGCCAAATTACCAGTTAGTTACTTCCAATGGTTTCATGCAGCTCGACGATTGGCTCAGAGATCGGGTTATGGAAGAACTGGAGCAGATCGCCAAAGGGGGCGAGAACGTGAAAAACCAGTAATCGGATGACAATCTGTAGCACTGCAACCGTAGGGCGCGCGAATTCGGAATTCAACGTCGTCCGCTGAGGTCCTGCGAATCTTCGCCTTTCAAACGGGGTATTCTTGATCTCCTCGAATCGATTGCTTACGAGAAAATCCAGTCAAAGCCCCCGAGCTTGGCCTGCACAAGCTCGATGGGCGCTGGGCCCGCGCGCTGGACCGTGGGGCATGCTGGCCAGTGTTACTGGCCGCGATTGCTTGTACCGGATTGATCCAGCAAAGCTGCTAGCTCCGATTTCATCCAGCGTCGGCAAAGTTCCGTCATGGGAATATTCCGCCGCGCCGCCTCTTGACGGATGGCCTTCCAGTGCGAGAGTGGTACAAAGAGCGAAATCTGTTTGCGGAGTTCATGATTTGACATGTGAGCAACTTCTCCTTGACGAAACGGGCTTTTTTCAGGGTTTGTGTTTAAGGCTGCAAACATGGAGGAGATTAGTGGACTGCAAATCCGGACACGTGCCGTCGGCTATTCTTCATCCAGAAAATCGGCGTCGGTCAACCAGTCCGCGCCGGCAAGGTGCCGCCGATCCGTCCGCTTGTCGATCGGCGTCTGTCGCCGACTTCCGCGTCTTTTACTCGCCGGTGCCGGTGGCATGTGCTGGTCGTCGACAAGATCATCCAAATCGTCACAGGCATCTTCGCAAAGGTCTCTGGGGGACAACCCCATCTCGTCAACGGGGATCGAAAAGCGTGCTTCTCTAACCATGGCAGTTCTCTTCCTTGTGATCGGGGACCAATGAACAGGACAAATTGGACAGAATGCTATTGGCGTTTCGCAGCGGGAAGAACGCCCCACAATTCACTTTTCCTCGCGGTTTGACATTCTGTTGCCGATAGCGTACTGTCTGTTTGTACACCATTCAAGGATAAAGTTCGTAATTGTTCATATTTGTGGCAAATTGATGGGGGCACCCATGGGGTCGAAATCGGATTTGCGGGAGCCGACCTCCGCGCGACAGAGTCTCTCTGTTCGACTGCAAGCGTTTCGAATGCGTAAAGGCTGGAATATGGACCGGCTCTCCGAGGTGGCCGGGGTTTCGCGCACAACTGTGTATCACCTCGAGCGGGGCGACATCGCCAAGCCGCGTGCCTCTACACTCTATAAGCTGGCAGTTGCGCTGGAGATCGACCCGCACGAACTTTCACCCGATGCCATGCCGGTCGACGCCAGCGGTCCGGGATGGCCGCCTGGGGAGGCACAGCAGCGCGGCGACCCGCGCACCAAGTTCGACCTGCGCACAAATCCCTGCATAAAAGCAGCTTATCGCGGGGCAGCTGCGCATTTTACGGGGTGGTCACAGCAAGAGTGGGACGAACTCTACAGTACGTTCGGTGTCGGCGGACCTTTGACCGAGCAGGGTGTGCTGGAGATTGCCCGCAAAATCAACCGTAAGCGCGAGACCATTCACCAACTGCAAGTTGTGCTGGAAACGCACCATGCCGATGTCGCCGCTGGGTTGATCGCCAATTTGTATCGGCTCGTCCAGGCGGAATTGGATATTGCCATGCCCGCGCCCATGCAGGCTCCGGTGTCGCAAGGCGGCGGCGACGATTCGCCGCAGGGTGGCGAGGCCTCAACAGAGGCCGGGCAGGGGCAGATTTGAACAGAAAACAGAAAATTCATTTATGTTCACATTCAGTCGCTGTGGTAAGATACTGAAGAACCCCCACTGAATTGCCTGTTTGACCTATCAGCTCAAATCATGCAGGCAATATTTCACTGTCATAGCTGAAGCGAGCGGGGTCCTTGCAAAACTCGGTTCTGTTCTTTAATAATTAACGCCGCACAATTGGGTGCTTCCCGGTACGAAACCCATTCACCAGATGTCGGCGTGAATTGCGGTCCCGGGACCGGGCTGATTTGATGGCTCGCGACTTTCAAAAAACTTCGTAAAGGCAAGTGACTGATGAAATTGTTGCAAGGAAAATGGTTGGCTGGTGCGTTGTCGCTGGCGTTTGTGGTTTCGTGCATCGGCGGATGTGTGAAACCGGAAGGGACTCCGGCTCCCGGAAGCACGACCGGCACGACCGATGCACCGGTCGAAGAAGCTGCTGAAGGGGACACGGGTGTCGATGTTCCCGCGCCTGAAGCCGCAGCCGATACTGAAGAGAAGACTGAATAAACGCGTTTCCGTGTTTTATTCCACAAATGTCCAGCCCGCGGAGCCCATCGCTCCGCGGGCTGTTTTCGTTAAATTTGTGCTGATGTTTAAGAGATTGTGCCCGCAATTCCCCGCCCACCCGGTTGCCGGTCAGCCACCGTTCAGTTATTTTTAACGATAACAAACCAGGGCAAAGCGATCGTTGCCCAACGGTCCCTCCTTCGATACGTTGCCTTCTGCCCAGAGGCCCCTACCACCAAGTCAACTCGCGAGGCCGCCATGAGATTCACTTGCCTAGTTCGCTGTCTGGCCGTCGTAGCGTTGGCCACCATCGTGGTCAGCGTTCCCGGTTCCCTGCCTGCGGAGGAGACTTTCGAAGTCGATCCGCTCGACTGGCCGCATTGGCGCGGCCCGGAATACAACGGGATTTCTCGCGAGACGGGACTGGTGGATTCATGGTCGCCGGACGGTGAGAATGTCTTGTGGTTCAAAGAGTATCTCGGCTCCCGTTCGACTCCGATCATCATGCGGGGCAAGTTGTATACCATCACACGGGACGATGTAGCGAGTCCCCGCGAAGGCGAAAAAGTCGTCTGCGCCGATGCTGTGACGGGCGAAAAGATTTGGGAAAACAAATTCAATGTTTATCTCTCGGACGTCCCAGCGGAGCGGGTCGGATGGTCTTCGGTGGTTGGCGATCCGACAACCGGTCGGGTCTATGCGATGGGTGTCTGCGGGCTGTTTCAGTGCATCGATGGGGAGACCGGCGAGACGATTTGGGAACATTCTTTGTCCGAAGAGTACGGCGCGCTAACCACGTACGGCGGACGGACCAACGTTCCGGTCATCCATGGAAACTTGGTGATCATCAGTGCGATTGTGATCGATTGGGGCGACATGGCCAAACCGGCGCATCGCTTCATCGCATTCGATAAACGCAACGGGCAGCCTGTGTGGTTCAACGGCACGCGTTTGCTGCCGTATGACACGAATTACAGTAGTCCAGTGTTGGCGACGATTGATGGTCAAGAAGTTTTAGTCTTCGGCTCGGGAGATGGCGGCGTACACGCCTTTCAACCACAAACCGGCAAGCCGATTTGGTCCTACGACGTTTCGCGGCGGGGCATCAATGTGACACCGTTGGTTGTGGGAGACCGGGTTTATGCCGGGCATAGCGAAGAAAATCTAGTCGGTACCAAAATGGGCGCTGTGTTCGCGATTGACGGTATCGGTGAAGGAGACGTGACAAAATCCAAAGAACTTTGGCGCAACGAACGGATGATGGTCGGCAAGAGTTCGCCCATTATGGTGGACGGCAAGTTGTTCACCGTCGACGACCGTGGCGGCGTGATTGTGCTGGACCCTGAGACGGGCAACACGATCGCTAAAAAGAAAATCGGCCGCATGATGCGGAGCAGCCCGGTGTATGCCGATGGAAAAATTTACGTCTGTAGCACAGGCGGACGCTGGCACATCCTCAAACTCGAAGACGATCGGATCAAGATCGTGCATAAGCTGATGTTGAAAGACAGAAGCTCACACGGTTCACCGGTCATTTCGCATGGTCGGATTTATATTCCGTTCATCGAAGGCATGTATTGCATTGGCAAAAAAGATCAACAGCCGACCGCCGATCCGCGTCCCGCTCCCGCGGAAGTGACTCCCGTATCCGCAGATGATGTCGCAACGCAGGTGCAAGTTGTGCCGGTCGAAGCCTTGCTCAAGCCGGGACAAAAGCTGAAGTATCAAGCGCGGCTTTACAACGCCCGGGGACAATTCCTCAAAGTGGCCGACGATGCGAAATTTAGCATCGAGGGCATTGGCACAATCAGCGGAGATGGGAAGTACGAAGCCTCCAACGATCCCGCGCATTCCGAAGTCAAAGTCACAGCCAACGTCGGCGATCTGTCCGGCACGGCTCGAATTCGCATCGTCCCCCCGCTGCCGTGGAAGTTCGAATTCGACGACGGCCAAGTCCCGGTGACCTGGGTGGGGGCGCGCTATCGGCACATTGCTCTGGACTTTGATTTGCTCAAAAAACTGGAACAGCAAAGCCCATTGGCCTCGCAGTTGTATATCTACTTGATGACCAGTTACATCAACAGCGGCCGACCGGTTGCGAAATTCGCCGACGATTCTCCGCGGATGACTTGGAGCGCCTTGTTGCGGTTTTTAGAACGGCTGGATGGCTCGGATTCGATTCGTACCTTAGACGAAGCGAAAGCGGCACTCGATCCGGCGCTGCAGTTATTGGCGGATGAAAAAGTGGTCGCCGAATGGGATTGGGCGACGCCGACACCGGACGTCATTCAATTGACTGTCAAACAAGGGACTCGACCGGTGGATGGCAATGGTGTGATGACCAAGATCAAAACCATTCCCAAAGGGGCGCGCAGCCAATCTTGGATGGGACATGTCGGATTGCATGACTATACGATTCAAGCCGACGTGCTCGGTGCGAGTAAAAATGGAAAAATGCCCGACATCGGTTTGATCGGTCAGCGGTACACGCTGGACTTGATGGGGAATAGCCAGCAATTGCAGATCCGCACATGGCCGCCGCAATTGCGGATGGCCCAAACGGTTCCGTTCACGTGGGAACCGGACGTGTGGTACACAATGAAACTGCAATCCGCGATTGAAGACGGCAAAGCGGTTCTACGCGGCAAGGTCTGGAAGCGGGACGAGGCGGAACCGGAGCAATGGCTGGTCGAAGCGGTCGACACGGTCCCCAATCTGACCGGAAGCCCCGGCCTGTTTGGAAACGCCAAGGAGGCGGAGTTATTCATCGACAACGTCCAAGTCATCGGCAACAAGTAACTAGTGAATTGCCGGTGGCCCTTTTCCTCCCTTTCCCGCCGGGAGAGGGCGGGGGTGAGAGGGCCACACAAAGTTGGGCCTATCCCACCTAAAAACCCGCCCAATTCCAGACTGCGGCTGTATACAAAAATAACAATCGTCAATCAACGAGCCTCAAAATAACGTAGTGCTCATTGATCTCATACAAAATCCAACAAGGTGTTTGACCATGAAACGCAAGTTGTCACAGGTACTCGTCGGCTGTTCGGTGTTGACTCTCGTCGGCGTCGTGACTGCGGTCCTCCCTTCGGCCGAGTCGGAACCCAAGGTCGGTCCAACGGAACTGGCTCTCGAAGCGATTTCTAAAATGGACGTCCAGCCGCTCGACTGGCCGCAATGGGGCGGTAGTCCGGCACGCAACAACACTCCAGCCGGTAAAAATATCCCCACAAAGTGGGATGTGGCTGAGGGAGAAAACATCAAATGGTCAGCCGATCTCGGCTCGCAGACCTACGGCAACGCGGTGGTCGCCAACGGAAAAGTCTATGTCGGAACGAACAACGGCGCCGGTCACGTCAAGCGTTATCCGGCACGGGTCGATCTGGGATGCCTGCTTTGTTTCGATGAACAAACCGGAGAGTTTTTGTGGCAACACTCCAGCGAAAAACTCCCCACCGGCCGCGTGCACGACTGGCCGCTGCAAGGCATTTGTTGTGCTCCCTACGCCGATGGCGAACGCTTGTGGTACGTCTCCAGCCGTGGTGAAGTTGTCTGCTTGGATACGGCCGGTTTTCACGATGGAAAAAACAACGGGCCGTACACCGAAGAGCCGAACGAAAACAAAGACGAAGCCGATGTGATTTGGAAGTTCAACATGATGGACGACCTGCAGGTTTCGCAGCACAACATGTGCAGCTGTTCGGTCACCTGTGCCGGCGATGTCCTGCTGGTCAATACCTCCAACGGCCTCGACGAATCACACATCAACTTGCCCTCACCGGATGCGCCCAGTTTTATTGCGTTGGATCGCAACACCGGCAAAGTGATTTGGACCGACAAGTCACCCGGGACAAACATCCTGCACGGCCAATGGTCCTCGCCAACCTATGCGGTCCTGGGCGGGCAGCCGCAGGCATTGTTCGCCGGTGGCGACGGATGGATCTATAGCTTCGATCCCAAAGGGGACGGGCAAGGCAACTCCAAGATGCTGTGGAAGTTCGACTGCAATCCCAAGACATCGGAATGGAAACTGGGAGGTCGCGGAACCCGTAATAACATCATTGCCACGCCCGTGGTTTATGACGGACTGGTTTACGTCGCCGTGGGGCAAGATCCCGAACACGAAGAGGGCCTGGGCCATCTCTGGTGCATTGATCCCACGAAACGCGGCGACGTGAGTGAAGAACTCGCCGTCGACGCCAACGGAGAACCGATTCCGCATCAACGCATTCAAGCGGTCAACGAAGCCAATGGTGAAAAAACGACTCCCAATCCCAACTCGGCTGCCGTCTGGCATTACAGTCAGTTCGACTGGGATGGCGACGGAGAGATTGCCGACTTCATGGAAGAGATGCATCGATCCTGTGGGACAGTGGCGATCAAGGACGACATCTTGTTTATCGCCGACTTCAGCGGCCTGTTTCATTGCCTGGATGCCAAAACCGGCAAAGTGCATTGGACGTACGACATGCTTTCACCCGCTTGGGGTTCGCCCTTGATCGTAGAAGGTCGCGTCTACATCGGCGATGAAGATGGTGACATTTCGATCTTTCCGCTGACCACCGATCCTGAAGAAGCATTCCATGAAGTCGACGGCGAATTGCTCCCCAAATTGGGCGTGATCAACATGGAAGAGTCGGTGTACAGTACGCCGATCGTCGCTAACAATGTGTTGTTCATCAGCAACAAGAGCAAGCTGTACGCAATTTCCCCGAAGGACTAATTCGTAGAGCGCTTGTCATAGCGAATCAATAAGCGACGTACCCTCTGATCGTGGGGTGCGTCGCTTTATTTGTTCCCCCCTAACGCTTCGCTGTTCAGGACTGCGTACCCAAACGAATTGTCGAGGCGTCGTTCGGGGAGCCGCGAAACTCCTCCGCCAATTTACGAAGCCGCTCGACAGCGGCGCGTCCGGCGCGGGCTTGGAGAATGCGGCAGGGGATCGCGAAACAGCGGGCCAACCGCGTGATCGGTTGCGACCAGGACCGCAGGGCGACAGTGATATCGCCGGTGGCTAGATTTTTTTCGACGCTGAAGGTTTCGCTGCCCATCACAGGATGTTCGACGATCGTGGTGTAGGTGAAACCGGTCCGCCAGATACCGTCTTGGGGAGCATCAAACGTTTCCAATACGCGTGATGCAAAAAACAGATCGATCCCGGGGAACAAATGGTATTGCGTGCCAACCGTGTCGCCCGAATCGAGGGGCGACCGCAATAAATTCGGCGTGACCAGCGACTCCGGAAAGGCGCGATAGGAGAACACCACTTCTGCTAAGGCCCGATGCAGTCCCGCTGGAATCGGCTCGCCGGACGGCTCGCGGCCTACGCTGCCGGTGAAGGCATTCTCCCGCACCAACCGCTCTTCGCGCGGACGCGTCGCTTCCCAGGTTTCCCGTTTCAGCCAGGGGGCTAAGTCAGGCTTGCCACTCAGTGGGCGAAATAGGATTTGCATTGTGAATGCCTTCTACACAGAATTTAGTTTGGCCGATGCTCAGTCATGGTTTGCTGCTCAACGAAATGCCAACCGCACACGCCACACAGCGCGAACCCGAACGCATTGATCACCGCGTGATAACGCAACATCCATGGTATGTCGATCCCCAGTAGATGCACGCCACGAAATACGCCGGCCGCAAAAAGAATGGACATACACATTCCTGCAATCAACGACAGCCCGGAAATAAGTAGTAGGGATCGGCGTACCCCGCAGAATTTCCGCACCGCCACGCGGCATTGGCCCCAGGCAATGATCATCGCCACCACGGACAACCCAACAGCGGCCAGCCATTCCGGATACAGATAATTGAACCGTGACAAGGTGATCCCCGTTGCCAGCGCCGGGATTCCGAAAAGCGCCAAAGCTGTGGCAACGCGGACAATTTTTCCGGGGCGGTGACGGATGACTTGACCCGCCAGTATTAACAAGATGAACCCCGCATAATGAAAGTGGACGGCTGTCGCCAGAATGATGATGTCACTGAAACCAAAGACCGTCAGTTCCGAGCGCGTCATCACGGTTGCGACACCGCCAATCGGCAGGTAGAGCATCGCCACCTGGGAGCAGAGACGTTCTAGCGAACGATTTTGATCCGCATCGAAATCCAACAGGCCGATGAGGGCGATCAGCCCGGTCGTCAGTAGCCACGGTACCGCCATCAGGCCCGCCCACGTGCCGGTGGGTAGTGTAAAAGAGATTGCGACCAGGGTGGCTGCGGGGAATTGGATCCGCCACAGGGTGATCCACAATGGAGAGATGAGCTTCGACGACATTGTCACTGTGGTCAGTGGCAACGCGAGCGGCATGAGCACCAAGGGGGCCAACAAGAAAAGCCCGGCCGCCCAACGCATCTCAAACGGCTCGGGCGTCATCGATAGGGCGACAACGGCGAGCAACCAAATCAGGCTCCCCCGCCGAGCAGTGCGTTGCCCGGTATGGAGTGCTGCGTTGCAAGATGACAACGACGCTGTTGTTGGTCTGGCAAAAACATTTTCCATCGCGGTTTCTCAATTCTAAAGGTTATCGGGAACGCCCCGATCTTCAGAAAAGAACCGCAGTGAATCGTCGAAATTAACCGCTGTTTTGAGAACGCTTAGGTGGCACCGACCATTTGTTCCATTTCGTGGACAAAGCGGCCGACCTCGTGTTCGTTGTTGCAAATCCAGACCCGTCGGACTTGCGTCCAGGTGACGAATAAGTCGTGCCCATTAAACAGCCCGGTCGATTCGTCGAGCAACGTAATGCGAACACCGAGTGCCTCGTCGGTCGCAGCGACTTCGCCGATGTAGAGCGTGCTGTCAGTGGTGAGTAAGCCAACTTTGCGTGCCGCTTCAAGAATTGCCATAGTTCATCCGTGCCCTGTGTGATGCGGGTCTCGAAAAAGCGTCCGATCTAATGGTGGCGTTATAGCAGATGGTCGGTCGGTGCTCCAAGCCCGGACAAAATGAGCCCTCCCCCGGATAAGTCGGGAGAGGGCCTATGCACGAGACGCGACCGCAACGGTCGTGTTAGTCGAGCTCTTTGATTTTCACATTCCGCACCCACACTTTTTGGCCGTGGTCTTGGAAACCAAGATAGCCTTTGCGGGCGGCATCTTTAATCACCGAGCCGAACTTGTGCTCAGTGCCGTCGGGCCGTAGGCCTTTTTCGGTGAAATCGTCGCAGTTCATTTCCGAAACGACTTCGCCATTGGTAACGATTTGAATGTGTGGGCCTTTGCAGGTGATTTGCAGAGAATTCCAATCGCCCGGCTCAGCAACAACATCGCGGGTTGCTGGCACGAGGTCATAAATCGCGCCGAAATCGTGAATCCCCGTTCCGCCGCTATACACCTGGGCTTCGAACCCGGTCATCACCGGATTTTTGGGGTCGGCGACGCGGAAGAAGATTCCGGAGTTGCAATCATCGCTGCTCATTTTGACGTCGCACTTGAGTACGAAGTCGCCGAATTGATCTTCATGGATAATCAAATAGCCGCCCGATTTGAACGGGACCAAACTTCCCTCTTCGACCGGTGTGGCGATTTCTTTGCCGTTGTTGCAGTGCCAGCCGGTGTGATCCTTGCCATTGAACAACAACCGCCAACCGTCGGCCTTTTCAGCTTCGGTCAGTTGATTGGGGGTCGCCAAGCTTTTTTCAGCGGCTGCGGCGCGGGCGGTTTTCATTACGCTGGCCAGAGTGACAGGCACGCCTCCTTGGCGTTTGCTTTCATCGGCTGCTTCCATAAAGGCATAGATCTGTAGCGTTTCCGCTGCACTCACCGGCGCCTTACCGGTGCGAAAGAATTTCACGATTTCGACGAGCAACGGCTTGTAGCCATCGTATTTTCCGATCGGTCGAATTTCTTTGCTGCCGAACGCCGTGCCACCGTATCCTCCTTTGCCACGAATTCCGCGAAACGTGCCAATTCGTCCTCCGTCCCAAGTCCCTACGGCAACGTCCATGTCGGGGGCGCCCACGCGGACGACCGATTTGCAGCCGGTGCCCATACAGGTGAACAGGGTTTCCACGCCGTGAATACCATACCAGTAAAAGTCGGGATGCGTCGCTTCGAGTGAACACGGGCTATAGGCATCGCAACCGACGACCTCGCCGATTGCACCGTTGCGAATTGCCTGGGCGCCGGAGGAGTAGCGTAACGACGACGAAGAAAAAACAGGGACGTCGTAAAACTGCGCAGCATTAAAAATCGCCACGGCATCGGTCAAGGAGCCGGCAATCGGCTTGTCAATAAAAACCGGTTTGCCTGCTTTGAGTACCGGCAGGACTTGTTCGTAGTGCGGACGTCCATCGTTGGTTTCCAGCAATACGACGTCGACTTTTTCCAGCAAGGCATCGATGGAATCGACGATCTCTACGTCCATCGCTTTGATTTTTTCAGTGTATCCCGGAACGCGACTCGTGCTGCTCTCGATGTCGGGGCTCCCCTTGGGGTAGGCCGCCTCAACGCGGCAATTGGCGAATTCCGGTCCGGGATCTTTGGAGTTGAGCATTCCAGCAAAGGCCAGCACGTGGGACGTGTCGAGACCGATGATTCCCACCCGCAACTCTTTGTCAGCGGCAAATGTTAGTGTGGCGGGTAACAGGGCAATGGCTGCCGTTAAGAGGATCAACAAACGTCGTGTCATGGGGTTCTTGCTCCGCGGAGGAATATGGGGTGTGCGAGTGAGAAGTTTTTTCTGGGAGGAAAGTGTGGCGAATGCTCCAAACAAGTTGCCTTCCATTGAAACTGTCCTGCCCTGTGGATGCAAGTGGCGGGGAAGAATTCAATGCGGAGTTTTTACTGCGTGGACGAGAGAATCAACGCGGCGTTATACTGGCGACTTCCATACTATAGATTCCCCGGGAGCCATGACCGATGTCCGCCGTAACGACCAACCCGTTTATTTCGCTGCATGCCGACGATAATATTGCCGTTGCGGCGCGACATGTCCCTGCAGGGACAACATTGGAAATTGCGGGTAACGGCTTGACCACGAATGACGCGATCGATTTGGGGCACAAAGTGGCTGTCATTGCCATCGCGAAAGGGCAGCCGGTCAAGAAATTCGGGCAGACAATCGGTTTCGCTTCCCGCGATATCCCAGCAGGGACTTGGGTGCATACCCACAACGTGGTCATCGGCGAACTAGAATTAGATTACGCCTGTGCCAGCGATATTCCGCCCGATCCGGCGCCGATTACCGGACGTGCATTTATGGGCTACCGCCGCCCCGATGGCCGTGCTGCGACGCGGAACTATGTGGGAATCATCTCCACGGTGAACTGTTCGGCCAGTACCTCGAAATATGCCGCTGCCCAATTTGACCATGAGTTGCTTGAGCAATACGAAAACATTGACGGCATCATTCCGCTGGTCCACAAGGCGGGCTGCGCGATGCAGTATGGTGGGGACGATCACTATCAGCTAAACCGCGTTTTGTCTGGTTTCGCCAAGCATCCCAACATTGGTGCCTATGTCATCGTGGGACTCGGTTGCGAAACGGGACCGGGTTCATTTCTGGCGGAAAAAACCGGATTAGTACAATTGCAGGTTCCCGGCCAACAACCGGAAGAGTTGCCGTTGATCTTGAACATTCAAGATGTCGGCGGCGTCCGCAAAACAGTGCAGCGGACCGTTGAGGTCTTAAAAGAGTTACTCCCCGAAGCAAACAAAGTCCGCCGCGAGCCGATTCCGGTCTCGGAATTGATTTTGGGCTGTGAGTGCGGCGGCAGCGACGGCAATAGTGGTGTGACCGCCAATCCGGCATTGGGGATTGCCAGCGACTTGTTGATTGCGAATGGCGGCACGTCGATTTTGGCGGAAACGCCGGAAATCTGTGGTGGAGAACACACCCTCACGCGTCGGGCGGCGACGAAGGAAGTCGGCGAGAAATTGATTGAGCGGGTTCGGTGGTGGGAGGAATACACGGCCAAATTCGGTGTGGAGATTAACAACAACCCATCGCCCGGCAACAAAAAGGGGGGGCTGACCACGATTTATGAGAAATCGTTGGGAGCGATCGCTAAAGGGGGCGGTACTGCTCTCAAAGCGGTTTATCAGTATGCCGAACCGGTGACGGAAAAGGGCTTTGTGTTCATGGATTCGCCCGGCTACGACCCCGCTTCGGTGACCGGCATGGTGGCCGGCGGCGCCAATGTTGTGGTGTTTACGACCGGCCGTGGAAGCTGCTTCGGCTGCAAACCGGTTCCCTCCATCAAAGTCGCAACGAATACGCCCATGTATGAACGGATGGTCGACGACATGGACATCAACGCCGGCAAGGTTTTAGACGGCAGCACTGTTGAAGACGTCGGGGCGGAGATCTTTGAGATGATCGTGGCGACCGCTAGCGGCGAGCAGACCAAAAGCGAAGCACAGGGCATTGGCGACGAAGAGTTTTGCCCTTGGAGTATTGGTCCCGTCTTGTGAGGCAGTAGGCTAATGGGGGCGTTGCTGTTGTTGAGGCGATGGTGGTTTGGGGCCTTTGACGGCAAATTAGCTCGGGTTTTGCAAAAAGCCGGGAGGTGTTTCGCGCTCATCTCAATTTGTGGATCGTGCCCGAACACCGTGCGGGGGAGTTGTTGCTCGCTTCATTTTGCTTGTGGAAATCAGCAGGAACTCTACGCGCAACTCAAACCCCTTATTCGACTTAGCGCGGGCGACGACTCTCTGAGATGGACCGGCGTTTTTGCCGCTTCATCCGTGATGTTTGTTTTGACCGCCAGCATCATTACATCCGCGACAAGACCGAGAATGGATAATTCCCGGACAATCGCTACAGAATGCCAACTTCCCTGACCGATACAACTCGCAGGACGAAATTGTCGTACGCTTGTCGCCAAATCATGGGGGGGGCTGGCGTTGTTCTTGAATGCAGACCATGCGTTTAAGTAAGGATAAATCTGATGCGGATGCAACACTGGTCAAAATGGGTGATGGCGTTATTGGTAAACGCGGCGTGCGTTGCCACAGTCCACGCTCAAGACTACCCCGTCGACGTCACGGATCAATCCGGCGTCAATCAACCACAAGCCGGGACCGGCACCGGTACCGTTGACGCGACCCAAATGGGAACGCCAATGGGTGCTGGGCAATTCACCGGCTACTCTGGCGAGTACGGCTCAGACCCGGTCCAACCCTGGCCCGAAGTCTCACCGTTTGACAACTCGTTTGATCAAACCTATTACGACGAAGGTTTGTGGTACCGCCGCACGAATCGTCGTCAGACTAGGCACTATTTCAACATGGACTTCTGGGCTGCAAAATTAAAACGGCCCAAGAGCGGACAGCCAGATGGGCTGGTTGGCTCGACGATCGTCAATCAGGATAACGTCTATGAGTGGACGATTCGCGAGGTTCTAGGCCAGCCGCAATTTGTCCCTGAAAAAGACTTCTCCAACAACTTCTACACCCAAGAGTTTGGTGCGGATGCAACACGAGCCTCGTTCCGGACGCAATTTGGTGCGGTCAATGCGGACGATAGCGGGTGGGAAATCTCCGCTTTTTTTGCTCCGAGTGACAGCGATAAAGACCAAAATGTCACTGTAGGACCAACGGGACTGAACCGAACTCCCGACTTCGGCGCCAGTGTCGGCGAAGGACTTGCGACGTTTAACGGTGGTTTTGTGGTGACAGAAGTCTTCCCCGATCTGGGCAGTCTGTCCTTCGACCAGGGCGTTATCATGCACTTTGATAGCAAGGCTTGGGGCGGCGACATCAATTATTACACGACTCCCATCGGCAACGGACACGGCAATAGCGATTTCCACGCCTCGATGGGTATCCGCTACTTAGGGATTTGGGAAGACTTCGGATTTCAAGGAAGCGACTCCGGATTCAATGAGCGACTCATCTGGGTTCCGGATGGACGCGTCTACCAAATCAGTCCTTTCACAACCGAAGTCCAAAGCAAGCTTAAAAGTAACCTTGTGGGACCGCAGCTCGGCCTCAAATGGGCACTGGGTGGCGACTCGTTTAAGTTGACGACCGAAGCCAAAGGCTCCATCGCTGCCAACTTTGAAGAAAATGAGTTGCGGTACACCGGCTATGGATTGCAGCCCAACAATGACTTGATCGCTGCTGACAATCCGCTGAACGGATTCCCCAACTCCAACTTGCGTCCTGGCGATCCTCGTGCAGGACGGGAGAACGAGGTGAATGTGGACTATGCACCGATTTTCGAGGTTTCCGTTATGGCGGAATTCGGATTCATGCAATATGTTCCCGTGCTAAATAAACTACCGGGATTCGGAGACTCCAAGTTTCGATTCGGATACGCTTATACACAAGCATGGCGGATTCGGCGGGCGGCTCAAGCCGTTAATTACAACGCCCCGTTCCCCATCTTGAACGAGGATCGCGAAAATTGGCATGTCGGAGGTTGGACTGCCGGTTTCAATTGGAATTTCTAAGAACGGCACGGAACTTTCCGCATCAGTTCCGTGACTCGTCCTGAAAAGATCTGTCGAATACGAACAGAGAGCAACTGCCCATGTCAGTTGCTCTCTGTTTTTTTACGCGCGCGTCCATCACCTGTCTCGACCGAGATCACTCCTCAACCGGTACGCTCGAACTGCCGCGACCCTCGGTAGTGAATGCACGGAGTTTTATCTTCGTGTCGTATGCCGGAGGATCTTGTGGATCGAAGAGCGGTGACTCGACGACTGGCTCACTCCCATCGGTCGTGTAGCGAATCTCCAGTCCCGGATAAGGGACGATGGCTTTGAGTTTTCCATCCTCTTCGATTGCTCCCGGTTTGGGAATCCGGAAATGGACCCCCTCGCGTTCTAAACGCGGCAATGCATAGTTACCCACAAATGATGCAAACGCCGACCATTGGGCGGCAATGTCTTCGTCGCTGACATCCGGATTCCAAGCGCGCTCGGCAAAGGGTAGCAGGCGGGGGAGCATGTACCACTCGAGCATCTCGGGGGTATTGATCGTCTCGGTCCAAAGTTGAGACTGAATCCCTTGAATCAGGTCGCGCTCTTTTTGCGGCAATGGCTCATCGGTGAGCGCCAAGGGGCGGTATTCGTAGACATCCTTGGTATCCGTAAAGCCGGACCAGAAATGCCCCCGCTCGGTGGGATTGTTTTCGTAGGCCATGTCAAAATAGCTTGTACGGGGATTGCAGAGTACCGTGGGCTGTCCGGTTTTGAGCCGCGCGTAAGTCGCGTCACCGTCGAAGTCCCATTCGGTGATATAGGCTTTCCCGTCGGCCATCCGTGCGGTGACAAACGGTGCGTTTTCATGCCAAGATCCAACGTGCACGGTTCCCGACGAAGTTTTGTCGATGATCTCGTACAGTTTTTGCGAGAAGTCGTCGCGAATTTTTCGATGAACGGCGATCGATTTTTCCGGATCGACTTTGGGATCAACGTTTTCATAGCCCATAGCCGCTATGGCCGGCGATAGTGTCCAGGCTTCTTCCGGTGCTTCGTCGCCGCCGATATGTACGTGAGCCAACGGAACGCCGGCCGCATCGTGCATCTCGTTAACGGCGGTGAAGACCTCTTCCAAGAAGGGGTACACGCCTTCCATTGCCGGATTGAGAATGTTGTCGTCAAATCCTTGCGGACTGAGATGCTCGGATTTGTCTTCCGGATCGATCATTAAATATCCCGGCTTGTCGAGCAGCGCCTGGATAGCGGATCGCGCGTGTCCCGGGACGGCGATTTCGGGAATGACTTCGATATGCCGTGCTTTGGCGTATTTCAAAAGGTCGATGTAGTCTTCGCGAGTCAGATAGCCCGAAGGACCAGTGCCGCCGTCGTTTAAAACGACGGGCAACTGCACGACTTTTCCGTCCGCGTCATGGGTCACGTGGCCCCGCTTGGAACCGATGTCGGTCAGTTCCGGCAAGCTGGGGATTTCGATACGCCAGGCTTCGTCTTCGTTGAGGCGTAATTGCAGCACATTCATTTTGTAATGCGCCATTTGATCGATGACTTTTTTCAACGTCTTCGGCCCAAAGAAATGGCGACAGATGTCGACCATCAATCCGCGGTAGGAAAATTGCGGTTGATCATCGATCGTGATGTAAGGCAGGTGGTCGCCGAAACGGTCGAGTAATTGGTCGACCGTTTGAATTCCGTAAAACACCCCGGCGGCCGATCCGCCGCTGAGACTGACACCCTCGTCGTTGACGGTTAATTTGTACTGTTCTTTGGCGAGCTCGGGATCGATGGTCAGGCTCACGGCAACCGCATCGTCCGATTCGTTGGCTTGGCGATGTTTGTCGAGCAGGGTGGTCAGTGCGTCGCTTTCGAATTTTAAATCGTCCGACGATTTGACCGCTGCCAGTTGGGCGAGGTCGATTTTTTTCGAATCATCGAGGTCAACGTTCCGCGGCGCCGGCAGCGCGACTTGGGGTTCGCTTTCGCCGTTGTATTGGGCATGGCGGTTGTACCGCGATTTGGCATCCGCGCGAGCTCCAATCGGTTCCGGTGAGGGAGTGAACCCTTTGATCGGACCGTATTCAATGGCGATGTCGCCGACCAAGGCCTCGTTTCCGTCTTCGTCGATGCTGACCAAATAGAACCCGACCGGCGGATCGCTGTTGAGCATGATTTGCCGCATGCCAACAATCGGGATCGTTAACGACTCGTCGGTTTTCAGTGGCTTAAAGCCGTCGGTCGGTTCGATTTTATACCGGCCCTGGATCCCGGTGAAGCTGGCTTTGACGGTTTCATTGGCTTCGGCGAAAGCTTCTTCGTCCAGATACATAAACGGTCCGATGCGGAAGTAGAGCGCCCAACCATTTGCCGGCAAAGCCGTTTGTCCGTTGTTGGTCAGAATCAACCGCGCTTTGTTTTTGGACTTTGCCAAGTACTCGTGGTGGTGCTCGTACGTCTCCGGTCCGTCGACGTTGGCATCGTGAATCCATTTTAAGTGGAGGTGGCTGGTCTCGGGGATTTCCGTTGAGTCGACCGCCTCCGCATCCGCCTCCGCTTCGTCAGCCAATATGGTTTCCGCTTCATCCAGGACTTTGGCTAATTCCTCTTGGTTGCTGACTGAGGTCTCATTGTCTGCGGGGACATCGTCCGTGATTTCTTCGGTTTCCAAGAATTCTTCGGGAGCGGCGACTTCTGCCTCCGGAGCTGGGTCGTCATCGCTGGAGACAGTACAGCCGATGGGGAAAAGTGCGCCGCAAACTAACAACAGCAAAATGCAAAAGGGGAGTGTTTTTGTCGACATGGTGGTCGAACCTCACGCGAAAATAATGGACGATTGGGGGAAGGTGGCCGCGCGATTGGTCGTTCGTAACCAAACGGCAGGAATGATCATGGTGAGCGGTTCGGGGACGATGGTCAAGGGTGCGGCGCGGTCCAGCGGTCTTGGACCACTTTATTCTTGGCGATGACTGCCGTGACTGGGTAGAATCGCACGGGATGTTTTTTATGCAACACGATCGAGCGAGGAACGGACGGGATGGCGAAGAAACGCAAACCAAAGTCCCCCAGCGCGGGCGAGGACTCCGAACGCCTGCAGCGACGGGCGGCGCTGTGGTCCAAAGAGGATCTGCTTTCTCCGGCGGATCCGGCAGAGGATTTGCTGACTTCCGAGGAGTGGATTTCGATCGGTATCGCGCTCGATCTTTCCACCCGCGAACTCTGCGTGGCGATCCTCATCTTCGAAGGACAGACGCGCGCCAACATTGCCCGCCAACTGCACAAGAAGGATGGTCAACCGGTCAGTCCGGGGACCATTCGCGTCTACATCGACCGTCTTTTTCAGAAATTACGCGTCAATGACCGGGTCGGTTTTGTGCAGCGAATCATGCGGGTCCATTTGAGATTGTCCACCGCAAGCTGATCGAACAATTGTAGCGGTTTTGTGGAATTTCTGGAGGTGCCTCTCGTGGGCGACCGTCAAGTCTGCTTAGGCGGTTCTGATGTGCTGATTTAAGAAACCGTATTTTGGCGGCGAAGGGGAATTGGGAGAAGATCTGCTTGACATTGAGCATGCGGTGTTGTCATATTACACAGTTAGAAGAACCTTTGTTGATGGGAGCGGACGTTGCTCCCGATTGACAACCCTCCTCGCGGGCCGCACCAAAAAATATCCTACCTAAGCGCCTACCCATGGCCCCACCCACTGAATTGTGAACAACACGATTCGATTTCCTGTTGCAATCATCGAAGTGAATTTCATTCCGTTGGAATGTTCACAGCGCTTGTACTATTTGCCAAAATCATCGTCTTGACGGCGACACCCCCGGAGACACCGGAGCCGTAGGATGAGTTTTTACGGGAAGATCCTACCAAGGAGGCACACTCATGCACTTTCAACCCTCGCGCCGTGATTTTTTGCATGTTGGATTTCTAGGCGGATTGGGGCTGACGTTGCCTCAATTTTTGCAGATGCAGCAAGCTCGCGCTGATCTGAAAGCCTATGAAAGCACCGAAGGCACAGCGAAATCTGTGATCTTCATTTTCGCGCCCGGCGGCATGGCTCACCAAGAGACATTTGATCCCAAGCCCTACGCTCCGATCGAATATCGTGGGCCGATGAATTCGATCGAAACGAATGTTCCGGGAACCCGTTTGAACGAACTGCTGAAAAATACGGCGCAGGTCACCGACAAACTGGCAATTTGTCGGTCGATGACTCACGGCGAAGCGGCCCACGAGCGGGGCACGCACAACATGTATACCGGATACCGTCCCAGCCCGGCGTTGTCCTTTCCCAGCATGGGAAGCGTGGTGACGCACGAGTTTCCTTCGAAGAACAATCTGCCGCAATACGTCTGCATTCCGAATCAGCCGAACGAATTCGCCGGCACCGGCTACCTGAGTTCTTCGTATGCCGCTTTCAGTCTCGGCTCGGATCCCGCAGCCAAAAACTTTACGGTCAAAGACCTCAAACTACCGGGTGGGGTCGATGACACACGATTCACGCGTCGACGCACGGTGCTCTCGGCCGTGAATGATCATTTTGTCTCCAAGGAAAAAGCAGACTCCTTGGATGCGGTTGATAGTTTCTACCAACGGGCGTATTCGCTCGTCAGTTCCGAAAAAGCGCGGGAAGCGTTCAACATCAATGCCGAACCGGATGCGATTCGTGATGAGTATGGTCGCAATACCGCCGGTGCCCGTATGTTGTTGGCTCGCCGGCTGTGTGAAGCGGGGTCGCGGTTTGTCACGCTGACTTACGGCAGTTGGGACATGCACGACAACATCAATGGCGGAATTCGCAGGCAGCTGCCGGCGTTCGACCAGGCCTATGCGGCACTGATCCGCGATTTGGATCGTCGTGGCACCCTCAAGGATACTTTGGTCTGCATTGCCAGTGAATTCGGCCGCACGCCGAAAATCAACGGCACGGCCGGTCGCGACCACTGGCCCAAGGTTTTCAGCGTCGTCATGGCTGGAGGCGGGATCAAAGGCGGCATTACCTATGGAACGTCCGATGCCACTGCGAGCGAACCGGACCAGGATCCGCTGACCGTCGAAGATTGGGCCACTACGATTTACAAGTGTTTGGGAATCGTGGCTGACAAAGAGTTGATGGCTCCCGGCGATCGTCCCATCGAAATCGTCAACGGCGGTAAGGTCCGCAAGGATCTATTGGGCTAGGCTGAGCGGCACAGAGCGCACTTGCTGAAGTATGCGCTCACTCCCTGTTTTGGTGAAATCAATGTTTTTCGAAACGGCCCTGCCGATTTTCGTGATGGAAACATAGAGGTTTGTCATGTTGCGACGATTTTCATTGGGTGTTTGTGCTTGTGTGGTGTTGGCTGCCATCACGTTAGGGGCGGCCACGGCGATTGCTGCTTCCCCTTCGCTGAAGATCATCCTGCCGCGCGGCGTGCAGCGGGGGACGGAAAGCGTCATCTCCTTCAGTGGAGCCCGCATGGCCGATGCCGAGGAGATCTTCTTTTATTCTCCCGGCTTTGAGGTGACCAAAATCGAAGCCGACGGAGCCAACGTTGCAAAAGCCACCGTCAAAATCGCATCCGACTGCCGACTCGGCGAACATGTGGCCCAGGTTCGTACAAAATCCGGGATTTCAGAATTCCGCGTGTTTTACGTCGGTGCTTTGCCCATCGTCAACGAAGCTGAGCCGAACAACGATTTTGCGGAACCTCAAAAAATTGACTTGAACGTCACCGTGCATGGCTTGGTCACCAACGAAGACGTCGACTACTACATGGTCGAAGCCAAAAAGGGACAACGCATTGCTGCGGAAATTGAAGGCATGCGGTTGGGCGAAACCATGTTCGACCCCTATTTGGCGATCCTGGATTCCAAACGCTTTGAACTGGCTTCGGCCGATGACACACCGTTGGTCAAACAGGATGCGGCCGTTTCGGTGATCGCTCCGGAAGATGGACAATACTTTATCGAGGTCCGCGAAAGTGCATACGGCGGCAGCGCAGCTTGCCGTTACTGCGTGCACATTGGCACGTTCCCCCGCCCCACCGGAGTTTATCCGGCCGGAGGAAAAATCGGGGAAGAAGCTGAGGTGCGGTTTCTGGGAGACGCAGGCGGAGAAATCGCCGCGAAACTACCGCTACCGGCGGAGATCATTCCGAACTACTCAGTGTTCGCCACAGCAGAGGGCAGCATCGCCCCCTCGGGAAATCCATTTCGGTTGTCAGAGCATGGGAATGCTTTGGAAGTCGAACCGAACAACGAATTCGCTCAAGCGACCCCCACAGAATTGCCGCTGGCCTTCAACGGAATTATTTCTGAACCGGGCGATGTCGACTGCTTTAGGTTCGCCGCGAAAAAGGGGCAAGTCTTCGAAGTCGAATGCTACGCTCGTCGCTTACGGACTCCGTTGGATCCGGTCCTCAACTTGTATAAGGCAGACGGTAGCAGTATTGCCGGCAACGATGATTCGCGCGGCCCCGACAGTTATATTCGATTTAAAGTGCCCGAAGATGGCGAGTACATCGTTCGCGTGACCGACCACCTTGGCAAAGGGGGAGCCGACTACGTGTACCGTATTGAGTTCTCCGGGGTCACCCCGTCATTGAAGCTGGGGATCCCTCGGACGGCACGCTATTCGCAATACCGCCAGTCGATTTTCGTCGCTCGGGGAAACCGCTTTGGTTCATTGATTTCAGCCAGTCGTGCCAATTTTAGTGGCGAACTGATTCTGGATCCCAAGGAATTGCCCCCTGGCATCACGATGGTTTGCGAGCCGATGGCTGGCAATCTAAACACCATGCCGGTGGTCTTCGAAGCTGCCGCCGATGCACCATTGGGTGGGATGCTCGTCGATTTCCGCGCACGTCATGCGGATGAAAAGAAAGACATCAGCGGCGGGTATAGCAACCGCGCCGACTTCGTGATCGCTGCACCGGGACAATCGTTGTACTCCTGGCGCGACGTGGACAAATTGGCAATCGCAGTCGTGGATGAACTTCCGTTTCACTTGGAAATCGTGGAGCCCAAAGTCCCGTTGGTGCGCAACGGATCGATGCAACTGAAAATTGTGGCGCATCGCAAAGAGGGTTTCAAAGCAGCGATCAACGTCCAGTTGCCTTTCCGTCCCCCCGGAGTGGGTGCGTCCAGTTCGGTCACCATCCCTGAAGGTCAAAACGAAGTTTTGTATCCCTTAAACGCCAATAGCGGCGCGGGGATTAAAAAATGGAAGATCTATGCTCTCGGCTCGGCGGATGTCGGGGGAGCGGGTTGGGTGGCGTCGCAATTGGCGACCTTGGAAGTCGCCGAACCGTATGTGACCATCGCCTTGGAACGCTCGGCTGTCGAAAAAGGGCAGAAGACGGAAATCTTCGGGAAACTGACGCACAGTCACCCCTTCGAAGGCAACGCGACCGTACGCTTGGTCGGACTACCGCATATGGTCGCTGCCCCGGAATTAGAAATCACTAAAGAGACCGCCGAAGTGACCTTTGCCGTAACTTCTGATAAGGCCAGTCCGGTGGGGACTCACAAAAATGTGATCTGCCAAGTGATCATTACCGAGAACGCCGAGCCGGTTGTGCACAGTAATGTCGGGGCCACTGAATTACGTATCGACGAACCGCTGCCCCCCAAACCCGATGCACCCGCACCGAAACCGGCGGCAAAACCTAAGGCAGCAAAACCTGCCGAACCGAAGCCAGCGCCCGAAAAACGCCTGACGCGTTTGGAGAAATTGCGACTCGAAGCCAAAGAACGCGCCGAAGGAACGGCAGCGTCGAAATAATTCCGCAGTACGCGTGACCCATGCTGGAGAAGGCGCGGGTCGACGACAACGATATATATTTCTCATGACCCCGGACGCACCGGGGAATGAACGAGTTTTTAAGGAACACGAATCATCATGCATTTCGTATCCCAATGGCGACGGATTGTGTTGGCGTTGACAGTCGTGCTACTCACCGCCGGCATGACGCGCGCGGACGAGCCGCAACCAATTGAAATTCTGGTTTATCCCCCCGACGTAAAGTTGAATACGGCGCGCGATCGGCAGTCATTGATCGTGCAAGCCCGCTATTCCGACGGCATTACGCGCGACGTCACCAAACAAGCCACAATGAAACTGGCCGACCCGGCGTTTGCGAAACTCGAAAACAGCTCGCTCCATCCCACAGCCGATGGTGCGACGGAGCTGATCGTTGAATACGCTGGTCTGACGGCAAAGATTCCCGTCGAAGTGGCTGCGGCCACCGCGGACCGCCCGATCAGTTTTCACTTAGACGTCATGCCCACCTTCATGCGTTCGGGATGTAACATGGGAAGCTGCCACGGTGCAGCACGGGGCAAAGACGGGTTTCGCCTCTCGTTGTTCGGATTTGATCCGGTCGGCGATCACCATCGACTGACGCGGGAAATCAGTGGACGACGGATCAATCTCGCACTGCCCGAGGCGAGTCTCTTATTGGAAAAATCGACCGGAAAAGTCGCGCATGGCGGTGGTAAACGTTTTACTGAAGATGGTGAAATCAATGCGACGATCGTCCGCTGGCTGAAAGCCGGAGCACCGCTGGATGCCGGCGAAGTTCCGCAGGTCGTTGAGTTGGAACTCTACCCCAAAGGGTCTGTGCTCGACGGACAGGGAACGACGCAAAAATTAACTGTACGCGCCAAGTACTCCGACGGTACGGATCGCGACGTCACTTCGCTGGCGCAGTTTATTAGCAACAACGACAACTCGGCGACCACTTCGCCGGAGGGAATTGTCGAAGCGCAGAATCGCGGCGAAGCCTTCATCATGGCCCGCTACGACACGCACACTGTGGGAAGCCAATTCATCGTGTTGCCCAAGGGACTGCAATTCACTTGGGCGGAAACGCCGGCGAACAACTATATCGATGAGTTGATCTACGACAAACTCAAGAAACTGCGAATCCAACCGTCAGAATTGTGCAGTGATGAAGAGTTTTTGCGTCGCGCACATCTCGATATTGTCGGCGTCTTGCCGACTATCGACGAGTACAGCCGCTTTACGCAGGACCAAGCTCCCGACAAGCGAGACCGTCTGGTGGACGAACTGCTTGACCGGAAGGAATTCGTCGAGATCTGGGTGATGAAGTGGGCGGAGTTACTGCAAATTCGCACCACCCGGACCGTGACCTACAAATCAATGCTCCGCTATTACAACTGGCTGCAGGGGCAAGTTGCCAGCAATGTTCCCATGGACAAAATGGTTCAAGAACTCTTGGCCTCCAATGGAGGGACATTCTCCAATGCGGCAACGAATTACTATCAGACCGAAACGGAAACGTTGAAGGTTTCGGAAAATGTCGCGCAGGTATTTATGGGCATGCGGATTCAATGTGCGCAATGTCACAATCATCCCTTCGACCGCTGGACGATGGGCGATTATTATTCGTTCGCCGCCTTCTTCTCACAGATTGGCCGCAAACAGGGTGAGGATCCTCGTGAGAAGATCATCTTCAACAGCGGCCGTGGAGAGGTGAAACATCCCGTCACCGGCGCCGTTATGCCCCCCAAATTTTTGGGAGGAGTCGTTCCCGACGTGGCCGGAAAGGATCGCCGTGAGGTGATGGCCAAATGGTTGGCATCGGCCGAGAATCCTTATTTCGCACCGAATTTAGCCAATATTGTTTGGGCGCACTTTTTCGGGAAAGGCATCATCAACGAGGTCGATGACGTTCGGATCAGCAATCCGCCGGTCAATGCGGAGTTGTTGGCGGAATTGGCTCGGCGATTCACCGAATACAACTACGATTTCAAAAAATTGGTCCGCGACATCTGCACGTCACGCACGTATCAATTGGCAACGCAAACCAACGAGACCAATGCCACCGACAACAGCAACTTCTCGCACATGGCGCTGCGACGTGTGCGAGCTGAGGTCTTGCTGGATGCCGTTACACAGGTGACTGACACGAAGAACAAGTTTCGCGGCTTACCCAGCGGAGCACGGGCTGTGCAAATCTCCGACGGGAATACGTCGACCTACTTTTTGAAAACCTTCGGTCGCGCATCTCGTGGTACCGTTTGTGCCTGTGAGGTGAAGATGGAGCCGAACTTGTCTCAGGCCTTGCATCTGCTCAACGGCGATACGGTGAACAAAAAAATCCAGCAAGGCAAACTGGTCGAACAGCGGCTCAATGAAAAGAAGTCGCCTCAAGAGATTATCGATGAGATCTACATTCGCTGCTTGACTCGGCATCCAACGGATAAAGAGAAAGCGGCTCTGGAATCAATTCTCGTCGCAGAGAAGGATCAGAAAGCGGTTCTGGAAGACGTGTTTTGGGCACTGATGAATTCACGTGAGTTTTTATTCAATCACTAGGTCGAGTCCCAGTGATTCGGAGATTATAAAATGTCGAACCTTTGCAAACATCAAACCGTTAATCGGTCCATGATCCGCCTTGTCGTTGCTATGTCTGTGGTAGCCACCACCTTGGCAACCGCTGCGCGAGCTGCCGACAAGAAACCGGCGGGTGATAAAGCACCGAAAATCAATTTCATTGATCACGTCCTGCCTATTCTGCGTCAAAAATGTGGTTCTTGCCACAACACGGACAAGAAGACGGCGGACCTGGATCTGACCTCTTACATCGGCACGATGCAAGGAGGCGGCTCGGGGCCGGTCATTGAACCAGGCGCTGCTTCGGATAGCTATTTGTTCGAGTTGATCACGCATCAAGCCGAACCGAAAATGCCGCCCGATTCCGAAAAGATGCCGGCCGAGATGCTGGCGGTTATCGAAAAATGGATCGACGGCGGAGCATTGGAAACGGCCGGCAGTAAGGCGATGGCGCCCAAAAAACCGAAGTTCGATTTTTCATTAAAAGGCGCACCAAACGGCAAGCCCGAAGGTCCGCCACCTATGCCGGGACGACTGAATCTCGAACCGGTCGTGCATACCGAACGGACAACCGCTGTCACGGCGCTGGCCACCAGTCCTTGGGCGCCACTCGTAGCCGTGAGCGGGCAACAGCAAGTGTTGCTTTATCACTCCCAGACATTGGAATTCCTCGGCACGCTACCGTTTCCCGAAGGCGTGCCACACGTGCTCAAATTTAGTAGCACCGGCGATTTGTTGTTAGCGGCCGGCGGACGTGGCGGTGCCAGCGGCCGCGTGGTGGTTTGGAATATCAAAAACGGCGAACGGGTGATCGAAGTCGGTGACGAACTCGACGCAGTTCTCGCCGCTGACATCAGCGCCGATCAAACCATGGTCGCATTGGGCGGTCCGGCACGGGTCGTGCGGATCTATTCCACTGCGGATGGGTCGTTACTGCATGAATTGAAAAAACACACAGACTGGATTTATTCAATCGCGTTCAGCCCCGACGGTGTGCTGTTGGCGACGGGTGACCGCAACGGCGGCATGTTTGTCTGGGAAGGTTACACCGCCCGCGAATATGCGTCACTCCGCGGACATTCCGCAGCAATTACCGGGCTGTCATGGCGCAGCGATTCCAACATCCTGGCCTCCAGCAGCGAAGATGGCGGCATCCGACTTTGGGAAATGGAAAACGGCGGCAACGTCAAAACCTGGTCGGCACACGGTGGTGGCGCAGCTGCGGTGGAATTCACTCGCGACGGCCGCCTCGTCTCCTGCGGTCGAGATCGTACGGCGAAACTGTGGGACCAAGCGGGCAAACAATTGCTGGCCTTCCCTTCATTTCCAGACATCGCCCTGCGGATCACTCATTGTGACGAAACCAATCACGTGATCGCCGGCGACTGGAGTGGGGCCATTCACGCCTGGAACGCGGCGGACGGAAAACCGGTCGGCGATTTGACCATGAACCCCGCCACATTGACCGAGCGGCTCACCTCGGCCGAGCAACAACTCGCTGCCCAACAAGCCGAACTGAAAAAACAGACTGACGCCAACACAGCCGCACAAGCGGCCGCAACCAAGGCCACCGCCGATGTCGAAGCGGCCAAAAAAGCAGTCGCCGACACGCAAGCTCAACACAATCAAGCCGTCGAGGCCGCTAAGGTCGCGAAGGCAGCGGTGGATGCAGCAACGGCTGAGCATCAAGCGGTTGCCAAAACCAAGGCAACGCTTGAACCGTTGGTTCCCTTGCTGAAAGAATCCGCCACGAAGGCTCAGGAAGCAGCTGCGAAAAATCCTGAGGACAAAGAACTGGCCGCGGCTGTGGCACAACTGGCTGAGCAAATGACCAAAAATTCCGCCGCATTGGAATCCGCCACGAAGGCATTGCCGGAAAAAGCAGCCGTGCTCGAAAAATCAAAACAGGCACTCGTCGCCGCCGATAAACAAGTCGTCGATACCAAAGCCGCGTTCGATGCGGCCGGCAAACAGGTGGCGACCGTTGAACCCTTATTGAAACCAGCGGTCGACGAAGCCGCTGCGACTCAACAAGCATTAAACGCCGTCACAGCGCAAGTAGCCACTTCCCAAACTGCTGTCGCCCGTTGGCAAAACGAAATCGAATTCACTAAGAAACTAACCGTCTTGGCTGAAGTCAAAGCCAATCACGCACAGTTGGCCGGCGTTGCTGCCGAAGCAGCCGCGGAGTTGAAGAGCTCCGAAGAACAATTGGCGCAGGCAAATACGGGTGTCGCAACCGCTGAGGCCAACGTACAAGCCGCCAACACCACGGTCCAACAAACCAAAGACGCCATCGCTGCGGCAACCGCTCAAGAGGCAACCACCACCACGACGATCGTCACGTTGGATGCCACGGTGGCCTCATTGAACGAAACCGCAGCTAAGGCGGCGCAAGCTGTCGAGAAATCGGGCGGAGACGCGGATGTGGCTGCGATCGCCGCGCAGGTTAAGGTAGTGGTTGACAAAAAGAACGCCGCTTTGGCCGCCGCCAAGAAATCTCTAGAAGAGACTAAAGCCGCGTTGGCAAAGGCCAAGACCGATTTGACGGCTGCGGAAAAAAATGCTGTGGCCATGGTGGCCGCTTTGGAAGCCGCCAAGAAAGTCGTTGTTGAACAAACCGCTGCTGTACAAGTGGTGAAAGAGAAATTCGCCGCCGCCAAACAAGCTGCCGATGCCGCAGAGCAGTTGGTGCAAAAGACCCAAGACGAAGTTAAAGGCCATCCGCAACTGGCCGGAAAAGCTTAATCTTTAAATTTGGTTCTATGGATCCTGAAAACCGGCACTGTGTGGCATGGCCCTTCGCCGTGCACTCGTGCTGGTTGAATGCGGATCGCGGCAACGGTATCCTGCAAAGTGGTTCATAGAGTACAGCCCGGCGTACGTTGTGCGTAGCTGATCGTGAATTGCAATTCGTGACATCTCACCTTTTTGCAGGACCTGAAGGATGGCCGATACCGATCGTCGCAACTTTCTAAAGACCGCTTCAGCAGCCTCTGCGACTGCAACTGCTGTATTTGCCGGCGCGCCTGCGGTTTTGGCCAAAGGGGTCAATGATAAACTCGTCGTCGGTTTGATCGGTTGCGGCGGGCGCGGCCCGGGCGTCGCGCAAGGTTTTACTGGTCAGCCCGGAGTCGAAATCGCCTATGTGTGCGATCCGGACGAACAACGGCGAAACAAAGCCGCCGCGCAGTTCGGTGTAAAAAGCGAACACGCCGTCGGGGATTTGCGCAAGATTCTCGACGACAAATCGGTCGACGCCGTCATCGTCGCCACTCCCGACCATTGGCACGCACCCGCTTCGATTCTGGCCTGCGATGCCGGCAAACACGTCTATGTTGAAAAGCCTTGTGCGCATAATTTTCGCGAAGGACAACTGTTGGTCGCAGCGGCGCGGCGCAACGATCGTGTCGTACAACACGGCACACAACAACGCAGCAATCCTTTCACAGCCACCGCCATTCAGATGCTCCGCGAAGGAATGATCGGCGATGTTTTGGCCGCCAAAGCGTGGAACGTGCAACGCCGCTCAAACATCGGTCATGCCAACCCGAGCGACCCGCCGGCCGGTCTTGATTACGATACTTGGATCGGCCCCGCAGCGATGGTTCCGTTCCAGGAAAACCGCAGCCATTACAACTGGCATTGGTGGTACGATTTTGGCACGGGTGATATGGGGAACGACGGGGTGCATGATCTCGATTATGCAGTCTGGGGACTGGGCGTCGACACGCATCCTTCCCGCGTGGTGTCGTTAGGAGGCAAATCGTATTTCGACGACGACCAACAGTACCCCGACACGCAGACCGCGCTATTCGAATACGAAGGCGACGGTTCGATCGGCAGTCGTCGGCAATTGACCTTCGAAATGCGATTGTGGGACAAGAACTATCCCTACAACGCTGACAGCGGCGCGGAATTCTATGGTACGGCAGGGCAGATGCTGCTCAGTAAACGGGGCAAGCTGCTGGTCTGGGACGAACGGAATCGCCGCATCGACAAACCGGTCGCAAAAAATCCTGTGCCGCTGAAAATCTCAAACCACCAACAAGATTTTGTGGATGCGATCAAGACATCACGGCGCCCCAATGCGGATATCGAAATCGGCTTTCGCTCCGCCGCCTTATGTCATTTGGCCACCATCGCCAACCGTTTGCAGCGGACAGTCAATTTTGATCCCGCTGCCGAAAAAGTCGTGGGCGACGCCGAAGCCCAGGCGATGTTGTCGCGCACCTATCGCGACGGCGGCCACTGGGCCATTCCGGCAGGGGTTTGATGTCGATGTATGTCAAGTTTTTCAAGCATTTCACAATTGCCGCCACGCTGGTGATGGGCTGGGGCGTTCTCACTGCGCAAGCAGAAGACTGGCCGCGCTGGCGGGGACCGCGCGGCGATGGGACTTGGCAAGCGCCTGAGCTTCCTGAGCACTGGCCCGAGACTGGTCTGCAGCCAGTCTGGAAACAACCGATCGGCGGTGGATATGGCGGGATCTCCGTCGTGGGGGACCGCCTATATGTCATGGATCGGCCCACCGAGCCTGAGCAGGTCGAACGCGTGTTGTGTTTGGATTGCACCACGGGCGAAAAGGTGTGGGAACACGTCTACGCCGCCGATTACGGAAAACTCGAATACGGCAACGGCCCGCGAGCCACGCCAACGGTTTTCGAAAACCGCGTCTATACCTTCGGCACACTGGGGCATACGCATTGTTTCGACGCCAATGACGGGACTGTGGTTTGGTCGCACGATTTTTTAGGCAACGACGATGCCACCGTTCCCGAATGGGGACTTTCCGGCTCACCAGTGATTTGGAAAAACCTAGTCATTGTGCATCCCGGTGCCAACGGCGGTTGTTACGTTGCCTTGGATCGAAAAACCGGGGCGGAAGTCTGGCGCAGCAGCGACGACCCAGCCGGCTATGGCACGCCGATTATCATTTCGCACAACGGAAATGAGCAGCTCGTCTGTTGGTCACCGCGACATATCCTGGGACTAAAACCGGCGGACGGAACGATTCAGTGGTCGATCCCCTACGAAGTCCAGTACGATGTCTCGATCGCGACGCCGATTTTTCGCGATGGCATCGTCTTCGTGACCGGTTACTGGCACGGCGCCAAGGCCATCGAATTGGGCGACAAACCTGATGAAGCCAAGTTACTGTGGGAGGAAAACCGTCATTTGCGAGGGTTGATGTGCCAGCCGCTGTATCGTGACGGATATCTTTACAGCTTGGATAAAAACCGTGGGTTGGTCTGTTTTCAGTTTCGCGAGTGCGAAAAAATGTGGACGGACGACAAGCATCGCATGACCCCCCGCGGCCGTAACCCGCAAGCCAACCTGGTCTGGCTGGGAGACACAAATCGCGTGATCATCCTCAACGCCGAAGGGGATTTGATTCTAGCGCGGTTGACGCCGGAAGGTTATGACGAACAGTCGCGCACCAACATCATCGATCGCACCTGGGCCCATCCCGCCTTTGCCGGCCAGCACGCGTATGTCCGCAACGACACAGAAATCCTCTGCGTCCGCCTAACCGACTGACAACGTCTCACCGCATGCCAAATCCCACGTCCCGGGAGGGCGAAGCTCCTGCTGAGCCGCGCGCTACAGAAAGCCTCGCGCAAAGACGCAAAGTCGCCAAGAGAAAAAATGTAGGGCAAGCTCCCGCCTGCCGCGCGCCAAAAGCCCCGCTTTGCACCTTACAGGTTTTTGGCGCGAACCTTTTTTAAGGCCGCGCCTCTGAAACCTGTTTGGCACGCAACAACGAATGCTAGGGCGACAAACATGAATTATCGACAGATCGCGATTCTCGAAGAAACACGGCAGGCGGTGGGGACAGCTGAGATTGCGAGTGAGAGCGAGGAGATCGCCGGGGGATGGATGGCATTTGCCGGCATGGGGTCCTGGGCGAATCAGGCGTGCGGGATTGGTATGGCCGGCCCGGTGAGCGATGACGATTTGGATCGGCTAGTCGATTTCTACGTGCAGCGCGGCGTGGAACCGCGACTTGAAGTCTGTCCGTTTGTTGATGAAACCTTGATCACCGGGTTAGCCAAACGGGGCTTTGAAGTCCGTGAGTTTGAAAACGTGATGTTCCGCACTGTCGCTGCCGATGACGATGTGCGGTCGCTGCTCGCGCATGGTTGGCCGCCGGGACTGGAGCTGGTTCCTGTCGATGTGAACGACGATGAACAAACCCGCACGTACATCGACGTCGCCACTTCAGGTTTTCGCCCCCCTGGTGAACCGGTGAGTGACATCTTTTTTCAAGTCTCCCGCAACACGGTCGCTCATCCCCGCTCCAGCCATTACCTGGCACTGATTGACGGCATACCGGCCGGCGGCGGGGGCATGGAGACGACCGCAGCGGTCGCATGCCTTTTCGGAACAAGTGTGTTGCCCGAATTTCAGCGGCGAGGAATTCAGGCAGCGCTCATTGCCCGGCGGTTAGAACGCGCGCGGGAATTGGGTTGCCCGTTGGTCACAATTCACACCCGGCCGGGCATCGCCACCGAACGCAACGCCCGCCGCTTGGGCTTTGAAATGGCCTACACCAAGCTGATCATGGCCATGCCCGGAGAGGGACTTGCTGTTTCGCCGTAGGATATTTCGCAGTAGCATGGACCGGTTGTCGTCGAACCCACCGAACCGCTCGCAGGTTTCCCGCAACGCGCGGATTCTAAACAACCGTGAGTTGTAAAAAGCCTCACGCAAAGCCGCGAAGCTCGCAAAGAGTTTTGCGGCGTCAATTCGTTGAGCATCGGTTTTCGTCGATCACGTCGACTTTGCTAAAACGATTTTCTTTCTAAAAAAGATATCCCCGCCCGGCTGCCGTCAATCATGAATACATTGATCCTGGTAACCCTTTGGCGGCCTTTGCGGCTTTGCGTGAGTCTTTTTTCTTGTGATGGAACCAACCAATTTCCATTGGCCCTGGGAAATGCGGATCGAGGACCCCGACGGCGACATGATCCGTTTCGCCGCAGAGCCGCGCGAGGATTTTTCCGTTTGTGGCATGATGTGACAGGGCAGTGGAATCAATTACTAATCGCCCCACTTTGAACTTCGGTACTTTTAAATCGTATTGAGTCGGCCGCTCGCAGCCCTCAACCACTGGTTCCCCCTTCCCAAACCCGCCCTGGGCGGTTTATCATCAATGTAATGCACCTTGGTATTTTCGCTCAAAAAATACAAACTGGCAGTGTCGTCGTTTGCATCGAACTCATGAGACATTGCTGATGAACGAGATCATTTTTCTAGTGGAAGAGGCGGACGAAGGTGGCTATACCGCCCGCGCGCTGGCTGAGTCGATTTTCACCGCCGCCGATGACCTGGACGGGATTCGTCAGAACGTACGCGATGCGGTTGAATGCCACTTTGATGACGGTACTGGGCCCAAAATTATTCGCCTGCATTTCGTCGGCGACAAGGTGATTTCGGCATGAATTTGCCCCGCTCCGTGTCGGCACCCTCTCGGCTATCTTGCGGGATATTGCAGCTCATTTTGATATCTCTCGCGACGAATTGGCAGAGGAACTCTTTGGCCGAAGTATTTAGCTTGTGTTCTCTTCCACTTCCCAAACCCATCAGCGCCCGTTTATCATAGGATTGCGATTTACAGAATGAATCCGCGTCAGGCGGCCACCTGACCCAAGCAACTCACAGGGCAAAAACATGCTACACCGGCGCGATGCGATGATTCGGTTGGGGCAAGCGGGACTGGGCGGGCTGGCGCTGCCGGGGTTGTTGCAGGCCGAACAGGCTTCTGCGGCCGAGACCGCTACCGGCGGAAAAGCCAAATCGTGCATCTTGCTTTATCTGTGGGGCGGACCTCCGCAGCAGGATATGTTCGACCTCAAGCCGCAGGCACCGGCCGGCATTCGCAGTCTGTTTGATCCGGTCGAGACCGTTGTGCCGGGCATCCAACTCAGCGACCAATTGCCGCTGATGGCCAAACATACCGACAAGATGGCCGTCGTCCGCTCCTACACGCATCACAGCAACATACACGAGGTGGGCGTCTATTATTCGCTCACCGGAAAAATCAACGACACGCTCGCCGTTCCCCGCAACCAACGCAATCGCAATGACTTTCCCAACGTAGCTTCGGTCGTTTCCAAATTTGCGCCGCCCAACGTGATGCCGGGCAGCGTGACGATTCCGCGGCCGATCGGGCACGATGGCGTGACTTACACCGGAACCTACAGCGGATTCCTTGGTCCGCGCTACGATCCGATGGAACTCAAAACCCCCGGCGAAGTGACCGGCCCCGCGCCGCACAGCATCGAACTTCCCGACGGCCTGACGACGACACGTCTGCAAGCGCGGTTCGGACTGCTCAATCTGTTGGAGCAAGAAGACCGCATGATGCAAAAGCACGGTCATAAGTTGGCATCCGACAAATTTGGCATTGGTCATTACCGGCAACAAGCGTTCGGCATGCTCACCTCGCCGGAAGCGCACGGTGCTTTCGACATCACTAAAGAACCCGACACCATGCGCGACCGCTACGGCCGCAACGAATACGGCGAAAGTTTCTTGTTGGCCCGCCGACTCGTCGAAGCGGGCGTGCGGTTGGTGACCGTCGTCTGGGTTTATATTGCCCCCGACGGCAACGTACTCAACGTGTGGGACAACCACGGCGGGACCGGCTCGCTGGGCAAGATCAGCGGCTACGCCATGCTCAAGGAAAAGTACTGCCTCCCGCCGCTCGACTTGGCCTACTCAGCACTGTTGGATGATCTCGACCAACGCGGCCTGCTAGACGAAACGTTGGTCGTCGCCCTGGGCGAATTCGGACGCACGCCCAAGATCAACAAGGACATGGGCCGCGACCACTGGGGCGCCTGCCAATCGGTGCTACTGGCCGGCGGCGGAATTCGCGGCGGGCAAATCTACGGCGAAACCGACAAACAAGCCGCCTACGTCACCAAGGACCCGGTGAAGCCCGAAGACATGATTGCGACGATGTACCACGCCCTGGGCATCCCCAACGACGGGTTGATCCACGATACCCAAAAACGCCCGCATCGGATTACCGATGGCGAGCCGTTGGTGGGATTGTTTGGGTAATGTGTTGCGTTTTCATGCCGAGCGTGTGGATCATACACCAAGCTGGGCATGACTCAGATTGGACCGCAATGGCATTTTCACAAGTCTTGGAGTAACGATGCGCACTCCGGACGGCAATTCACAGACCAAGGTATACTTGGCGATCGGCTTGTCGGTTGCGTTTATAGCTTGCGCGACGGTGTTGGCGTGGTTTGCGTATCCACCTTTGAGGGAGTATTACCTAGTTCAACAAGCTGCGGACCGATCAGAGCATGGCGATCTTGCAGGCGAATTGACCTATCTGGAAGCCCTGGCCCATGAATTTCCTTCAAAGCAAAATCGATATCTCCTGTCCTATGCGTTGATCACTCAGGCAATAGAACTTAGCGATGCTGGTGATATGAAAGGAGCCACGGAGATTTTTGACCGGGCTATGGGTTACGCCTATGATGATCCAGGAGCATATCACAAATACGCATGTATGCTCATCGACAATGACAACATCGAAGGTGCTGCATTTTTATTGTCACGTGCTGAATACTGGAATAATCGTCAACCCCAAGGTCTGGACGTCGTAGGCTTCCAATACCACACCGACGCTCAATTGATTTTCAACATCGCACAGAAGTCTGCTGCGAATAAGATGTGGAATCTCAGCGTCAAGCATTATCGATTGTTTAAACAGAACCGGGATCAATCTAGCGATATCCTCGATGGCAACACGCCATATGACCAGTTAGCGAAGGAGTTGGCGGTTGATTTGAAGCTGCAATTATCAGACGAGGATTTTCAAGCAGTTGTGTCTGAATTTCAACGGCAATCTCGATGAGCCCATTGGCCTGCCGCAGGGTTTCCGAGCACTAAGCATCCCGAACGACGGGGTGATTCACGATACCCAAAAACGCCCGCATCGGATTACCGATGGGGAGCCGTTGGTGGGGTTGTTTGGGTGAAACCTGAGAACTGGAAGTAATCGCTATGAAAATCAATAAACGGTCGTGTGCCTCGGCCGTTTTGCTCGTCGCTCTGATTCTTGTCGGCGTCTTTGCCTACGGGCGATACGTGCGTCCCCGCGCCTATCCCTATGCTGCAGTGGTTGTCTCGGCTCCCAGTTCGAAGACGGCTGCTATGAGTGGAATCGTGCCTATTAAGGAACCGATCGGTCTGGGCTTAAACATCACGATCAATCTGGATAACTTTACTTTTCGTGAACCTGGGCATGAACTCGCCGTCAAATGGGTTTACCTGGGCGGTATTTTCCAGCGAGACTTCTACAAATTCACGATGACGTTCGATGGCGTTACCCACACCAAGATTGCGTCGACGTCCGAAGAACCTGTGGAACTGTTGTCGCAAAAGGGCTACGGGCTGAGACTCATTCCCCGTGATCTGGAACTTTACGGTGTGGCCGAATAAACGGGAGAACACGGTCCGAATGAAGTGCTGCCTCAATCGCCGCGTGAAGGATCGTACGGGTCCTCAACGGTTGGAATCGCAGGCGACAAGAATGGATCGTCATGTTCGGAGAGCGTTCCTCGGCAGAGGCGCCACACGCGAAAACAGTTTTCGAAATCAGACAATCGGGAATGGTCCTCATCATCGCGAATATAGAGGATTCCATAAGAGCCAAGCGAATTATCGGCAATCCATTGGAATAGCTCAATCACGTATTCAGAGCGATGATTGTGTTGTCCGTTGACGAATACCGAATCACACATGTTATAGCGATTCAAACTCACGAGTTCATTGGGGATTGTTTTGACATATTCAACGAGATTGTCCCAACAGCGATCCTGAAGAATCGAATCGGTATTGTGGGTGTGATACTGAACCCTAGCCCAACCGTGGAACTCAAACATTCCGATTCACCCTCGTTGAAAAACTGGACAATATGTCTCCTCACTCCGCCGAAGCAAACAACCCCGTCGCATACCACTTCCCACTCGCACCCAACACCAAATCGTAACCGTAGAACACATGTTTGCCTGACACGCCGGCCCAGTGGCCGGGGGATTGGCGCCAGGCGTGGACGCAGTCTTTGGCGCCTTCGATCAATGTTTCGCCGCCCCAACTGACGGCGGCGACTTCGCCGACGATGAGGTTGTCGAAGTGGGCGTTCAGTTCGTGAAACCGGCGGTCCCAATTGTGGTGGCCGACCTGTTCGATGCGTGCCATCAATTTCGAATGCTTGTGTGTTTCGGAGAGCAGGTGCGCATCGACGTCGCTCTCGGTGCTCTTTGGGGATTCGGGGTGAATGCGAATGGCATAAATCAGTGCGCGTTGCGTGATACTTGCACGCGGCAAACCGAGCACGGTCTGTGTCGCCCGCAGCGAATAAAATCGGCCGGGCGAAAAGGGATGTGCGGAGATCAGTTTGCCGTATTGCCCCGTTTCGTCATCGATCAGGTCCATCACAGCGATCCCCTGTTGCTGCTCCATGTGCTTAAACGCTTCGTGATCAAGAAGCCTGGTCGCCGGCTGATCGTCATCGCCTGGGACCTCAACGTCCGTCGGCAGCACGACCCGCACGTATTCGTCCAGCGTCTCGTGTAACTCCGCTTGCGGAAGGACGGTCTCTGTATATGCTGTCGCGGCGGGAGTTTCTTGGGCAGCTCGGAAAAAGATCAACAACAGTTTCTGTTCCTGTTGCGCTTGGCGATATGCGTCGTAATAGTCGGTCTGCCACGCATGACGGCCGATTTGTTCCGCCGCGCAGACTTGTTGTCCGCCGATCAAAAACAGCAATGTTGCCAGGGTATACCATTGGTGGTTATTGAGTATCCAGCGTAGCGGGAGCATGCGAAATTCTCTCAAATTTGAAGGCAATTGTCCGAGCGATTAGAAACGTCAGGGCCATAAATAACAGGCGATTTTACGGCGACAAGTGAACAGAAGTTACCCCGGTGGCCTTTGAAAAGTGGTTTGCGGATGGGGAGCTCCTCTCGTTGGTTCACTGCAGTGTGGGCCGTTCTGGCTCTTTTTGAAAAATTTCGCAATCGGCCACATTATTCTTGCCGTGTCTGCTGCCGGATGTCGCGTTGATGTGTGACACACAGAAATAAAATGTTCGGCTGGGCCAAGCCTTGCGACCCTTATCTCGCAGGTTCAGCGGTTCAATTCCGTAGGAACATTTTTCTCTGTGAGCCCCCTCTGTGGCTCGTCAGTTGTCCCCATTTTCTCTCAAGGGATGTCTCCCATTCGGCCATTGTTTCCACTTCGCTGAGTTGCTCGCGATTGGTATTGGCCCGGCTCTCTCAAAGTCAATTCAAACCCCTCTGTCGTCTCCCACTGACACTGAGCCGCCAGTTTCGAGAACAAACGCAACCGGGTTTTGAAACGAGTTCATTGTGATGACAGTCCTCTTGCTCCCAACGCTCGCCCAAGCCTCGTTGAAATCGCTTCAAGTTGCGCAAGCCGACCAGTCGATACAATCGATGGTGCGGTCCTCCGATTGCGGTGGATGACTACGCGCCTGTTTCGAGATATACACGTCTTGGCACTGTCCTGACCATTCCGGCGGAATCCCATGACATCGCCCATATTCTTTGCCAGCAAAATTGCATTCCTTCACGCTCCGCGCCTGCACCGGTGGGCCGCTGTCGTCTTGGCACTATTGTGCCTGGGCTGGGAGGCGCGATTAGCTCCGGCCGCTGTGCCGATTCCTACGCGACCGATCTATACCAACCAACCGCGGTTTCGCATTCCGTTTCGTTACGATCCGGCGGAACTAGAGCGGATGTCGGCGACGCAGATTTTGTTGTATGTTTCGGACGACGAAGGAATCAAGTGGCGCAAAAGCCAGGCAGTGGCGCCGACCGATGGACGATTCACGTTCAACGCACCGGGCGACGGCGAGTACTGGTTTGTCGTACGCACTCAGAGTGCCGACGGCAGTTTGACGCCTGCACAAGAATCGATTGAACCGGGCCTGAAGGTCATCGTGGATACCTCAGCACCGCAACTGTACTTGACGGTGCGGCAAGCGCAGCCGGGCTGGGCGCAACTGACTTGGAAAGCAGTGGACGCTCATCTCAAGCCGTCGACGCTGACCCTACATTACAAACAAGGCAGCAGCACCAAGTGGAAACCGTTGTCAATCGTCCCGAACACAGAGGGGCAGAAGCAATGGCAGATTCCCTCAGGCGGCAATATCGTCGTTAAAGGGACGGTTCAAGATCTAGCGGCCAATACCGGCAAGGCCGATATGCAAACATCAATCGCTCCGGCAACGGACATTGTTCCCCGGACCAACGTCCCCGGATTGCCCAAGCCAGTAGCGAACAAATCGCGTGGTCCGCAGAGCAACACCGGATTGTACATTCCCAAACGCTTCTCCGAGACCGAAGAGGAGAGCGCACAATTCAAACCGGTGCGACAGGGATCAACTCCCGATCCGTTCGAGCAGTCGCCCTCCCAACAGGAAGGGTTTGTCGCCAACACTAAGCCGATTGGCTCGCGATGGAACGACGATGAGACAACGCCGCCCAATAACACGCAACGCGATTTGCCGGCTGTGCCGTTTCGGTTCGTCAATTCTCGTGAATTTAATATCGGTTACAAAATCGATGACGTCGGGCCGTCAGGTGTGAGTGCTGTTGAGGTCTTCGTTTCGCAAGACAATGGCGACTCGTGGTGGAAGTTTGGTGTGGATGACGACCGCAAAAGTCCGGCACGTGTGAAAGTGCCCAAGGAAGGTCGTTACGGATTAGCGATGCGTGTCCGCAGTGGCGTGGGATTGACGTCCGATCCTCCGCAAGCGGGCGATCGTCCCGACATGGTGATTGTTGTCGATGTCACTCCGCCGGAATTGCGATTGCTGCCGTTGGAGCAAGGACAAGGAGTCGCCAACAACCAAATTCTCATTCAGTGGGATATGGAAGATCAGAACCTAGCTGAGGAACCGATCACGTTGTTTTACGGCGGATCGGCCGCTGGACCGTGGCATCCAATTGCCGGCGCCCATCGCAATACGGGCCGTTATTTGTGGAAGGTCGGACAAGGAGTGCCATCGAAACTCTACATCCGCATCCAAGCTCAGGACGCCGCCGGCAACACGCAAACGGCCGCCACCGATTATCCCGTCCTCGTCGACCTATCCCGGCCGCGTGCCAGGATTGTTGACATCGAACCGGATAGCAGTGGGCAACGTCAGTAAGCGTCGTCTGAGTGACTATTGGGCTGCCTACCCCGGCACCTACTCCGGGGTATGTTCCAGTAGCCAGTCTTCCAGAATCACATGCCGGATGTGTGGTGCGCGCAAGAGGGCCGACTTCGCGGGGAGAATGTTTCTCAACCAAGCGAAGCGATTCAGGCCCGACACGACTCCACTGCTGATCGCTTTGATGTAATTACTTCCCATTTGCTGCGTGACGTTGGTGCTTAAACGTTCAAATGTATTGGGAATGATATTCGGTTCGGGTCCGACATGGAGGATGGTTTTCACGCCCGAGGCCAAAGTGGTGTAGATCACGTCCCACAACATCTGCGGGTGATCGGTCCAGCGGACGAGGATGTCGCGGCTGTTGGACTCCGTATAGTCCGCGCCGCCGGTGACGCAGGAAAGGATTTTGGGGTGGGGAGCGACATGGCCCCCTTGAATGTGATAGACCTTCATGCCGGCGCGATTTGCGACACTTTTTTCCCAAACCAAGGGGGTGTGCAGCGGCGGCCATTGATGTGGGTTCTTGTGAACGACAACCCGTCCCTCAAAGAATTCTTTCTTGAGTTGATTGAACCTGGAGATGGTCTTGGCTTGCCCAAGCACTAAGGCGGCATTGGGAGCCAATTGTGCGGAGGGGCCGATTAGTCCTTTCCCTTCGCAGCTGATGACCATGCACAGATGTTTGAGTTTTGCAAAATCCAGGGCGATGCCGCGCGTGAAGACAACACCCATGGTTACGTCGTGTGCCAACAGTGCGCAGTCGTCGCACAGGCTGAGTGGCACAGACAATAGTTGATCGAGCTCATAGACGCCCCCGACGACCAGCGAGGCCAATTCGCCGACGCTATAGCCCATCGTGAGTTGGACGTTCTGAATATCGGTGCCGTAGAATTCCTTGAGCAAACGCAATTGGGCCAATTCCATGCCCACGATCAACGCGGTGTCATCGGGAAACGTGGTGAGGGAGGTTTCCCGATTGGTCTCGACGTCACTGACAAGGTCGACCGGTCGGCCAATCGCAGCGGCGCAGATTTCTGAAGACCGTTTCAGTTCCTCTCGAACGATCTCTCCATAGGCGGGGTGCATCAGCAGTTCGCGACTGCGGCCCATGTTGGTGACGTTGTATCCCCGGAACGCAAGTGCAGCGGATTGAATTCCGCCTTCAAAGGGGTCGTCCATCGAAAATCTCGCGATTCAAGTGAGTTCTGGGATGAAAACCGTCTCAAGGTGGGCTACTGTATTGCCTGTGTTCTAAAACCGAGACGTGGCTGGCCCATTGTACATCTGACCACTGATTCAACTGTGCAAGTGGTCACAAACCGACGGTGCCGGTTCATTTCTTCGGCGATGTTGCTTGTTTTGATGAAACGCAGTTTTATATCGCTTTGGGGCAGCTTGGCATAGGTGTCTCCAGGGATTCAGTCAACGAGGTCCGCCCCGGCCACAGGTCGGCGTACTGTGAAAGACGTCAAAACGTCGTGAATATCCCCACTGATCCGTCGCAAACTGTTTCCGTTCATAGGATTCAGATCCCGAATCCTTTTTTTGAAGGCGACACCAACGTCTACTTGTTGGACACCGAGCCGCTGACATTGATAGATACGGGGATTGGGACCGAAGCGGCATTCAAGTCGCTTTCCGCAGGTTTTCAAGCCGCCGGCCACCGCATCGAGTCGTTAGAGCGGCTCATATTGACGCACAAACACCAAGATCATTTTGGCTTGTCGCGGCGACTGCAAGATTTGACCGGCTGCGAAGTCTTTATCCACGAGGACGATCTGCGCGACGTCACGCATGTGAGCGAGCGGCTAGACGAGTATGTTGGCATCATCCAGGAGCGGCTGACCGGTTGGGGCGTGCCGACTGCGGATATCGAACACGTCTCCAGTATGCCGTATCGACTCGACAAATTGTGCGGTTCCACCGCAGCACAGTCGTTGAGCGACGGACAGCGTCTCAAATGTGGCGAAACAGAGATGGAGGTCATCCATACTCCGGGGCATACCGTGGGCAGCATCTGTTTGCAGCTGGAGAACTATCTGTTCACCGGCGACCACGTGCTGCCGGGATACACGCCCAATATCGGCGGCGCTGATATTGAGTACAACGGGCTGTTGGGGATGTATCTGAAGTCTTTGGAGCGAATTGCCGGATTCGATCGTCCGGGGTTGACGGTCTTACCCGGCCACCACGATCCGGTCACGGATTTGACAGCGCATGTGCAAAAAACGGTTGCGCATCATGCACAGCGCGAGTCGCAGATCGTAGATTTACTCACCGGCGGAGTAGGGCTCAGCGTGTACGAAATCGCCATCAAAATGTTCGGCACGATGCACGACTTTCATTTGGTGCTGGGAACCGGCGAGGTGCACACACACCTGGAATTGCTGCTCGATAAGAACCAGGTGGTGCACGAAGCGGGGCGCTATTATTCGGCCTAGTTGCCAGTGTTGCAACCTGTTTGCTGGAAAAGGCTTGCGTTGTAAATCACGTGACCTGTCTTGAAAGGCGGTCGTTACCCTGCTAACATATCTACTAACCCTCCTAGAACGTCCCTCCTTAACTTTGTGAAGTCCCACCTAAGTTGTGCCGGTGCAAATAAGTTGCGTTGGACCAAACGTTAGCCGACGTTTCTACCTCGCCATTGAGCACCGCGTTCCAGCCGGAGCATCCATGAGCTTGCGTCCTGTTTTCCAGTTCGGAATCGTGATCGTTTGCGTCATATTTTGTGTCGCCAACTGCGAAGGCACTCTCCACGCCGAGGATGCCTCGGAGGCGCAGATCGATTTCCCAAAAGACGTTCAGCCCTTTTTCAATGACTACTGCGGCGCTTGTCACAATCCCGACGACCAAATCGGCGGATTGGATCTCGAGCAGTATCAATCGATCGAATCGGTCACGACCGAGCGCGCGACTTGGCAGAAGATTCTTCACGCCTTAAACACCAAGGAAATGCCTCCTGAGGACGAAGCGCAGCCCAGTGAGGAACAACGAAAGGCGATCACGAAATGGATCGACCTGGAGTTGAAAAGTTTTGATTGCACAAAAGTTGGCAACCCTGGCCGCGTGACTATCCGCCGGCTCAATCGCGTGGAGTACAACAACACGATCCGCGATTTGATGGGTGGCGATTTTCAACCCGCGGACGATTTTCCCTCGGACGACGTCGGTTATGGATTCGACAACATCGGTGACGTGCTATCGATGTCGCCGCTGCTGATGGAGAAATATCTCTCCGCTGCGGAAAAAATTGTGGAAACCGCTCTTTGGGCCGAAGATCCCTACAAGGCTCCGCGTAAGAGCTTTGAGGGCGCAGAGATGCAGCAAGATCGTGGCGGCAACGTTTTTGGCAAATTCCGCTCATTGGCGTCGATGGGTGAAGTTTTTACGGAGCATGAATTTTCAGCCGACGGCGACTACTTGGTGATTTGTGAGGCGTACGGCAAGCAGGCGGGACCGGATCCGGCGAAAATGGAATTCCGGATCGACGGCAAAGCGGTCGAGACGGTGAATGTGACTGCTGTCTCGGAGTCGCCGGGTTACTACGAAATCCGCATACCGATCACCGCCGGCAAACATCGCGTGGGAGTCGCCTTCATAAACGACTACTACCAACCAAAACATGAAGACCCCAAACTGCGCGGCGATCGCAACCTGTATATTTGCAACGTGGCCATCCAAGGACCGATTGAAATAACACCCCAGGAATTACCGGAGACACACAAGCGGCTCGTGTTTTGCGACCTCTCGGAAGGGGAAGACCCACTTAAGTGCGCACATGCGATTCTTGAAAAATTCATCACCCGCGCGTTTCGCCGCCCGGCCACTGAAGATGAGATCCAAAATTTCATGCGGCTGGGATACAAGATTATCGAGGACGGCGGCACCTCCGAACAGGCATTGCAGGTGGTCTTCAAAGCCATCCTGATTTCACCACAGTTTTTGTTCCGCATCGAATTGAATGAAGCCTCCGAAAAGGGTGAGCAGGACCGTGCTCTGAACGATTATGAGTTGGCATCGCGGTTGTCCTATTGGCTGTGGAGCAGCATGCCGGATGACGAATTGTTCGAACTGGCCGGTAAAGGAGAGTTGAGCAAGCCGCTCGTATTGGAAGCACAAATTCGCCGGATGCTGGCTGATCCCAAATCGTCAGCACTGGTGGAAAACTTTGCCGGGCAATGGCTGCAACTGCGCAGTTTGACGGAGGCGGCACCGAACAAAGATGTCTTCAGCGAATTCGACGATGAATTGCGGATGGCGATGCGGCGCGAGACCGAAATGTTTTTCGCGGCTGCGATTCGTGAAAACCTGAGCATCTTAGATTTTCTCGACGGCAAGTTCACTTACGTCAACGAGCGATTGGCCAAGCATTATGGACTTGAAGGAGTCAGCGGTCCGGAGTTTCGTCGCGTCTCTTTAGAAGGAACCCAACGGGCCGGCGTATTGACGCAGGCCAGTATTTTGACGATTACCTCGGATCCCACGCGGACCTCGCCCGTGAAGCGGGGGAAATGGATTTTGGACAATATTTTAGCCAGTCCGCCCCTCCCACCGCCGCCGGACGTTCCCCTGCTGTCAGAGGACGCCGACGCGGTTGCATCGGGTACGTTGCGGCAACGATTTGAGATTCATCGTTCCAATCCCGCCTGCATTTCCTGCCATGAGAAAATGGACCCTCTTGGTTTTGGTTTTGAGAATTTCGACGCGATCGGCCGCTGGCGGACCAAAGACTCCGGCTTTGACGTCGACGCCTCTGGCACGTTACCTGATGGACAGACGTTTAATGGTCCCACAGAACTGCTGACAATTCTTAAGGCGAGCCGAGGCGAATTTAGCCGATGTTTAACTGAGAAGATGTTGACCTACGCGCTGGGGCGGGGCCTTGAGTACTACGACAAGTGTGCAGTAGACTCAATCTGTGATGCCCTGGACAAAGACGACTACAAATTCACGACCATGTTTTTTGAAATCGCAAAAAGCGATCCGTTTCGCAATCGACGGAACTCTCCAGGAGATAAAAAATGAGCAAGAACTGGCATATCCCGCGTCGTACGTTTTTACGTGGCATGGGAACGGCGATCGCTTTGCCTATGTTCGATGCCATGTTGCCGGCCGTTAGCCGCGCTGCAGAAGCAGAAACAGCCGCCGCCACGACTGCATCTGCCACCACCGCTGCGGCGCCAATGCGGACGGCCTACTTCTATGTTCCCAACGGCGTGCACATGGAGCATTGGAAGCCGAAGACGGACGGGACCGACTTTGAATTGCCGGAAATCTTAGCTCCTTTGGAGGAAGTGCGAGGCGACATCAACATCCTCACCGGTTTGGCGCACGACAAGGCAAAAGCCAATGGCGACGGTGCCGGCGACCACGCACGGTCCGGGGCTGCGTTCCTAACCGGTTGCCAACCACGCAAGACAGATGGCGCCGACATCAAAGCCGGCATTTCCGTCGACCAGTTCGCCGCCCAGCACGTTGGCAAGCATACGAAGTTTGCCTCGCTGGAATTAGGACTGGAACGAGGACGCCAGGCAGGAAATTGCGACTCAGGCTATAGCTGCGCGTATTCATCCAACGTCTCATGGCGCAGTGAATCGACGCCGATGGCCAAGGAGATTGATCCACGATTGGTCTTTGAACGGCTGTTTTCGGTCGGATCGACCCAAGAGGTCGCCGGCAGCGTCGCGCGTCGCAACCGGGAGCGCAAAAGCATCCTCGACTTTGTCTCGGATGACGCAAAATCTCTGAGAAAAAAATTAGGACGCAAAGATAAACGGAAGTTGAGCGAATACCTCTCCGGCGTCCGCGAAATCGAACAACGGATCGCTAAAAGCGAGACGCGAGAGACCATTACCGTTGCCGGCGTGACCGCTCCGGCGGGGATTCCCAAGGATTTAGGGGAACACTATCGCCTGATGTGTGACATGCTGGTCTTAGCGCTTCAGGGAGATTTGACACGGATTTCGACATTCATGGTGGGCAACGCGGGTAGCAACCGCAGTTTTCCCTTCATTGATGTGCCGGAAGGGCATCACAGCCTGTCGCATCACCAGAACAAACCTGAGACACTGGAAAAGATCAAAAAGATTAACTTGTTCCATATGCAGCAGTTTGCATATTTCCTTAAGCGGTTGAAATCGATCGAAGAGGGTGAAGGAACTTTGTTGGACAACTGTGCGATCGTTTACGGATCGGCCATCGGCGATGGAAATCGTCACAATCACAACGACTTGCCTGTGGTCTTGGCCGGCAAGGCGGGCGGTACGATTCAAACCGGACGGCACATTGTTTACGAAGACGATACGCCCATGAATAATTTGTTTTTATCATTGCTGGATCGCCAAGGAGTCGAAGTGGAATCCTTGGGAGACAGCTCCGGACGTTTGAAGGGACTGGAAGGCTGATTTTGCAAGCGGGGCAACCCCGTTTATTCAACAAGGTCTGCCGGTCCGTTATTATGGGGATGAAAACTGAGCGACGATACATTGTTTCAATTCCTCGAGGCGCCTGCTGCGGACACGATGGTGTCAGTTTCTAAAACGGGTGCAACTGGGTATTGAAACTGGTCCTCATCGCGACTTCCCCCTTTACGTGACATCTCTTGCGGACTTCTAGGCCCCATGCCGGTTGACGAAACGGATCGATTGCTTGTTCAACGCATTCGCCAGGGAGACTCCCAGGCGTGGGAAGAGTTGATCGCTCGTTACGAAGGACGGTTGTTGGCATTTGTGATGAGCCGTCTCGGCAAACGGGCCGTGAGTGAAGATGTCGTGCAGGAGGCGTTCTTGGGGTTCGTGGTCAGCCTGCCCAACTACAACGACAAGACGCCGCTGGAAAGCTATCTGTTCGCGATTGCCGCACATAAGCTGACCGACACGCTACGTCGCGAAGGGCGACGTCCGACCATCCCGCTCATGGCTGCTACTGAGACCAGCGTGCCGGCTGCCGAGCCGCGAGCCAATGTCCGCATGGCATCCAGCATCGCTCGCAGTGGCGAACGGCGTTCGGTCGAAGAGGCGTTCCTGAGAGAAACGCTGGAATCGATGATCGCCTCTTGGAAGGAAAAAGGCGAATACGAACGAATGATGTGTATGGAGCTGTTATTCGTGCTCGGTTTGCAGAATAAAGAAGCGGCACAACGGCTGAGAATTTCCGAGCAAGCGGTCGCCAATCACAAACATTTTGTGGTGAGCAAACTCAAGCAAGCGGCCGAAGCATCGTTGCTACGCGACCTGAACTTCGAGAGTCTGGGTTTGTCGTAGCAGGTCCGCTCGGCGTTACTTCGCCTATGCAACTAAGCCGAAGGCTTTTAACGACGAGTCGTTTGATTGAATTGGGCGGGATCAAACGCGTCGGTCGTATCGCTGATTTGTTTGCGAATCTTTGCCTTTTCACGTTCCATACGCGTGGCGACTTCCGCACGGGGAGATGCAAGCGATTCCCCCGTTAAGGTCTTTTTGATTTGTTGCTGCAAATCCTGTTTGGCCAACGCGCGGCCCCCTTTGCCGGCGGCAACGCTCGCCACCCATTTGCGGATTTCCTGCTGCTGCAGGTGTCCGCTGCGACCTCGGAACAGGAGTCGGGAGCCGTGATGATTGTCGTCCAGTTTCGTCAATAGGGGGCTACTTTGGGGATTTTTAAAGTCGACCTGTTTGAGCACGGCGGCCAAGTTGCGTTGTGTGCCGACGCGCGACGAATATTGCCCGACTTTAATGCGGAGCAAACTGAAATCGTTGTCCGATGACGACTCGGCATGGCAATGCGCGTTGGCACAGGTGTTCATTAAAATCGGTTGAATTCTCGCCGTGAAGTTTTGTGCGTTGTCACGGGATAATCCTCCCAAGGATTCGGCTTCGTAGTCCAGTCCCGCGAACTTTTGGCGACTGGTCGTTTTGCCGTTTTCTAATGCGTCCGGCGATTCTCCTAACATGGCGTCAAGCCGTCGGAGCATCCGCCGTGATTGGATACGTCCCGGTTCCAGGGCCACGGCATCGTTGAGTTCTCGTTGCGCTTCTTTCAGCAGGTTGAAACCAATACACCACCGTGCCAAGACGACATGATCCGAGGCCGTCGGCTTATCAAAATCCGCCCGCTTTTTGTTGTAGGCATCATGCAGATCCGTGCAAACATGCCGGACCATATTATCGGGCACAAACATTTCGCCGCGAGATTTCTGGACGCGATATTCACCGCCGCCATGCGAGATGCGCCCTTTGATGATTTTGCCGTTGTCCAACAGCAACAGTCCCGATTCCACCACATGGGGCGTCGGTGATTTCGGCGCCGGTTCGCTGGCAAACGCGATGTGGGACATGGCGATGATGGCACTGAAGAGCATGGCCCAGATGCGCGGATCGTCGAGTCGCAGTGAAAATTTTCGTTGGATTGATGTGTGATCGGTCACGGTGACGGATTCCCTTCCGAACGGCGGATATTCCGCAGTTGCGCACATTCCCGGTCGCCGAAATGAGAGCGGCAGACTGACCGCGAATTGAGATGGCCTGTGATTGGGGGGTGAGAGGAGCGGGAGGATACCCGGCCATCGGTGATGGGTCAATTGGAATTGCTACACCGGCGGTTTGGCTGTTCAACGTCTCAACGATTCGGCGGCTCGCTGGACTTGTTGAAACAGTCCGCGTCCCTCGTCTACCACGGGAGACCTCATCCAGCCCCCTTCGATCAACACGCCATAGGTCAATGCGCACAACATCGCGTAGGAGAACAAGTTTGCCAAGACGTTTGAGCCCATGAATTTGAGTGCGCTGCCGGCTGATTTGGCGAGTTTGAAGCGAATTCCCGTAAATTGAACGCTAAAGATCTCATCGAGAATTAAGTGTGACAAAAACCCGACGGCCACGGCTCCGGCCATCAAGAATCGCGTGCTAGCTTGGTCGCTGCGGTATCCCAAAAAGACGAGTTCTGCGACGATGAACAACGCGGGAATACTGTGGAACATGCCGCGGTGGACTGTTAGTTTGCCGACGATGGTTGCGCCCAGATAGCGGACGACGAGGTAGATCACGACCGCTAGAAACATCGCCCCTTCGTATCCGCCTCCCCAGAGCACCAACCGTGGCATCAAGACCAAGGGGGCGACGGCGGCGGTCAAGGCGAACAGCTCGCGGGAAGGCGTGCTATTTTCCAAGTCCAAGTCGGGCAACATGCCGCCGACAGCGGTCAGGCAACCGGCCAAGGCGCCTTGCATGGGCGTGAATCCACCGAGCATTGTAGCGCCCACTCCGTAACCAACACCCAAAACACCGCTGGTCGTGACGTGTCCGCGAAAATTGGCCATTGTGTGTCATCCTTGATTCAATGGACGGCTAGGTGGAGGTGCGTGGGCGATGGATGGGTTTTGAGATACCCCAGGACTTGGGAGCATCCGAGTGCCAGAATTTAGGAATGTCTGCCGTGGTCAACGCTATCACATCGTCTCGCTTGGGGGGAGAGGGATCGAGGCTTGATAATTCATGCGACCGCTATGGGACGTAAGATCGCGCGGATCATTGTTTTTGATAGGACCCGCAAAACCTGTCCTTCGCAGCAACACATTTCGAAGAAGCACGAGAGTCGAATTCTTTTTGATTGACCACAGTTGCGTGGAATGCGAATTTGAAAGTAGGTCGTCCGTTTTTGCAATTCCTCCGGTAGCGAAGTCACAACTTGATTCAGCAATTGCGGTGATCACAAAAGGAGAAGTCGGTGTTGAGTAGATTCCTGATTGCAGTCGTTGCACTTGGATTGATGGGCTCGAGCGCCCAAGCGGAATCGTTCATGTTTTCGCAAGGAACTCGGGCTGCGCAGGCGGATTTCGACGTCGTGGGCGGCAACCTCCAAGTGACATTAACCAACACCTCGTCATTCGACACGCTTGTGCCTGTGGATGTCCTGACTGCCTTGTACTTCGATATTCTGGGAAATCCTTCGCTCTCGGCGGATTCCGCACGTGTGGGCGCTGGCAGCAGCATCATTTACGACTCGGCTACCAGCGATGTCGGCGGAGAGTGGGCCTATCGTCAAGGCATCGGTAGCGGAGCATTACCGGACAACCAAGCGTATGGCATCAGTAGCACGGGACTGGGAGTCTTTGGCCCCCCGAACATCATTGGCGGCCCGAATCTATCTGGGCCAGTCAGCCCCGGTGGATTGCAATACGGCATTGTCTCAGCAGGTGACAACCCCTCCACCGGTAATGGTGGGATTCGAAATACTGGCGGATTGATCAAGAATTCCGCAGTATTCACGCTCTCATCGCTTCCGCCCGCCTTTTCCCTCGATCGTATTGGCAATGTCCGCTTTCAATACGGCACGAACTTGCTGGAACCGAGTTTTTTACCCGGGATTCCGCCGGAAAACTTGCCAGCCGTCCCTGAACCCAGCAGTTTCGTCTTATTCGGCATTGGTGCTGTAGGCCTCGGGGCCTTTGTGTGCCGCCGGAGAAGACAGCTGAAGCCCTAGAACAGCTGATATAAGAGCCGTTGAATACAAACATGAACGCCTATAACGCCCATGCAATCTGCTGGGCGTTATTTTTTGGGCTTCTCGAAAGGTCTCGTCTCATCAGGGTTTGCCCTAACTTCCTATTTTCACGAGATTTCTGCAATTTTATTCTGGTCATTGCTCAGCGATAGGATTATTCTAATTGTGCGGAACAACCCAATCTTACAAGATTTGCAAGATTTACCTTCAGTTGAGGCATGGGCCACAACGCTGCTGTTTCCGTAAAATTTTCATTGGCACCATTTGATTGAGATAATTAAACGGGCAGAGGAGTATTTATCGATGAGTTTTTTCACAAGGTTATTGGGCGTTTGCGGCGTGATCTGCTTGCTCTCATCACCTTCTTCAGTATCTGCCAACTCGTTTTTGTTTTCTGGGTCAGACAACGGGGGGATGGCGACGGGAGTCATGGACATTGGAATTGGCACGACTACAGTCGCCAATGACACAGTTGTCGTGAAAATTCAAAACACATCCCCAACGACGCTTATCAATGGAACCGGCGTGAATGCGTCAGCCATCACAGGGTTTGGCTTCAACTTATTGGACCCCGAGCCGGGAGTTTTTTCGTGGACGCTGACAGCGTTTGAAAAAAATTCCAATGGAGTTTTGAATGGCACCTCGACAGTCATCGGCGGATCCTCGGGTGCCCCATCGACCAACCCATGGGCGTTAGATCTTGATGCAGGGACTGGAAACCTGAATTTCGACTATTACCCCAGCACGTCCCCCGGCTCAACATCCAAGGGCGGAATTTATAATCCAGATGCGACGAGTGGTTTCGGTGGTTCTCCGCACTATTTCTCAGAAGCCATACTGAGAATTCAATTCGATGTCCCGCCCTTGCCCGTCTTGGATTTAAACAGCTCGCCTTTTTTGCGGTACCAGGTCGTTGGAAATGGCGGTAGTTTGAAGCTTTTTGGCACTCCCAATGACGGCCCTGATCCCGGTCCTGGTGTGGTTCCCGAGCCCAGCAGTTTTGTTCTGTTTGGTCTCGGGGCAATTGGTCTCGGGGCTTTTGTTCGCCGTCGTAACCAGAAATTGAAGACTCGAATCAACTGATCCAAGAATCGGTTGGATAAATCACGAATTTCTAAGCCGCCCGGTAATTTGCCGAGGCGGTTTTTCGTGCGCATTCGAGGTTCTCCACACACCCGGGTTTGCCCTAATTTTCCAACTTTATGAAAAAATTGCCCTTTTTTTCTGGTCATAGCTAAGCATTACGTTTATGCTGATTATCTGGAACGGGGCAGTTCTACAGGATGTGCGAGATATACCACCAATGGACGGATGGGCCGCTCATCTAGCAACACCAAGCAGTTTTTTATTGACACCATTTGTAAACGAAAAGTAGACGGGCCGGGGGAGAAACACGAATGAACGCGTTCACAAGAGTACTGGCAGTCGGGGCTTTGGCATTAGTCGCCAGTTCATCCGTTGCTCAAGCGGAGTCCATGTTATTCATGGATAACTTTATCGGACACGGAATGGGGGAGTTGTACACCGGTCCGACGAGCGGAAACTCGATCGCCCCGTTCACAACCGAATCCAGTACAAATAACGGCCGAGTCACACTCTATGGTGGCGGGTTGTTGATGGATGTGAATACCAGTGGCAGCTACAACCTCAATGAAGCGAATCTCGTCTTAAACTTGGAAGATTGGGAAGGTATTCGTGTGACGTTTAACCACCGATCCTATGATGACGAAGTTCACGGATTTGCAACAGACGAATCTCGAGTGGGTGGGAGTGGCGACCAAGATGCCGGGCAACTGAACCCGTTTGTCGATCACTCTAATGCGGACGGCGTGGCCGTGAGTGTTGATGGTGAGAACTTTGTGCCGATTTGGACGCCGAGTGCCGGGGAAAGTAACTCTAATTGGTACAACGTTCAGCTCAATTCCGTAGACGCCGCGATCGCCCAAGCTTTAAACCTTGCTGGTGGCAACGGCTCGCTGTCAACCGTGACGTTTCGTCTGCAGCAATACGACAACTATACCAAACCCTCAGATGGTCGGGGCTGGGATTGGGTCACGATCTACGGCACCGAAAAGCCGTCCGGAGCGCCCGGGGTGGTTCCCGAACCTTCCAGCTTTGTCTTGCTGGGAATCGGAGCCATGGGGCTTGTTGGCTACAGCTGGCGTCGCCGGAAGACTCGCAAGGTTGCGTAGCTCACACGACAAAAAAATGAAAAAGGCCGCCCGTGCATTCGACCGGGTGGCCTTTTTTCGTCTTTGATGAATTGAGCGGTGCTATGCCTACGCGTCTCACCCGCGACCGGTTTCTTCCAGTACTCCCCTCAGTCCAGCATACCGTCGTAGAGAGCGAAAAACAGCTCGTTCGCCGCCAACTCATCTGCGATGGAATTTGAGAGGAAAGAGTCGCCGTGAGATCTCTGTGTAACGGGCCATGATTCGAACGTCGAAAATGACTGCTGATTCATCGGATGTGTTGGAGTGGAGACTGGGACGGGTTGTGTGGATTCCGCAGCGGTCGGATACGCATGGTTCTCTGCCAGTAGCAATTGCTTGTCGACTTCTGCGAGGATTGCAGTGAGTCCATTTGACGAGGAAACGTGAGGATCAGCGGCGACCAATTCGGGGCTCGCTACCGGCGCAGCGCTCTCGACAGGTTCCTGCGGGGCAGGGCCATGTTCGTAAACGCGGATGTTGGAAAAAACGACTTCTGAGCGGGGCCTGTAAACATCTTCATCATTGACGAAGAACAGATACTTCACGTATCCCTGGTAGAATTCCCCGATGGGAATGACGTAGTGCACTGTGCCATTGGTATTCGAGGAAGTGCGAAAATCTTGTCGTCCCCAGGTATCGCTACCGCGTAGTTGGAACGTGCGTGAAGAGCTATGGTACCAATCATTGTCAAATCCGATGCCGTGAATTTCTCCTTCACGCAGGATCCGCAGGTCGAATTCCAACACCGTTTCGCTGGTAATCGTCATCGGCATGCTGATACGTTTCCAGACGTTCCCGTCCAGACGGACTGCGTTTCCGTCTTTTTCCACCGATGCATCGCCATTGGCGTCTTGATTCCCAGCGTACGAACGAATCGGACGTTGGTCGAAGTTGACCTCCACGACATCGACATCAACGCCGTGTGACACCGAGCCATATTGTGAGCCGCCGTTCGCCGCCGTTGCTGTGATCGTATGTTGCCGGCCGCTGTTCTGGTAGATGTGCGTCAGGTAAGTGGGATTGCCGGCGACATTCTGAACCGTACCGTCACCCCAATCGACCGTCCAATTGGACACGGCCAATCCGTCGCGGGTGTCGAGTCGTAACACGTAATTTTCGCCGACCGAAGCTTCACTCTCGCCACTGAGCGAAGTGGCTGCCTCAACCGCTACCGTGACCTTACCCGTAGACTCATTATTGGGTATTCCGTCGGTCATTGTGTAGGTGAACGTCTCCGTGCCGTAAAATCCTGTGGCCGGGGTATAGACGAGATTTGTCCCGCCATTGGCAATGAAGATGGTCCCGCCCGCCGAGCCTTGGCTGACAGCGATAATTTCTAAGGGGTCTGAGACTCCCGTAGTTTTGCTGTCGTTGGCGAGGACGTCGAGAGTGACCGAACCATCCGCTTCATCGGCCGCAAACACGTCATCGTGAGCCGTCATCGACTCATAGACCTGCACGTTAGCAAACGTACTGACCGAATTCGGATTCGAAACGTCCTCGTCATTGATGAAGAAGAGGTATCGAACCTCTCCGGTATAAAACTGGCCGATGGGAATAACAATCCGCACCAATTCGGAGTCGTTGGTGTTGGGAACGCGAAAATCCTGCAATCCCCATGAGTCGGTCCCGGCGAGTTGAAATGCGCGGTGTTGGTCGTGGTGCAGGTCTGTGTCAAAACCAATTGCTGACAGTTCCGCCGCTCTGAGACTGCTGAATTCCAATTCCAGTACCGTGTCGACGGTGATCGTATAGTCGTAGTTAATGCGTTTCCAAACGTTACCTGTCAACTGCAGTGTTGAGCCGCCGTCGTAGACTGCTGCGTTTCCTGCTTTGTCTTGCCCTTGGCTATAACTATTGACGCTGAAACTATTGAAATTCAATGGGGGGTTGGTCTCTTCGACGACCTGCACGATCAAGTTATTGGCTGCATAGGTCCCGTCCTCGTCCGTCGCCGTGGCTGAAATTGTAAATTGTCCGTCGCTGTTGGCATAGGAGTGAGTGGCCGTCGAGGGGTCGCCGTTGATCTGCTCGATCGTGCCGTCCCCCCAGTTGATCGTCCAATGCGAAATTGTGTCGTTCCCGGAATCTGTCGACAACAGTCCGAGTGTGTACGTGCTGCCGCCTTGCGTTGTGCCGCTTCCTGAAATCTCCAGCGTGGCCGCTGCGTTTTGTACGGTGACATTTTTAGAAGCGGCGGTATAGGTTCCGAAGGAATTCGTCGCAGCAGCTTGAATTGTCACGACTGTTGTGCCGTCGGTGTAAACGTGGGAGACGCTGTTCGGGTTTCCGGAAACAACCTGGACCGTGCCGTCGCCCCAATTGATGGTCCAGTGTGTGATGGATGCTGCTCCATCACCCGCGGCCGAGAGCCCCAGTTGGAAGGAGTTTCCCTCGACGACATACGTCGCTCCGGATGTCGCTAGATCCGGGACGGGATCGAACACGTTGACTACATGGTTGTCGGCCGCAAAGGTCTCATCTCCGTCGGTCGCAGTCGCTTGAATCGTGAATTCACCCGTACCATCGGCATAAGTGTGCGTGACGGAGTTAGGATTCCCAGCGACGACTTGAATTGTTCCGTCGCCCCAATTGATCGTCCAACTTTGAATCGGGGACCCGCCTTCGACAACTTCATCGAGTTGCAGAGTATAGGTCTGATCTTCGGCGACAGAGGACTCACCGGAAATGGCAATCTCTGTAGCCACCTCAGCGCGCGAGGCGGATATCGTGTATTGTCCTACCGAGCCGTATTCCCCGGTGCTACGCACGACCAGCACGTAATTCCCACCATCGACAGTCGTCGAAATGGTCGCGCCAAAGTTATTGGACGGGTCGGCGGTCGCAATCAAGTCTCCCGCTTGCGTTCGCAATTCGAGAACACTGTCGAGGTTGGCCCCAACTTCGGCGACGTTCAATTGTAGTGTCAACTGCCCCGCGGCCGCCGTGAACGAGAAGGCGTCTTGATCGCTCATTTTCTCGAGGATACCCGACGCCGACGCATTGTTGCCGGTGAAGGAAAGCGTCGTTGCGGAGCCCAACCCGCCATGGTCGTCCGTGCGGTAGCCAAACCCGTTGGCGGCGCGGGCGATGACTTCCATGTCGTCTTGATAAGCGTTCGAGGAATATGTCGTGCCGTCGCTCCACGTGCTGCGCGTTTGGTAGTACGACGATCCCATGATCGGCGCCCAGCCGTTGCCGCCGGGATTGTATTCATGGGTTTTGGAGCCGTCGACGTACCTGCTTTGATGCCTGAGACCAAAACCATGCCCGGCTTCGTGGGAGGCTGCTTCGCCGATGTACCGGGCGTTTTTGGCAAGGTGGTCCGGAAAGACATATACGGTATTCACGACCGAATCGGTAAAGGAGTTGATGTAACCCAATCCGCCAACGGTGCCGCCATACCAACTGCTGTTACCACCGATTACGACACGCATCGCTTCTCCGTTTGCGAAGCTGCCAGGTTCGATGGTCGTCACATCAATGTTAAACGGTGCGAAGTCTTCAGAGACTCTCTGCCAGATTTCGGTAATCGCATCGATTTCAGCCGTGCTAAAACTGCTGTAATCGCCATCGATGCTGAATGCCGGCGAAGTGATGTTGCTGTAAGCGCCCCACTGGGATTCAAAATGCCCGTCAAAATCCAAGTACAATTTCACCGACGCCGTGGGGTTGCTGGAGAGCAACGGCAAACTGGCCAAGGGATATTGTTCACCATCCCCTGATTCGTCGGGGGTTGTGGTCGTTTCGATGGGGTCGAGTCCATGCAGATGGCCACCGACGCAACAACCACAGCCGCATCCGTGGGAATGGTTTGTTTCGTCATCATCGGTGTGCATGCCGCCATTCAAATCGAGGCTGCTGGACATGACGAGACGGGGTTCTAAAGTTTGAAACCCCAGTTGAAGCTTGTTAAGCGTGGGGAGGCGGCGCGAAGTTTTGGGAATGGAGTGACCCACAAGCCGCGCGAGAAGTGAAGAGGCTTCGGTGGCAAGGTTTGTGTTCGACTTCGAACGATCTCGAAACAGCATGGCTGCAATCCCAGAAACGTAAAACGCTATTCAGAAATGAATTGACCTCTTCGGTAGCCTGGCAATCTCTCGAACGAGACCCATGGCTTTGCGTCCCCGTCTCGCGACGAGTTTGCCTTTGTCGAAGGCCCTGGAGGAGTGCAGCAGCCCGCGGCAAATCTGTGGTTTCAACGGTCAGCAATTCTCGTAGCCACCGCCAGAAGGTCGACGTTTTATGTTCGACCAACTCTGCGTCAAATGGCATTCGAGAAAGCTAACCGCCATTGAAAACTTGTGTCACAAATCGCAGCGTGTCAAAGAGAAGCTGCCGGCGCCGGCTACTTTTGCCATAAGACTTGTCTTGCGTGCAAAGTACCCCAAGCAGCGCTGTTGCGACGCAACACGGCATGCAAGACAACGATGTGCATTGGCAACGTGGTGCAGTGTTTCTCGAACAGTGATGATGCGTGAGGGCAACATGACAAGCCATGTTGCAAATTGCGGACATGACTCCCGTAGGCGTGGCAATCGATACCATCGACCGCAGCAAAGCATCGATGACACGGCGGTCGTGATGACCATCAGTCACCGCTGGGCGGGATTTTCATGATTGACGGGCCGTCAGCGGACGATGCGGCGAAAGACATCCTGCGTCAGATCGGCTTCGAGGAGTCCATCGAGTTGGCCCGCATCCAGCCCCTGCTTGAGGAGCGAAAACGTTTCGCGGGCGGCCGCCGTAGTTTGGTCGAGTTCCGGATCCCCTTGGGCGGCATTGAGATAAAAAGAAGGGAAACCGTAGCAGCCCCGTTTGGCCATTTCCTGCACATAGAGCGTGGAGAGTTGTCGAGAAATGGTGGGATCATCGACTTCGAACTGCAGGTAGGGATGGACCGAAATTCCGCCGCAACGGACCGACAAACCGGTCTCGTCAGCGACCTCGTTCATCCGCGAGATAATCGAGCGGCCGAGATCCTGGAGGTACTCAGGGACGCCCCGGCGGCGGATCTCTCGCAAGGTAGTCAGAGCAGCACGAATTCCGATCAGGTCGCTCCAATAGGTGCTGGAAATGAACATTTGCGCTGCCGGTTCCATTACAGCGCGGCTGCCAACGACGGCTCCCATCGGGTAGCCGTTGGATATCGATTTGGCAAAAACGGCCATGTCGGGTTCGATGCCCAGATAGGGTTGCACACCGCCGACGCTTAAACGAAAGCCGGTAGAGACTTCATCGAAGATCAACACTGTACCGTGCTGCTCAGTGAGCGAACGGACCTGTTGCAAATAACCGGCCAGTGGTTCCTCGCTGCGAAGTGGTTCCATGATGACCGCAGCAACCTCCCCCGCGTGTTTCTCCAGGAGCGATTGCAACGACTCGGCATTGCCATATTCAAAGGGGATGGCGGTTCCGGCCAATGATTGCGGGACGCCAATCGGCTCGATGCCGGGGAACAGATGCGCATCCAATGTGGCATCGGCCGAAAGATTTGCCGCCAGATACCAATCGTGCCAGCCGTGATATCCACAAAACACAATCTTTTCCCGCCCGGTTGCTCCCCGCGCAATGCGAACAGCTATGGCGCACGCATCGCCTCCGCCTTTGGCATAACGGACCATCTCGGCACAGGGAATCGTGGCGACTAATTCTTCGGCCAGTTCGATTTCCAGCTCATGGTTAATCGAGTAGTTCAGACCGGATTCGATTTGTTTGCAGACGGCCGCATCGACGACCGGATCACAATAGCCGAGGATGATGGCGCCGATCCCGCTGACCCAATCGATGTACTCATGTCCGTCGACATCCCAAAACCTAGCCCCTTTGGCGCGAGTCGCATAGGCGGGTGAAACGCCCATGGCGGCTCGTGATGGCCGTCGGCTAACCAACTGTGTGGCACCGGGGATCAATTCTTCGGCGCGGGCGTAAAGCTCCATGGAACGAGGGACACGGCAAACCGTTTTGTCGATGGCGGACATCGAGATTCCTTAATTTTATACCCGTGTTTGAGCGACAAGCAGGCAGGGCAAGTGCTTCTGGATGTGATGTCCGCCCCCGCCTTCAACCCCCTTCGGCTGGTTGAGACGGTAGGTCGTTGTCCTGTTCCGACTCGGTCACCTTGGGGACGGGGTTGCGGGCGTGGGTTCCCGGTTTGATTTGCGGGCCGATTTTGTGTTCATCCAGAATGGCCTGCAATTGATCGGTGTTCATGATTTCATTTTCGAGCAGCTCACGAGTCATGTGTTCCAAGACTTCGCGGCGTTCTTTGATGATGTCATGCGCCGTCCGATTTGCCTCATCGACGATGCGTTTGATCTCCAAATCAATTTCGCGAATCGTCTCCTCACTGTGGGCACGCTCGGTCGAGGCTCCAAATCCCGAAGCCAGAAACGGGGAGCGGTTGCTCACGTGATAATTCACACGCCCCAATTTGGGACTCATACCGAATTCGGTAACCATCCGTCGAGCTAAGTCAGTGGCACGTTCCAGATCGTTTTGAGCACCGGTCGACGTTTCTTGGAAGATCGTTTCTTCGGTGGCGATTCCGCCAAGGAACACACAGATCCGGTTGAATAATTCGGACTGCGTGACCAAATGCCGTTCTTCATCCGGATGCTGCAGCGTGTATCCCAGTGCCGACATGCCACGGGGGATGATGGAAATCTTGTGAACCGGATCGGTATGCGGCAGGCAGCAGGCGACGAGTGCGTGACCGCATTCGTGGTAGGCGACACGCTGTTTTTCTTCCGGGGTGATGATCCGCGTCTGTTTTTCCAGTCCGGCGATCACCCGTTCAATGCCCTCTTCGAACTCGGCCATCCCTACGGAAGTTTTGTTTTTGCGAGCGGCCAATAACGCGGCCTCGTTGACAAGATTGGCCAAGTCCGCGCCGACAAACCCCGGCGTCATGCGGGCGACCCGTTCTAAGTCGACGTCATCACCCACTTTGATTTTCACGATATGCACTTTGAGAATCGCTTCGCGGCCCTTAAAGTCGGGACGATCGACCAGCACGTGGCGGTCAAAGCGGCCGGGCCGCATTAACGCGGGATCCAGCGTTTCGGGCATGTTGGTCGCGGCCATTACAATCACGCTTTGGTCGGAGTGAAAACCGTCCATCTCGACCAACAGCGCGTTGAGTGTCTGTTCGCGTTCATCGTGCCCACCGGGCGCACCGCTGCCGCGGACTTTACCCAAGGCATCGAGTTCGTCGATGAAAATAATCGATGGCGACTTGGCGACCGCTTGTGCGAACATGTCCCGCACCCGTGAAGCACCCACGCCGACAAACATCTCGACGAAATCCGAGCCGGACAAACTAAAGAACGGCACACCCGCTTCGCCCGCTACGGCTTTGGCCAGCAAGGTCTTTCCCGTTCCCGGAGGACCGACCAGCAAAACGCCGCGGGGGATCCGTCCGCCCAAGGCTTGGTATTTGGCGGGGTTTCGTAAAAACTCGACCACTTCGCGGAGTTCATCCGCAGCTTCATCAATCCCGGCGGCATCTTCAAACGTGACTTCAAGATCTTCCTGTGCGTAGAACCGTCCGCGGCTGCGACCGAACGACATCGCCGTTCCGGCGCCTCCCATGCGGCGGAAGAAGAACATCAGCAACAGAAACAGGATAATCAAGGGGAGGAAGACCATAAACATCCCCCGCCATTCCGACGGCGGAGGCTCATACGCGAAGGGAATCCCCTTGGATTCCAGCAACTTTTCTAAACGGTCGCTGGCCATGTCCGACTGTGCGTTGATGGGGATGTAAAACTTTTTCGGAATCGGAGGTTTTCCGTCTTTGGGATCAGGACGATCTTGAAAGCGGATGAATTCTTTGCCGATCGTCAGATTGTGGATGTTTGTGGCATCCAGGCGATCTTTTTGATCCTCGCCTTTGTTGATCGCGGTAAGAAATGCACTGTAGTCCATTTCCTGGCTACTGTTATTCCGCTCGACGATCGTAACCATCAGCAGAATCACGACGATGAAACCCAAAATGTACCAATGCAAATTGCTGGATTGAGGGCGTTCGGGGCGGCTTGGTCCGCGTTTATCCGGCGATTTCGTCGGTTTATCAGTCATGAGATCTCGATTTTGGCTGTTAGTATTTGCCGTATCGTCTTTAATAATTTTTGCGGCGATGCAGATCGGCTACGGTGAAAAATAGCCATCGTCATGCGTCCCCTAAAGTCATCGCCGATCGTTTCCTGCGGTTCCTGGTCGTTGGGCGAGGATTGCCGGACTCATTGTTGGCATTCTTGGCGCCATGGTTGGGGGGAACGTTCCTGAACTTTATGTCGTGACGAATCACAGGTCAACTCAAGCTGCGACCGCTCGCTGCGGCCTTTCAAGCCACGAATTGAGATTCGTGATGCCAATCATCGACAAACTCGGCGATTTATGCAAAATCGGCATGCTGGCCACCTTGGCACGTTGATTGTAGTCTTCGCCCAGGAAAAAACTGCCGGCTCTCCACTCCCTATCGGAATCCTCCATGAAAATCACCAATGTCATCTGTCAAGTTTTGCGGTCCGCTTCGGTCGAATCCAAGACCGCCAGTTGCCAAGACGTTGTCCTAGTGCGAATTCGCACGGATTCGGGATTGGAAGGCATTGGGGAGGCCGATTCCTCGCCGGAGGTCGTCAAAGCCATTATCGACGCCCCATTCAGCCACAACATCGCCTGCGGCTTGCGCGAAGTCTTGTTGGGTGAGAATCCGCTGGAAACCGAGCGGCTGTGGCAAAAGATGTACCGGGCTACGATGTATTTTGGACGGACTTCGGTCACGATATCGGCCATGGCGGCGCTTGATATGGCGCTGTGGGACCTGAAAGGCAAGCATTTTGGCGAGCCGATTCACCGGCTTTTGGGGGGCAAGCAGCACGACTCGATTCGCGCGTATGCGTCGATTCTGTTTGGCCGCGACGGTCAGGAAACGGCGGAGATTGGCCAACGGTGGATCGCCGCTGGGTATACAGCGGTCAAATTCGGTTGGGAGCCGATGGGTCAAAGCGAAGCGCTGGACATCGAACTGGTCCGCGGCGCGCGAGAGGGGATCGGCGAGAACACGCTGTTGATCGACGCCGGGTGCGTGTGGGATACGCGGACCGCTTTACGGCGAGCGACCGCATTTGCGGAGTTCGACATCGAGTGGCTGGAAGAACCGTTGCGGGAGGACAATATCGACGGCTATGTCTGGCTGCGCGATCGCTCCCCAGTGGCAATCGCATCCGGAGAAGGGGAGTGTGGACGCGAAGCGTTTCGCCCGCTGTTGGATCGCCGGGCATTGGACGTCTATCAAGTCGATTTGTCCCGCAATGGATTTACGGATGCCGCCTACATCAAGGCCCGCGTGGAGGAGATCGGCGCACGTCCTTGTAACCATTCCTACACCAGTCCGATCACAGTTGCCGCCAGTGTCCAATGGCTCTGCACCTGCCGCGATGCCTTTTTGTTCGAAGATTGCGTCGAGGATGTCCCCATGCGGCATGAGCTGACGCACGAACGAATTCAAGCGACCAATGGCAGCATCGAAGTCTCCGACCGGCCGGGATTGGGGATCACGCTGAACGAGGAGTTTGTGGCGGCGCATTTGGTTGATGAGTCGGTGTGATTGGATCGCGATGTGTTGTGCGAAAACCCTCACCCCCGGCCCCTCTCCGTTGGGTACGTGTGTGGACCCCAACGCGTGTACGTGTTTCAGGTCGGCCCGCAAAACGACTACGCCCGTTTTGTCGTGCGGGTTGATTTCAATTCGGTCGACATACGATTCCACCAATTGCCGGTCGGCCAATTCGCTAGTGCGTTCGGCAGTGAGCCGATCGATGTCTCGGAATTGTCGTTCCGCCCATTCGCGGAGCTCCTTTTCGGCCGGCCTGGGCTCCGGTGGCTGATCCGGTTTCATCCGGGCCTGTAGTTTATCACGTTTCGCTTTCAAGTCAGCCAACGTCTGTTGGATTTCATCCAAACCGTCGAACACGGGATCGGCCAACATGTTGAGTACCGTTTTGATTTTGCGATTAATGAGATCGAGCTCGCGTTTAGCCGGTTTGGGTCGTGGGGTCCTCTTTTTCGGTTTCATCGCGGCCTTCACAAACGCGTCGACCGCCTGCTTCGTTTTGCCATGGTCGGCCAGCAGCAGTCTTTTGATCGTTTTAACGACGAAGTCATCCAAGGCGTCGGCCGGTATATTTGTATGTTTACAGACCGCCTTACCACGGCGATGGTAGCCCGCATCGGAATAGCTGCGATACCCGTCGCCGTCTCGACCGCGATACCGCCGGTCCCGACGGTGCACGAAGTTATGGCCGCAGTTCGTGCAGATCATCAGGCTGGAGAGCAGTGCCCGTCTTTTCGTACTGGCTCGACCACCGGCTCGGTGACGCTTGGCGATGGCCTTTTGAGCCAGCTGGAACCGATCCGGTGAAACCAGGGGCTCATGCACCCCTTCAGATAGGATCCAATCCTCTTCCTTGTTCATCCGCCTGGCCATCTTCTGCTTGGGCCGCAGTGTGCCGTCGCCTTCCAAACAGAAGAGGCTTCCCGAGGTGTGGCGGTTCCAGGCGATGGCGCCCCGATAGACCGGATTCTTGAGAATCTTCGCGATGCGGGTCGTCTTCCACGGCATTCCGCCGGGTGAAGGAATCCCTTCGTCATTCAAAGTGGAGGCGATGAAGTAGTAGCCATAACCGGTTACACACCAGTCAAACATACGCTGAACGACCTCAACCCGCTCAGACAGGCTGGGCACGAAGCGGATAATGTCGCTTTTCGCCTTCTTAATGTTCACGCCGGGCTGCATGATCCGCAGCAACTTACCGTCAGGCCCAAACTCCTGTTTGCTGCCGTCAGGCAACCAACGCAATGTCCGCAAGATTGTGCCGTCCGATGCAACGTGCTGTTTGTCGTAACCGTACGGCGGTGGTCCGCCGGGAGCGCTACGGCGTTCACGGATACTGCTGATTTGTCCCCGAATCGAATCGCGGGCCAGTTTTATCGAATACTGACGGGCCTGCCAGGACTTTACCCCCTGGATCAGTTCCCCGTCATCGCCGTCGGGAATTCCGTCGGCGGGAAACAGCGCATTGACGCCCGCCAATTTTAAGCGATGCAGATAATAGCCGGTTTCGTTGGTCCCGCCGCGCGAAAACCGAGAGATGTCGTAGCACAGCACGGTGTCAAAATCGCGTTGGCCCTCGGCCGTGTCGAGCATGCGGCCGAAATCGTCGCGCCCGCGGGTGCTGGTGCCGGAAATGGCATCATCGACATACCATCGCAGAATGCGGTAACCATGTTCCTTGGCCCACTTTTCAATGTAGGCCATTTGGTCGGGGATCGAGCGGTCCTGTAGATCCGTGCTGCGGCGGGCATAGCCAACGGCCACGATGAGAGTAGAATGGCGTTTAGCCATGATGGTCCCTTTCTCAAGCAAAGGGTGGTTGTGGCGAGAACCGTCGGCGGTGTTCGCGCACCCCGGCGGTTCGTTATTTGGGTCGAACCGTCACGAGAAACGCGCCAGCGGGCCACCAGTGCGGCCGTGTGGCGCGTTCCGCGAGCGGGTGCGTCTAGCGGTTCAGCGTGAACAAACCGCGATCCACCTTCTTGAAGCGGGCATGTTTGCCCTGCTTCTGGATGTCCCTGAGAATGGCGGCGTAAAGCGTCGCCGCCGGAGTCTTGCCGCCGGGCGATTTCCACAAACGCTGTTTGGCCATCTGCTCGACCATCGCCTGGCAGTTCAGCGGTTCTTTTGATTTTTCGAGCACGCGGATCGCGGTCTGAATCTGGCTCAATTTTTCCTTCTTGGCGGTGGTCGTTTTGCGGGTCGTTTTCTTCGCGGCCATGATAAATGTCCTTTCTGGTGTCCCTAGTTTCGGTTCACGGCGACGTTCGCCGCTCGTCAGGACAGGACAGTTACCTCGATTCCCGGCCGTCATCCAGCCATGTGGCCTCGGAATCCGCGTCTTCGCCGAAAACTTCGCGCCCCGAAAAATCGCCGGCTTTCACCCGTTCCTCGAGCTCTTTCAAAAACCGCCATTCCCACAGCGGCACGAGGGCGACGTCCTGCCGCGAATACCGCTGCACGATAATCGGCTCATCGGTTTCGACGACGACCTTGTACGCGAAACCGAGGATTTCCCGCAGTTGGCTGATGGGGAGTACGCGTTCAAAGGGCATTGGCCCACCAATTTCAGTTCAGTACAAAAAAAGAAACTCTGCTTAATAGCGCGACTGTTCCCGCTGGCATCTGGAGAAAAGAGCATTTCGGCGGAGGACCCCTCGGTGCGATGTCCGCTTTCTCTTGCTGTAGAACGGTCATATACTATGGCGATTGGAGAATCTGACATGCGAATTCGCAGCAATCGTCGAACTGAAACAGAAGCAGTTAACGCTGTGCGATCGTTCTTTGAATATCATAATTGCGTGTTTCAAAACGTCGATCAGGAGAACGACTACGGTAAAGACGCATACGTCGACTTAACCCATGAGAATCGAGTGACGGGTACATGCATTGGTGCCCAGATCAAAGGGGATGTCTCCTACCGGCGGGCAGATGGTTACGCTATTCCAATCGACGAGCATTTCGATGTGTGGCGGAATTCGAGCATGCCAATCACTGGTCTCGTCTACGACCCTGACGACGGGTTGATTCGATGGTGCAGTATTACCGCATTTCTTGAATCTCTGAAGGGCGAACGGCCGGCCAGCATTCCAGTGCCAGCAGAAAATGTTCTCACTACTCAATCATTCGAGACGCAGTTCCGTCCGCATTTCGAACGTGAAGCACGGCGTACTGCGGCTGGAAATTGTGTCTTAGAAATCTGTTCTGATTCACCTGACCGTCGCATGATGGCCATCTCGGAGTGTTTTGCACACGGTAGATCCGATCCGCGCGTGTTGACTTCGCTGCGATATTTGCTGAATTCACTCGATGACGATTGTCTTCGCCTGGCAGTCGTCGTGCTCACGCATACAACTCCACACCCCGATATTCTCTGGACGAAGGACAATTGGATTCCGCAAGAGATTTGTGATGCCGTCTGTGCTCACTTCCGCTGGACACCGCAGGAGATTTTCAAACTCCTCAGCATCATTGAGCCAGAGGAGTTCGTTAGAGGAGGAATGGGCGAGCACGTCTATATGACGATTGTTCAAGATCCAGCGTTTCGGACAAAAGTTGAGGATGCCATTGAATTAGCTCTCGAATCGAACAATGAGGACGCCGCGTGGTATTCCTTTTATCTCTGTGTGTATTGGGCCGGCCAAAATGCGAGAGAGAAGCTCAAGCAGCTTGTTACACGTTTTCCTGATCTTCAATCATTAGATTTTTTCAGCGAGACGGTCACGATTGTGAATCAGGAGGGTTATGTGACGTTGTTCGAGTAAATGCGTGCTCGCGCACTCGCGCTTGACCCCACGGGTCGGCCGTCGCGCTTGCACGGCACGGCCCGCAGCCGGGCCCGTGCGCGCACGGCCGGGGGGTACTAGGGGGGAGTGCGCGCGCGCACGGACGAGCCGGCAGGCTGCGCTTCTGTGGCAAACTGCACTGATTTGGTAACCCCGAACTTCCACCGAAACACGAGTTCTGCTTCCTCGGCAGCGCGCAGCAACCGACTGGCTTTTCGAGCGGAAAGGCCTTGTTCTTTGGCCTTTTTTGTGATCTGCGCCTTCAACGCCGGTTCGTCCGTCCGTGCGCGCGCTCGCGCACCGCTGCGGCGCCTGCGCGCACGAGCAGTCTGCAGGTCGGCCGGGTCGAGCGAGTCGTCGGGATTCCACACCGGGAATTGCCACCGGAGCACACGCGGTTCAATCGGTGGCCATGACCGGACGGCTGCATCGAGCACGGCGCAATTCGGTTCTTCGTGCGGGCGCAGGACCAGGTGCGTGTCGGTGGCTCGGCTCTGGCTCCCTGCGCCCGCACCAACGTCGGTCACCGACTTCCCCGACTGACTCCCCTTGCTGCTGTGGTGCACGAGCACGAACGAACAGTGAAGCCGTGCGGCGAAGTTGTCCAAGTGGTTGTACAACTGCGACATCGTGCCGTTGTCGTTCTCATCGGTGTCGCGCGGCATGAAGCGGTAGAACGCGTCGAGCACGATCAGCTTAAACCGGTCGGGCGACAGTTCCTGAAAGCAGGTGGCCAACCCGTAGATGTCCTTCAGGCCGCCGCGCACGTTGGCCACGCAAATCCGGTCTCCAACGTCATCGAACGGAATGCCGCGCGCGTCCATCACTTTCGGTATGCGGTGGGCCGACGTCTCGCGATGCAGTTCGTTGTCGATGATCAGCACGTTTCCCTGTTCGGTCTCAAACGTTTCCAGCCACTGCCGGCCGGTGGCGACAGCCAATGCCAGGTCGTTGACCAGCCAAGACTTGCCGACCTTCGGACTGGCGATAACGTTCATCGTCTCGCCTTCCCGCAGTAGGCCGTGGATCACCGGACGCCGCAATTCAGGGTGTTCAATGACCAACTGCGAAAGGCTCCTCGCTGGCAGGGATGACGGCAGGTCGAGTTCGACGCCCCGCTCGCGTTCCTCATCGATGATCGCCTGATTGTCTTCAGGGATACATTCCTCCGGTCTTGGCGGTGACGTGATCTTGTCCGGCTTGATTTCGGCATGGGCCCATTCGCGGATTTGCTCCGCTCATGGCGCAAGCACCAGCGGGCCAATCAAGACTTTGGAAACGCCTTCGGCTTCGAGTTCGTCCCAGCATTGCCGCGCGAACTCCAGCCCATGTACCTTTCCTCTGGCTCGAGCCGCTTCCACGTCGTGACCGGCGCGATACACAATCTGCTCGCTGTCCATGTCGGGACGGTCGAATAATTCGGCCGACGGGACGAGAATCTCAGCCTTTCGACGCACGGCACGCCGGCTGCGCCACATTTCCTCGATCATGTCCTCGTCGACACGCTTCCAGCTTGCGGCGGCCGATGCCGTGGTCGCGAACCCTTCGCGGTATGCCTGCTCGGCCTTCAGCAGCAGCGGCGTGGTCGGGAATTCCGGACCGTCGTTGTAGAATTGAACGGTATCAGCCGGCAGCGCGAGATCGGTCATGCTACTCCTCTCGGCGTTCGGCTTCCCAGCGTTCAATCAGCCAGGAAGCGAGCGTGTCAACTCGGCGGTCCGTACCGGAATCTGATTCGGAAGTGGCCACTGAGAAATCGAACTTCCCGATGCGTTGCGGTGATGCAGTGTCCGCCATTTGATGCCCGTTTGCTTGAGACGAAAAACGGGCGACACGACCGGCGATGAGGAAACTGGCCGTGCCGCCCGACCAACGATGCTCATGCTTCGCCCTTAGCCTTGTAGGCCGCACGGAAGTCGCCGAGAGCACAACCGTAGTCGAAGTACACCCGCCACGTCGCAGCGAGGCGGTTCGGATCGGCGTCGAAGCCGAAGAACTCCACGGTGGGCGACTGCTTGCCCTGCAGGAAGGCCACGATCAGCGCGGCGTCCTGGCGGGACCCAAAGAGATACCAGGCCTTGGCCGACGTGCCGGCGAAGCGCTGCGCGTTGGACAACCGCGGTTCCACCTCAAGCGAAACGGCGTTCTTGAGCGCGTTGCCTGTCGGCGTGTCATCGTTGGCCCGCTGGATGAAATCGCTCTGCAGCAACTCCTTGGCCGTCTGCTGCAATTCCGACGGCACCAGCAGCGTGCGGGCACGGATATCGAGATCGCGGTTTTCGTCGTCGCGCTGCGCCATCATGCGGGCCAGGCCGATGGCCAGTGCGGCGGCATCCAGCGCGGTCTCCACGCCCTCATCGTAGTTGCCATTCCCGCCGGCGAAAAAGCTCCCGGCGTTGGCCAACAACACTTTGTAGACCAGATCGGAAAGTGACCGCATCGCCGCCCGGCCGAGCGAACGGGCTGTGTCGTCGAACATCGACAGGTCGTCGTTGATGATATCTCGCCGGTCGATGGACAACATTTTGCCGAACGTATCGACTGAATAGGTGTAGGTCGATTCGTCGATGCTACCATGCTTCAATTCGCCGCCTTTGGCCACTTCCGACAAATCGCCAGTGTCGCTGGGACGAACGCCGGTGTGATCCTTAAAGTCCTTGGCCGATTTGATCGCCGCGAACGCCCGCCAGGTGGCCGGCGTCTCGCTATACGACTCGAACAGCACTTTGTTCGCCGCATTGCCCAAGGCGACCGGCAGCGAATAGGTCGTCAGCGCGGCTTGGATCATCGCCTCGCGGCCCTGCGGCGTGTCACGGCCATCGGCCTGCAGGCTATAGTGGCAGAGGTCGACCAAGTTCGTACACCGCAGATCGCGGGCCTGCTGCATCGCCTGCGGTCCGAGCTGCTCTTCCGCCAGCCCCTCGCAGCCCATATGTGACAAAATTGCCGCCTCGATGGTGGCGTTCGTGGGAGCGTGGTCGCGGGCGTGAATGATCGGCGGTTTGGGACGCGATTCGCGCAGCGCGGCGAGCTCGGCTTGTTGCACATCCCAACCGTCACGGATGGCGGTCGCCTCGATGTCGACGTAGCGGCCACCGCAAACTCGGCGGATCGCGGTGATGCGTTCGGTTTCTGAGGCGGCTTGCTCACGGATCTGTTCAGCGGTCGGTGTGGTGGTTTCTTCAGGCATTTGAGATTCCTTCTGGGATGCCGCAATCGCGACCGACGTGCTCGCGTCCGCGCCGATGGCGACAATGGAGGCTTCGCGGAGAGTGGAGAATTTCACAAAGAGAAAGCCGCTCGCCGGTGATTTGATGCTGCGGCCGTTCGCCTCGATGGATTGGCCGGGCGGAACCCGCTCGTAGTCGGTGGGGGTCACGCCAACAGAAGCTTGGAACCGAAAACCGCCCTTGGCGAGCTCGATGATCTGGCGGGCCGTTTCGCTGGACGGCGAGATTGCCCCGGCGACGATCAATCGCCCGTCGTGAACCGAGGCCCGGCCGTGCCCGACAATCCCCTTCAACGAGGAATCGTGATCGGCCAATATGCCCACCTGTGCGGCGGGGATGTCGATGCCCCGCAAGTCGATCACGACCGGTCCCCAACCGGGCACCGTCATCAGGCCGCCGGAGTAGGCCAGGATGGAAACTTCGGGATGCGTTTGGCCGGCCGCTTGGATGTCCACAGAGCCAGCGGTGAACAGGATTTCGTCGATGGTTGCCGTGCTCATTGCTGCTTGCTCCTCCGTTTCCGCCATGCGATTTCGTCAGGCATCATGGTTCGGTCGTACGTCTGCAATTCGCCTCGCCGCGTTTCGAGGTCGCGTTGGGTGTCCTCGCACAAAGTGAACTCAACGAGACCATCGCGGCTCAAGCGAGGCGGATGCACGTGCATAACAAAAACACTCTCGTCTTCGCGCAGTTCGACTTCGAACTCGTCGATGGCCGACCACACTGCAATTCGCAGCGCTCGAATCCGCTGCGCCGCAGAAATCCCCAACTCGATGTTGCACCACGTGCGCGGCAGAAAGCACTGCTGTTCCTCCAGCACAGCTGCCGCGCGATCAACATGCTTCGTTCGCCACTGGTAATTCCGGCCTTCTCGGGGCGGGCTGACGACGTTTTTGCGAATCAGATAGTCGAGCGCCGGCACACGTGCGTCGAAGCCTCTTTCCCTCAATTCGGATACGACATCCTCGGTGCTCTTGGGGTACGCGTCCGGCTGACCGCGACCGACCAATTCCACATACTCTTTCCGATTCAGTGTTGCGTTCACTCGTTCAACCTTTCTGGGGTGTGTGAACAAGGAAAAAAAATGTCCCTCTATTATTTACCTACCGCAAAACTCCGCGAGTTGACGGCAAATTACCAGATATTTTGCATAATTTCTGTAAATAATTTTTGCCGAGCACCAAAACCACAACAGATGGTGTGCCTCCTGGGAGACGGTACAATCGCACTCGTGCGGTGATGCACACAGCGATTTACGCATTTAAAAGAAAACGGGACTTGATATAAATTTCTTTTACCGCACCATGGAGTTGATCACGTTGTAGCGGCAATTCAACCCTTTCTGAGATGGCCAATTCTTGCCGCTTCGCCTTATTGACCAGGGTACCCAAATCCAGGGAACCAAATTTACCTTGGCGCAAAGGTGCGATTTACTAATGCAAGCCTTTTTCTTAACCGCTGACTGCAGAGGCGAATGCAACCGAAGCGATGTAGATCGTCCGCGAATTGTGTTCGGTAAGTCGCGCAGTCTAAGTTAGTAAAATGAAGGTTCCACTCGGCGGTCAAGTTCACCACCGCACCTTGAGTGAAACCAGGACGAGACGCCTTATGGACACAGTAAATTGGGAAGAAAAATTGTTGTACGTTTTTGACGGCAGTGTCCGCTCCTTCCGACGTAGGTAGTTACGCAAGGGTGCTTGGGCTGAAACGGCCGAGCTCAAGAAGTGGCGTGACCAGCGAATAACCCGCAGTGATATTCACACTTAAAACAATTCTTAACGGCAGCCTGATGGGCCACAATTCGGTGGCCTACAAATGAAAGGCGAGAATTACCAATAAGAATAAGGCGGTGGGATGATGCATCGAAAAGAATCTGCGAGAGAATTTGTCCGTAGACGCGCAGTTGAACTACGGAAATAGGGTGAGACAGTTGCGTCAATTTGTCACTTTCTGAATGTCAGCGCACCGGCGGTGACGCGCTGGTGGCGACTGTCCAAAGCAGGATTATCGATTGATCCGGCGCCATCTTCAGGCCGCCCGAGACGCCTCAATCACGAAGACTTGAAGAATCTCGCACAACTACTTGAGGAAGGCGCAAGTGCACACGGATGGCCGAACGACCTCTGGACAACTCCGCGTGTGCGTGACCTTATTCGCCGTGAGTTGGGCGTGGAATTCTCGCGTTCGCATGTATGGGTAATTCTAAAGCAGTACCTTGGATGGACCTCGCAACAGCCGACGACACGTTTTCGAGAACGTGACGAGGCCAAGATTAAGAGATGGCCATATACGCAGTTCAAACGAATCTTATGCGAGGCGGCCAAATTCAACGCCTATATTGCCTTTATCGACGAAGCAGGTTTTATGCAAATGCCTGTTCTCCGAAGGACGTTTTCACCCTGCGGTCAACGTCCCGTAGTTAAGATTTCGGATCCGCACGGGCGAATTTCGACAGCATGTGCTTTGACAGTCAGCCCAAGGAATCAAAGGGCGAACATCTACTTCAAGATGCTCGCGAACAACACAAATTATACTGGAACCTCAATCGCTAGATTCGTGCGGCTCCTCAGTGTCAAAATAAACGCACCTCTTATCGTCGTTTGGGACTGCATTCTGATTCATCTCGCAAAACCCGTCCGCCAAGTTGTACGCGATTGTGGCAGCATCTCACTGAGAATGCTGCCGAAATATGCACCTGAAATAAATCCAGCCGATAAAGTGTGGGCGCATGTGAAATATGGATGTCTTGCGAACTACGCTCCATCGACACTTGACGATTTGCGTATCACCGTGAAATCTGAGCTGGTCGCGTTGAAGAGCCGAACGGATCTCTTACATTCATTCATTCGGCGAGCAGGACTTGACATTAAGCAACTTAAAAAGTCGAAACCGTCCTCCTAACAAATCGGAGCTAGCTCGCCTTTTGGTTGTTCAAATTTGATCCTTCTATACGACGTTTGTTTTTAATAGTCACTCGTGTTGGTCCACCAGCCAAATCACATCAGACGCTCTGCCTTGGCCGGACTTTGGAAATAGTGATTTGCTAAACTCCGGCGGTCATCACGTCCGTTGCAAAACGCTGGGGCACATCGACCGATCGCCATTCGCGTCGTTCTAGGTGTAACCGCTTCACGGAACAGTAAGAGACAACCGTCTGTGCATTGTTCTTGGGTGCTAAAAACTCGGCCGCGAACCGACTTGTTGACGAAATGGGCCGAAAAACCAACGATGACTGCAATCAATCGAGCCACACCCTCCCCCGCTCCCAAGCGAACCAAATCCGCTCCACACGGCTACCCCTCCCCTCTCCCAGGGGGAGAGGGGGGAGTGGTTTGTGGCAGTGTTTTGCTCTGGGCAGTGTTTTTTACTCCCTCTCCCTCTGGGAGAGGGCTGGGGTGAGGGGCAAGCCACCTTCGACGATCCTCCACTCACTTTTAACCATCCTCTCACCTATTGAGAAAAGAAGAACAAATCAGTAACAGCTCTCATTTTAATAGTCTTCTCTTCGAAGGCCATTTTATTCACGCGTGCCTGGGCTCACCGCATGTTCAACGGATCGACGTCCACCACATATTCCACGTTGCTCGATTTGGGCAACTTAGCGGCGACGCTGCGCCAGAGCTTTTGGATCGTTTCCGCTTGTTCGGCTGCTAATTGGAAGTGGTGGCGGTAGAACTTGTTGAGTTTCATGATCGGGGCGGGGGCGGGGCCGAGTACGCGGACGGGGAGGTCTGATTCCTCGGCAGCTTTTCGCAGAACAGTGGCCATACTGTTGGCGAACTCAACGACTTCGTCGTCGTACAAACCGCGCAGGATCACGCGGGCCAAATGCCAAAACGGGGGGGCCTGCATTTCGCGACGGTGTTGGATTTCGGCGTGGACGAATCCTACGTAGTCGTGCGCGGTGGCAAACTGGATCGCCGGTTCGTCGGGCGAGGAGGTTTGCACAAGCACGCGGCCCCCTTTGCTGCTTCGCCCGGCGCGGCCGGCGACTTGGGCGATCAATTGAAACGTGCGCTCCGCGGCGCGGATGTCAGGTTGATGCAAAATCGTATCGGCATCGATCACGCCGACCAATGTGACATTCGGAAAATCGAGTCCCTTGGCAATCATTTGGGTGCCGAGCAGAATCTGTACTTCGCCCTTGCGGAACGCATCGAGTGCGGTTTCATAACTGCCCCGTTTGCGCATCGTGTCGCTGTCCATACGTAGGCATTTGTAGCGTGGAAATTTCGAGGCGACTTCTTCTTCCAGGCGTTGTGTCCCGATGCCAAAATACCGCACGGCCGCATGTCCGCAACGGGGGCAGGTCTTGGGGGGATCGATCGCAAATTCACAGGTGTGGCACATCGCCAAGTGGCGGTCTTTGTGCCAGGTGAGCGTGATGTCGCAATTGGGACACTTAATCCCTTCGCCACACGCCTTACACCACAGTACCGGGGAGTGTCCACGGACGTTGAGAAACAGGATGACTTGTCCGCCGTCTTCAACAGCAGTCCGAATCGCGGTTTGGATAGCGCGGCCGATACCGGAGCCGGAGACACACCGGGGGTCATTGCGGACATCCACGGCACTGACCGGCGGCAATGGTAGGTCGCTGACTCGTTTTTTGAGTGTAATGAGTTGATCAATGCCCCGTCGCGCGCGGGCGTATGATTCCAACGTCGGTGTGGCAGAGCCGAGTATCAGCGGAATTCCGGCCATCTTAGCGCGTTGTCGTGCGACTTCGCGAGCGTGATAGCGCGGCGTGGTTTCTTGTTTGAAGGTGGTTTCGTGTTCCTCGTCGATTACGATCAAACCCAAATGCGTTGTCGGGGCAAAAACAGCGCTGCGGGCGCCAACGACCACCTGTACGTTCCCGGACGATATCAGCTTCCATTGGCGGTGACGCTCCGCATCGGTGAGGTGACTATGCAATACGGCCACACTGTCGAAACGGCTCTCGAACCGGCGGATCGTTTGCGGCGTGAGGCTGATTTCCGGTACGAGGACGATCGCTTGTCGGCCATAGCTGACGACTTCCCGGATCGTTTGAATATAAACCTCGGTTTTTCCGCTACCGGTCACTCCGTGCAGCAACAAGGTTTCATGTTTTTGTGAGCGCAACGGCTGAAGGATCTGCTCCAGTGCGGTGCGTTGCTCGGGGTTGAGTGTGAGATCTTGTTCCCGCTCGACTGCGTCGGTCGAGGGGGGGGAAGCAGCGGCGCGACGACGCGTGACTCGCAAAATTCCTTTATTTTTCAGGCCATTGACCGGTCCACTGCCGCAATCGGCGCTCTGTTCAATTTCCTTGGACTGCAACGGTTCACCGGCAGCGCGGAGGGCGGCGATCACGGCTGCCTGTTTGGTGGGGAGATTCGTTTCCCCCAGCCGGGTTAAGGCCTCTTCGTCGATGCTGAAATAGGTGCGCATTCGGGTGCCGGCATAGTTTTTGACGCCGGCAGGAATGATGGTGTTGAGTGCTTGGCCCCAACTACACAGGTAACGTTCGCCGATCCACTGTGTCAAATCCAACATATGTTGGTTGAGCAACGGTTCGCGGTCGATGACTTCTAACAGCGACTTCAGTTTGCCCGCATTTTTGGGCCGAGAAAACCCGACGCAATAACCGGTCGTGGGCCGGTTGCCGCGCCCAAACGGACAACGCACCCGCTGCCCGGCGCGGAGTTTGCCCCGCCACGCTTCGGGAACGAGATAGGAAAACGCCTGCTCCATCGGTCGATTGAAGACAACCTCGGCACACTCAACATCCTCCTCAGCCGCCAATTCCCACGGCAGCGGATCGTCATCGAAGAGTTGTTGTTGCGCCGGTGGGGTCATTGGTTGTGGTGATTGAGAAGGGTTTTCGTCACGGAGGACCAGTAGGCAGTAGGGTTCGACGATTAAGTCTTTTACCTAAAGCCTAAGGTCTACAGCCGACGGTCTCTTTCCATCTGCGTGGTCATTTGGCATTTAATTCCCGCTCCGCTAAGATTCTAACATCTGAAACGCAAAGCGAAAGAAGTAAGGAAACCTTGACGATGCGGCTGGGAATATTTGGTGGGACGTTTGATCCGGTGCACTACGGGCATCTGCTCTTGGCTGAGCAATGTCGTGAACAATGCCAATTGGACGAAGTCCGATTCATGCCGGCCGGGATTCCACCGCACAAAGCGGATGTAAAAATCTCATTCGGCAAAGACCGGGTGGAGATGTTGCGATTGGCGATCGCTGGGCAGGAATCGTTCACGGTCGACGAACGCGAATTGTCTCGCAGCGGACCGAGCTATACCTACGAGACACTTGAAGAACTCCGCGAAGAAGATTCGCAGTGCGAATTGTTCCTGATCATCGGGGCCGATTCGTTGCGTGATTTTCCGATTTGGCGTCATCCGCAGCGGATTCTGGCAGCGGCTCAGTTGGCTGTCGTGAATCGTGGTGGCGAACCGATGCCACAACTCGATGAGCTGATATCGCTCATGGGGCCAGAGGTCGCGACGCGGACGCATCTGGTGACAATTCCCGGCCTGGAGTTGGCCTCCTCCGACATTCGCAAGCGTGCCGCATCCGGGCAGAGCATTCGCTACATGACCCCCCGTGCGGTCGAATGCTATATTGAAGCCCAACAGCTTTATCGCTGATAAATCGGCAATAACTGGTAAGCCGGTGTTAGCGCCAGCACTGAAAGTGACGTCGTATAACTGCGGCCGAAATAGTCGCCGTTGTTGAAGTTTTCGCGCTCCCAGGATCCGTCGGCTCGTTGATTTGCGAGCAGATGTTTTGAGAGTTGCGGATAAAACTTCGTCCAATACTCGCCGCCCAGTTGATACATCGCCTGGCTGCAGTAATAGGCTCCGTAATGGTAGGGAAACGAGGCGGTGTTGTACCGCGCAAAGGAATAGCGGAGCACGTTATTGCCCGCCAGTTGGGCGATTTCGGTGTTGTGCTCTCCTCCCAACGAGAGCGAAACGATTCCGCCGCCGACAATTCCTGGGGTAATCAGATTGAAGGAACGGTGCGGCGTGTATGAGAATGTCCGGCGATTATTGTTGAAGCATCGCCGGATGTAGGCCATCGCCTCTTCAATCCATTCTTTGGGGACGTGAAATTCAGCGTTCCGTGCCGAGCGCATATACATCAATTGCCAGGAGGTGGCCGATAGATCCGCATCAATGCCTTGCCGGGGACGAATGTACCGCCAGCCACCGTGATCGAGAGGACTGGTTTTGGCCTTCTCCTGCACGCGGCGGAGAAATTGTAATCCTGCGGGGATGGCCGTTTTGGTGCGTTCGCGCAGTTGCGGATTGGTCATGCCGTAGACTTCGCCCAACATCAAACCGGCAATGGCATGATTGTAGTTCCCCGCATGCGAAGCGCCGTCGTGGACATGATGCGGTTCCGGTTCGATGAACGAAAGCATGCCATCCTCGCGCTGGCAGGTGAGCACAAAATCGATCGCGCGATTGATCCGCTCGCCATGCGGGCCCTCGCCGGGTAAATGTCCGCGAGACAGAAAGGCCAACACACACAGCGCCGTGACGCCTGGCTGACCGGTGGGGGGCGCCTCGAAAGAACCATCTTCGCGTTGATGGGCCGCCAAGTAATCCAGTCCGCGATGGATCGAGCGATCCACGTTGCGCCATTGGGCCGCCGAAAGTACGTCGCGTGGCGAGGATGGAGCAGTGGGTGTGAGGGGCGTCGCTGGTTCCTCTGCGCCGGCAGGCTGAGCCGCTGCTAAAATCAAACTCAACACCAGCCCGTATTGAACTGGTCGACGGGTATGTGAACGCTTCACCGAACCGCCTTCGTTCTTGATCGGAAATGCCAAATCGTGGTCCGCTGCAACTCAGCGGCGCTTGTCCGCCGAGTATAACTCAGCCAACCGCGTTGCGACATCCCTTTGTAGGCGGAGACACAAAAAAAGCCCCCGGCGGAACCGGGGGCTATGTGTGAAATCGGGGGCGCGGGTTCAGGCGACTTTTTCGTGCACCAATGTTTGTGCGGCGCCAAATCGTTCGCAATATCCGTTTTCGTGTTGTGCGTGCAAGCGGCGGATACCTTCGATCAACATCGGCGGGGCGACTCCCAACGCTTCGCGAATACTCGTGCTCCGCAGCGAAGTCTCGCCTTGGCCAAACATCCGGCCGCCTTGTGTTCGCCAGTCGTCGGCGGCAATGTGTACGTCGGTGTGACCGAATTGGTCGGCCAGTCGCCGGGCAAAGGCAAACGGGTTTGTCCGTTCGGCGCCGGGAATATGAAACAAACCGTCCAGCCGTTTTTCGAACGCCTGTTCGAGAATCTCAGCCAGATCGTTGGCAAGGATCGGCGTGGCATGGCGAATGCAGTCGAGTTTGCAGGCATCGCCCTCTTCGATGGCATGTAGAATCGATTCCACAAAACCGGGTGTGTTGCTTGTCGGTGACCAACCGTAGGCATTGGTCCGGACAATCAAAGTCCGCTCGCAATTGTCGGTTGCTTCGGTTTCGATGGCGCGAATTGTGCGGGCGATGGAACTATCGCAGTAGTGGTCGGCTTGTTCGTCATGGAACATCCATGGTCCACGGAAGACGCCGTCGGAGGAGATGACGGTGAATTCACAGCCGGCTGCATGAGCAGCGGTTGCCCAGTGCCGCATGGCGTGAATGGCGTCACTGCCGGGGTCGTCGTCGTGATCGGAATTCCATGAGGAGTTCGCCGCGGGACCGCAGACGACGAGCCAATCCGGCCGTTCGACTGATATCCATTTCCGGATCGATTCGGCATCTTGTATTTCACAAAGGGCCGTGCGGCACCCGGAAATTGAGATAGGATCGCCTAATGACAGTCCGAAAACATCAAATCGGTCGGCCAGTTCCGCCGCCAGATTCGCTCCCAAGACGTTGTCAATCCCTGCTACAAAAAGCTTGTGCACGCGGTGCCTCCATGCGTTTGCGTGTATCTCTAAATCCCGGCTCGGCTTTCTCAAAAGCCCCTCGACCACTGTCTCATCCGCTAACCAAAGCTTGTGTCTGTCGTGACTACAGTTGCCTATTCCGTGCTGTTTTTTGGTGCGATTATGAGACAGCCATCATAAGCCATTTTCTCAACCGGCAATTTCTGCCGAAAACGATGGCGGAGTATACTGCCGCCCGCCAAAACTCGCCAACCCCAGTTTTTGACGAATTGCGAGACGACATTTTGGCACCCCCGGTCAGTCGATTTTCCCGGGATGTTCGCCTGGAAAATCGCCCGGAAATCGGCCGCGGATCGCTGCAAGCAGCAGCGTTTCAGTCCGTCCCGTCGCGGGTGCTCATGCTGTGCAGAACACGGGGGTCAGTGTCTGCCGCGAGACTGCGGACGCTGCCGTCGGCCATGAGGAACAGCACATCGCCACCGCCCGGGCTGCCAAAACCACGTTGGTCTCGATTGAGCCCCTGCGAGATCCGCCGCCAATTCGACGGCTCTCCCCAGGCGGGATAATTGCCGGGGATTTGCCCGGCCATCAAAGTATTCGACAAACCATCACTCACATCCTGGCGAAACACGGTGGAGTTCTTATCGAACACGCCGAAGTGCACGGTATCGCCATTCGCATCTTTCTCTTGACCACCCACGCCGGCGAAGTGTGCGGCGGCGTATTGATTGATCGATGTGGTCTGCTCAACTCCGGCGACTAAAAATTCAGGAACCTGTGTGCGCAGCGCGGTCGCATTGACGGCATCGTCAAAGGGGAGCGACGGGTTAATTTTTTTATGTAGCTGCTCATAACCCATGTACGGGAGAAGCGCCGTCATCCAGCCGTGCATGGGGCGGTCTTTTGCGCCGGGTTGTTCCAAAAACGTTCCCCCGGCGGGAAATTGCCGTTGCCTGTCATAGAAACGATCGATGGCGGTGCCGATTGTCTCCAGCCGCGTTTCGGTGACTTGTTGGTGCGATTGGAAGGCGGCCAAGTCGCCGATGGCCCAGGCCAGCAAGGGGCCAAGGAACATTCCTGTGATGCTCAACGCCATACCGAGCAGCGCCTGATTCATCCCCAGCAGTCGGCCCCGTGATGTGCGGATTTCATCGGCGGCTAGAAATCCGCTGAATAGGGCGATAAACCCAGCAGACAATGCCGGTAATTTGGTCCACATTCCTGGGTAAACTGCAAAGGCGGACAAGCCAATCGCCAAGCCCCCCAACCAGAGGCTGGTCTTGGCCTTGCGCGAGATGCGCACATCGGACGTTGTCGACTGCGGTTTGCGGATCTCGATGCCAAACAGATCATTACCGTTTGCCGGTGGCCGCCATCGTTTGGGCTTGGCTGCTGCCGCCGTCTCAGTCGAGGGATTGAGTGCGGGGGCTTTTTCGTTTTCGGACTGTAATGCGTCTTCGACGATATTGTCGAATTTCGAGGTGTCCTGATCACGCAGCGGCGTGACGGTTGTATCCTTTGTGGCTACGTCGGGGTGAATCTCCGCTGGTTTGGCTCCCATCAGATTCCACAACGAGGCAAGCGGCTTGGTCGGCGTGCTCGGCTCGGCCGTGGATTCCTCAGCCGGTTCCGGCGGTGTGACTGCCGGATCGGGAACGGTGCCATGAGACATGACTTCCCAAAGGCTCTTAGGACGCAGTGGGCGCTCCGGGTTGTGTTGCGAATCAGGCATAGGTCATGTGGGGAAAAGTGCCGTCGCGAACCGCGGCCGGAATCGACCGCTCCACTATAGTAACCCGCTAGCGGCCAACTGTCTGCTGCGAAATAAAGAATTCTTCGACAAGATCTCCCTCGGTTGCCAAACCGAGCACCGTGTCGTTTTTGTAAATTGCCGCGTATTCCAGGCCGGCGGAGCGCATTGCCAGGATCGCTTCTAGTTTTCCGGCCGTCGCATCGACTTTGAGTAGCGGGATCGTAATGTCGCGAATCGGGCGGTCGTATAAGCCGATATCGGCGACGCGTACGTATCCGTACCAGTCGTTGCCCGATTTGGAGTGGCGAACCGGGACCATCGAACAGCCATGCTGGCGGGCAAAATCGAGAGTGGCCGCAGGGGAAAGATCTTCATGCACGCCGAGGACACGCGCGGTTTTGGTCATCGAATCGGTCACCGGCTGGGGAGCTTTGTGCAACAGGCCTTGCACCAGTTCGTTCTGCACCTGTGTCAGCAACCCCTCTTCATGCCCTTCGGTAAGAACCTGCACCAGTCGCTTTCTGCCGAGGGTGGTTTTTGCCGAATTTTGTTCCTGCCGGTTGAACCGTTCGAACAATTTGCACAACCAGACCAGTGGAATGCTGAATGGCAAAAACAGCCAATAAAACAGCATGAACCACGGCCGGTATTGTCTGAGCAATCTGTGAGGCGCTTCGTAGAAGAGATTTTTGGGAATCAATTCCCCAAACACGAAGATCAGCGGCGTGACTAAGATCGTCCCCAGGATCTCCAAATAACCCGACGACGCGCCAAAGACCGCTGCCGTGGCCAACGTGACGGCAATTGTCGTGATGTAGTTGGCCACGTTGTTGCCAACCAGTGTCGTCGCGACGAAGTAACCGGGCTGATGCACGAAATGCAACAGCCACTGCGCCACGCGATCCCCTGAATCCGCCTCGATGCTCAGCCGCAAGGGACTGATGCGATAAAAGCCGATTTCCGAACCGCTGAAAAACGCGGACAAACGGACTCCCAGCGCAAACAACACGATGATGGTCGCCCACATCCACCAACCGTCCATTGAGCGAGGCCTTTTACTTGGTGAAACATGAATGCCCTTGCTTCCGGCGGATCCGGCAGCAGAGGGTGACACATTACAGGATAAAGCGGCTGAGGTCTTCGTTTTCGACGACTTCCTTGAGTTTGTCCAGAACGTAGGTGGCGTCGACTTTGATTGTCGTCTTTTTCATATCGGGCGCTTCGAAGCTGATTTCTTCCAGTAGCCGTTCCATGATCGTATGCAATCGCCGCGCGCCGATGTTTTGCGTCGATTGATTCACCTGATAGGCGATGTCGGCCATCGATTCCAGACCGTCCTTGGTGAATTGCAGCTTGATGTTGTCGGTTGCCAATAATGCTTCGTATTGTTTCGTCAACGAACTCGTCGGCTCGGTGAGGATGCGAATGAAGTCGTCCCGTGTGAGGTCGGTCAATTCCACGCGAATCGGAAACCGGCCTTGTAATTCCGGCATCAGGTCCGAAGGTTTGCTGCGATGAAATGCGCCGGCGGCGATGAACAAAATGTGCGACGTATTCACCGTTCCGTAACGGGTCTGCACGTTTGTTCCTTCGACGATGGGCAACAGATCACGTTGTACCCCCTGCCGACTGACATCGGCTTGGCTGCTTCCCCCTTCGCCGCTGCAGATTTTGTCGATTTCGTCGACGAAGATAATCCCGGTGTCTTCGGCCAGTGCGATCGCTTCTTCGTTGACCGCATCTTTATCGAGTAGGTTTTCGATCTCTTGCTCTAAGAGGATCTTGCGGGCGTCGCAAACTTTGACCGTCCGTTCTTGGCTTTGCTTGGGGACGATCTTTTCGAACATCGATTGAAAATCGACGTCCATTTGTTCCATGCCCATGTTGGAAAACATCTGCACTGGTGAATTGCGTGATTCGATCTGCAATTCGACCACACGCTCTTCGAGATCACCGGCCCGCAGTTTTTTGCGGAACTTTTCTTGTGTGCGCGCATGACGTTCGGCGGATTCGTCAGCATTCTCTTCGTCGGTGCTCGCACTGTCCCACTCTGGTGTCAGCGGGGCCATCAGGTCGACGAGACGGTCTTCAACGCGCCGCGCCGCTTCCTCTTCAACCTCGATCCGTTTGCTCGTTTCCACGAGTTTGATCGATGCTTCCACCAAGTCGCGGACCATACTTTCGACATCGCGGCCGTAATAACCAACCTCGGTGTATTTTGTCGCTTCGATTTTGATGAACGGGGCACCTGTTAGCGTTGCCAATCGACGCGTGATTTCGGTTTTTCCGACACCGGTGGGGCCGATCATGATGATGTTCTTGGGCGTGACTTCCTTACGGATGACAGCGTCCAATTGTCGCCAGCGCCAACGATTGCGGATCGCGATGGCGACCGCGCGTTTGGCGGCATCCTGACCGATAATATGCGCGTCCAATTCCGCAACGACTTCGCGGGGTGTCATTTCGCGCACGGGAACTCCTCCACCACAATTTCAGTGTTTGTATAAATGTCGATCTCAGCAGCAACTTCCAACGATTTTTTCACAATATCCGCGGATTTCAAATCCGTATTCCGCAACAACGCTCGTGCTGCGGCGGTTGCGTACGATCCGCCGGACCCGATCCCGATGATACCATCGCTAGGCTGAATCACATCGCCTTGTCCGGTGACCAATAGACTGTGTTCGGCGCTGACGACGACCATCAAGGCTTCTAACTTTCGTAAAATGCGATCGGTCCGCCAATCTCGCGCCAACTCTGTTGCTGCCCGGGGGATATTGCCGGGAAAATCCTTGGCTTTTGCCTCGAAACGCTCCATTAGCGCAAAGGCATCGGCGGTGGAACCAGCGAATCCGACGAGCACTTTATTCTCCAGCATCCAGCGGATTTTCTTGGTATCCGCTTTCATAATTGTATCGCCGAGCGTGACTTGGCCGTCTCCGCCCAGAGCAACGTCGTTGCCGCGACGCACGCTGAGGATCGTCGTCGACCGCCATTTGGGTTTGTTTTGGGGCATCGTTACTGTCTCAAGTCTGTTGGTTTTTGGCCAAATCCCGCGTTTTTACGGGGTGTGGGGTCAAACGTAACAATTGCATGGGGGAGCGGCAAGGTAAAGGGTTGCACCTCGTTCACCCGCGATGTTACGTAATTCGGGATTGGCACAATTTGCCGAATACGCTTTGCCATGGCTGCCGATATCAATTATGATAAACGCACGCTGATGCGTTCCGGCTGAAGAATTGGAAACCCAACTCACGACGAGACTTCCGCATGACGACGTTCGATGGACAACAAGGCAGCGAGCATCAACAGGCCCATGTTGAAGGGACGGCGCAGTCGCCGTTTCAACCGGCGGCCAAGGATTTGATTCGCGTCGGCTCGCGGCGGTGGTTTTTGCAGACCGGCATGGCTGGGCTGGGTGGGTTGACATTGCCGGGCCTGCTGCAGCAACGCGCCGTTGCCGAAGCGAAAGCCGCTGGGAAAAAGTCGGTGATTCTGTTCTGGCTGTCGGGTGGGCCAAGTCAACTCGACATGTGGGACCCCAAACCGTACGCACCCCAGGAAATCCGCAGTCCGTTCGGCACGATCGACACCAAAGTCCCCGGCGTACAACTGACCGAACATTTTCCACTGCAAGCTTCGATCGCCGACAAGCTGTCGTTCATCCGCAGCGTCGATTGCCGTTCCAGCAATCATACACCGATCACTCTGCAAGCGGGCAATCCGCTCGCGCGTCGGACCAACGACGGTAAAGACGGCGCTGGTTACCCCTCGATGGGATCCATCGCTGCCAAGTTCCGTGGACCAAACGATCCTGACATGCCGGCGTTTGTCGGTTTGGCAAATTCCTGGGCGGCTGATGTCTGGGGTGCGGGTCACATGGGGCCGGACTTCGAGCCGGTCAAAGGTCACGAACTGGCTGGAAAATTCTCGATGCCCGATGGCGTCAAAGTCGACCGCTTGGCCGATCGCAATAAATTGCGCAACGAATTCGACCGGTTGCGGCGCGATATCGATTTGCAACAAACGCTCCAACGGCAAGACGGCTACACACAACAAGCCTACGACATGGTTCTGTCCGGCAAGGTGCAACAAGCCTTTGCCGTCGATCAGGAAAAAACTGAGACCCGCCAGATGTACGGTCGCGAGAGCATCGGCGAAAAAGCACTGCTCGCGCGGCGGTTGGTCGAGTCGGGCGTCACGTTCGTGTTGGTCAGCGGAGCCTGGGGTTACTTCGACCACCACGGCGACAGCGTCCGTTGGAAGGGTATCGAAAAAGGCCTCAAACCGTTGCTACCCCGCGTCGACCGCGCGCTGTATGCGTTGGTTACCGATTTGGAGCAACGAGGTTTACTGGACGAAACGCTAGTCCTCATGCTGGGCGAATTCGGTCGCTCCCCACGGATCAACGCCGATCTGGGCCGCGATCACTGGACGCCCACCATGTCGATGGTGGCAGCCGGCGGCGGCCTGCGACACGGCCAAACGATCGGCAGCACCGATTCCACAGGCGGCGAAATCAAATCCGCCCCCGTCCGCCCGCAAGACCTGGCAGCATCGGTGTTCAAACACTTAGACATCGACCCCCGCACCCACTGGACCAGCCCGCAAGGGCGTCCGACGCCGATTCTAACCGAAGGCGGACGGGCAATCCCGGAACTGGGGTGATGTACCATGAAGCACGCCGTTTCTAGACCGATGCGAATTGATGACATTCGCGACGTCGATTTGGAACGAGTGTGCGAGGAGTGCGGTCGCAATTACCGGTACCGAGTCAAAGTCGATCCCCGTTCCTACCCCGGAAAAATGACGCTCGACAAGTTCGACGGTTGCGTACGTTACCTTAACAGTGACGACGGGCAGGCCGAATACGGTGTGTGGTGTCCGCATTGCCAGCACTTATATCGAGCGGCCATTCAACGCGCGTTTCCCAATGGGTTTGCGAGGGCAGTACGCGACTATCGTTGGCGCGATGCAGAGTTTGGCAGCTTCGTGTTTCTTGGATTTGGTGGTTTCTTCTTTATCGCTGCTGGGCTTTGCAATTTATGGGGCATCAGTTTTTCCCGACACGAGTCTTCCACGGCTACGGGAATTGTGTTCGTGGTTTTCGGAATCGGTTTCCTGCTCTCGGCGATGCAAACCACGAATCTGTGGTATTCGCAAACTCGCTTCAATAAAAGACTCGCTCAACGCGCAAAGCAAATCACGGACGATGAATTCATTGTCCTGTTAAGCAAGATCTGTCAGCAATATCTTGCTCGAGAAACGGTTTCGGAGCATGGTGGCGTGTATTATTTCAACCATCCGTTTTCGAGTATCGTAGCGCAGTGGCCCGACGTCTTGTGCTTTGGCCGACTGAAGCGGTAAGTTGATACGAGGCAAGATCACGCTTGCCGAGTATGCGAATTCGTGACAAACGTAGCTCGCAGAAGTTCCCATGAAAAGACAACGCCAATTACGATCAAGCAAATTGTATCGGGTTGCGGCCTACGTTTCTGTGGGGGCGGTCGTAACCGGTCTCTGGTTCGCGATTTTTAGTGGGGGTTCCTACATTGAACTTAGCGCATCCGAAGTACACGAGTTTGAAGAATGGTGGTCGTGGGAAGTCGTCGAGCAATCGCGCGATCACATTCGCTTTAAGGCGGTCGACCTGACGATTCCATTTGACGAAATTACAAAGGTCAGTGGTGATGTTTCCTTTTTGCTCAAGGATGGCGTCCACATCGAGACGGTCGAGACGATGGCGTCATTGCTCCCTGATGGCACGATTCTCTTGGATGTAAAAGGCAACAATTTTGAGAAAGCGGACGAATTGCATGTGAATGTGTGGTGTGAATGTCTGCGTCGCGGCGTCTTCGGTCGGGGGGCATACAGCAACTCATGGCGCAGCGATTTAGAGATGTCAAATGGTAAGGTCGTCCCGTAGGGCAGGCGGGAGCCTGCCCTACTTGCTGGTTTGCATTACAGCACGAGACCACGCCACAACACCCCCACTAATCGTGTGCTAAGCTTGGGTTTGCCGTAACGTTTTTGCCGCAACGTCAAATCCAAGAAGGTGTTTTGCTATGCTCCTGACCGTCGCTCTACTCGGTGCCAGTGTGTTGTTGAGTGAACCGAATTCTGCTGCTACTCCTCCGAAAGATGGCGACGCGAAAACAGTCAATGACAAGGCGTTGACGCAACTTCCTGGAAGTGCGGGGTTTGTATTTACGGAGTTGACGGACAAAGGACCGAAGCCGCTGTTTGGATTGCACGAGCATGAAAAGTTTGCCATCGGGTCTGGGTTCAAGCTGTTCATCCTGGGGACGCTGGCCGAGGAGGCTAATGGTGATCAGCGGCAATTGGCGAATGTGATGAAATTGCGGCCTGAATGGGTTGGGCCGCCGCATAGCGAAATGGCTGAGTGGCCGATGGGGTCTCCAGTGACGCTGAATACATTTGCGTTGAAGATGATCTCGATCAGCGACAACACGGCCACCGATCATCTGCTGCACCTGTTGGGACGCGAGAACATTGAAAAGCAAATGGCGGCGATGGGGCACAAACATGCCCAGTGGAATCGTCCGCTACTCTCAACGCGCGAAATGACCATGTTGCGCGACAAGAAGGCCGGCATACCCGGCAAACAGTATCAGAAGTTGGACGAAGCCGCGAAGCGGAAATTTTTGGCCAAACACGACGTAGGCATTCCGGATTATGATGCGTTGGATTTCGACACGGCGGCCTTTGATATGGCCGAATGGTATGCCACACCGATGGACATGGCCCGGGCATTGTCGTGGATCAAACAGCACACCGACAAGGACCAGGCGGCGCATCCACTGCGTGCGATCCTCACGGTGGTTCCCAAGTTGCCGCATGACGCTAAGGTCTGGCCGTACGTCGGATTCAAGGGTGGTTCGGAGGATCAACTGATCGCCGGCAACTGGCTACTGAAAAACCGCAACGGCCGTTGGTACACCTTCCACGTGTTCTGGAACAGTCCGCAAGAAAAGGTAGACCAAGCCAAGATGCTGGAGGCGATCACACAATTGTTCGGTTCTATTCAGTCGGCGATTGAATAGTCGACGGTCATGTAGGGCAGGCTCCCACCTGCCGAAGATGCGCATCAGCGACTCGCGTAGCGCATGGCAGGCGGGAGCCTGCCCTACATGTTTTTTGATCCGACCGCCCCTTTTCTGCGTTGTCAATATTAGCCCACGCCGCACAGTGTATTGCGGCGGTTAAAATTTGACATCTAGCGGAGGAGGGTGTGAATGGTAGCTCGATCGACCTGTCTACTCCTATGTGTTTTGCTTGGGTTTGCTCCTTCGTTATACGGACAAGGTCCGCAGCGCAATGCAGAGCGAATAATGGTGCCGCTGCCAGAGCGGGGGCACTACGTCGTCGACTCAGCGCATCTGCTGGATGAGGCAGCGGAGCAGTCGCTGCAACAGATCGCTGAGGATTTGCAGGCAGAGACCTCGACGCCGTTGTTTGTTGTGACGATCGATTCCCTGGCTGCTCACGGCGGCGGCGGGCTGCAGATTGAGGCGTTCAGCAAGGCGTTGCTGGAACAGTGGCAGTTTGAATCGCCACGCGCCGCCAATTGGCCAAACTCAATTTTGTTGTTGGTGGCGAAAGAGGATCGACGGGCGAGAATTCAATTCTTCCGTCCGCGCGGACGCAAAGATGACAGGATCGCGCGGGAAATCATGGATGCGCACATCGTGAGGCAATTCAAACGCGGTCAATTCAGCGAAGGGATCGTTGCAGGTGCCACGGGTTTGGATTCTCTGGCACGCAACAAGACGTTGCCCTCCGCGCCGTGGCCGATGTGGGTGATTGTCGTTCTTGGCGGCGCCGGCGGTCTGTTTCTGTTGTTCTCGATTTCGCTGTATCGTAGCGGGCTGGATAGTTGGGCTTGGCGATCTATGAAAGCTATCATCGATGGTTTCTCGGAGGGGCCGAACTGGGATTCCGACGACCATTCTGGGAGTTACTCTGGCGGTGGCGGATACTCAGGTGGTGGGTTTTCAAGCGATAGGGGATGCTCAGACAGTGGCGGTGCGACCGGTTCTTGGTAGGATTATGATGTCTATATTCCACGTTTCATGAAGCAACGTCACGCACAGCGTGACCTACAAACGGCTATGCAAATCTTCGCCTACGGTTCCAACATGCACACCGCTCGTCTCCGCGCGCGGGTTGCCAGTGCGGTGCCGGTGGGGTTGGGGGTTGTTGCTCAGCGGCAGTTTGTGTTTCATAAGCGGGGCTTGGATGGGTCCGGCAAGGCGGATGCGTTTTATACCGGTGTTGCTGAGGACCGTGTGTGGGGCGTGCTGTTTGAGATTGCCGCTGCCGACAAACCGGTGTTGGATGAATTCGAATCTGTCGGTGTGGGGTATGACGATCTGACCGTCACAGTCGAATTGGCCGGCGGGACGACGACCGAGGCTGTGATCTATGCTGCTCGAGCGGAGATGCTGGATGCGCAGCTGAAACCGTTTTGTTGGTACCGGGAATTCGTGCTCCAAGGTGGCCGGCAGCATGGTTTACCCGCTGACTATCTGGTGGATTTGGCCCAATTTGAGTCAATCCGCGATGCTGATGCAATTCGTCGCGAGAAGAATTGGCGTCTATCGCGCACAGCTGGTCGCGGATAGCCGCGTCGCCGTTGGAGTTTTGTCTGTTAGGCGATTCGGCATCGGTCGTGGGTGGCGTGCACTGCGAGGTCATCGGGAATTCCGCGATGGGGGCTCACATTTTTTGTCTTTTGTAATGTTGTCTGATTGAAAAGTGGTTACACTCCGAGTACCTGACTAGGTGTCGGCACATGCAATGCGAATCGGCCGACGCTGAGATCTATGTTGTTTTGACAATTATTTTTCATTCTGTGGTTCCGAGGCGAGTGATGGAACGTTCATTTTCGACGTTGCCAAGTCTGGTACGGGCATGGCCGATGGGGTTTTGCCTGATTGTCGTTGGCCTAAGCGGTTGCGTGGAACGGACCGTCGCTTTGGAAAAAACACCTCCTCCCGAGGTGACGACAGGGGTGGCGTTGCAGAGGGAAATTGTAGACTCGCGACAGTTTCCCGGTCGGGTCGCTGCCGTGGAAAACGTCGAAATTCGCGCGCGTGTCACCGGCTATATCACCGAAGTGAATTTCGTTGAGGGCGACGTCGTTGATGTGGGAGCGCTGCTCTTCCAAATTGACCCTCGCCCGTTCCAAGAAGTGCTCAACGCGGCCGAATCGGAAATCGAACGCTGGCAGGCCTCCATTGCCAAGAACAAAGCGGACTTGGATCGTCAAACGCGTTTGCTGAAATCTGGCGCCGGTATACAAGAGGACTTTGATCAAGCAGAGGCGTTGGTTCTCCAATCCCAAGCGGCACTCAAAGGCTCACAGGCAGCTGTTGATAGTGCGAAACTTGATCTAGAGTTCACGACCATCATCGCTCCGGTGAAGGGCCGTGTTAGCCGCGCATTAGTCACAAAGGGAAACTTGGTCACCGCCGACCAGTCCTCCGGCACTCCCCTGACAACACTAGTCAGCGTTGATCCGATGTACGTCTATTTCGATGTCGACGAATTCACGATGTTGGAAGCACAACGGATTTCGCGAACAAACAATCCGGAGGCTCGTCATTCGCGGGTCCGTGATCAAAAACGGCCAGTTTTTATCGGTTTGGCCAACGAAAAAGGATTTCCACATCAGGGGGTCATCGACTTCGTTGACAATCAAGTAGATCCTACGACAGGCACGTTGCGCGTTCGGGGTCGGTTTGATAATACCGACGAATACTTGTCCGCCGGACTGTTTGTAAAAGTTCGCATACCGCTTGGCCAAGCCAAAACGGAATTGCTCGTTCCGCAGACCGCGATTGGTACGGATCTCAATCAGAAATTCGTACTTGTAGTCGACGCAAAGAACAAAGTAATTAAAAAACCTGTGGAGTTGGGGACATTGACCGATGACGGTTTACAGGTCATCGAATCCGGTGTGTCGGCCGAAGATCGGATCATCATCAACGGTGCGCAACGCGTCCGCGACGGCGATACCGTCAAGGCAACGGAAGGCGAAATTATTCCGGTCAAAGCCGTTACCGAACCGGCCGCGGTGTCGGTTCCCGGTGATGTAACTCCGGACGGCGAGCCCGCGGATGCGGCAATAAAAGCAGAACCAAAAGTTGATGAAGCGGATTCGGAAAACAGCAACAGTGACGTTGCGAACTAGTTCATTTCTCACAATTATTATTTGATTCGGATACCGCGATGTTTTCGCATTTCTTCATTGATCGCCCCATCTTCGCCACCGTGTTATCGGTTGTGATCGTCATTGTGGGCGGGGTGTCTTACCTGAGTTTGCCAGTTGCGCAATATCCTGAGGTCGCGCCGCCGACAATTCAAGTGACAACCAGTTATCCAGGCGCGAATGCTGAAACGGTTGCCGAGACGGTGGCCACACCGATTGAGAACGAAATCAACGGCGTGGAAAACATGATTTACATGTCGTCCCGCTCAACCAACGACGGGCAATTGACGCTTGACGTTACGTTTGCACTAGGCACCGACATCGACATGGCACAAGTCTTTGTGCAGAATCGCGTCGCAATCGCTATGCCGAAGCTCCCGGAGGAAGTCAGCCGGCAAGGCGTGACCACCAAAAAACGTTCTCCCAGTATCCTAATGATGGTAAACATCATCTCGCCGGAGAACACGCATGATTCATTGTTCTTGAGCAACTTTGTCACAACGAAAGTCAAGGACGATATCGCCCGTGTCAAGGGAGTCGGCGATGTCGCGATTTGGGGTGCCCGCGACTTCAGTATGCGACTTTGGCTCGACCCGCAGAAGCTGTCCGCCCGCGACATGACCGCTGGGGACGTGATGGCCGCAGTGCGTGAACAAAACGTACAAGTCGCAGCCGGTCGTCTTGGTTCACCCCCGGTGGGCAACAACAACGTTGGTTTCCAATACACGTTGAACAGCCAAGGCCGGTTGGTGGAAGAAGAGGAATTCGCCAACATTATCGTTCGCACTGGCGAAGATGGACGACTCACTCGCTTAAAAGACGTGGGCCGCGTCGAGTTGGGCGCCAAGTCCTACGACATGGAAAGTTCATACAACGGCAAGTCGGGGGTCACATTGCCGTCGATCACGCTAGCTGTGTTTCAACTGCCTGGTTCCAACGCGTTGGAAACTGCTCAGGCTGTCCGAGCGACAATGGAGGATCTGAAGAACACAGGCCGTTTCCCGAATGGCGTCGAGTACCGTATCGATTACGATACGACTGTATTCATCGATCAATCGATCAAGGACGTGTATGTTACCCTGTTGCAGGCATTGGGCCTGGTATTTGTTGTTGTCCTGATTTTCTTACAATCGTGGCGGGCAACGATCATTCCTATGGTTGCGGTGCCGGTTTCACTGATCGGAGCATTCGGCGGCATGGCGATGTTCGGTTTTTCGCTGAACAATTTGTCGTTATTCGGATTGGTGTTAGCGATCGGCGTTGTCGTCGACGACGCTATCGTGATTGTTGAAGCAGTCGAGTCACATCTCGCCTCTGGGTTATCGCAACGGGACGCTGCCCGGAAAGCGATGACGGAACTCGTTGGACCGGTCATCGCTACGTCGTTAGTACTGCTGGCGGTTTTCGTGCCGACTGGGTTCATGGCGGGCATCACGGGAGAATTCTATAAGCAATTCGCGTTGACGATCGCGGCGGCGGTCGCCATTTCGACCTTTAACGCGCTCACGCTTAGCCCGGCATTGTGCGCGCTTCTGCTTAAGCCTCCCACGGCCAAGAAGGACCCTGCTGAACTGTTTATGGAAGTCGCTTTCGGCTGGTGGTTGTTCAAAGGTTTTAATTGGGCGATGGACAAGTCTAAAAACGGATACGCTCGGAGCGTGTATTGGATTGTCCGCGGGGCCTTATTTACGCTATTGCTTTACGGCGGCTTGCTGGGACTAACCTATTACGGTTTCATGACGGTACCGCAAGGATTTATTCCGCAACAGGACAAAGGGTATTTGGTCGTCAACGCACAACTTCCCGACGCCGCCAGTTTGGAGCGGACTGACGATGTGGTACAAAAAATCATCGATATCGCCAAGGAAACGCCTGGTGTGAAAAGCGTTATTGGTGTGTCCGGTTATTCATTGTTAATTAGTTCCAACTTGTCGAATGCCGGTACGGCAATTTTGGTGTTGGACGACTTTGATAAACGGGCCGGAGTAGATCACCTCTATGCGGATGCAATTGCCGCAGATTTACGAAAACGGTTCAACGTGATTCAAGAGGCTAGCGTAGCAGCCTTTGGCGCGCCGCCGATCGACGGTTTAGGCAGCACCGGCGGATTCAAGTTGCAGGTCCGAGATATCGGTTCGTTGGGCCTTCTTGAGTTGCAAAAGGGAGTCGACCGACTGGCGAGTGCTGGCAATGCACAGCCCGGCCTAGTCGGACTATCTACCACATTCAGCGTTAGCCAACCTCAGCTATATCTGGATATCGATCGTACGAAAGCCAAAACACAAGGTGTTGCCCTAAATGACTTGTTTGAAACATTGCAGGTCTATTTAGGATCTGGTTATGCAAACGACTTCACCCGCGACAATCGCAACTGGCAGGTGAATGTCCAGGCTGATGCATCCTACCGCCTCACTCCACAAGATATTGGACGGCTGAGAGTGCGTAACGACAAAGGGGACATGGTTCCACTGTCGACCCTGGTTAAGATCGTCGATACGACCGGACCGGCCATCGTCAACCACTACCAGAGCTATCCGTCAGCGGAAATCAACGGCAACAACACGCCCGGTACCAGTTCCGGCGATGCGATCATGATTATGGAAGGATTGAAGACAAAAGAATTGGGGCCAGGGATGGACTTCTTGTGGACCGACCTCACCTATCAGCAAATCGAGGCCTCCAAGGACCTGATGACAAAACTCGTCTTCCCGTTGGCAGTGGTTTTCGTTTTCCTGGTGTTGGCAGCACAATATGAAAGCTGGTCGTTACCGTTAGCAGTGATTCTGATCGTGCCGATGTGCCTTTTCTGTTCTATTGCCGGCGTGTTGATCGCCAAGATGGACAGCAATATTTTCACGCAAATCGGCCAGGTACTGTTGGTCGGATTGTCGGCGAAAAACGCGATTTTGATTGTGGAATTCGCCCGTAACAAACAAGACGAGGGAATGTCGCGGATCGATGCGGTCGTCGAAGCTTGCCGGTTGCGGTTGCGGCCGATTCTGATGACCGCATTCTCGTCTGTGCTGGGATTTTTGCCGCTGATCTTGGCGACGGGCGCCGGAGCGGAAATGCGGATCGCATTGGGCGTAGGCGTGGTCGCGGGCATGTTGGGCGTCACGTTCTTCGGTCTATTCTTCACCCCCGTGTTCTATTCGGTGATTATGAAATTCACCGACCGCAACAAGACGCAGGACAGCGGCGGGGAGGCAAACGCCGAGACGTCCCCCAAACCGGCCGCATCTTAGCCCCGCGCGCGATCGGAAGGTCGATGATCCATGAGCGAGACAGAACCGTTGCGGGTCTTATTCGTATGCGTCGAAAATTCCAATCGCAGCCAAATGGCCGAAGCGTTCGCTCGCATGCATGGCGGCCCGCAAATCGAGGCGCATAGCGCCGGTTCGCGACCATCGGGAAAAGTAAATCCCAAAGCTGTCGCAGCGATGCGCGAATCGGGCTACGATTTGTCGAAACACGCCTCAGAATCACTCGATGCGGTGGCTGGACTGCGCTTCGCGGCGGCCGTCACTATGGGCTGCGGCGATGCCTGTCCGCATGTGGCGGCCGGGCGTCGCGAAGACTGGGACATCCCCGACCCCCGCGAGATGCCGCCCGAGGAGTTCCGTGAAGTCCGAGATCTGATTGAACAGAAGGTCAAGACGTTGTTGCAGACGGTGCATACCGGCGACAACCGCGATTCGGGACGTTGATCCTCATCGCGCGCTCGTTGTGCGTGGGTCTCGTGAGCGCGCATCCGCCCAACCGCAGGTCTCCCGAACGATCCGGCGCGGCTTTCAGGCGGTTTGCAACGCGCATTCAGTCGACGGCTTCGTCAGGCACCCCACTGTGTCAGGGGGCATTTGATGATGTATGCAACAACGGAATCGACGACCGGTTATTTCGGTGGTTTCACATCACTGTCGTACCTTTTGTTGATGTCGGCATAGATCTTGTCCACAACTTCGCAATACGGCACGCGTCCACCCCTGATAAAGTCAGAGAAGCCGATTTTCTGACTGGGGTCCGCAGGGAGTTTTTCGGTGACCGATGGTTGCGGCCAAATGTCTTCATCGATGACGGCCATCCGGACTCTGATGTCGTCACTTGTGACGTTGATGACCATGTAGTCGGTTGCTAACACGAAGGGGCCGTCATAAGTCTTGCGGACCATGCTTGTCACGGCTGGAAGCGTATCAAAGTCGTTGAAGACGTGATATCCGACCGCTAGGCGTGGCTTGGTCTCGCTCATCACCTTGCCGAACTGCGCCGGAGAAGTATGTACTTGAGTTCCCACATTCAGCGCATCAGATGCCGGCCATTTTTGTTTGTCGATGAGGACTGAGGGAGGGGCAAAACACTCGTGTATCGAAATGTCGCAACCTTTCGTATGCTCGATCCACCATTTGTTTGGGAACGTGTCACTCGTAAACGCAAATTTCAAATCATTCCATTCCAAAATGAAACTCACACAACCATCAATGGCATGAATCGCAGGAATGCTGCGGACAATTACTCCGTTTTCATTGTAAATGACTTCATTGACAGCCTTGTAGTCGAACTCATTGACTTCCAATTTTTGCCCGCGGGTGTTGACGTTTCCCATCCGTGAGGCGGTATCCCAGGCAAACATCTTCTGCATGTGATCGCAAGCATATTTCGTCCCGTACTCAGGCTTGGCGCCACTTGGTCCCCAGACACGCAAAGGACGTTGTCGGTTACCGATCACACCACCAATCCAGAGATCCCCCAGGTCACCGAAGTGATCTGAATGCAAATGTCCGATAAAGACTTTGTCGAGATAATCGTAGGGGATTTTTTGAGCGGAGAGTCGCTCCGCCGAACCACTGCCTATGTCAAAAATGAATTTGTCTCCATTACCTAGCTCAACCAGCCAGCAAGCCGCCGCCTGTTTAGGGCGTGTCCCCCAATAAGAATTACAGCGGTTGAGATGCCGGAGTAGGTTTTTTTTGACATGCCTCGTCCCCCTTCGCTTAATTCCAGGCGCGAATGATAGATGTGTTGATCGAAATGCCGTTTCGTAAATTTACTATAGCCAATTCGAAATCGCAATTTCCAAATGCTGTTTCTATCCATTGAACATCCCAGGAGCTCGTGGGAGCTTCGACAAGAGTCTATGATATTCGTGGGGAAGTTCAAATTGACGGTCGATGTGTTTCGATTCCCTACTCCAGGCCGCAAGGATACTGTACACTTCGTATTTGATAGCTCTTCTCCCGACCACTTTTCCGATGTTTCAACACACCGAAGCAGAGTCGGGTTGCATTGAGCCGAAATGAATCGTTGGTACGCGGTTGTTTTGGAGCGGCCTTTCCTGTTTTTTTGATCACCTTTGAGACCAGTCATTATGAAGAAAAACCCCGTCAAAGCAGCTCTGGCCGCCGGTAAGCCGCAGGTCGGGACTTGGTTGTCGTTCGGCGACCTGTTCGCCAGTCGGATTATGGCCCGTGCGGGTTTCCCCTGGCTGACATTGGACATGGAACATTCGCCGATCGACTGGAGCCAAGCCTCGGCCGTGTTCGGCGCGATCGCTGATGCCGGTTGCGTCCCGCTGGCCCGCGTACCTCGCGGCGATCATGACCTAATCAAACGCGTCCTGGACGGCGGTGCGCATGGCATTGTGGTGCCGATGGTCAATACGGTCGAACAGGCCAAAATCGCCATCGCGGCGACGAAGTACCCGCCCGTCGGCAATCGTTCCGTTGGCGGCGGATTGCATTCGATGAATTTCGATGCGACGCCGGGAGATTACTTCAAACACGCCAACGATGAAGTCCTGTGCATTCTGCAAACCGAATCCCCCGAGGGCGTGGAGAACGCCGAGGAAATCTATAGTCTACCGGGCGTTGACGCGATTTTTGTCGGTCCGCACGATTTGGCCTTCAACATGCGCTCTCCCGACGGCACCGATCCCACTCCCGAACAACACGAGGCGATGCTGCAGAGAATTTTGGCCATCGGCAAAAAAGTGGGCACACCGGTCGGCCTGCATGTGTTGAGTACCGACGATGTCACGCGCCGTATCGAGGAAGGCTGGCAATTCATCGCCCTCGCTAGCGAACTCAAATTCATGACGGTCGAAGCCCAACGCTGTGTATCAGCGCTCGGATTAAAGAAGGCGGCAGACTTGGCGCGGTACTAGGATTGAGGAAGACGTTGTAGCCGCGGAATGTCTGACCGCAATACGGCACGGGACGAACGACTATGAATGGCTCGGAAGCGATTTTGGAATTATTGGCCGATGCGGGGGTCAAGTATTTATTTGGCAATCCGGGCACAACGGAATTGCCGTTGTCCGATGCGCTCGTCGATCACCCGCGGATCAAATACATCCTGGGCTTACAGGAAGTCCCGGTGGTGGGGATTGCCGAAGGGTATGCGCAAGCCAGCCGATCGCCGGGTGTGGTGAATCTGCATATCAGTTGCGGTTTGGGAAACGGGATGGGCATGTTATACAACGCCTATCGCGCCGGCACCCCTTTGATCGTGACCGCCGGACAGCAGGATCGCCGACTAAAATTCCAGGAACCGATCCTCTGGTCCGATATGGTGAGCGTCGCCAAACCTTGGACGAAATGGGCCGTGGAGGTCGAACGCGCCGCCGACCTACCCAACGCGATTCGCCGGGCTGTGCAAACGGCGCTGATGCCCCCGACCGGACCGGTGTTTTTGTCGATTCCTGTGGACGTGCAGCGCGAAATTGCCGAATTCGACCTCACGCCGCCCCAACCGATCAACCCGCAAGTCCGTCCTCCGGCGGCAGAATTGCAGCGCGCCGCGGAATTGTTGTGCCATGCTAAAAACCCCGGCATTCTCGTCGGCAGCCGCGTAGTTGAAGCGGACGGCGTTGCCGAATTGGTGGAACTGGCCGAAACGCTCGGCGCTCCGGTCATTTCGGAATCGGGTACGACGCATGGACGGCTCAGTTTTCCCTGTACGCATCCACTCTCGGCGCCGGGATTGCCGTTGTGGGCACCCGAGATTGAGCAGCGCCTGAGTGAATTCGACGTGCTGTTCGTGGCGGGAACCGACGTTTTTCGGTTATATGTCTATTTCGAACCGGCGCGAGCATTGCCCGTGCATACGCGGCTGATTCATCTCGATCAGAATTATTGGGAATTGGGCAAAAATTATCCCACTGAAGTCGCATTGGCGGGTGATCCTAAAGTCGGTCTAGCTGAATTGGCGAAACTGGTTCGCAGCCGGCAGAGCGACGAACAGCAGACGGTCGTTCGTGGGCGGACCGCACTGCACAGCGAGGTGCATCAACAACTACGCAATGAACTTCAGACAACGATCACCTCGCAGCAAGACCAGCGCCCGTTGACCTCAGCAGTGATCATGCACAGCCTCGCGCGTGCTTTGCCGCCGAATGTGGCTGTAATTGAAGAAGCGGTCACGACCACGAACACGCATTTGGAGCGGTTGGGAGCCATTGCCGACCCGACCGGTTACTTTGGCCATCGCGGTTGGGCGTTGGGGTGGGGTTTGGGTTGCAGCATCGGCGTGAAATTGGCGTGGCCCAATCGCCCGGTGTTGGCGGTGTTGGGCGAAGGGGCATCGCTGTACGGGATTCAAGGACTGTGGACGGCGGCACGCTATCGGATTCCGGTGACCTTTGTGATCTGCAATAATGCGCAGTATCAGATTCTGAAGATCGGTGCCCAGGGAATGGATTTGCCGCAAGCCCAGGCGGGGCGATTTGAAGGGATGGACATTGCCGGTCCGGAAGTGGACATGGTGGCATTGGCCCAGTCTTTGGGCGTCCAGGCGGAGCGGATTACCGAGCCGGATGAACTGACGGAAAAAGTCCGCGCATCGCTGGCAGGCGACGTGCCGCGATTATTCGATGTGCCGATCGACCGACAAACTCCCGGGCGGCTGGGCTATTGATTTCTCATACGCTAAAATGCGGGTCATTGTATAAACTAACGAGACTGGTTGACGAGACGCTTGGTTGGAGACTGGGGTGGCAGAGGAAACAGGACGTACTTCGCAATCTGCCGAGGCAGGGGGGGATCCGCCGCAGCGGCCGACGCTGAATGTCATGAGTTTGAATATTGCTCATGGGCGGAAATTGGCGCGTCATCAGGTGTTATTGTCGCGGGCGACCATCGAAGAGAATCTGGCCGATATTGCTGCGGTGGTTCGCCGCGAAGAGGTGGATGTCGTCGCCTTGCAGGAGGCGGACGGACCGTCGTTTTGGAGCGGCAACTTCAATCACGTGGCTCGCGTGGGGCACCTGGGAGATTTGGAGTACCACTTCCGCGGTGGGCATTTGGCGATCCGTGCGCGGAATTCGCATCTGACCTACGGCACGGCACTGTTATCGCGCTGGCCGCTTTCGGCTACGAAGTCCCATGCATTTGCTCCTTCGCCGCCGACCCCCAAAAAAGGATTCGTCGTAGCCACAGTCACCGTCCCCGAATTCGGGTGCGACGTTGATATTGTTTCTGTGCATCTCGATTTTTTGAGTTTCCGGCAACGAACCCGGCAAATTCAAGAGTTGATCAACGTCGTCTCCGCACGTGGGAATCCGTTGATCATCCTGGGCGACATGAATTGCGGCTGGGGCCGACAGCGGAGTTCATTGCGGCAATTGGCCGACAATTTGGGACTGCACACGCACCACCCGACGGAGAAAATCGCCACCTTTCCCGCCCACCGACCACGTCGGCGGATTGATTGGATTTTCGTTTCTTCGGAATTCGAGATTATGGAATACCGTTCATTGCCCGATCAAGTCTCGGACCATCTGGGGATCTTCGCCAAGGTCGCCCTTGCGAAACCCGAGTAGCAGCGTCATTCGCCCGCTTGCGCACGGTCGATGCCTTCGGGCACCCACGCGAAGCGATATGCGTCGCCAAGGCGCAGACGCGTGATGTAGACGATCTGATGGGTATGGCCTACAAAGTGGCTGACGCAATCATAGATCACCGACAGCAGATTCGTATCGAACCCTTGTACCTTTCGCGCTTCGGTGAGCCGCCGTATGTCGAATTCGCTCAGCACCGCATCCGCATCCGCTACGGTCTGGCTGAGCCGCTCAAGCAACTCCGCTTTGGCCAACGGTTGTTGCTCGGCAAATTCCTGCGGGCGATTCCGCACATCCGCTTGTCCCCCCACACCGTGCATGATCCACTGTCGCACGTTTCCGCACAGATGCAGCACAATTGTTTGCACACTGTTGGCCGAGGGGAATGGCCGCCAATTGAGATCGTCGTCGGGTAATTGTTTCAGACAATGCACGATTTTTTGTTGGGCGGAATCCAACGTTTGTCGTGACTCTGCAATAAATGCGTCCGCCGCGGAATTACCCTGTGGTTGGATGTTGTGATTGGGCGTCGATTCGATTGGCATCAGTTGGCTCATCCATTAGCAAGCGGTGGAGAATGTGTTGAGGGCGAGTCCTTTACGCCAACAGCTTCTGCACCACGTTGCCCGCCACATCGGTCAAGCGGACGTCGCGTCCGCCGAATCTTACGGTCAACTTCAAATGATTGATGCCGAACAGGTGCAGCAATGTGGCGTGCAGGTCGTTGACTTCGACCGGATCTTCTTCGATGTTCCAGCCGACGTCGTCGGTGCGGCCGATGACTTGGCCCCCTTTGATGCCGCCGCCGGCCATGAACATACTAAAGGCAAAGGGGTGGTGGTCGCGGCCGGTATTGGAATCACGAGAACCGCCACGATTTTCGCCCAGCGGCGTGCGGCCGAACTCGCAGCCCCAGACAACCAACGTTTCGTCGAGCAGGCCCCGTTCCTTGAGATCCTTAATCAGTGCCGCCACCGGCTGATCGGCCATTTTGGCGTTGAATTCGATTTCCGTATCCAGGCTGCTGTGATGGTCCCAAGAGGCATGGATGATGTTTGTGAAGCGGACGCCCCGTTCGATCAATCGGCGAGCTAGTAGGCAATTTGTGGAAAAAGAATTGAAGGTTCCTTTTCCGCCGCCGCGACCCATTTTCATGCCTTCTTCCGTGCGGCCCACGCCATAGGCGTCGAGTGTCGCTTGAGTTTCGCCGGAGAGATCGATCAATTCCGGCGCCGCCGTCTGCATGCGGTACGCCAATTCGTAGGAAGCAATCCGGCTGGCGATTTCGGGATCGTGGATCCGTTCGTAGCGAGACTGGTTCAAGCTGGTCAGCGCTTCCAGTCCTGTTTTCTGCATCTGCGTACTCACGCCGGCGGGGTTGTTGAGATTCAACACCGGTTCGCCCTTGTTGCGAAACAACACGCCCTGATAGGTCGAAGGCAAAAAACCGCTCGTCCAATTCGTTGCGCCGCCGCTGGCTCCACGCCCGGAGGTCAACACCACGTATCCGGGTAAGTCGCGCGATGCGGTCCCCAGACCGTAATTTAACCAGGAACCGACCGAGGGAAAGCCAAACCGCGGCACGCCGCTGGTCATCAGCAGTTGGCCGGGGTGGTGATTGAACTGTGTAGACCGCATGGAGCGAATCAGTGCGATGTCATCGGCGCAGGTGCCGATGTTGGGGAGCACATCCGAGAGTTCCATGCCGCATTCCCCATGCGGCGTAAACTTGCGTTTACTGCCGATCAGCACGGCCGATTCTTTTTTGATGAAGGCGAAGCGGACGCTTTTGGTCAGCGACTCGGGGAGCGGCTTGCCATGCAATTCCTTGAGCTTGGGCTTGGGATCGAACAAATCCAACTGGCTTGGCGCACCCGCCATGAAGATGAAAATGCAGTTCTTCGCTTTGGGGGCAAAATGCGGCGCCTTGGGGGCCAGAGGATCGGTCGTCGTCGAATCCGCGGCGAGCAACCCTTCTTGCTGCAGCAGCGATGTGAGCGCCAACGTCCCCAATCCGCTCGCGGATGTGGCGAGGAAATCGCGGCGTGTCTTTGCAATATGTTGCTCAAGCGGGTCCATACGGTTACTCCCGTGTGACGAATTCATCGAGATTCATAATAATACGCGCAACGGCGACCGATGCGGCGGTATCGGCACGATGCTCCGCCGGTAATTTCCTGTTGCCGATCAACTGCGCCCCCGCCTCAACGTCTTGTTTGACGTGAACCAGCATTTCATCATACAGCGTTTCGAGTTGATCAAACTCATCCGCTGTCGGCCGCCGCGCCATGCACAATTGAAAAGCATATTGCAAACGGGCGGTTTTGTCCGCGGGGTGTATCGACATCATCCGCTGCCCCATGCTCTGCGCGGTTTCGAAAAAGACGGGGTCGTTTAATAATGTCAGCGATTGTAGCGGTGTGTTGGAGCGTTCCCGTTTCGTACAGGTTGAATTGGAATCGGGGGCATCAAAGGTGGCCAACATTGGATAGGGGACGGTCCGCTGAAAGAAGATGTACAGTCCGCGACGGTAGCGATCCTGCCCGCTGCTTTCTTTCCATTTCACGCTCCCCGCATAGCCGAGTGCGGCCACATCGGCCGGCAGCGGAGGTTTGACACTCGGCCCGCCGATGGTGCGACTGAGCAATCCGCTGGCAGCCAAGAACGAGTCGCGAATCACTTCGGCTTCTAAGCGATAGCGGTTCTGGCTCGCAAACCAGGAATTGGCCGGATCGCGGCCCACCAGTTCGGGGCGATAAGCCGACGACTGCCGATACGTGGCGGAGTGGACGATTGCGCGGATCATTTGTTTGCGGCTCCAACCTTGGGCGATCATTTCGCTCGCCAACCAATCGAGCAGTTGCGGGTGAGACGGCAAATCGCCGCGCAAACCAAAGTCATCTTCGGTCGGCACAATGGCCCGGCCCATCAGGTGTTTCCAAATGCGGTTGACGGTCACGCGGGCGGTGAGTGGGTTGTCCGGCGACATCAGCCAGCGCGCCAATACAAGCCGGTCGGGGGATTGATCGTCGGCCGATTCCAATTCATGCAAGAACGAAGGGGTGTGATGCGAAATTTCATCCCCCTTCCGTAGGAAATCGCCGCGAATCAATAGGTGATTCTTGCGCGGTTCTTTGGTCAGCGAAATCGTTTGTGCCAGCGTCGGCGGATAGGGTGGTTCCTGGGCGGCCTGTGCTTTGACGGCAGCGGTCAACTTCACGAATTCGGGATCGACTCCACGGTAGTAGGTGTCGATCATTTTTTGCTGTTCCACAGTCCGCCGGTCAGCGGCAACGGTGAGCACATCGAGAATTTCGTCGGGAATCAACCGAGCAACCTGCGCCGGTTCGACATCGGTCGCCACAATACGGATACGACCGAGCGTAGCTTTATTGCCACCCAGTTGCCGCAGCGTGACAGTTAAGGTAACGTCGCCCTCGAATCCGATGGCGTCTTTGACTGCGAAATGGGCAACGTGCCGCTTCGTTTTTTGATCCCCACCCAGGGACCAACCGGTGTCGTCCTTGCCGTCAATGGCGGCGGCAATCGGTGATTTTTTATCAGCGTTGCTAGCAGACGGGTTGTGAAGCGTCAACGGTTTTGCCTGTGTCGGATCACCGGTGGGGGCAACCGTGGCGGTGATCTCCGAGAGCACAAATGTGCCGGCATCACTACGTCCGAAGCCCGCTTTGGGCAGGCTGTCGTCGGCAAAGACTTCTAAACGCAAGCCGGTGACTCGTTTTTGTTTGGTGTTGAGCACGACCGTGTAGACATCTTTGACAGAGTTCACACCCGAAGCGAGGAGCGACTTGTCCGCTTGCGGGGAAAGCGTGCCGCCGCCAGCCGATGCGAAGCTAACGGGCTGGATTAAGGTCCAGCCGAGCGGACCGGTTGCGGAGGCGAGTTGTTGTTCCCACGCCGCTTGGTTTTGAGGAAGTTGCTGCTTCTTAAATTCCGCAACCGCCTGTCTGAGTGGGGCCATTTCCGCATCGAATTTGGCCTTTGCTTCGTTATACGCGGTCAATTCCGCCGGGAGCGGCGCGGTGATGTTCTCTTCTTTGTCGCTGTTGTAAAACGCGAACAGTCCGTAGTACTCGCGTTGCAACAGCGGGTCGTATTTGTGGGAGTGGCACTGCGCGCAACCGACGGTCATACCCAACCAGACGGTTCCGGTGGTATTGACGCGGTCTGTAACCTGCTTAACGCGGTCCTCTTCTTTATCGGTGCCCCCTTCGGTATTCGTCAGGGTGTTGCGATGAAACCCCGTCGCGATTCTTTGATCGAGCGTAGCATTGGGAAGTAAATCACCTGCGAGTTGCTCCGTCGTGAATTGATCAAACGGCATGTCTGCGTTGATGGCATCGATGACCCAATTGCGGTAACGCCAAGCCCAGGGGCGCGGGCGGTCTTTTTCATACCCATCGCTATCGGCATAGCGCGCCAGATCGAGCCAGTGTCGGCCCCAACGTTCGCCAAAATGCTTGGAGGCGAGTAACCGTTCGACCAATTGTTCATAGGCATCGGGGCGTTCATCGTAAACGAAGGCCTCGACCTCAGCGGGGGTGGGTGGCAGTCCCAGCAAATCGAGACTCAATCGGCGGATCAATGTCGGCCGGCTTGCTTCGGGTGACGGTGCGACGTCTTCTGCTTCGAGTTTGCGCAAAATGAACGCGTCAATTGCATTACGCACCCACAGATTGTTTTTGACCTGTGGCGGATCGGGGTGGGTGATCGGTTGAAAGGACCAGTGTTCGGTGCGGGGATCCCCCCCTTCGGGAACGGCCACACTATCGGGCCAGTTTGCCCCTTGATCGATCCATGCTCTGAGCAAACCGACTTGCTCAGCTGTCAGCGGATCGCTCACATCTTCGGGGGGCATGAGTTTGTCGGGAGTCGCACCGGCGACAAATTGGATCAGCAAGCTTTCCGCACTTTTGCCTTTGCGGATCACTTGCCCCGTGTCGCCGCCATTCAGCGCATCTTTACGTGCGTCTAAACGCAGCCCTCCTTCGTGTTCCCCCCCACCGTGGCAGTCGTAACACGACTCGGCAAAGATCGGTTGGATGTCCTTGATGAAGTCAATCGGCCGCTCGGCGGCGGGCGGTAACTTGATCGCCGGTGACGCCGGAGCATCATCGTCGCCACGCAAAGTCGCACCGCTGGCCACAACGGCCAATAGGCAAAACAAGGAACACCGACGCGTGCGGAACGGCATCGCGGAGAGCCTCGAAAAAGGGCAGAGAAAACATGAGAATCGGCGGGGATTTTCGGTGGTGCGCGCAGCACGACCGTCTAATTAACCTATCAATAGTCAAACATATGACTGTACCAATGTCAAGGATTGCCCTGGGCTCTTGGGTCGGCTTGAGGCGTGAGGTAACAGGCTTGAGGGGTGAGCGGATCAGTCAGGACTTGGACAACACAAATTGCCTCAAGCCTGTCCTCTCCAGCCTCGAAACTTCTTAATCCTTCGCGTTTGAATTTCGCAACAACTGCGGCGGAAACTTCGCCGGTGAGGAGCCGCTACGACGACGCAGATTTTGTCCCATCCGTCGTTTGTGGCTGAAGGGCACGCGGTTGGCATCGGCTTTGACAAGGATTTCGTGCAGTTCGGAACGCATCTGCTTAATACGTTTTTGCTGGGCCGGATCGAAAATCAAATTGTGCTGCTCCAGCGGATCGGTTTGCAGGTCGTACAACTCATCAATATCCCAAATGCCATGGTATTGGATGAACTTGTACCGCTGTGACCGCAGTGCGAACGTTGTGGGCGTTTGCGGAAAGTTGTACTCCCAATAATATTCGTAGAGCAGGTTCTTGCGCCACTGGGCTGCATCCTCTTTACCGGCTGCCAGATCGAGAAAGCTTTGCCCATCCATATTGGCCGGCGGTTTCAAGTCCGCAGCGGCCAGGCAGGTGGGACCGATGTCGATGTTGGCGACGACCTCTTTGACAACCGTGCCCGGTTTCCACAACGGCGGGCAGACCCCCACCAACGGAACCCGCATCGAAGCTTCGTAGGCGGTCCGTTTGTCGATTAAACCATGTTCGCCCCATTGAAACCCGTTGTCTCCCATGTACATCACGAGCGTGTTCTCAGCCAGATCGTTGTCCGCCAGCCACTTTCGCACGCGGGCGATCGAATCGTCGACGCTGAGCAGCGCCTCGCAATACAACCGGTAATGCTCTTCGATATCGGTGTCCTGATGATAGGCGAAATCGACGCCGTGCCAACTGTTGCGTTGGTTTTTAAGCCACAGCGGTTTGCCTTCGTAGTTTTCCGAAGTATCGGCCATCGTCTCGGGGACCGGCATCGATTTATCTTTGTAGCGCCCCGCATGTCGCTCGGCCGGGTGAAACATGCCATGCACCCCTTTGTGCGACAGATACATGAAGAACGGCTTGTCCTGTCCTTTAATACCGTTGAGCCAATCGAGGGCATAGTCGGTCAGTTCGTCGGTGATGTAGCCTTTTTGTAGTACCGATTCGCCGTCGACGTTCAAATTCCATTGCTTCAGATGTTTTGGCGGATAGTAATGTCCTTGCCCGCGAAAACTAACCCAACGATCAAACCCCGGTCGCGGCGCATCGGAATGTCCGCCCATGTGCCATTTGCCGAAGTATCCGGTGTTGTAACCCGCTGCCTGCAAATATTGCGGAAAGAAAATCGTTCCTGGCTTGGTCAGCACATTGTTATCGACCACGCCGTGGTTGTGCATGTATTGCCCAGTCAAAATCGACGCCCGACTGGGGGAGCACAACGACGTCGTCACCATCGCGTTTTTAAAATAGACCCCGTCCCGCGCGAGCGCATCCATCGCCGGGGTCTCGACAAACGGGTGCCCCAAAAAACTCATCACGTCGTAGCGGTGATCGTCGGAGAGGATGAACACAATATTCAGCGGCTTCGCCCCGTCGGCTTTCGCCAACTGCAAATCGTCCGCCGCTTGCAGCGTCGTTGCTGAGATCAAGGCCACAACCGCCAATACACCGATGCAATACCGCATTGAATACTCCCATCCCGTAGGGCCGGTTGTACCGGCCGAAATTCATGATCCTCATCCAAAATCAGCATCGGCCGGCACAGCCGGCCCTACTTGACTTAAAAAAAAACCGTCAGTCCGAACGTTGAGTATAACGCGCTGCGAACGTGAATGTCATGCGCAGGCAAGCGGCGTGTTGGGCTTGTTCGGCGATTGGGTCCGGTTAGAATTGAATGCACGTACCCGTTGGCAGTGCAGAATGCATGCGGCATGCGTATTGGCCCCGCTTTCGCTCTGTTCAGGTGGCTAGGCAAATGATCCCCTCATCGCGCACGCCCAAAGGCACGCCCAACCGTTGCCCGCTCTGTGGCAATGAAGTGCAGATCGATCTTTCAACGTTTCCCACGGACGATGCGCCTTGCCCGCATTGCGGCCATCTGCTCTGGTCTGCGAATACCGTTGAGGACCATCGAAGTGAATTCCAAAAACTGCTTGCGCAAGGTCTCGAGGAACTCATCGTCAAGAACACCGCCCAGCAGCAGTGGGGGCTGGGGGCGATTTCTAGTTGGGATTTGGACCAAGAATCCGGCAAAATCGTTTTTTACTTTGCCGATGGATTCAAGGCTGTAGCACCAGTGCAAATCATTGGCTCGCTAAACTCCGACAAACAGAGTTGGCTGTGGGCGTGGGCCAACCCATCGATTCTCGACCCTTTGAAGCAACAGGCGGAGGATCTAAAAAGCTATGGGGAACTTCACAAAATCCCCCGACTCACGGCACCGGTCTGGTCAGGAACCAACGAACTCGCCTGGGCGATGGCGGCATTGGCCGCAAAACACTGCGGAGCGACCGGTGCATATCGTGCTGAGACCGATAAGGGGCACCTGTATATGACGTTCGGTGAAGTGGAGGTCGTCGCACTGTAGCGGTTGGGTACTCGCCTTGCCGTTTTTTGATGTTGTGTTCAATGTAATACACGGCAGGCGGGAGCCTGCCCTACATTTGCTTGAGATTGACGACCACATTCGAGCCAAATACCCTCAAAGTGTATTGCTGAGAGACAAACAAGTTAGCTGCTATAGAATAAGACCGATGGCAAATTATCTTTGCATCTTGCCTGCCCCAGACTCGCACATCAAGTTTATCTATGCGCATCCACAATCGCTCTCAGCGTATCTTGATGGCGAACAGCCTGACCTTAAGGATTTACCACCGAAACCAACCTTGTGGCAGAAACTCACAGGACGATTGCCGGAAGCGCCACCACCGCCTGAAACGCCTGAGGGTTGGCCTACTGTAGAATGTGTGCCCGTTGGGGACGCCGTAAATCACCGAAACGTCGATCTGTTCCATCGGATTCTCAATGGGACCGATGAACTTGTCACTGGCGGCGGTTCGTTATTTCAAACGTGGTTCGAGTCCGGAGACGCACTAAAACACTCGGCTATCGATCTAACGCGCGCGAACGAAGATTATGCGTTTATGAGTGATCAAGTGGCCGATATTGCCGAGCAACTCTCGCGAATCGATCTAGAAATGGTGCGGACTGGTTTCCAGCAGTGGCTCACTCAACAAGGAAAAATGTACGAAGTCTCGGATGATGAATGCGTCGATATACTGGAAGAATTCGAGCGATTTGCCGATTGTGCGAAGGAGGCCGTTCAACAGTCAAAGGGTCTCATGGTAATCAAATGTTAAAATAAACCGAATCAGAGCGACGATTCCGGTTGAAGATGCGCAACCGACAACATCATTTTCCGTGCTACTAACTGCGAAGCCGCCGGGGGATATCGCGCTGAGACCGATAAGGTTCACCTGTACCTGACATTCGGTGAAGTGGAGGTCATCGCGCCGTAGCGGCGGGGTCCCCCTACCAGGAAATCCAATCGGGTTCCGTTGTTTCAATCTGAGAATGAAAACACTCCCAATGCACCCACACCGACATCAAGTAACGCATCGGCTTATGCCCCGAGGGTTCATATTCTGGACATAAAAACACACTATATCGATCAGGAATAATTGTTATCCGCCCACAGACCACGCATTCATCAGGGGGAGTTGGTACATAACGAGAGAGTTGGGTCCGCCAACAGATTGTGCATCGGACCGGGGGAAAACCGACGTCGTCTATTGGAATCTGCGGTGCATTTCGAAGAATTCGGAGTGTCACATTATAACCCCCGCATTTTTAAGACCAAACCACGCCACGTACGTCCACATACCGTCGGGTTGGAACATGTGACAGACAACAACATTTTCCGTGTTTCACCCGTGCTGTTAACACCTCAAAGTTTCGTCGGTTGTGCAGATCCTCACCCTCAGAAAGGAACCACGAAAGCAACGAAACACACGAAATCGATAACAGAAATGACAGTAGACGAAAAGAATAGCCACAGAGACCACCGAGTTCACAGAGAAAATCTTTAAACCGTGATGACCGCTTCATTCAGTTTTTCTCGGTGGCCTCTGTGACCTCTGTGGCTATTTGTTTTCATGTCGTGATTGCGGCCCAGCTGCGCTAAGTTCATCCGTGGCGAACTCAATCACGAACCGTCACGCCTCTTCCACAATCCGGTCGTTCTTCTGCCGCCTAGCTGACACCAAACCCCATAGCGACGCCACGGTCAAACAACTCACGAACAAGGCAAAGATCAATCCGCTGTGCGTGCGGCCGTCCCATTGGCTGCGGTCACGGACGAAATCGATCATTGCTGCGAATTGCGGGGGCCATTGGAGCAAATAGTTCCACGGCCAGCCGAAATGAAAGAACGCACAGTTGAGTCCGTAAAACAGCCACGAAGTGACCAACAGTCCCCACGCCGCCATCGCTCGCACCGATTGGTGGCGTAATTGGCCCCAAATCAAAAACGCCGCCGCGATCGTGGCAATGCCGATCGGTATGGCCATCAGCACCAGCGCCCCGAATCCCACGGAAATAGTTGGCTCTCCCGCATAGGCCAACCCCCTCATCGTTTTACCGGCGATGGGTATTGTGAGCACCGGGAGCGTCATCAGGTAGGGCCAGTACCGTCCGCCGACAATGCCGATCAGCGGAATCGTCGACATCACCAATCCCCATTGGATATAGATTTGGCTCAGCCAGAAAATCTGCTTCGGCAGCGGCCAAAACTCCGCCGCGACGAGCAGGATGATATGAATCACACACAATGTGATTTCCCACGGCGGCGCGATGGTCACTTCGTCAGATTGTGGACCGGAGGAAATCAAATGTCGATTCGACCAGACGCCGACCGCTAGGATGGTGCTGAAGATCAACCCGAACGAGGTCTCCATCATGTTCCACCAATTGACGTGCATTGTGCTCCAAAACTCGGTTTGGAAGGTTTCGGGATTCCACGCGTGGTAAGCTTGCACGCATTGCCCACCGGAAAACCCCAGACCCCCGGCGACAAAACCGATCAGCGCCAAATTGCGCGCCAATTTGTCGTGGCGAACAAAGCTGACATAAGCGGTCAGCCCGATCCAAGCGAACAACAGTCCGCCCCACATTTCAAAGCGGGGCTTGAGCGGTTGATAACCGGCCGGCGGAACTTCCGGTTCCGGTTCAAAGAACCAACTATCAGAAAAATAGAGCGCAGGTAATTGTTTCGTCGCCGGATCAAACGGCGTATTCAACACCCAGATGCCCAAAAACATCAGGCAGATCAACGCCGGCATCAGTAGACCGATTTCCCACCAGCGGTAGCGCTTGCCGCCCAGTCCCATACCAAAAAACGTGGCGGCAAAGGCGATCCAAATGCCCCCTTTGATGAATAGTCCGACTAATCCCCACCGCAGTGCCCCCCAATGGCCAACGAGCGGGCCATCGTGTGTGAGTCCCACAGTTTGGCCATAAGTCATCGAACCACCGATGCCGACAGCGACCGTCATCATGGCGACCGCGCGTGCACCGGTAAGGTTTGTGATATGCGGAACAAAAAACAGAATCAACGTAAAGCCGACCAGCGCGCCGGCAATCATTGCTCCCGATTCATGTCCGTACTGCCCACGAATCCCCCAGGCCATCCCCCCCGCCATCGCAGTACAAAGGACGCCCAGCAGGCCTACCGGGATTGAGAGGGGTGGCGCCGGCAGTTGGGATTGCGACTGACTGGCTGAGAGAGTTCCGTGTGACATAGTACGTCATGCTCCGTGATAAAGGAATCGCCGGAACGCTACTGGGCCGTCCACCACAAATCGGCGAGACCCACGACCAACAACCCCATGCTGATGATGATGTTGACTTGGAAAAAAGCGATGTTCACCCGCGTCAAATCATCGGGGCGGACCAGCCAATGTTCATAGGCCAACAAGACGGCAACCAGGCAGGCTCCGAGAAAAAACACCGGCCCCAATGCGGCAACGTACCATAGACCGAACAGGCAGACCACCATCAGCACATGGCTGAGCATCGCCAGCCGCAGTGCCGTTGGAATTCCCAACCGTGCGGGAAGGCTGTGCAAACGTCGGTCGCGATCGAAGTCGGTATCCTGGCAAGCGTAGATAATGTCGAATCCGCCGACCCAGAAAAACACGACCAGTCCCAACAGCACCGGCGGCCATTCCACATTGCCGCGAATGGCGATCCAAGCAGCAATCGGCGAAAGCATCAATGCAGCGGACAACCAGTAGTGGCACCAAGCGGTGAAGCGTTTCGCATACGAGTAGCCGCACAAAAACGCCAACACCGGCAGCGAAAGAAATAGCGGCATACGGTTGGGCAAAAACAGCAGCGTCGAAGCCACAAACCCCGCGCCGCAAATGACCGTGAAAACAACTACAGTTGGCAACGACAATAATCCAGCCGGTAAGTGCCGACCGGCCGTGCGGGGATTCTCCGCATCGATTTTCCGGTCCGCCAGCCGATTGAACGCCATCGCCGCTGAACGCGCAAATACCATGCACAACAAAATGCCCGCTAGGTCCTGCCAGCGGAAGGGAATACCCTCTTGGCTGTTCTTCCACCACGCCATCCCCGCCGCCAACATCGCAAAGGGCAGCGCAAACAGCGTATGGCTGAAACGGATCATCTCCAGAAGTTGTCGAATGCGAGTGGGCATATCAGTACGTCGAACACGGTGGCTGGTTATCAGAGGAACCGTGATTCTAACGTGCCAATTAACCGCGCGTCGACTCACCACGCAATTCTCACCCGCAACAGTGCCGTAGGGTGCGTCAAGACGTACCTTTCTAGGTAGGACGACAGATTCGCCAATCAAGTTTAGCGCTCTCTGCTGATCCCACAAAAGCACAACCGGTAAGCGATCGCTCACCGACGGGAGCTAGTACTCCAAGTCGCAATACGGCAATTGTTGATGGAATTGCTGGGCACCCATGGCTGTGATTTGTGTTTGGCCGGCATCGACAAATTGAAGCCGGTCCAACTGAGCGACAAGCGTTAAACCTTTGTCGCTGACGTTTGCACCGTTGAGCCACAAGTCCCGCAGGTTGGTCAATTTGCTGAGGTGCTTCAGACCGTCATCAGTGATGCCGTCATTTCCGGGCAGAACCAGCATTTCCAGGTCCGTCATCCCGGCGAGGTGCTTTAAGCCGCGGTCGGTGACATGTGTTTCATTGAGCCACAGGTCTTTGAGGGTGGTCAGTTTCTCGATGTGAGCCAATCCGGCATCGCTCACGCCATCGCAATGCGAGAGGACCAGGCTTTCCAATTGTTCTAAACCGCTCAAGGAACGCATCCCCGCATCGGTGATGTTGGTGGCCGTCAACCAGAGATGCTTCAGTTGTGTCAGACCTTGCAGCGACTCCAAGCCGGCGTCATTGATGTTCGGTCCGTAAATATAGAGCGTTTCCAAATGCTCCAATTTGCAGAGTTGTTTCAACGTGGCGTTGTTGGCACGCGAGGTCCGAAAATCGATTGCCACGATATGTCCGGCCGCGTTGAGCTTCACTTCGCCGTCCAGTGTATTGGGTTCGACTTTGGCCGCGGCAATCTGTTTTGGTTCATCCACGATGAGACGCCGGACAATACGATCGGCCGGGACGTCCTCGATCTGTGTATGCATGGTCGCGACGGGTAACTTCCACATCCGCAATGTATTGTCTCGACCGGTCGACGTCGCAAAACGTCCCCCCGGAGCAAACGCGACGCTGATCACATCCGATTCATGGCCGGCATAGGTGTGCAGTTCGGTGCCCGACTCCACATCCCACAACCGCACGCTTGCATCGGTGCTTCCCGACAGAATGTGCTGTCCGTCGGCTGAGAATGCCAACGTTAAGATCTTGGCTTCGTGTCCATCAAATTGCCGGATTTCACGGCCAGTGACCGCATCCCACAAGCGAATCACAGAATCATTCCCACCCGAAACAACAAAGCGTCCGTCGGGAGCAACCGCCGCACAGGTCATATCGGTTCCCGTGAGTTTGAAGCGGCCGATTTCGCCGACCGCTTCATCGGTCAGATCGGATTTCAAATTACGTGTTCCGGCGAATTCAAACAGCCGTGGCATTTCATCCGGATTTTGTAGTTCCCAATCAGCCGGTTCGGGAGTCGACGGCGCGGGCGGCGCGGGGGATTCTGATTTCGCCGGTTTCACCGTCAATTCACTCGACCCTTCGTCAGAGGTGAGCAGCACATTGTCGCCAGCAGAATCCGCCTTGCTGCCGCTCATGTGGCCGTCCAACGCTTCCTCATTGGCTTGAGCGGGGCCTTCCGAGTCATTTGCCAGGGCGATCAACTTGGCGTTGATCCAACCTTTGGTGCGTTTGCCATCTCGATCGACATACGTCCAAATCCAGTCGCCTTGGGTCGACACCACTTTGAGTTGTTGCCCTTTGGGGAGTTCGGCCAACACATCGTTGATCACTTTGAGCGGAGCTTTGTCCTTAGCGACAACCACTTGGTCGTTGGGCTTGAGATGTGCCAGATCTGCGACGAGGAACAGCTCTGCGATCCGGTGTTCGAGTGACGATCCCCGCAAACCCTTGGCGACGACGCGCAAGTTGCTGTCCAAAATATACGTCTGAGGAATGCCCGTCACTTGATACAGAGTAGTGACCGATTGTTGGGCCTGATCCGCATGATACACGTGCGGGTAGTTCAGCTCAGCTTGTTCGGCTGCGCGCGCTGCCGTGTCCCGGTCGGTATCGGAACAGACTCCGATAATCTGCAAGCCGCGATCTTTGTAATCCGCATTGAGTTTACGCAAGTGCGGGAATTCCGCCCGGCACGGTCCGCAATAAGAAGCCCAGAAATCGAGCAGAATGTACTTCGATTCGCCGGCGATTTTTTGGAGGTCGATGGTCTTGCCATCCAAGTCCGTCGCTGAGAATGTGGGAGCAATATTTCCCAATTCCAAGCCGGCTTGAATATCCACCTGCGCCGTGTCATCCGTCATGTCGGCGGGCTGGCTGTCAGCGGCAACGGCGAAGTGAGCCGATGTTGCATACGCGAGAATTGTGGAATAAACAAATAACCGGCTGACGATGCAGTAGGGGGACGTCTTGGACAAAGAGACTCTCCTTGTTAGTCTGGTGCTGAGAGCAAACTCTGCATTTGGCGGCTTGTGAACACTAAGGGTTTACAAACTTGCTTGAATACAAAATCTGTTCAGTGGGTCTGCCGTGACGCTCTGTCTTGATGTTCGCCAATAGCAACAACTTGAGCACAACAACGATCATTTTGGGGGCGTTCGATTCAGCAAACTTAGAAATGGTCCGCTGCTCGGCATAAACTTGAAATGCCACAACCGCAACGCCAAGATGTTCCCAGTCGATAACGAGCTTAAGTCAGGGAACGATCGAATTTCAGTGGACGCGATACCGCGAATGGTCTGTGCCGCATCCTAGGGGTAATTAGTGGCGTCCATAATTTGGTTTCGAGGGCCAAACGTCAAGCAACTGTCGGAAAGGTTTTTGCGTTTTCCCAAAACTGCGAAATAGGTGCAAACCTGTCCACCGTTCAAGGCAGTGCTGGATTGCCCAGACTTAACTAAGATGGGGTGATTAGGTGGTATGAATTGGCTCTGGTTGTGTGGGGTGACTTTTTGCTTCAGGTTTTATTTGAGGTCTTGGCTAGTTTAGCGGTAGCGCGATGAAGAAGATTGAAGGGCAGGGGCAACTAGCGTAGCTTGCGTTGCGACTGGAGAACCGTGAACGACGGCAGAGCTGTCGGTTTGGGAAAACATTAGTGAGCGACATTTTTGCATGACTGAGACGTTGACTTCACCATTACGAATTGGCCCGTTGACGCTCGATTTTCCGGTCGTGCAGGCGGCGCTTTCGGGGTATAGCGATTGGCCAATGCGTGTGATCGCCCGGCGGTGTGGGGCACCGTATACGATTTGTGAAGTGATGTTGGATCGGTTCATCACGTCGCTCAAAAACCGAGAGAAGACGCGGCATCATTTGATGATTTCCGAGGAGGAACATCCTGTGGGCGGCCAGTTGATGGGGGCGGAGCCGGAGCAGTTTGGTCCGGCGGCGGTGCGGCTTGTCGAAGCGGGCTTTGACGTGATCGACATCAACTTCGGCTGCCCGGTGAAAAAAGTGCTCGGCCGTTGTCGCGGCGGTTTTCATCTCAGCCAACCGGCGACGGCGATTAAAATCATACAGCGAGTGCGCGATGCGGTCCCGGATGCGATTCCGGTGACAGTCAAGATGCGACGGGGGATTGATGATTCGGCGGAAAGTCGCGACAAGTTCTACGAGATCTTCGATGCCGCCTATGAGGTTGGCGTCGCTGCCGTCACGGTTCATGGCCGGACGGTGATGCAGCGCTATGACGGACCGAGCCGTTGGGAGTTTCTCCGCGAATTGAAAACACATGCCGGCGAGCGTGTGGTGCTGGGGAGCGGTGATCTATTCTCCGCCCGTGCCTGCTTGGAAATGATGCAGTACACCGGTGTTGATGGAGTGACCGTCGCGCGGGGGGCAATCGGAAACCCGTGGGTCTTCGCTCAGGCCCGTGCGCTGTTTGCCGGCCGCGAACTGCCTCCGCCGACAGTGTTTGAACAACGGGATGTGATTCGCGAACATTTCGCATTAGCGCACGAAATCTACGATCCGCACCGTGCGTGCGGCGTGATGCGAAAATTCGGCATCAAATACGCCCGGCTGCATCCCCAGGGCGAACAAGTGCGCAACGCCTTTGCTGTGGCGCGCAGTGACGAACAATGGCAACACGTCCTCGAGACTTGGTACGCCGAAAACTTACCCGGCTGTTTACCGGTAGTCGATGAAGTGGGATAGGGATGAGGCTTGAGTTGAAAGATTTGAGGGTAGGCTGAGGCAGATCGGTAAGACCGATGTGGGCCTGCCATCTATTGATCAATTTCCCTTCGACTTCTCAACGGCCAACCCTCACGCCTCATCCCACCCCGCTACACATGATCCATTTCGCAAAAACGATCGGCTGCGGCGATGATTTCGTCGTCGATCACCAGTGTCGGGTCGAGCAATTTGATCATTGTGATTTCTGATTTGCGGTCCGTAACTTCGAAGAGTTCGTTTGTGATCGAATTGTTCGGCAGCCAACCGCCGCAACGATCGACATCCCACCCGGCAGTCAGGGACAGCACAGCGTTGTACAGCGCCGACAACGTTTCATCGGTTTGGTCCGCACAGGCATAATCCAGGATGCGCCAACCGTGGGGATCCGGGGTTAAGCGGGCGTAGCCGCGGTTCGATCCGTCTTCGGCTTTCAGCCAGAAAAAGTGGTCCTCGGGGAATTTGCTGGACATTGCCCGCCAATAGTCATCGCTGCGACGAATGGAAAACGGCGTTGCGCCATGGTAGTCGTGATACATTGCCGACATTGCAGCGAAGTCGTCGGCTTCCTGGAATTCAGCCAAACTCTTGTCGGTCTTCGACTTGGTGATAGTGGAGAGATAACGCCAACCGGCCGAAGCGGGACAGAGTCGATATCCCATTGCGGCGTAGTATTCGGCTGTGATGTCGGAATACAGAATTGACAACCGCATGCCGCGCTGGGCTAGGTGTTGCTCTACTCCTTCAATCAGCTGAGCCGCATAACCTTTGCCACGATATTCGGCGCAGGTGTAGACCGACCCGATCGCAAAACCGGGAATCGATTCGCCGCGCACTTGAAACTCGACGGGATAGCTTCCCAGCGATGTCGCAACATGCCCGCCGGTACAGCCCACGAACCATGTCGCCCGACGGTGCTGATCGGCGTTGAGACGGTATTGAATATGTTCTTCGAGTGTGCGGCCTTTGCTCCAGATATCGTAAACATTGCGATGGGCAACAACGACTTCATCGGGCGAGGCAGGATGGACGTCGAGTGTGTTGGTCATAGTGCCTATTCAAAGCGGAATAACAGGGGGAATTGTTGTGAACACGTTTTTATATAGACGTTCTAACCACTCGCGCACAATAGTAGCGATGAATTTGCGGCGCAACGCCGCGCGTGCGGCTGCTGGGTTCATTCACCGTTGGACGTTAAGCCTAAGTGCATGGCCGCTTCGTCGTGGATCCACTTGAGAGTCGGATCGTTCATGAGCGCCGCGGACTTGAGGGCTTCAGTCTCAGAGAACCGGCGAACAGCTTCGTCGTGACGATCTTGTTCCCAGTCGATCATGGCGAGCACATATTGGGTGACGGCCGAGACGTCATTGTCGGACAGTTCAGCTGCTCGATTCAAGGAGGTAATGGCTTCTTCGAAATGGCCACAGCGATATTCCGCCACACCTAATACGCACCATGCATCGCTGCTGGCAGGCCGCGTCAGTGTGGCTTGCTTAGCAAGCGGTAGCGCTCGATGCGGATTACGAAGATCGCTGATCGGGCATCTCACGAGAAACCACGATAACCAATGTTGTGCTCTGAAATGTTGTGGAAAATGCTCCACCTCCAGTTCAAAGTCTTGCAAGGCTTGAGAAAAATTTTGTCGAGCAAGAGCGACATGGCCTGTTTCATACATCATTGTCGCCAGGTCACACGCTCCCCAACCGATTCCGCCCGGTTTTCCGGGGAGTTGTGGAAAGCGCGTCAAAATATCCTGGCGCAATGCTCGCTGTTTTTCCATTTGCACGCGGGCTTCATCAAACTGCTGCTCCTTTCCAAGCGTTGAGATCAGATTCTGATAGCAAACCGCCAATCGTCGCTTATGCTCGTAGACGTTGGGGAATTCTTCGGCGAGCAATTCCCGCAAGTGAGTAGCTTTACGCCGAAATTCACCGGAGCGGTTGTAGTCCCCTTGTTGAAAATAGAGCTCCCCCAAATAGGACCGATTCTGGGCGAGTCGCCCGCGGATTTCCGTGTTATCGGGTTGGGCTTGCACCAATTGTTCATAGACACGATTCGCAAATAGCAGTTCCGGTTCAGCTTCGTCAAAGCGTAACGTGCGCAACAACATCGTTCCCAACCATTGCCGACAATGTGCTTCGTCCGGCCCATCGGCGGCGTCGGGATACTCAGAGCTTATATCGTTCCAAATACGCACGGCCTTACGCAAATAGATTTCTGCTTCATGGTGATGCTGGGCTTCCCAGTGAAAATTGCCCATGTCGGTATTAACTTCCGCGAAACGGCAACGCAATCGAAGTTCGTCTGGGAAATCCTGCACCAGCCTTTGAGTTTCATCCAGCCGCAATTTACAGGTAGCCAGGGCATCGTCTATGAATGTTGGCCGACGTTGGAAATAGGATAACCCCAGATATCCATACACTTCAGTCAGCGTGTCACGGTAGACAACATTTCGCGGCTCTGCGTCGATCAACTCTTTGAGCATCGCAATCGCACGGTTGGCAGTGTTCTCGGCTAGTTCGAATTCACCCAATGCTTCGTGAATATCTGTAATTCGCACATAGGCCCTTGCAGTTTCGTATTGAACGGCAGGGTCGTCTTCCTCGTGGGCCAATAATTGCTCCAAAAAACCGACAGCCTTTTGCAATAATTCCCGCCGGACGGTTGCCATTTGTGGAACGTCAACAATTTCATCCGAGGCGACCTCGGTCAGCATTTCGTTGACAGCTTGTAGGGCATGCTTAAGATTGTCGTCACCGCGACGTGTTTGCAACTCGGCGATTTTCCGTTGTTTTGATTCTGCTTGATAGGCACGGGCCACAAAAAATATGCTGAGGGATAGCGCGACAACCGCCATCAGCAAGATCGCAGCCAGAGAAGAGACAAGCGTATGATTCCGTCGCGACCACTTGGCTAAGCGATCCCAAACCCCCGGTCGCTTTGCGAGAATCGGTCGTAGCTCCAGGTAGTGTCGCAAATCAGCCGCCAACGCCACCGCTGAGGCATACCGAGCCTCGGGTTCTTTAGCGGTTGCTTTGAGGACGATCGTCTCCAGGTCAGCAGGAATCTTGCGATCGAAACTGCTGGGCAGCGGCGGATCCTCCTCGGAGATTTTTTTGAGCATGACGGCTTTATCAGCCATGGCAAGCATCGGCTGACAGGTCAGCAATTCATAGAGCGTGACCCCAAGCGCATAGATATCAGTTCGTTGGTCGACCAAGCCGCGATGTCCCAGCGCCTGTTCGGGACTCATATATTGCAGCGTCCCGATGAAGTCGCCTGTCATGGTGAGGCTGCCTTCGGATTCCATTTGGGCCAAGCCGAAATCGGTAATCCAAAGCACTCCCTCTCCGTCGATCAACAGATTCGACGGTTTGATGTCGCGATGGATGATTCCCCGTTGGTGTGCATAATCTAATGCCTCGGCCGCCTGAATGCCCAACTCAGCGATTGTACGAAATCGGTCGTGACAATCATTCAGCGATTGCGTCGTATGACATTGAATGCGCATAGTCTCCCCCGCACGCGCTGCCGATGCCGCCTCCGCTTCATATTCATTGGTATTAAATGTAGTTCCACTGGCGTGTGGATCGAGGATCATCTCGCAATTCGCAGCTTCCTGGGTTGAAGCAGGATTTTTGACACGCGTGACTGCCGGAATCTCGGCGATTTGACCATCGACCAAGGAGAGTCGCAACTGCTTGAGGACCGTTGCCAAATCTTGTCCGTCGACGTATTGCATCGCATAATAGTGCACGCCGCGATCGGTCCCTACGGAATGGACTGGCACAATGTGCGGATGATGCAATCCAGCGGCAGCCTGCGCTTCGATTTTGAATCGTTGCAATTGACGCGGGTCGAGGACCGCTGCAAATGGTAGGATCTTGAGCGCCACCCGTCTCTGCAAAGAGATCTGATGAGCCTCGTAAACGATCCCCATGCCGCCGCGGCCAATTTGGCGGATCAGACGAAAATCTCCGATGATCTTTTCGGTCGATTCGGGATAAGCTACGTCGCAAAATTCGGTTGACGCAGGAGAGGCCAATGCGGCCAATGCCGGAAACAGTTGGCGGATGACCTCTGCCCATTGCGGATAGCGGGCAACGAATTCTTCGACGTCCGGCGTTTCGCCCCGGCTGAACCGGTCAGTAATTTCATCTGCAATCTGATCAAATAACGAATCGCCTGCTGAGCCAACGTGTGTGTGAGGTTCCTTCACAGAAGCCCCTCTAATTTGAGTCCAAGGTCACCAGGAGCAATCCTAGGCGTGTCAGCCCACACAGTATTAACGTTACCTGCTCACGGAAGGATTGGCAACGCCATTATGGCGGCGATGGGTGTCCCCGTTGAATTCCGTGTCGCAATCCCCTAAATCCTAAGTTTCTAGGGTTTACCACAGCCGACTGGTACTTACGACAAGGCAGAAAAATGAATACAAACGATCCGTTGTCCAAACCAAAGTCCGACTTTGACAGCCTGATTGAAAAACTGAGCAGCCCGGATTCTCCCGTGGGCATCGATGCAAAATACACACACGCGGTGATCATTGACTATTTGCAACAAATTTCAGCGCGGCTGGAATCTATTGAGCACCATCTAGAAAAGGGGTGAACTGATCGAAGGGTCAGCGCGCCTTAACAGAGGTTCATCAATCGTTCACATTGCCGACGGTTGGCACTTTTTTTCATTAGCTCGGTGCCATCCGCCTACCTTTGCCGGTACGATAGTACATACAGAATTCGAGTCCGAGTCGCCTCCTGTAAGAGGCGGTTAAGTCGTTTATGTTCGCGCCCGAACGGTAAGAGTTGGCAATACAACGATTGGGGAAACAACCATGTTGCGGATCATGCTGGCGGGGCTGCTTTTTGTGGGATATTTGTGGACTGGCCTCTCAACGGTTGTTGCCGGGGATTGGCCAACATGGCGGTACGACAGTCAGCGGAGCGCTGCTGCGCCTGATACAATCCCGTCAGAGTTGCACCTGCAATGGACACTCCAACGCTCCCCGTCGGCACCCGCATGGCCCGAAGACCCGCGTTTGCAATTCGATGCGGGGTATGAACCGATCGTGGTTGGCAACACGTTGTATGTCGCCTCCGCGCGGAATGATTCGCTGACGGCAATCGCGGCATCGACCGGAGCTGAGAAATGGAAGTTTTTCGCCGGTGGCCCGATTCGATTTGCACCGGTGTTCACCGAAGGCCGCCTGTATTTCGGCGCGGATGACGGTGTGTTTTATTGCCTCGATGCTGAAACAGGTACCGTCGTTTGGCAACACAATACGGCTCCCACAAATCGCAAGGTGATTGGCAATGGCCGGTTGACATCGGTATGGCCCATGCGGGGCGGACCGGTTTTGAGCGATGGCAAAATCCAATTCACAGCCGGCGTCTGGCCGTTTGAAGGAGTGATGCTTTACACGCTCGATCTGCAAAACGCAGACGCCACGGATGAGAAGCCGCACCTGACAAGCACCGTGCTCGCGGATTCCGCACCGCAAGGCTATGCCGTCGTCGCCGGTGACCGACTGTTTTTGCCCTGTGGCCGTGAGAGGGTGCTGGCCCGTTCGCTCAGCACGGGAAAACCAATTGGGATGAAGTACGATTCCCGCGGCAAGACCGATTTTCATGCGATTGCAGCCGGTGACTGGTTGTTTCATGGCGACAAGATTTTTCACGTCCCAGATCAACTCTTAGCAACCGTCGAAGCACGGCGACCGGTGGTGGCGGACAATACGGTCTACGGCGTCCAAGGGGGGAACGTGGTTGCCCTGGACTTGGCGGATCCCCAATACACTGAGACCAAGGATCGTCGCGGCAAGCTGGTCAAACAGTTGTCCTTAGCCAAGAAATGGGAATTGTCCTACGCCGACATTGTGGGCAAAGCCGAGGGCGATGCAGCCAAATGGTTGGCGGACAACCCGCTGACGATCCACCTCAAGGCCGGCAATCGTTTGTATGGATTTCAGGCGGGACAAGTCTTCGCCATCGATTTGCCCACGGAGAATTCTCCGGCAAACAAAACATGGTCCGCCGCGATAGAGGGAACACCGACATCGATGATCGCGGCTGCTGACAAATTGTTTGTTGTGACGCAGGAGGGGAAATTCTATTGCTTCGGTGCGGAAAAAACCGAACCGCGACACCACAAACCAGAGAGTGTGGAGCTTGCATCAACGGATGCCGCCACTGCGGAAAAGGTTGCGGCATTACTCAAAGCGTCCCCATCGGATACGGGCTATGCCTTGGTTATGGGGGTTGACGACGGTCGCTTGATCGACGAGTTGCTACTTCAATCCCAGTTGCCGGTGATCGCCATTGATTCGGATGCTGCGAAAATCGATGCCGTCCGTCGCAAATTGGATGCGGCCGGTGTTTATGGCACGCGCGTCTCGGCGCATGTTGGCCGGCCGTTGGAGTTCGGATTGCCGCCCTACATGGCGTCGTTGATCACGTCCGAAGATGCGCAGTCGGGTGATATTTCTGATGCGGCAAGCGTGATTCAAAAGACGTTTCAAATCCTTCGCCCGTACGGCGGCGCGGCTTACTTGGCGACCTCAGATGTCGAGCACGAGATGCTCGTACATTTTGTCGCCGCTTTAGGATTAGCGAACGCCGAAGTCCGTCGTGTGGGGGATCTCTCCTCAATTTCCCGCGAGGGTTCGTTGCCCGGGGCAGCAGATTGGACGCACGAATATGGCGACACCGCCAATACGTTGATGTCCAAAGACAAACTGGTCAAAGCGCCGCTGGGTGTGTTGTGGTTTGGGGGACCGGCGGCTGATGGAGATTTGTTTTATAACCGCCACTATTGGGGGCCGAGTCTAACGGTGATCGGTGGGCGGATGTTTCTACAAGGTCCAAGCAAATTGTCGGCCGTCGATATCTATACCGGTCGCGTGTTGTGGCAAATGCCGCTCGAAGATAGCGACGAAATCCAACCCGGCCGTCGCGGTAATGATTTCGAGAAAGTCATTGCCGGTTTCAATTTCGTTGCGATGGAGGATGGAATCTATCTCGTCAATGAACAGGTCTGCCGTCGTTACGACCCCGCCACCGGCCAAGTGATGTCAGAATTCACATTGCCCAAAGCTGAGGGGCAATGGGGCCGGTTTCGCGTTTATGAGGATCTGCTGATCGCGGAAGTCTTTCGCGAAGTCCCCGGCAAAGGGCGGTTGCCGGTCGAGTTGCAAGCCATCGACCGGAATAGCGGAGAGATGTTCTGGAAGAAAACAGCCAAGTTTAGTTTCCCCTTCGTCGCCATCAACGGCGGCAAGTTGTATTGCTTTGATGGCATGATCCAAGATTTGTATCTCGACTGGAAACGCCGCGGCAAAATCCCCGAAGCTGGCCCCGACCGGGATGTCGTCGCCATGGATGTTCGCACCGGCAATGAAATCTGGCGGTACACGACCGACATGATCGCCACTTGGCTGAGTTATTCCCAGGAGAACGATGTGCTGATGGTCTCCAACAACAAGGGAATGATTGCCTATCGTGGCAAGGATGGTAAAGAACTGTGGCGGAAATATGCCCAAGGCAAAGGCTTTGCCGGCCATCCGGAAAACCTGTGGGACCGCGTGATTTTATGGAAGGATCAAGTGATCGACCAGCGCGGTCCCGGACTGGCTTACAACATCGCCACCGGCGAGTCGATACAGCGCAAACATCCGGTGACGGACGAGGAGATCGATTGGGAGTTCACGAAAAGAGGGCATCACTGCAATTATGCGATTGCCAACGAACATCTGTTGACGTTTCGCGCGGGGGACGCCGGTTTTTGTGATGTGGAGACTGGCACGACCTCGCGGCTGACCGGGTTTCGATCCGGGTGTCGCAACAGCCTGATCCCGGCCGGGGGTGTGTTGAATGCTCCCAACATGGCGCATGGTTGTGTGTGTGGGTATTCCATTTTCACCTCACTGGCGCTGGTACACGTTCCCGATGCCGATTTGTGGACCTACGGCGCATTGAAAAAACCGGACGTACAGCCACGGCAACTTGCGGTCAACTTCGGCGCCCCTGGAGATCGCGTTGATGAGACCGGGATGATGTGGTTGGATTATCCCAGCGTCGGCGGAACGTCTCCCGACGTTAAGGTCAAAGTCACCGGTGATAACCCGAGCTACTTTCGCAATCACTCCGCAAAAATTACCGGCACCGGTCTGAAATGGGTCGCCGCGTCGGGAGTCGAGGGAGCGGAGGAGATCACCATCAAGCTCCCCGGCCGCGCCAAGCAACCTCGCAACTACACGGTGCGACTCTATTTCGCCGAACCGGATGACATCTCGCCAGGACATCGCCAATTCAATGTGTCATTGCAGGATCAGCGACTCCTCGCCGACCTGGACGTGGTAAAAGAATCGGGCGGCTCGCAGCGGATCTTGGTGAAGGAGTTCAAAGAGATTGCGATCACCGAAGAACTAAAAATCTCACTCACCCCCGGAGCGGGACGACCAGTCTTGTGCGGCGTCGCGATTGGGGCGGAGAACTGACGGAGGAAACGGTGCGAGTAGCCGCTGGTGGCTTTGTGTGAGGCTTTTTTACGACCGACAGGCGCCACGCACACTAGCGGTGCATCGATTACGTTTCTGTCGTCGAAACATGGGGAGCATCCGGATCCCGTTTCATGATCTGAAACCAGGTGAAATCAGATCCGGAGTGCGGCGAACCGGATTCGAATAACAGACCAAGAATTCCTGCGGAAATCACTGCGACTAGAAAGGGAACCGTGGTCGACAATGTGAATGTCGGCGCATTATTAATGACCGCGGTCGCATCCCATTCCTCGTAAATCAGCTTCCAATAACTCAATCCGGCGATCGGTTTCCAGTAACTCCAAATAATCGCGACCAAGGTTCCCAGCATAACCGCCGGAATCGTTGTGCGGGCTGTGCACCGCGGCAGGAACATGCCGATCACAAACAGTGACGCCAGCGGCCCCAAAAACATATTGAAGGCGGGTTGCATCACTTCAAAGATATTAATTTTGTGAGAGATCACGATATAGGCCACGCAACAGGCGACGCCGGTCGAGATCATTCCGATGGTCACCGTGAGGATTTTCGCCAACTTCAATTCGCTGATTTTCTTTGCCCCTTCGGGATTCAATCGAGCGAAAAAGTCGGTGGTGATGACGGCGGAAACTGAGTTCACTCCCGAATCAATGCTCGACATAGCTGCGGCAATCAAAGCGGCCAATATCAAGCCGCCGACGCCGGGAGGAAGTTGATGGCCGATAAAGTAGGGGAAGACTTTATCCGCAAAATTTGAAGACACTGAAACGTGTTCGCCCGTATCGGCATCGAGCGGCAAGAACGTGGGGTGTTCCAAGTAGAACGACATCAACGCCAAACCACAAAGTGCCAGCAGGACCAACACGACAAAATCCGCCCCCGCCGCCAAGAGATAACTATTGCGGGCCGCCTTCAACGACTTGGTTGAAAAATATCGCTGTAACACAACTTGGTCCGAGACGTGCGTACAGATCGTCCAGAAGAAGACCATGCAAACCGCCCAGAACATGGTCCGCTGTACTCGAATGTCCCAACTGAAAATCGGTGGACTTGCGTGGGATTCCGTTACGGTTGAAGCTGTTTCCCACCAATGTGTCGGCCCGGTGCCTGTGGTCGCGGCGATGTAGCCCAATGTGATCAGCGTGCCGCCAAATAGCACTAAGAACTGCACCACATCCGTCCAAATCACCGCCCGCATTCCGCCCACAGCTGTATAGACGGTCGCGAAGACCCCCACACCGACGATCACAAAATAGATCAGCGCGCTTTGGTATTCCTGGGGAATGTTACCCCGCGTCATCGCCGTCAACGCCATCGACGAGGTATAAACGACCACCCCCATCCAGCCCAGCCGCATGAAAACAAACAGCGCTGCTCCCATTGCACGCGCGGGATAGTTGAATCGCAATTCTAGAAATTCATACGCACTGGTGAGACGTAATCGCATAAAGAACGGCACGAACAGCATAAAGATCACCAGGATATTGAGCGGCACCGCCAGAGTGCCGACTAACATCGTGATGCCGTTTTTGATCAGCTCTCCCGGTTGCGCCAAGTACGAAATCGTCGACATCAACGTCGCCATGATGCTCAAGCCGACAGCGAACCAAGGCATGTTCCGGCCGCCGAGGAAAAACTCCTCCGTCGAGCCTTGTCGTTTCGCAAAATACAGTGCGATGCCGATCGTTCCCAGCAAATACATCGCCACGGCGATATAGTCATACGAACTCAAACCGTCGTGGGGAGGTGCCGGGGCTGCGAACATCAATTGTCCTTCCCCCGGTAAAACCAGGGACTGCTGGTCGAGGCTGTGAAACGATTCCGTTTTCCCTCAACCCCCGACTCCGCCGGGGGCACGCTTTGCGGCTGATGCTTTATTTCAAAATTGCCAAAATCTCATCTTTCAAAGCCGCATTCACCGACAACCCATTTCCTGAATGCATTGACCGTTTGCCCTTCCAGTCGACGAAGTCGCCCCCCGCTTCGACCATGATTGGAATCAAGGCGGCGCAATCCCAAGCACTCAATTCGGGATCAATCATGACTTCGGCCCGCCCGGTTGCGACCAGAATATGTCCGTAACAGTCACCCCAACCGCGGGTCAGTTTTGATTTGATGCAGAGATCATGAAACGCTTCGGTGCGGCCGATTTGTTCCCAACGTGTGATGGTCGTAGTGCAAAACAGGGCCTGCGACATATCCGAAATATCGCTGACGCGGGCGGCGACCGGTTTCTGATCGCGACGTTGCCACCAGGCACCTTCTCCGAGCGAGGCGTAGACGACTTCATTGAGAGCGGGAAACCGGCAAATACCCGCTACTAAGCGGCCGTCGTATTCCAAACCAGCCAACGTGCCAAACAGCGGCACGCCGTGGATGAACGATTTCGTGCCGTCGATCGGATCAAGGACCCAACGGAATCCGCTGGTCCCCTCGACATCGTCAAATTCTTCTCCCAACACGCTATCGTCAGGAAAGACGTCGAAGAGTCGTTCGCGAATGAGTTTTTCCGCCCCTTTGTCCGCCACGGTCACAGGACTTTCGTCCCCTTTGCTCTCCACCGCCAAATCGGCTGATTGGTAGTGCGGCATGATCAACTCCGCAGCCGCCTGCGTCACCGTTAAGGCGACCTCCAGCCGCCGCGAAATCTCCGGTTGTTCACTCATCTCGTTTTGTTCGTTTCTCGTTATTGATAGTTCATGACTAACAGGTACGACGCCGCGCACCCGGATAACAACTAATCCTCAAGCCGGTACAACATCTCGCCCGCCTTACGGACCAACAACACACCCTCATGTTCACGATTCGCAAAATCCTCGACGTTGATCGTACTGGGATCGCGATAGCCCAGATTGATCCGTTCGCACGTTTCTTGTGGGATCCCACTGGCCAAGGTCACTTGTACGCGCGGATGTTCGACTCCGTCTACAAATGTCCCGCCGCCCCGCACGTGTGTGGAGTGCGCCAAGACGCCGCGGGGGATATGCGAGAATCGTTCTGCCTGTGCGGTGAAATAATCCCGCACATGGTAGCCGACTTCTTCGATCAACGGACCGTGCGTGATCGAAATCTCGTGCATGTGCGGCGCGTAGATAATCAACTCTCCGCCATCAGCCACAACCGGTTCGAGCTTATACATACATTTCCCGGCGACCCACAATTCGTCGTACATCGGCGGCGCGCAGGATAGCACGGTTTGGAACGGTTTCGGCACGCGGCGCATATGCACCTGCGCCGACAAATCAGCCGCAGCGTTCCAGGCCGATTCCGGAGTCCCATAAAACATGCCGTACAGACTCGCATCGGGCGCCACCACAAACGCCAAGCAACGCCTTTCAACTGGAATCATCGCCGCGGCCCGGTCGACGACTTTCCGCACGGGGGTCTCTTTGACGCCGATGATGGAAGCATTGGTAATCAGCGCGCCGAGCCAGTGGAAGAAATTCAATATCTCCGCGCCACCAATCCCGGGAAAGAAGTATTTGTTCCCTCCCGAAAACCCGACGACCTCATGCGGAAATACCGGTCCCAGCACCAACAGCACGTCGTAGTCGGCAATGCGGCGATTGATGGCGACATCGACCGCTTCTTCCAGAAGGCCCCCAGATATCTCGCGAGTGTCCGCTTCGCTCAATGTTCCCAGCGAAAGTAGACATTCCGGCCGGTCCCATTCGTGATTGAACAGCTCCACGTCGGCATATCGCCCGTTGCTGTCCGCATCGGAAATCCCCAACAGCCGCCGAATATCGGCCTGCGGCATTTCCGGGTGCGTCCCCAACGCCACAAGCACATCGATTTTTGCCGCAGCTGACGACAATTGGCTGTGAACGGCGTCGAAAAGCAACGGCAACGGCGCGGTCCGTGTTGCATCGGGAACGATCAATAACACCCGTTTGTCGGCAAAATCAGCCGCACGGAGGTTCTCGGCGATGTACTGACGAACATCATCAGCGGACAATAGCGGCAGCGGTGAATTCATGGGAACTGCGGTGGGGCAAATGGCGGGGCAATCGGACAGTCCTCAGTCTATCGGATCGTCATTTGGCTGCAACCACTAGCCCTGATTCAATCTGCGTTAGCCATAGGATTCCACGGTAATCGTCCCCGCTCGCTCTATAACCGTATCAGCCTCTACCCGCCCCGGGAGCAATTGCAGCGCGTTTTCGACCCCGGCAGCGATGCCCAGTTGCACTGCCCGCGTGATCTCCTCTCCGTTCGCCAGTCCCCAGCCGATGCCGGCTGCCAGTGAATCGCCTGAACCGATCGGATTGACCGGCGTGATTGCCGGTGGCTGAAACTGCAAACACTCGGTTGCCGATGTCAGCCAAACGGCATGGGCACCCTGGGTGACGAGCACCCATTGAGCGCCGGCGGCATTCAGTTCGCGCATCGCCGCGACTAGGTCATCGTCGCTGGTCAACTCCCGGCCGACCGTACGGGCTAACTCTTCGCGATTGGGTTTGACCAAAAAAGGCGCTGCCTCAAGCGCCGCCGCCAATTCCGCTCCACGTCCGTCGATGATCACACGCGCGTCGAGCCCTGTCATGAGATCCCGGTAATACGTCTCCGGTGTCCCCGCTGGAAGTGAACCGGCGAGGAGAATCACATCGGCTGCCGTCGACGATTCGCAAAACGCCGAATGAAAATCGGCGAGTTCCCCGGCAGTGACAGCGGCGGCGTTTTCGACCAATTCGGTGGCGATCCCGGTCTCGGCTTCGAGCAACGTCGTGCACACGCGCGTGGCAGATTCGGTGGATATCCATTTGCGGGCGATCCCGAATTTTTCAAACTCGACATCGATCGAATGCGCGGGCAGACCGCCGACCAGCGAAATGGTCTCCGCCTCCGCTCCCAAGTGATGCAGAGCAATGCCCACGTTCAGCACTTTGCCCGAGGCACACCAATGTACCTCCCGTGCGCGATTCACTTCACCATGCTGCAAGCGATCGAGCAGCACAATTTGTTGCCAAGCGGGCGTCAATCCGGCAGCGATGATCACAGCATGCCCTCCAAGATCTGCGTTAACTCCGCATCACTCAATTCAAGCGGATTGCCGTTCATGCTATTTCCTCGCGAGCTTTTTACAATCTCCGGAATTTGCTCCGCCGATACTCCGATCTCGGTCAGAGTCTGGGGGATTTTCACTTCGTCGCAGATCTCCTGAATCCTGGCAATCCCCGCATCGACCGCGGCGGCGCCGCGTAGTGCATCGTCGACAATCGTGCGTCCAATGATTTCGAGTTCGTCGCGGGCGACAGCGCGGTTGGTCCGCATCGCCACGGGCAACATCACTGCACAGGCCAAACCGTGCGGGACACGACAATGCACCCCCAGCGCCGCTGCCACACCGTGCGCCATCCCCAGGCCGGAATTCGCCAATGCCATGCCTGATAACAACGCCGCATGCGCCATCGCCTCCCGAGCGGGGCGAGAATCGCCGTGGGCAACCGCTGCGGTAATCGCTGGTACCGCACGTTTCAATCCCTCAATGGCCAACGCTTGTGGAATCGGTTGTCGGCGGCGAGAAATGTAACTTTCGATGCACTGCGTAATCGCATCCATCCCGGTGTAAGCGGTTGTCGTCGCCGGGACCGTGACCATCAATTCTGGATCGATAAGCACGATGTCGGGCATCATCGCATCGGACCGCAGGCTTTTTTTGAAGGGGGGATCGTAGGAAGAAATCACCGCGTTTTTCGTGGCTTCACTGCCGGTGCCCGCGGTCGTGGGCATGGCCAGCAAGGGGAGCGGAGCGGCTATGATCTCCCGACCCCGCCCGACCCCTTCCAAATAATCCTGAACCGAGTCCCCGGCAGCATTGGTGACAATCGCGGCAGCGGCTTTCGCTAGATCGATTGCCGCTCCGCCCCCAACCGCCATGACAAAATCGCCCGCTGCAGGTTGATGTTGGCGCAATTGTTCAACCAACCGGTCGACGTCGGCGACCTCCGGTTCGTGTGAGATATCCGCCACGTGGATTGATTTGATATCCTGAGCGGCGAGTCGCTGCTGAATTTCTGCCAACATCCCGTTGCGGCATAAGGTCTGTGATCCCACAACCACAAAAGCTCGCTGTCCCAGCCCGCGGGCCAATTCGCCGACTTCGGCGCGACGTCCCCAGCCAAAACAAATTTGCGCAGGTGTCAGCAGATTGTACGAGAGGGAATTCAACAACTTGGCGGACTCCTGTTTTAGCATTGAGGCACGCTGTGTACGGTCAGCCGAAGATCACCGACTGTTGATCGTCGGTTGTACGTTGTTTCATACACGCAATTCCACCCCGGAGACAAGCAGCCCATAGTTGGAATTGTGTTTCAGCGGTGCTACCCCCTATCATGTCTGCACGCGGGGAACGCAGGTCTAGCTTGGTCGTCGTACAGGAGAATCAACAGTGCAGCGGATTGCGATTTTAGGTTTGGGACGCTTTGGAACCACGCTGGCGAAGAGCTTGGGCAAAAGTGATGTCGAAGTGATTGCGATCGATCGCAATCCGAATCTCGTCACCGCTGTAAAAGACGACGTCGCCTTGGCCGTTCGGCTCGATTCCACCGACGAAGAAGCCCTGCTCAGCCAGGACGTGCAAAATTGCGATGTTTGCGTCGTTGCTATCGGCGAAAACTTTGAAGGAGCGCTACTGACGACGGCGACTCTGAAGAAAATCGGTGCCAAGCGGATCATCTGCCGTGCGCAAACAACGACGCATGCGGAAATCTTTCAAAGCATCGGGGCCGATGACATCGTGCAACCCGAAATTGAAACCGGCAACAGCCTGGCCCGTCGCTTAGCCAATCCGCAGTTCCAGGACCTGATCGAACTGGCTGAAGGGTACAGCCTGATCGACATCCGCTGTCCGGTTGAGTTTCGCGGCAAGACGTTGTCGCAACTGCAACTGCGGACAGAATATCAGGTGAACCTTGTTGCTTTAAAGCGGACTGTGACGGTCCAAAAAGATGGCGAACTGATTCAAACCCTACGCATCACCAGCGTCCCCAAACCCGACGACGTCATGCAGCCCGACGACGTCCTCGTATTAGTCGGCTCCCACGAAAGCCTAGAACGCCTACCGCGAGGTTAGGCGGTAGACTATAGACCTTAGACTGTAGGACTGCGCAGCTAAGCGATCATAAACAAACACTGGCCACCGGCCACTGACCACCGGCCACTACTTTCTGCCTACTGCCTACTCAACTCACGTCCAAGCTTCATCCCAGTTTCCGTCATAAGCGGAGATGATACGGCCGGGTTCGAAGTTCACCGGGGCTTGGGCAAGAATCCGTAGCCAAACCGGGTGCCCGTTACGGGTGCCGACCAGTGAGACGTGCGGACCCAAATCGTCCGCCTCATCCACGGGCAGTGCTTGCCAGCGAAACTCGGTCACGTCGTCTAGCAATTTGTAGACGCCGTTGAGGTCGAGCGAAAAGTTGGAAGAGGTCTGCGTGCCGTCTTTAGGACCACCCACAACCTCGGTCCGGGAAGCGAAGATTGTCACCTCCCATTGCGAGTCGATCTGGTGGTAATGACAGCCCACAGGCGCGAGTACATCAAACGCGTGAATCTCTTCCGTGGCGTCGTATGTAAGGTCTTGAATCCATTGCGGAGGTTGAGTCATCGGTGCGTTTTTCTGGAAATTGGTGGCCACAAGTCCATAGAATCGATGAAGATAATTTGCAATCGTCACGACGCCCGAAGCCCAAACGGTTCACACGCCCGCTCAACCGCCGAGTCAAATTGCTAAAACCCATCATGCCCCAAAGCGGAGGCATTTTCGATACCTGCCACTCGCTCAATAGCCGATTTCACCCAAAACCCCATGATTGTATCAATTAGGTCGACCGCGAAGGATAGGCCCACAAATAGCGTAAAGAATCCTTAGCGCGCTCCATTCCGCTGGTCCCTAAGTTGATCAAAATA